>CAZWCA010000028.1:35926-39727 GCA_964632255.1 uncultured Smithella sp. | reverse complement strand
AATAAATGCCATCATGAATTTGAAGCTTTTTTAAAGCTTAATGAAAGCTATGAAAATCTTGAATGTCCACGGTGCGGCAAAAAATCACCAAAAAAGTTGATTTCCGCCATCAAGACAAATTACTGGGCTAATTTTTTAGATAAAATGGATAAAATTGTCAGCCCGGATAAGTTTAAGTAAGGCTGAGGTGACCACAAAGCTGCCGAAAGAAGAATTGTTTGGGCTGACTTCGTAAATGCGAAGGCGGCAGTTGCTGTTCCCTCCAACATTGTGGAAGGCTGGGGGATTAGGATTTTTGCATATTAATCACTTGTCAGTAATCGAGCCAAAATAATCGAAACGGAAAAAATTTTGAACGCTTTAATCGGGTCATTAAAGAAGCTGAAGACTGAAATAGTAGGCGCGGAATGCGCCCTCCATCTAGCCTAACAGCCCTCAGTTTAACAACATTCGGTCTACAACATAAAAAAACTAACAGCCTTCAGTCTAAACGCCTTCAGCCTATTTACCCCCAAAGGAGAAATACAAATTAATAAACTTTCAGGAAACATAACAGGGCTTAGTGCCGGTCAAATCAAACTGCTGGAGCGCTTATCCCGCAAAAATATTGCACCGCAAGAGATAATTACACCGGAGTTATTACGGCAGCTTTGTTTTCTTTCGCATGATATTAACCGCCAAATAGGCTTACTCATCAGTCGTAAAGGTGAAGTCAGTATCGTAATAATCGGTGATCACAAGAGTATTCTTATTCCTTCTCTTGAGGGATTCCGTTCATCGTCAACCCGATTTAAAGGATTAAGGCTCATTCATACCCATCTTAATGGCGAAGCGCTGTCCGATGAAGATTTAACCGACTTGTCTCATCTAAGGCTTGATCTGATCGGCGCAGTCGAAGTAAAGGAGGATGGCTCCCCGGGACTGCTTCACCTGGCTCATCTACTTCCCGAAAATTCGGCCGGCAATTACTGGCAAATAATGGAGCCTGGACAGGCGCTTCATTTCCATCTTAATTTTATTTCATTTATTCAGGAACTGGAAAATGAATTTGCCAAAAAACAAAAGACACGCAAGATTGAAGCTGCAGAGAAGGCAATCCTGTTACGGGTGGAAAAGAATCCATTGACAGCCGATGAAGAGTCCATAACCGAGCTTGCCGACCTGGCACGTACTTGCGGAGTAGAGGTTTTCGATACTGTTGTTCAATACCGTCCTCAACCTGATCCTAAATTCATGGTAGGAAAAGGTAAATTATCTGATATCGGGCTGCGCGCCACACAAATCGGCGCCAACCTACTTATTTTTGATCACGAATTGACGCCGGCCCAGGTACGCTCCATTAGTGATTTTACCGGTTTAAAAGTCATTGACCGAACTCAGGTGATCCTGGACATCTTTGCCAGGCGTGCCCACAGCCGGGAAGGAAAAATTCAGGTCGAACTGGCTCAACTAAAGTATTTATTACCCAGGCTTACACACAGTGACAGTTCCCTTTCCCGTCTGGCCGGCGGCATAGGCGGCGTTGGTCCTGGAGAAACAAAACTGGAAATAGATCGCAGGCGGGTTAGGGAGCGCATCCACCGCCTGGAAAAAGATCTCAAGACAATAACCAAGTCACGGCAACAGCGGCAGAGCAAAAGACAAAAAAGCGATTTGCCGGTAATTTCCATTGTCGGCTACACTAACGCAGGCAAATCCACTCTAATTAATACACTCACACAAAGTTCAGTATTGGTAGAAGATAAACTTTTTGCCACACTGGATACAAAAAGCGCCCGGCTACGTTTTCCCAGGGACACCGAAGCCATTATTACTGATACAGTCGGTTTTATCCGCAACCTGCCCGAAGAATTGTTTACTGCGTTTCGGGCAACACTCGATGAGCTAAATCAGGCAGATATTCTTTTACACGTAATTGATATCAGCAACAGTCGGTTTGAAAATCATATTATGGCGGTAAATAAAATTCTGGAAAAACTCGAAATTAACGATAAACCGATAATTATGGTGTTTAATAAAGCTGATCGTTTTCCCGACAAAGATCTGCTACAGACTCTCTGCCGGCGATTTAATGCTGTTTCAATCTCAGCTTTGGATAAATCAACTCTTACCGACTTGCTACTGAAGATTGAGGATTTTGTTAGGCTGAGGACTGAAGGCATTTAGGCTGAAGGCTGTTAGGCTATAAGGAGCGCTTCGCGCCTACCTCTTTACCTTCGGTCTTCAGTCTAAAATCCTTCAGCCTCTTTTCAGCCTAAATGCCTATTAATCAATTCAGCATAGCGGGCAGCAGCTCCCCTGTTGGCAGTAACAAGCGCTCTTCCATCGGTTCCTCTTCGTTCGATTTCTTCGGGATTTTCCAGCAAGCGAATTATTTCCTGCAATAACTCTGCTTCGTTTTTGATGGTAACTCCGGCGCCGACATTTTCCAGCAAAGCTTTCTCTTCTGAGAAATCTTCCATTGACGGGCCGTAGAAAATTACTTTACCCCATGCTGCCGCTTCCAGAATATTCTGACCGCCTTTCGGCACAAGACTTCCGCCGCAATAAACGACTGTTGCCAGAGAATAAACTTTAAAAAGGACGCCGATAATATCAACTATAATAATACTTTCCTTCTCACGGTTTTTGCCGCTTTTCATCTCTGTAACAGTTATTACATCGTTCAAATTGTATTTATGCAAGAGAGCTAAAACTTCTTTGGTTCTCTCAATATGCCGCGGAACAATGATCAGTTTGAAATCCGGATAAATTTTTAAAAGTTCTTTATACACTTTGATTACGACTTCTTCTTCTCCTTGATGAGTGCTTCCGGCAACAAAAAATCTTTCATCCTTTTGTACATTAAGCAGCCCGGCAATTTCTTTCTGCAATTGCGGTGAAGCCATAGACGCCAGTGCATCATATTTGGCATTTCCCAGTATCTGAATTTTTTTGGGATCCATGCCGATGTCTTTTAAGCGATTCGCATCTATTCGCGCAATCATGCCGGCATCATTTAAGTTGGTGAGAATTCTCTTCCAGAAGAAATTAGTCAATTGATATTTACCATAGGAGCGTGGCGAAATCCTGCCGTTCACCATCAGGACTTTTGTATTATATTTTTGACAGGCCTTGAGAAAATTAGGCCAGAGTTCGGTTTCGACCATTACAAAAACATCCGCTTTTACCAGGCGAATCATTTTGTGTACAACACGGGGAATATCCAGGGGAAAGTAAATGAACGCAGCAACATCACTGACCAACCTTTGCGCCATTTCCTGACCTGTTTCCGTGCTTGTGGAAAATATTATCTCCACGTCCGGACGTATCTTTTTTAAATAAGCTACTATGGGCACAGCGGCGGTCACTTCGCCTACCGATACGGCGTGCACCCAGACACGTGGCGCATTTTTCAAGTTAGCCAATATTTGCGCCTGCCTGCCGCCAAGCTTGGGAATAAGGCTTTTGCGATATTTGCCGGTAATTATCATTTTAAAAAAATAATAGGGAATACCAATAATCGCCGCCAGCAGTAAAACTGAGTTATATAAGATAAACATCGGGTGTATATTTAATCTTTCCGCGTTTGTGTCAAGAAATTTATAAAGGAAGATTTTCACAGATCTTCGGATAATGCTTATGTGCTGATTGACAAGTAAGGAGGCGTTAGTATACAAAGAAACAATTATGATGAGGAGAAGAATAACTTATGACACTCATTGCTCCCTCCATTCTCTCCGCTGACGGCGGCAGACTCGCCGCGGAGATTACATCAGTAGAAAAAGCCGGTGCCGATTGGATTCACATTGATGTAATGGA
>CAZWCA010000028.1:0-35826 GCA_964632255.1 uncultured Smithella sp. | reverse complement strand
AGATTACATCAGTAGAAAAAGCCGGTGCCGATTGGATTCACATTGATGTAATGGATGGCCATTTTGTTCCCAATATTACCATGGGACCGTCAATAATAGCGGCACTCAGAAAAACGACGAGGTTGCCGTTCGATGTACACCTGATGATTGAAAATCCGGAAAAATATATCGAATCATTTGCAGAAGCGGGTGCCGACATAATTACCGTTCATGTGGAAGCAACAAACCATCTTCATCGCCTTGTCGATCTGATAAAAAAATGCGGTAAAGAAGCCGGCGTATCATTGAATCCGGCAACATCCCTTACCCGGGTTGAAGAAATTTTACCGGATATTGATCTATTGTTGATTATGACGGTTAACCCCGGCTTCGGCGGCCAACAATTTATTCAAAACATGTTGCCGAAAATTACCAAAGCCAGTATTTTATTGAAATCTTTATCAAATAAACCATTATTGGAAGTTGACGGCGGAGTTAATCTGCAAAACATCAAAACCATCGCCCAGGCGGGAGCCCAAGTTATAGTTGCCGGAAATTCCGTATTCAGTACTTCCGACTATAGCAAGACAATTGCTGATCTAAAAGCAGCCGTTATTTAGAATTGCCGGTTGAATCCATCCTTTATGAAAACTGCTCCTGTAACCTTTGCTGTTGTATATTTGCCTCGGAGACAATTCTCTCTATTACTTCGGCAACTGACGGTTCATCATGAATCAAACCCATTACCTGTCCCACGGGAAGAACGCCTGTTTGTGTATCTCCTTCCTCTGTCGCCTTCTGGAAATAATCAAAAGCAAGCGCCATATGGGCCAACTGTTTCATTGACTTGTAGCCCTGGCCCATAAGACTGAAAAAAACTTTGAAATAGGGGAGCTTCATATTCTTGGCAATCGCGTATGAATTAGCAAACGCCACAAAGGGATTGAATCCTTTTCTCTCAGCCTCCCTGGCGGCTTTTGTATCGAGGACACGGCAATAAATGCCGTCGATCCGGGGAGAATAAAGAGTGTCATATACCTGTTTTTCTATCGCCAATTTTTTATAATTTGCGTGGAGCGGGCTTTCCTTTGTAGTCATGAACCGCGTTCCCATTGCCACTCCTTCGGCCCCAAGGGCGAGAGCTGCTGCAAAACCCCGTCCATCACCGATTCCACCCGCTGCTATAACGGGAACATTCAGAGCATCGGCCAAATGAGGAATAAGAACCAGGGAGGAAACGGCCTCTCCATGTGCCGCCGCTTCATAGCCGGTGGCGATCACGGCATCACAGCCATAGTCCTGTGCTTTCCTTCCGTGAGTTGCGTTGACGACAGTGGCGACAACTTTGCCGCCATATTCATGCGCTCTCTTGACAATCCAATCCCCTTTGCCCAGCGCAAAATTAATAACCGGTACTTGTTCATCCAGCAGAACTTTGGCATTTTCATTGGCACCGGGAAAATACAGGGTTGCGTTTGCTCCAAAGGGTTTATCCGTAAGAGTACGGATCTCTTTAATCGCCTTCCGCGTCTGTATTGCGTCCAATGCCCCTGTTGCTAAAATACCCAATCCTCCGGCATTGGAAACCGCGGCAACCATTTTCGGTACGCTAATCCAGCTCATACCGGATAATATAATGGGATATTTGATACCAAATAGTTCAGTAATGCGCGTTTTCATAGTCACTCCTTCGTCAATAAAAAAAGACAGGACGCCTTATAAATAAGCCGACCCACCTGAATTATATTATGAGCACTACGCTGCAGAATTCTGACAATGGCCGTTACATCTGCATTTCCGCTTTTTGAATATAAAAAGAAATTCCCCAAAGCAAACCGGCATCATGACAAGCTTGCTTTGGGGTTGATACAAGTATTTAGTTTACCTAATCTTAGTTTTACTAAAAAAATTGCTTATTTTTTGCTGTAATCGTAAACGCCCTTGCCCGTCTTGCGGCCAAAGTTGCCGGCGCGGACAAGTTTTCTCAGGTACTGAGCGGGACGATACTTGTCACCGAGTTCCCTGTTCAAGCCTTCCATAATGCGTAGCAGGGTATCCTCGCCGACGAGGTCAGCCAGTGCCAGAGGTCCAATGGGATGATTGCATCCCAGAACCATACCTTTATCGATATCTTCCGGGGAAGCCAGACCTTCATCCATAGCAAAGAAGGCTTCGTTGAGCATAGTGCAGAGAATTCTGTTTACGACAAAGGCCGGAGCTTCTTTAACGATGATTACTTCTTTGCCAAGTTTCTTGCCCCACTCAATGGCAGTTGCCAGAGTCTCATCGGAAGTCTGATGTGCGCGGATGATTTCCAGCAGGCGCATAACCGGAACGGGATTGAAAAAGTGAGTACCGATCATTTTATCCGGTCTCTTGGTAATGGCGGCCATTTCCGTGATGCTCAATCCGGATGTATTGGTGAAGAACAGGCAGTGTTCAGGAACGATCTCTTCCAGTTCGGCATAAACCTTCTTCTTCAGATCCATGATTTCAATAACAACTTCCACTACGCAATCGGCTCCTGTAGCAGCCTCTTTTACATCCAGCGTGGGTTTAATGCGTCCAATGATCGCGTCAGCTTGTTCCTGAGTCATCTTACCTTTTTTGACATCGCGGGCCAGATTGCCTTTAATGGTGTTCATGCCACCATCGATAAATCTCTGCTCAATATCTCTCATTGTTACTTCAAAACCTGCTGCGGCACATACCTGGGCAATGCCATTTCCCATCAAGCCAGCACCCAATACACAAACTTTCTTAATTTCCATTTCCGTTTTCCTTTCCATCTATTTATTTTTGTTGGATAATGTTAGCAGTGCTTTTATCCAGTACTAAGCCCCATTGCGAAAATTAACAGACTAGGCACATCTAAGTCAAGAGAAACATCAGAAGAATTGAAGAGTAAATTTTATTTGCATACCGGAACATGATATGTCAAAGATAACAAATGCATATAATAATTGACGGCTACAACTTAATTCGCCAATCAGATTCCCTGCGCCAGCACGAAAAACACAGCCTGGAAGCAGGACGCCGGGCATTGATTCTCCGGCTGGCGGAATATAAAAGAAAAAAAGGGCATAAGATTACTGTAGTTTTTGACGGCTGGGACAAGGGACCGGCCATTGAAGAACGTGACAGGCAGGAAAACATTAGCATTATTTACTCATGCCGCGGCGAAAAAGCCGATGACGTAATCAAGAGATTAGCCGACAGCAGTCCGGAAGAAGCCGTCATTGTTTCATCCGATCGGGAAATTGCTGCTTATGTTGCGAGACGCGGTAAAACAGTGCTTTCGTCACCTGAGTTTGTAATGCTGATGTTTAGAGCCATTGATGAATTGCCAGTCCGCGACTTTGCTTCTGATAAAGAAGATGCTGATATAAATAACCATTTTTCTAAAAAGGGGCCAGCGAAACGTCTTTCACGCGCCCGAAGGCATGCACAAACGAAAATCAGGAAGCTTTAGCTGGGTGTTGAAGAAAAGCTCATTTGCGCTATGCTCAATCAAATCACTTGCCGTATTTCAATATATGCTTAAGGATTATTTACATTGAGATTTTTTTTATAAGTCGGCTAAAAAAGTTTTTTAACACTCGTTAGCGCAGGCTTTAATCAGGAAATTTTCCAACAAGAGCTGAGGGTTTCCGGCAGAAGATTTGAGTCTGTGATCAATTTCAAGCAAGTCATCGAGATAGTCAACAAGCAGAGAGTAAGAAAAGTGTATGCAATTACGCAAAGCATTGAATATAACAAAGGGATGTTTGCTAATCAAAAAATCCTTTGGTAAGTCCTTTTGAGTTGCCAGTTCTTTCAATGCGGGAAGAATATTTTTTTGAAACCAGCCATAGTCCATATTTTTATTAAATTTCGGCAATTTTCCCGAATTAACTAAAATTTTTGCCTGCAATAAAAAGCGAATTTCTCTGACAATCATTGTCAGAATCATCAAGTGATGCAGCCCCTGGTTTAGTAATGCCTTGAGGGCGCCGAGTGCATCCAATTGATTTTTTTCACTGAGCGCGGCCGTCAAATCAAAAATGGAATCTTCCTTCGTTTTTCCAACAACTTCAAATACATCGGCATCATCAATAATAGATTTCGAACCTGCATAAGAAATAAGCTTTTCTACTTCCATAATTGATCTGCGCAATTCAAATCCCGTTTTTTTTCTAAGACTAATCCAAGCGGCGGGTGTCAGTTTTTTCTGACAGCGATCGAGCAGTTTTTGAATTTCATTTTGCAGGACTTCCTTCTGGCCGGTTTCTTTACGAGCTCTGATAAAAGGTATAACAACTCCCTGTTGTGTAAAAATTTTATATATTTTTTTTCTTTTATCCACTGTTTCGGTTGTGAAAATGAGACAGTTTCCCGCAGGAATCCCACTTTGAAAAATTTCTTCCAGTTTTTCTGTTTTGTCCGCTCCGGATATTTCAGTGAAACCCAAACTTGAGCAAATTTCTAAAATACGGGGTAGCCATTTTTCCCGGTCTTCGCCGGGATTTCCGGAAACGATTTTGATCCATTGCTCATCGGAAATACGCTGCCAACCGTTTTGCTGCAAATCTTCCAGAGCAAATCCCGCCAATTTCAGAAAAGTTAAAAAATATTTGGCAGCTTTGGCTGGATTGTCATCAATATTATTTCGTATTTTGGGGATCAAATCGGACAGGTTTTCATTGGAATGGAATAGTGTTGTATTACGAACGATAACAACTTTCCTAGTTCCTAAAAGGGAAGGTGTTAAAATGTACTCAATAATATAGTCAATGCCGATGTTTTCACCGTCGAGATCAAACAGGCAGAAATCACGATCTTCAGGTGCTATAATTAAGTTTACAATTTGCCGGAGAGTCTCATCGATCAAATATTCTTCATCCCCGTAAAGAAGGTAACAGGGGGCAATAATTCCTTTTTTTAATTCCGATTGTAGCTTTTCCGACGCCATGGATAATATTTTGAGATTGCCAGATAATTTATCTAAATTATTACATATTTTTTAATATGGGCAACTGCTTGTTCAGGATCATCAATAACTTGAATAAGATCCATATCTTCCGGAGAAATTTTGCCTTCCGCCAACATGGTTTTTTTTAACCAGTTTAAAAGTTCTTGCCAATATTCACTGCCCATCAATATTACGGGAAAGCTTCTGATTCGCTTAGTTTGAATTAATGTCAATGCTTCAAAAAGTTCATCCAGCGTGCCGAATCCGCCAGGTAAAATTACATAAGCTACCGCATATTTTACAAACATCACCTTGCGGATAAAAAAATATTTATAATCAACATGCACATTGGCATAGGGATTAGGTTTTTGTTCGAAGGGAAGACGAATATTCATCCCTACGGATTTACCGCCTCCGGCACAGGCTCCTTTATTGGCCGCTTCCATAATTCCAGGGCCGCCGCCGGTAATAACGCTAAATCCGTTTTTGGCTAAAAGAAAGCATAATTTTTCAGCTTTTTGATAATATTCATCTTCCGGATTAACCCGGGCCGAACCAAAAATTGTCACGGCGTTATGAATCTTGGACATTGTTTCGATGGCATCAACGAATTCCGCCATAATGCGGAACACTCGCCAGGATTCTTCGATGGAAAGCGCATCAACTACATATTGCTGCCTTTCATCCATATTAATAAATCCTTCCTGGAATCAAACAAGAACAAAGAAAAAGATAATGAAGGTATGAGCCGATTTTGAATCACTTGAACAATGCATCTCAACTGCCTTTGGGAATCTTGCATTCCATCCTGCTATCTTCCATTTAAATCATCACGTACTAAACATTTATTTCATGGACAGACCACTTTGGCTTCGAATTGCTTCGAAGCCTTGCCTGCGTCGAAATTATGTTTGAATTAATCCTTAAAATCAATTACTTCGGCGTCTTTGAACTTTAGCCAATCTGCGCCGCGCTTCGATAGTTTTTCTCTTTTTCTTGACAGACGGCTTTTCATATGCACGGCGAACTTTTAATTCTTTAAACAAACCACTTTTCGATAGTTTATTTTTCAAAATTTTCAATGCTTTTTCAACATCATTGTCTATTACTTTTACTTCCAATGGAATCCTCCTGTTATTATAATTTTTTGGAAACAAAAAAAGGGCAGTACGGCATAGTGCAAAAAACACATGCCGTAAACCACCCTGGATTTTTTTAATTAATTCTAATCACGCTCCTTACTAAGAGACAAACCTTTTTTAAGTCTTAAAAATAAAGTTTTTTAATTTCCTGCCTAATAAAAACGGGCTTCAGGTATAGTTCAGACTTTAACTGTATATACGTGATGCGAAAAAAAAGCGCAATATAAATTTTGGATTAAATTTTAAATTTAGGAGGTATATAGAAAAAAATTAGAATTTTCTTTAACTATCAATTCCAAAACGTTTTTTCTTTCCATCCATATTCCATTTACTATCAGTATATTTCTTTAATAATTTGCGAGCCAGTTCTTCTTCCGCAAAGGTCAATGAATCTTCAACCAATTTAATTCCGAGAACTTCGGAGAAACCTTTTTTTAAACTGGAACAAATTTCTTTTTCATTAACCGGCTGGGCAACTTCTTCATTAATCGCGGCAACAGAATTTTTGAGTTTCTGTAGTTGTACGGGTGAACGTTTTGGTAAAAGAAAAGATGCCGTTTCGACTGGGTCAAAATTCATAAGCAGAGAACCATGTTGAAGAAAACCACTGTTGGTTCTAAATTGCGCGCTGCCGCAAATTTTTCGTCCGGAAACCAATAGTTCATTTCTGGATGGTACGGAGAAACAACATGATTTAAAATCGGTATCTGACAAAGTTCGTCCATTTTCGGCTAAAACAGCCTTTATCCCTAAATAAGCCAAGCCATAGGCAATGCAATTACTTATTATTTTATATGTTCCCAAAATATCGGGTGGAAATAACTCTTCCTTGTCGCTGGCTATAACGGAATAGGTTACTTCGTCGCTATGAGCAACGGCCTTTCCTCCACTGAGTCTTCGAACAATATCGACTCCATTCTCGCGGCACTTTTCTATATTAACTTCTTCTTGAACATCCTGGAAATAGCCAATAGAAACAGCTGCCGGCTGCCATCCATAAAACCTTATCGTGGGCGGTTTTTTTTTATTCACGGTTTCGCGAAAAATGGCTTCATCAATAGCCATATTTTCAAACGCATTATACCGTTGAAAATCTAAAACTCTCCAATTCATGAAGAGAATCAGTCCCTCTCTTCTTCCTGCATTAGAAAATCATGATACCCTGTCGCATCAAGTAAGTCGTCCAGTTGCTCCAGGTCATCCATTTCAATTACTGCCAACCACCCGATATCATGAGGATCACTGTTTATTATGCCGATGTCATCGTTGATATCTTCATTAATACTGACAATGGTTCCACTGACTGGGGAAACCAAATCAATTACCGCTTTAGTAGACTCAATAGAACAAAATGTTTCATCACGTTCGATATAAGTATCGACCTCCGGAAACTCTACAGACAGGATTTCTCCTAAACTTTCTTGAGCATAATCCGTAATTCCCAACGTCGCCATATCTCCGTCTATCCGCACCCAGATATGTTCACGGCTGTAAAGAAGATCTTCTGGAAATATTTTCATAACAGTATAACCCCTGCCTTTATTCGATAATAACGAGTTCTTTATCCATTTTTGTAAGCTTTTCGCAACTATTTTTTTTAACCAATACCGTATCCTCTATCCTGATGCCCCAGCGTCCGGGAAAATAAAGTCCGGGTTCAACCGTTACTACCATTTGCTCTTCTAAAATATCCCTAGAAGCAGGACTAATTCTCGGAGCTTCATGAACTTCCAACCCGACGCCATGACCGGTTCCATGTGAAAAATATTTTTCATATTTTTCGCCAAAAATATTTCGAACACATCTATCGATTTCATATGTCGGAATGCCTGCCTTAACTGCATCAATTGCCTGATCATGAGCTTTCTTAACCAGCTGGTAAACATTCTTTTGTTCTTTAGTCAAGTCCTGAAAAACAAAGGTACAAGTTTCATCAGAGCAGTAGCCCTGAAATTTGACCCCGAAGTCAATTACTATGAAGTCTCCCCGTTTCAGTTTTCTATCCGTCGGCTTAGCGTGGGGTAGTGCAGAATTTTCCCCGAAAGCAAAGATTGTATCAAAGGCAAGTTGATCTGCACCGGATTGCCTGGCTATTATCTCCAATTGAAGCGCTAAATCTTTTTCTGAACTTCCGGATTTAATCTCCCTGCTCAAAGCAAGAATTGCCGAGGAAGAAATTTCCGCCGCTTTTCTCATCAATGAAATTTCCGCTTCATCCTTATATGCCCGAAGCATTTTCAATTCGCTGACTAAAGGAATAAACACTTTATCAGTCAGTTCCAGCAGGAGCTGATTGTACATTTGTACTACTATTGATTCCGCTTCAAAGCCGATATATTTTAAATGCAAAAGTCGGACAGCCTCAACTATTCCCTGAATCTTATCTTTATATTCAAATATTTCGGAGTCCACTGCCTCCGCTTTAGCTTGAGTTATATAACGGCCGTCGACCAGCAATAGGGATTTGTTTTCATTAATTATTAAAACACCATCGCTGCCTGTAAAACCGCAGAGATACCGGATATTAATTATATCAAAAAAGATTACTCCGTCAATTTTAGAGGCGGAAAGAATCCGGTGAGCAATTGATTTTCTCGTAAGGAATATGTTTTTTTCATGTTGCATGTGTTTTCAATCTATCAATGTTATTTAACCAACATGTCAAAGTATTTATCAAGCTTTCTGTTACCGCAGCATTGTGAACAAGAGAAGATGATTTTGAAGCAAGAATTTTTTTTACTACATCGAGTTTTTCTTTAGCATGAATATTCTCCGGTTCTCTTTTGATAATTTCCATGAGAATTTCCTCTGCCATTTTTGCATGACCCTGCTTAATATACAGCTCCGCCAAAGTCATAGTACAAAATTCAGGGCCCGGCCTGTCTTTACCATTTGCTTCATCTGATTCAGCAGTATCATCGAGCGGATTTTCATCTCCCTGCAATAAAGCAATTTTCCCAAATATTTCCTTAGAATTTTTTGAAAAAGGATTAAGGGAAAGAAATTTCTGGTAACATAAAACCGCATCCCGATTAAATCCTTTTTCTCGATAAGCATCGGCAGCTTGTAAATAAATGAAGGATAATCTGATAATATCTTTATCCAGTTCGCCGATTTTAACGCGTAGTTCTTCAATATTATCCAACTTTATAAGTATCAAAATGATAAAAGCTCGGGCGTCAATATCAAATGGCAATCTCGATAGTCTGTCTTCCGCTGATTTTAGTGCATCCGGAAACATTTTTTGGTTTATTAAAGTTTCGATCTGATTAACAAAATATAAACGGTCTTCTTCAAATTGTCTTTTTTCCATATCATGTATAATTTTCATTCTAACGACTTTAAATAATCTTTAGCTTTTTGATTAAAAGATGAAGACTGAGGTGAAAATTTAATTACCGATTCAAATGCTTGCTTGGCTTTTTTTGAATTTCTAATTTTTAAATAATATTCGCCAAGCAGAAAGTGAACATCATATAGTGAAGGGTTTAGTTTCACTGATTTCTCAAAATGTTCGATCGCTTCATTGAGATTAGTGGTGGCAAGGTATACATGGCCGATATTTTTTTCAATTTGCGGCTGCAGATAAGTTATTATAGGCTCCTTCTGGAGAGCCGCTTGATATTTTACAAGAGCGGTTTGATAATCTTTTTTAGAATAATAAGCTAAACCGGCATTATAAAGAGCCATAGCCGGAGTATCATAAAATGGATTAGCAAGCGCCTTATCGAATTCTTTTATCGCCTCATCCCATTTCTCCATATCTAAATATAATACACCTAAATAATTATGAGCTTCAGAATAATCTTCTTGAAGAGAAATTGCCTTCTTGAATTCTTCAGCGGCTTTTTCTCTCATTCCTTTGCCGTCGTATACGATTCCCAAATAGTAATGAATTTTGGAATTATTTGGAGAATATTTTTCAGCTTGAAGCAACTCTTTGGCAGCATTATTAAATTGCTTCATTTCAATTAATGAAATGCCTTTGTTTAAAAATAATTCCCCCTGCTGCTGATGCCAAGGAGTATTGGTGCATGCTAAAATTTGAATCATTAAAAACAAAAAAGGATGAATAATTGATATCTTAGACAAGAATAATTTCATGTTAATTATTAAATGAAAAAGACAGTGTCAAATTAAATCGGCGTTAGCTGCTGCATTAATTGATGAACTTTTCTGCACTTTGAGTAAAACCGGAACCCTTTAAGATTTTTGGTGTCACAAAAATAAGTATCTGTCTTTTTTCTTTAGTAGTATTATCTGTTTTAAACAGCCATCCTAAAACAGGAATCTTCTGGAGCCAGGGAAGACCGCTGACATCATTACTATCCGTACTTTTAAATACTCCGCCGATAACTACAGTATCCCCATCCTGAACAACAATTGATGAAACCAGTTCGCTTTTATTAATAGGAGGATTACCCTGAACTGCATTTGCATAATCAGGTGAATCGTTAGTGGCTGTTATTTCCATGGAAATTTTTCCTTCATCCGTAATCTTCGGTTTTACTTCCAGCTTAAGTAATGCTTCTTTGAAAGAGACAGTAGCCGGCGATGTGCCGGAGGCAGGCGTTGTATATGGAACCTCTGCTCCCTGCTTGACAGTTGCCTTCACGCCCTCCATTGTCACTACTTTGGGCGCCGAGATAATTTTTCCTGTTGCGTTCGCTTCCAACGCTGCTAACTGCGCCTCCAGAAAGCCAAAAGCACCACCAAATACGACGCCGATTGCCGGTGATGCATAGGTTTTTGCCAGAGCCGGCTGAATGGGAAAATTAACGGCAGTCGTCATAAGAGGATCTGCAGTTCCAGTTTTAACATAAGGAATCTGGGATGGATAAGAAAATGTCTGGGCATTACCCTGCCTCGTACTGGAACCGCCTGTATACCTCATGCCGTAATCGGCGGTAGATTGCGTTGAGGTAAATCCCCACGTAACGCCGATATTTTTAATAAATGTTTCTGTTGCTTCGACGATTTTCGCTTCAATTAAAATCTGTTTTAATAAGCCTTTTTCGACCATCAACTTCAGTTCTCTTTCCTTGCGCAAGTCTTCCGCTTTACGCTGCTCATCTTCGGATCTGGCTTTGTCCTCTTCATCTTTTTTCTTTTTCGCCAAAGTCATGACGCTGATAACATTACCCATTTTCTTTTTAGCTAAACCGTTTACATCCAGTATCGTGTCCAGCGCCTGTTCCCAAGGAACATTTTTCATTGTCAAAGTTACATTACCTTTAACATCGTCGCTGGATACGATACTAATATTTCCATATTCTGCCATGAGGCGCAAAACACTTTTAATATCAGCATCTTGAAAGTCTAGAGACACAAGCTTGTCTGTATTTTGAATCATAGTCTCTTTCTTAAGAGCAATAGGCGCTTTACCCGATGATGATATTTTAGAAATGCGCATCTTTTTTTCCGGTAAATCCGCAACATTAAAATCGATATAAATATTTTTACCATCCTGTTTTACAACATAAGGAACAGCTTCTTTAATATTTACATTTAAATAAGCCCATTGTTTACCTTCCAGAACTTGTTGTGCCGGAACGACACGAGAAATATTGCTCAATTCGTTTTCTCCAAAAGAACGGCGTAAATTTTCAGGCACAAACATATCTTCCAATTTGAAGATTAAATTTCCATGGTTTTGATTTTCAACAGTAATCGCTGCTTGCTTGGACGCAATAAGCGTAATTCTTTCTTTACCCGGCATTTTTTCACATATAACGTTTTCCAAATACCCTGTTTCAGCAGCGATACCCATTATTGCAGGGATGCAAAAAAATAAAGCAATGGCTGCTAATATATTGAATAAACGTTTTTTCATGATTTACCTCATTTAGTTCTTACGAAGCTTTAGAATAATTTTTTTTGCCTTTTTTCCTCTACCTTCTTCAACGACAACACGATCCGGTAAAATTTCTAATACTTTGCCATCATTTATGCCGATACGCGTCCCGATGGATATGGGATAAAATTTCTTTGTCGCATCTTCAACCATAGCTAAGCGGTGTTTTTGATCACCGGCAATACCAACAAGTTTGAATTGATCAGTTTCTATTCTTTGCAAAGGAAAAATGGAAAGCACTTTCTTTTTTTCTGCTTTCTTTTTTGCCGCTATTACCTCTTCTACAAAAGGCCGAAAAGGATCAGGTTTACCTGCGGGATTATAGTTATAAGTATTTTCTATAAGCGGCACTGGAGATTGTAATGGCGCTGAAGGTTGGGGTGCAGTAGCCTGCTGCTTTTCGGGAACAGCTTTTGCAGGAATAAGGGGCATTGTTTTCTTTGCGTCGTCAGCAAAAAGATAAACTGTATTCAAAAATCCGGCACAAAACATTATTAAAGAAATTGAGAAAATCATCTTTTTCATTTTATCTTGCCACTTACAGGTTCTTTTTTATCAACAAACATATATGTTTTTATTGCACAAGAAGTATTAAGAACGGGACCTTTTCCCTTTATTTCTTTTCTATCACCAATGCTAATGTCGGAAATATTGATAATGCGAGGCAGTTTGGCTACTTTGTCAAAAAAATAAACAACATTCTGAAAATTGCCTATCACCGTTACATTAACAGGAATTTCTTCGTAAAAGGGCTCAGCTTGTGGTTGTGGAGTTTTCTCACCGGGTTTTGGATTTGGTTGTTTTTGATCTGGTTTTGGTAATGAGGGTGCTTTAGGCTCAAATAATATAAAATCAACACCGGCATCTTTACCAGCCTGTGAAACTGAATGGAAAAGGGCGGGTATTTCCCGTTGATCAGGAAGTTTTTGTAAAGCCAGTTTATAGGATTCATTCAGCGCTGTCACATCTCTTTTAAACTTATTAAATTGCGCTGCTATCTTTTCTTTTTCTTTTACCTGGCCTTGTACTTCTTCCAATTTTTTAGACAAAGATGACTGTTGCTCAATAGCTGCCGATAAAAAATAAAACCAGTCAAAATAGCCAATAAGGATTACAAACACAACTATGATCCCGATCTTGGCTTTAGGAGACAATTTCTTTATTTCATCCAGCGTAATGGCCATAAATTAAAATCCCTTTTTCAGGACACATGAAAAATTAAATTTTTGTAAGGTAATATCACTAATTTCAGTCTTTTTTGAAGAAATCAGATCAACTGACTTTATTGGTTCAAATTTTTCTATAGTCTTCATGAAATCAGCGACAACTAAATTGTCTTTGCCGACTCCTTCAATCGTTAACTGCTCATTTTTCTGAGTAACTTTAACAAGCCAGATATTATTTAGAGGAACAAGAGAAGCTAAATCGTCCAGCATTCTGACGGGCGCTAACCGATTTTCCTCCAAGGTTTTAATAACCCCAAGCTTTTGCTCCAGCTCTTTTTTATCTTTTTTAAATTGGTCAACCTGACCTATTTTTTTATTCAAATCAACCAGCTTTGCTTCCGATTCTTTAATTTGGCCTTGCAGGCTTGTAATCGTTAACTTTATTTGAAACTGGACCAAGACCAATATTAAAATAACCAAGATTAAAGAACCCGCCATAATAGATAATTGCCGGGTGACATTTTCTTTCTTTTCTTTTTCGCGATAGGGTAAAAGATTAATTTTTATCATTTGTCATCCATTCTTCTCAAACCTAACCCTATGGCCACTGCAGCAATCGGCCTGATATTCTCCAGTGTATTAATATCAATGTTTTTCTTATTGTAACTGACATTCAAAAAAGGATTGATTATCTCCGTTTCTATATTTAACCTCTGCGACAAAGTTTCCGGAAGGCCGCTAATTCTTGCCGAACCGCCGGAAAGAAAAACGTGCTTGATATTTTCACCGCCGAAAGTTGAACGAAAATAATCGATTGATCTT
This sequence comes from uncultured Smithella sp., assembly GCA_964632255.1. Lineage (GTDB taxonomy): Bacteria > Desulfobacterota > Syntrophia > Syntrophales > Smithellaceae > MVRV01. The sequence continues at coordinate 21,912 of CAZWCA010000028.1, read as the reverse complement.
TCAATTTCCGAACAGATCGGCTCGGCAAAATCCAGAATACTGTTCTGCAGTTCCGTACTGTCCGGCAGGCATTCCACTTTATTTTTTTCAGCTAATTCAAAAGTTATATTGTATTGAGTCTGCAATGCCTCGGTAATTGAATTACCGCCCAAAGTAAAATCACGGGTAAATATTGACATTCCACCTTTAATGACATTGATATTTGTAATACTGGCACCAATATTTACAATGATTACGATTTCGTCATTTTCATACTGATAATTCACTTCGTACATCGTTTCCAAGGCAAAGGAATCTACATCCATAATCATTACATTGAGGCCGGCACTGGTGAGCGCATCAAGATAACTGTTAACGATATCCTTCTTTGCAGCAACGATAATTACATCCATTTGATTGGGATTAAATTCATTATCGCCCAGAATCTGAAAATCATAATTAACATCGTCCATATTATCAAAAGGCAGATATTTACCGCCTTCATCCTGGATTAAATCGCGTAATTCCACTTCTTCCATTTGGGAAAATGTAACTTTCTTAATGATTACTGAATTCCCGGAAAGAGAAGTTGCTATTCCCCGCCGCCGTAAGCCGGATTTTTTGAATAATTCTTTGATTGTTGAAGATAATGCCTGGGCATCCGCTAAAACCCCTTCGACGATAACTCCTTTGGGAAGAGGGATTTGCAAAAATTGATTAAGAACATAGCCATGAGATGAGTTGACAATTTCCGCCAACTTTATTGAACTTGAACCGATATCCAAACCGACAATTTTTTTCGAACTGGAAGAAAAATTAAAATCAAACATTAAGGCACCATCAAATATTTTACCAGGGCTATAATCCTGGAATTATCTGGAAAGCCGATAAACAATATCTCCCTTTTTAACCATACCGAGCTCATTGCGGGCTAAAGATTCGATATAAGCTAAGTCACTACGCAATAAAAAAATTTTCTTTTTTAACTCTTTATTTTCGGCCGTAACTCCATTATTTACCGATTTTAATTGAGCAAGCCTTTTACTCATTAAATAATTATCAACCAGTCCCCTGTCGCCGAATGTAATTACAAGAGCCATCACAAACAAAAACACAATCAAGTATCGGCCTACTTTCATCGATAAATAATCCTCATTATGTATCGGTTATATCTTCAAATACTTCACTGTATTGTTTATTCAATGCCTTAGCAACTTTTAGTTCGGAATTTTTTCTTGTCGGCAGGCCTTTTTCCATTTTGGCAATTGTCTGGGGTGTCAGCTTAGCGCTTCTGGCCAACTCCGATATACTTAAAGGAATTTCCTCTCTGAATTTTTTTACTTTATTTTTTCGCATACTTTCCATCAGACCTTAAAGCTTTACCTTACTGGTTGTTATACAAAACAACACCAGATATAAATTAAAGTCAAGAAAAAATAATTAATATTAATTAATTTTGATTAATTTTAGAGATTAGATTTCTACGGACGGTAAAATTTGTTGCGGTTCGCCAAGAACAAATTTGCCGCTTTCTATCCATTCTTTCAGGATATTGGCTATCTGTCGGGCTTTATAATAACTGGAAAGAGGGGCGGTGATTACTTTTTTTCCATTAATTGTGATTGATCCGCTGCGCAAATCTTTATAACTGACCTCAGCCAGCGGCTTCGCCACCCCTTTGGGGTAATCCATACTATAATCATAAACCTGTGTATAAATATCTTCATCTTTCACTGCCGTGAATCTGGCCATTTCTTCATTTAATATGGGAATCGGAATGCCGATACCCACATACAAAGAGACTCCATAGCCAAGAATACTGGCGGCGGCCAGCCATTCCGGTGACATTTCTTTTAGATTGCCGACTACGGCAATGGTACCGGCACCTTCTTTAGGAACACCGTTTGGCCCGCGCAGGGCGTTGGGATTATGCTGGGTGCCGGGCCAGGCTACGAATCCCTGTGCTCCGCCCAAGAATATGCGTGTGCCAATTCCAATAGTCCGGTAGTATGGATCATTAAATAAAGGACTCAATTGCCCTGAGGTTGCATAATTGGCATTCGCCATCCGGGGCCGCAACATCCCCATATATGTATAAATAGTTGTATCCGACAAATTTACTGCGCAGTTATAATTTTGATAAGCATTACGCGGATTAAACAAAATGGCGTCCCGCAAGTCATTGATTGTGATATTTTTTTCAAACTTTCTGGCGGGATAACAATCGGTACCGTAGCCTTCGGCACGCAATTTCACAACATTGCCTGCCACAAGGTCTTCAATGACATGACCGCCGCCGTAGTTAAATTCTCCGGGATAAACACTGTTAAGAGGATCGCCTTCTACAACTTCGGTTGCGCCTATATAGCAATCAACAGCGGCAATTCCGCCATAGGCGGGAACATCATTCAACCAGACCTTGGAGGCCCGGATCTTTGGCGATGTGTGGCCGAAATTCAGAAATGCCCCTGATGAACACATGGCGCCGAAAGTACCGGTAGTGACGACATCTATCTTGCGGGCGGCTTCAACTGCTCCGTTTCTTTCCACAATGTCGATCATTTCTTCGGCAGTAACAACAACAGCCTGGCCGCTTTTGATTTTTTCGTTAATTTCCTGAAATGTCTTCTTAACTTTGAATCTTTTCATAACAATGAGAAGGAAGAATATTTATTTGTGTGCTTTCTATATCATCGTTTAGTTTCAATTGCAAAAGGATAAGGAAAGATTATTGTGTAATTGTCAGGTATGACCGAAGCCACCCGATCCTCTGGCCGTAGAGTCCAATTCTTCTACCTCTGTCCATTGAGCCTGATAGACTTTTTGGATAACCATTTGTGCCAGGCGATCACCACGACGGATAATAAAAGCTTTTTCTCCATGATTAATTACAATCAGCGCTATTTCTCCACGATAGTCAGCATCAATCGTGCCCGGCGAATTCAAGAGAGTAATGCCATTATTAATGGCGAGTCCGCTACGCGGCCTGATTTGTGCTTCAAAGCCTACGGGAAGAGCGATTGCTATTCCCGTAGGGATTTTTTTTCTCCCGCCCGGAAGAATAATTTCTTCTGCTGTAACCGCCGCAAAAATATCCATACCAGCGGCCTGATTAGTCATATACTGAGGCAATGGAATATCTTCATTACCGGCAATTCTTTGAATGTTAACACTTATTTTTCCCATTTATTTCCCGGTAAATACCGCTCTGTATCTTCAATTTCTTTAGCGATGCAGAGCGGATTTTAACTTTATTAATCCAAAGCAAATTTTTCCGTACTAGTGAACTTATAGCGCTGCCAACGTCCGGCAAAATATGAAGGTCATTATCCTGCCTGTTTTAAGCTTCAGCAGCGAGTGCTTCCTTCCGGCTGAGGCGGATTTTACCCTGTTTATCAACTTCCAAAACTTTCACCATAACTTCGTCGCCTTCCTTCAGAATATCGGTAACTTTGTTAACTCTTTCTTTGGCTATTTGCGATATGTGCAGCAATCCTTCAGTTCCAGGTAAAATTTCAACAAAAGCTCCAAAATCAACTATTTTCTTCACCGTGCCCCGGTAAATTTTCCCGACTTCCGCTTCTTCGGTCAGCCATTTGACCATAGCTACTGCACGTGCTGCCGCCTCGGCATCGCTGGAAGCAATCGTTACGGTTCCGTCATCTTCAACATCAATGGTAACACCGGTCTCGCTGATAATTTGCCGGATATTTTTTCCACCAGCCCCGATCACGGTTCGTACCTGATCCTCTTTTACCTTCACCGTAGTAATGCGAGGTGCGTATATTGAGATATCCTGACGAGGAGCAGCCAGTGTATCGCGCAGTTTACCGATGATATGCACCCGGCCTTCTCTGGCCTGAGCCAGGGCTTTACGTAAAATATCTTCAGACAGTCTATCTATCTTAATATCCATTTGCATGGCGGTAACGCCTTTTTCCGTACCGCATACTTTAAAATCCATGTCGCCGGCGTGATCTTCATCACCAAGAATATCCGACAAAATAACGACTTCATCGCCTTCCTTTAAAAGGCCCATGGCAATACCTGCCACAATGTCTTTCACCGGAACCCCTGCATCCATTAGTGATAAAGTTCCGCCGCAAACCGTGGCCATGGAAGAGGAACCATTAGAAGAAAGTATTTCGGAAACAATTCTAATAGTATACGGGAAATCATCCGCAGATGGTAAAACAGGAACCAATGCTTTTCGTGCTAATGCTCCATGTCCTATTTCTCTTCTACCCGGACTGCGCAGGGGCTTAGCTTCGCCTACGCTGTAGGGCGGAAAATTATAGTGAAGCATAAATGAGCGTCTTTCCTCCCCGGCAACATAATCCAGCCGCTGTTCATCGGAAGACGTCCCCAGAGTCAGAGCAACCAATGCCTGCGTTTCACCCCGGTTAAATAAAGCCGACCCGTGAGCACGCGGCAAAATTCCCACTTCTGAACTGATCGGCCTGATTTCCACAGAGGTTCGGCCGTCAATTCTTTTTTTGCCTTTGATAATCATGTCACGCAAAATATGCCGCTCTATTTCCTCAATAATCCCTGCCACTTTTTTACCTATAGCAGGGTCTTCGCCGCCGATTTCTTTAACAATTTTTTCACGCACTTCATCAAGTTTACTGTAGCGCTCCAGTTTGCGGGGCAAGCTGTAGCCTTCCTCAAGACCGGCTAAGGCTGCGGCCCGGACCTTTGCCGTAAGCTCTTCATCAGGAACAACTTCTTCTACTGACCTTTTTCGCTTGCCTACGTTCTCACGCATTTTATCCTGCAAATCAATTACCGGACGAATTGCTTCCAAACCAAATTTTATGGCGTCAACAATTATATCTTCGTCTACCTCTTTGGCGTCTCCTTCCAACATGACCAGTTCGACATCATAATCACGTCCTTCTTTACCAGGGACGATTTTTCGGCCGACCATAAAAATATTTAATTCACTTGCCTGCATCTTTTCGGCAGACACATTACAGACAAGCTCACCGTCAATTCTTCCAATGCGCACACCGGCAACGGGCCCCTTAAATGGAATATCGGATACTTCCAAAGCCGCCGATGCTCCCAGCATTGCTGCAATTTCGGAATCATTTTCATTGTCCACGGAAAGAACCGTTGCCACTAGCTGCGTTTCATTGTAGTAGCCTTTCGGAAACAAAGGACGGATTGATCTATCGATAATCCGTGATATTAGTATTTCACGTTCATTTAGACGTCCTTCTCTTTTGAAAAAGCCTCCCGGAATTTTTCCGGCGGCAAAAGTCATTTCCTGATAATCAACGGTTAGAGGCAGGAAATCCAATCCTGCTCTGACCCCTTTTAAAGAAACCGCGGTCACCAAAACGACTGTGTCACCATAGTAAACCAGTACTGACCCATCAGACTGGCCGGCAACATAATTCGTCTTCAGCGAAATATTACGTCCGGCAAAATCCGCGCTAAACTTATTACTCATTTAATTTTCCTCCGTTTTCTTCACCTGTCGGAGACTTCAGAAACTTAAGGGCGAAATGCAATAGCCGATTGCTCCCAGCAGCTCAATATTTAACTGCTACGGCCAATCGGATCAACTATTGCCTTCCGCCCTTAAAATATTCCCTTATTTCCTGAGTCCCAAACGTTTAATTACGTTTCTGTATCGCTCGATATCATTATCTTTAATGTAATTGAGAAGTCTTCTTCTCTGGCCAACAAGTTTTAACAGGCCACGACGAGAATGATGATCTTTTTTATGTGACTTAAAATGTTCAGTTAAATATTCAATCCTTGCACTGAGCAGTGCAATCTGGACCTCCGGAGAACCGGTATCTTTTTCATGAAGCCGATAATCTCCAATTATTGTTGATCTTTGTTCAGTTGTTAACACGCTTTTACCCTCCCTGTTAATTAATTCCTTGTTAAATTAATTTTGAATATTGTTAAAAACCCTGACAATCCTCGCCGCCTGACATTTCTCATCAACTTCGGGAAAGTCACTCACCGGCGTTATCATTTTTGCTATAGCAATCAGATATCCCCGGTTATTGATGAACTTTACCATATCTCCCGGCTCAAGAAAAGGCAGAACATGGGCTTTCATTGCCTTTACAGAAGGCTGAAATCCGTCACGCAGTTTATCGGCAAATTCATCTTCGATTTGAATAGCAGTCGATAAAGGCAATAGCTCTGTCATGGGCAGCATCTTTGCCAGAAGTTCTTCTTTCTTCTCTAGAGGAGAACCATTCGTGATGGAAATAGCCGTATCTTCGGAAAAAAACCCGCTGCGCGTTCTGCGTAGACTGCATAAACAGGCTCCGCATTCAAGCGATTCACCAACATCGGCGCATAAGGTCCTGATATACGTTCCCTTGGAGCATGATACCCGGAAAGTAACCCGGGGAAAAGCAATATCCTCAACGGCAATGTGCCTGATCTCCACTTCCCGGGGCGCCGCCTCTATGGTTATACCCTTGCGCGCCCATTTGTACAAAGGATCTCCGCAATATTTAATCGCTGAATATGCCGGGGGAATTTGCTTAATTTTCCCAACCATTCGGGATAATGCCGTTCTGATTTTCTCCGCTGACACTACTTTATCAGACTGAGCGATAATTTTTCCATCAGTATCTAATGTATCCGTCTTGATGCCCAGCAGCATCGTTGCCAAATATTCCTTGCTGTCATCCAATAAAAATCCGGCAAGTTTTGTTGCTTCATTAATGCATACGGGAAGCACCCCTGTAGCCATCGGATCCAGCGTACCTGTATGACCGGCTTTTTTAGCACCTAATAATTTTTTTACCCGGCTTACTACATCATGTGATGTTAAGCCTGCCGGTTTATCAATAACAACAACTCCATTCATAGATAAGCTATAATTCTTCAATGGCTTTTAAAATTTTGGATTTGACTGAATCGATATCGCCTTCAATCCGGCAGGCAGCCGCGTTAATGTGACCCCCACCGCCAAATTTCCTTGCCAGTTTTTCTACATTCACTTTCCCCTTGGAACGCAGGCTTATTTTAAACCCTTTACTGTTTAATTGGGTAAAAAGCACTGAAATTTTAACTCCCTGAACTGAACGCGGAATATCAACAAAACCCTCTGTGTAATCCACAGATGCCCCGGTTTCCTGCAGCATTTCATTGGTCACGATAAGCGATCCCACGCCTTTTACCAAATCCAGGGAAAGCGTTTCCATCACTCTGGCGCGCAATTTCAACTTGGCGGGCGGATCGTTTTCGTAAATATTCTCCGAAATCCATTGCGGATCAGCCCCATTTTCCACCAGTGTTCCTGCCGCAAAGAGAGCGTCCTGGCGCGTATTGGAATAGCGAAACCCGCCGGTATCCGTTAAAATCGCCGCATATAAATTGGTACAAATTTCTTTTGTCAATGGGAAACCCATTTCCTGCAAAAGATGAAATACCAATTCGCCCGCCGAGCTCGCCCGGGCATCAATCAACTTCAGCTCGCAAAAACCGGTATTGGAAATATGGTGATCAATATTAATCAGTTTTTTTATTTTTCCGATCTTTTCCGCCTGGTCACCAACGCGTTCAAGTTCACTGCAATCAAGCACAAAAGCCGTATCGTATTGTTCCATATCACCAGGATTCTGAACGATGTTCCGGGCTCCCGGCAGGAACCGGTACTGTTCCGGGGTATTATCCTGATTATACACAACCACGTTTTTTCCTAAATCCCGGAGCATAAGGTAAACAGCCAGTTCCGAACCCAGTGCATCACCGTCGAGCCGGACATGGGAAACAACAAGGAAATGCTGTCCTTCTTTAATGGCTTTAATTATTTCTTTAATCATTCTTCTTTTTTCTGCCGGGCTATTTCCGCCAGTAACTTATCAATCCTGCTGCCGTAGCCAAATGATTTGTCATGAACAAACATAATTTCGGGCACATAGCGCAATTGTAGTCTTTTACCCAATTCCCGGCGAACAAAATTTGTGGCCTTGGTCAAACCGGCTTTAACTTCAGGTGAGCACTCATCTTTCCCCATTTCCACAAAGTAAATCTTGGCATTGCGAAGATCATCACTCACCTTTACGTCGGTAATGGTTATGGCATGCACCCGCGGATCTTTAACCTGCTTGAATATTATATCAGACATCTCGGCCATAATCAGATCAGCCACTCTGTCCGCTCTTTTAAAATTCATCGTACTTGCCAATTTCCTGGTTCATTTCCCTGATGAAATCGGAAACAACCATAATTTCAATTTCGCTGTTTAATATTTCGGCAACTCGTAAATGATCAATAAATTTAAGAAGATGGTCAACTTTGCCGTTGATAAAACGGGAATCATTGCCGACAAAAGCGAAGCCGATTTTTGACAGTTTATGGTTATCCAGATCCCCGATTTCAGCAATAGAAACATTAAATTCGTTTTGGGAGCGTTTTATTATTTTATTTAAAATGCTTCTTTTCTCTTTCAAAGAACCGCTTTCCGGAATTCTTAATTGAATTATTCCGTATCCAATAACCATATAATGATACTCAATAACAAAAAATTACTTTATCAAAGCTAAGTATGACATGGCGGCGAAAGAGCTTCCGGCAAACGTAAATATTGATACGCTGAGAAGAACTAATTTTCAGACATGCAACACTTTTTAGATGCTTAAATCAGACTGGAGACAAACCTTTTACGATAATTTTCTCTCCAGTTTTTCCGTTGTGTAGGCCTCAATAATATCGCCTACATGGATATCATTGAATCCTTCTATACCGATGCCGCATTCGAAACCCGAAAGGACCTCTTTGACATCATCTTTGAAACGCTTCAATGATGAGATTTTGCCGTCAAAAACCACTACGCTGTCGCGGACCAGTTTCAGGCCGGCGCTGCGGGTAACTTTACCATCGGTAACATAGCAGCCGGCAATAGTACCTACCTTGGGTACTTTAAATATTTCGCGGACTTCGGCACGACCCAAAACAACTTCCTTAAACTCCGGTTCCAACAGTCCTTCCATTGCCGCCCTGACATCGGCAATCAAATTGTAAATGACGTCATAAAGTTTTATTTCCACGCCTTCCTGCTGAGCGATTTCGATCACGCGTGCATCCGGACGAACATTAAATCCGATAATAATCGCATTGGAGGCGGAAGCCAGCATGACATCTGTCTCGCTGATGGCTCCGGTTGAACTGTGAATAAGCTTCAGACGGACATCTTCCGTGGAAAGTTTGTGTAAGGCATCGGAAATAGCTTCGATTGAGCCCTGAACGTCACCTTTGATGATGACATTAAAATCTTTCACGCCTTCTTTTATTTTTTCGTACAATTGCTCCAGAGTAATCTTGGATGAAGCGGAAAGTTCTTTTTCCCGGGCCTTTCTCAACCAGTAATCGGCAATGTTGCGTGCCTTCTTTTCATCTTCAACAACAAAATATTCGGCTCCTGTCTGCGGAACACTGGAGAAGCCGATAACTTCCACGGGAGTGGAAGGTTTGGCCTCTTTTACACGCCGTCCCTGATCATTAATCATTGCCCGGACACGGCCGAATTCCGTCTTTGATACAAAAGCATCTCCTTCATGCAGTGTTCCCTGTTGAATCAGCACTGTCGCCACGGGACCACGGCCACGATCCAGTTTCGCTTCAATGATCACGCCAAGAGCAGGACGATTCGGGTCGGCTTTAAGTTCCAATACATCAGCCTGTAACAGGATCATCTCCAGCAGATTCTCGATTCCGATCTTCTTTTTGGCGGACACTTCGCAGAAAATCGTATCACCGCCCCATTGCTCGGAAACCAGACCATATTCAGTCAAAGTTTGCTTGATCTTTTCCGGATCCGCACCCGGTTTATCGATTTTATTGATGGCGACAATAATGGGAACTCCGGCAACTTTGGAATGATTAATGGCTTCCACGGTTTGCCCCATTACACCGTCGTCGGCGGCGACAACAAGTACAACGATATCAGTAACCTGCGCTCCGCGGGCCCGCATGGCCGTAAACGCTTCATGTCCCGGTGTATCAAGAAATACGATATCCCGGTCATTAATATTAACGTGATAAGCACCTATGGCCTGGGTAATTCCCCCTGCCTCACCGGCAATAACATTGGTCTGACGAATAGCATCAAGCAAGGATGTCTTTCCGTGATCAACATGGCCCATAATCGTCACAACCGGAGCTCGCGGCTTGAGATTCTCGGGCGAGATCTCAGCATTTAAAATGGCTTCATCAAATTCAGCTTCCGCCTGTTCGACCTGAAAACTGAATTCACCAGCAATTAAAGATGCAATATCATAATCAATTGACTGATTAATTGTCGCCATAACGCCCATGGACATCAGTTTATTAATGACTTCACCGGCTTTAACACCCATTCGCTTGGCCAGATCGCCTACTGAAATTGTTTCCCCAATCTTGATACGCCGTTTTATCGCTTTGGGCACGGTTATTTCCGTTTTCTTCATTTTAACGGGAGTTGCTTCTTTTTCATCTCGCCATTTTGTAAAAACGACTTCCCGGTCTTCATCCTGCCTGCGCAATTTCTTTTCAATTTTTTTCTCTAATACTTTACGGCGCGGCGCTTCCTTATCCTCTTCAATAAACACCTCAACGGGCACTTTACCCTTTTTCTTGGGTTTTTCAAATTCTTTCTTTATTGGTTTTTCAGTAGGAGGAGAAGGAGGAACAATTGCTTTCTCACCCGGCTTTAAATGCGGTTTTGCTGGAATTTCTTTTTTCGGTTCAGGTTTTGTAATCTTATGCTTGACGATTACCGGCGGCCGGACAGGAATAATTTGCGGTTTTGGTTTTTCTATTACCGGAGCTTTTTCAACAACCGGTTTAATTTTTTCCTCTTCCTGCACAGCTTCTTTATTAACCGCCGGAGCAGGACTTGTTTCCACCGGGGCAGCAACCTCAACGCTGGCAGGTGCCTCTACCGGGGGAATTTCTTTTTTTACTTCCTCTTCAGGCTCCGGTTCGGCCTGGATTTCCACCTTTTCCTCCGGCTTACTTTCCGGTTCTTCCACTGGAGCTTCTTCCAAAGGAGCACGTACAGCACGGCGTCGAATAACAGTGGATTTTATCCTTTCTTCCACGACCTGCCTTGGCTCTTTAGCGAGAACTTCTTTGTGTACTCTCTCCACCTCGTCATCCTCTAAAGAACTGGAATGAGACTTACCTGTAATACCAATTTTTTCCAGGTGCGCGATAAGTTCTTTATTTTCGAGGTTCAATTCTTTAGCCAATTCATAAACTCGCTTTTTAGGCATGCACGAAACTCCCTGAATTAATTTTCATTGAAATATTAACCACTTTTACTATTTGCTTCTTTATCTAAAATTTTACCGGCCTCTTCAATCCATTTTTTTGCCGTCGTTTCGTCTACACCGGGAATTGAAGTTAATGCTTCCGGTTCAGATACAGCCAGCATGGCAATGCTCTTGATTCCTTTATTAAAAATTTTTTCGGCCATTTCCGGTTCGATGTCGGTAATTGCCTCCAGAGCCTTATGGCCACCTTCCTCTTTAGCAGCAGCCATCGTTTCACTCTTCATATCAATTTTCCAGCCGGTAAGTTTGACGGCCAGACGAACATTTTGTCCATTTTTACCGATGGCTAAAGAAAGTTGATCATCGGGGACGATTACCGTCATTGTCCGGTTTTCCTCGTCAACAAATACCCGGCTGACCTTGGCGGGGGATAAAGCACTGCTTACATACTTGGCGGCGTCTTCCGTATAAGGAATAATATCAATCTTTTCACCGCGTAATTCCTGAACAACACTTTGCACCCGTGAACCTCGCATGCCGACACAGGCGCCGACCGGATCAATATCCTTATCTTTTGCTTTGACCGAAATCTTGCCGCGTTTCCCCGGTTCTCTGACCACGTTGATGATGTCGATCAATCCTTCGGAAATTTCAGGAACTTCCACTTCAAAAAGAGCTTTCAGGAAGGATGGATGAGTTCGCGATAAAAGTATTTGCGATCCTTTGGAATTCTTTTTCACATCAACAATGTAAGAACGAATTCTTTCACCGCGTTTATATGTTTCGCGATGAATCTGCTCCGTGGGCGGTAAAACTCCTTCCGCACGTCCCAAGTTTACAATAATGCTGCCGCCTTCAAATCTTTGAACAAAACCGTTAACCAGCTCGCCTTTTCTATCTTTATATTCGTCATAAATATTATCGCGTTCTGCGTCTTTAACTCTTTGAATAATAATTTGCTTGGCCATCTGCACGGCAATCCGGCCGAAGGAAGCCGTTTCGATTTTCATTCCCAAACTGTCACCGAGCTCTGCTTCTTCATCCAAGGTTTTTGCTTCTTCTCTGGAAATTTGTACTTCAGGATCAACTACTTTATCGACAACAGTTTTAAATTGAAAAACCTCAATTTCCCCGACCTCATCGTTATAATGGACCTCGATATCCACATGCTGCCCCAGCTTTTTACGGGCTGCCGTAAGCATTGCCGCTTCGAGAGCTTCGGTAATGATCTGTTTATCTATACCTCTGTCCTTACCCATCTGCTCAATCAGACGTTTAAGTTCTGGTAACATTTACAAATTCCTCCATCTTTCTTCGCCTGTACACTAAAAAATTCAGCCTTTTGGCATTAATTTCAGAAAAAAACCGCGCAGCTTATTTTTCTGTATCAACCAGATTAGCTTTGACAATTTCGGTTTTGGGAATCCGATAGGTTTTCTGCGAAGTTTCAACAATAATCACTTTTTGACTATTTTCTTCAATGAAATCCACAAGAAAACCTTTAATTTTTTTCATATCATCAATTTTTGAACTTGTTTTAATACTGACTTGTGAACCTCTGTATTTTATAAAATCCTGATCACGTGATATCGGCCTGTCTGGACCGGGAGAAGAAACCTCCAACGTGTATGGAACGTCGATCAGATCATTGATATCGAAAATATCCCCGACTTGATTACTGACCGTTGCGCAATCATCAAGCGTCACACCGCCTTCCTTATCCAGAAAGAGCCTGATAATCCACCGTGAATGCATTTTTAAGCATTCTACATGAATCAGCTCCATTCCTTCAGCCGCAACGACCGGTTCGGCTAATTGCCTCACTTTATCTTTTAAATCATCAAATATCATGGCTCAGAAAATAAAAAAGTGGGCAAAAGCCCACTCGATTTTAACGGAAAAAGCAATGGTTTGTGTATTAGGTAGCATACTTACACAGGCAATGCAAGAAAAAATATTATACCGAGCTTTGGTCGGGGCTTATCAAAATTGGAGCAAGTAATTGAAGATCAGGCACCATCCGGCACGGGTATATTTATACTTTAATCCTTCAATTTTTACATTTGCTCTTTTACGCACCTCTCCTATCAACAAAAACTTAAATTATCAAGTGCTTACTTCTTGTTTCCAGAATTTTGTTTACATCATACTAAATGCTATGGGCGGCACTAATTTTTATGTAATCTCTTTCCCCCATTTGTAGAGGCGAACCTGCGTGTTCGCCCTGGTGCACGTTCCCACTGGTTTGGGCAGAGTGGGCAGACACACAGGTCTGCCCAGTCTACATAATGCAATGACGGCGAGAGTGTTTTGCAAAGATTTCTTTTAATCAATCCAAAATTTTCCTGACATTTTGCGCAAGTTCTTTCAAGCGAAATGGTTTGGAAAGAAACCCGTTGCAGCCCCGGTCCAATATTTGTTGAACTTCACCATTAATGCCGTAACCTCCGGCAAGCAGGATTCTAACCTCCGGGCTGATCTGCCGTAAACGATCAAATATTTCACCACCTGATATTCCCGGCATGGTTACATCAAGGATCACCAGACCAATCCTTTTTCTTTTTTCCATATAAACCGCAATCGCTTCGTGACCATTTAAAGCGACATAAACCTGATATCCTAAATGCCCCAGGAGTTGCTTAGTCGTTTCCAGAACCGGCCGTTCATCGTCCACCACCAGGATTGCCTCTTCATCCCTTGAGAGCGGATTTTCAGCCTTTTGCTCAACAAATTCCTTATCAAAAACGGTAGTGGAAGAGACTTTTTGGATGTTTTCGTTTATATTGGCCGGTTTCAATGTATAACCGTCTTCATTGGTAAAAGCCGTCATTTGCCTCGCTAAATCAGCCCCGCTTGATACCTGTTCTTCAATAGTTTTTAAATACCTGAAATGGGGATGGGAAGTACCGGTATCTGAGAGCATGCGTGAAACATATTCCTGAATTACCAGAAACAGGTCATTGAGATTGTGAGCGATTCCGGCTGTCCACTGACCTGCGGCATCCATCTTCTTTGTCCGTAAAAGCTGTGTTATATCCCGATTAATGCCCCGATATCCCGTTAATTGTCCTTTCTTTCCCATAATAGGTATGACGCTGGATTCAAGAATAACGGCATGTCCGTTTTTATGAACATTCAGATTTTCAAAATGTATTAAAGATTTAGTTTTTTCAAGATTTTTAAGCGTTATCCTGTTTATACGCTCTGCTTCATCCTTTGGCATAAAATCCGCAATATTTTTACCCAAAACTTCCGATGGTTCATATCCCAATATATATTTAATGTTCGGGCTGACACAGGTGTAAATGCCTTGGGCATTTGTTTCCCAGATCCAAGAGCCTGTCGCTTCCACCAGCGATCGAAAACGCTCCTCACTTTCCAGCAATGTTTTCTCTGTTTGCTTGCGTTCAGTAATATCCACCATATCCGTCAGAAGGAATTTTTCATTGTCGAGAGTCATCATTGCTGCATTGAATAAACCATCCCGAAATTGTCCATTTTTTGCTCTTACCCGCAGCTCAAGATTTTCAACATAGCCTTTTTTATTTAATTCCTTTAACAATTCCGCTCTTTGCTCTTCCGTGATAAAACCAATTGCCCGTGATGTTTGTCCGATAACTTCATTTCTCTTCATGCCTAGAAATTTCAGAAAAACATTGTTGACGTCAATATATCGTCCATCCTGTAAGGTTGAGAGCGTCATGAAAATTGAACTTTGCCTGAAGGCTTTTACAAACTTCTCATTACTTTCCTTCAACTGTTTGAATTTCTCTTCAGAATTATTAATTTCTACTATCTTTTCACGCAATTCAATAAGTTCATTTATAAGCTGCTTTTTCGTCTTGGCTTCGTCCTTCATTTTCCGGAAAACTCCTGTAATTACATAAATCTGAGATTAAGTCCCAAAATCAGGCAAGCGCATAAAATGCGCATGAATTATATTTGCTGGAAGGGTAGTTTCCGGAATAAAGGCATGATATTGCAATACTGCCGGATAATAAACCTTTTACCCGCAATTAACTTTCAAGATTTGAAATAAACCATCAACTGCCGTAAAAAAAATTTAGTGACTCCTTAGGCCAGTTGGGAAAAATAGTAAATGCATAATTAATTTATAAAAAATGGATAGAAAAATTATCCATTATTCCAAAAAATGCAGTAATAACATAAACTTAGCAAGCAAGTTCGAAGAACGTTAAATTAAGTCATAGGCAAAGAAAAAAAGTCCGGTATTTTGTTAATTCCTGATTGTTTCCCGCTGTTAAATAAAAGAAAATACTTGACTTAATTAGGCATTAATCTTACTTAAATAATAGTGACTCTTATGGGATGCTTTCACCTGGAAGCCTCTTTACCGGGCAAATAATTTTTAGTGAAAAATTTCACTATTTATCGGCCGCCTGCTTTCACCTCTTTAAACCTTGGCTGGAAAAACCAGCCCTGATGATGCTTATATAAATACTACCTTATAATTTAACGAAAGGGAAAGGCTCATGGCGCCAACCCGCAAACCAAAAAAATCCAATGGAAAATCAAAAGAGCCTTCAGAAAATTTACTCCCTGTAGAAATAAAAGAAACTTCAGAGAATTTACCCTCTACGGAAGTAAAGAAATCAAAGAATCATATCGCGCTGCTCCATGACGGCATTTTTCCTATAGTAGGAATAGGTTCTTCGGCCGGAGGATTGGAGGCCTTGGAAGCTTTTTTGAAGCGTGTACCGGAACAAAGCGGGATAGCCTATATTATTGTCCAGCATCTTGACCCCACGCACAAGGGAATCATGGTCGAATTACTGCAGCGTGCCACAACCATGACAGTCACCCAGATAAGGGATCAAATGGAAATTGAACCCGATCACGTCTATGTAATCCCACCCAACAAAGACATATCTTTATTGCACGGAATATTGCATTTGATGTCGCCGGTGATGCAACGGGGTCTCAGACTGCCCATCGACTTCTTCTTCCGTTCACTTGCCGATGATCAGCTGGATCGCAGCATCGGCGTTATTTTGTCCGGCATGGGTTCCGACGGCACGCTGGGTCTGCGGGCAATCAAGGAAAAAGCGGGCGCGGTCTTTGTTCAGTCGCCGGAATCGGCCAAGTTCGACGGCATGCCCCGCAGCGCCATTGATGCGGGATTGGCCGATGTCATAGCCCCGGCAGATGAGCTTCCGGAGCGAATCATGGCTTATGTTCACCATACGCCTTTTATCCGGACAGATCAGGCACTTGAAGGCAAAGCACAAGGCTCGCTGGAAAAAATATTTATTTTGCTTCGTTCTCATACCGGCCATGATTTTTCCCTTTACAAAAGAAGTACTGTCTGCCGCCGCATCGAGCGGCGCATGAGCCTGCACCAAATCAGCCGGGTCACCAGTTATGTGCGGTTTCTGCAGGAAACTCCGCAGGAAATAGATCTTCTTTTCAAAGAACTGCTGATCGGCGTCACCAGCTTTTTCCGTGACCCGGCTACCTGGGAGCATCTCAGACAAGATGTGCTCCCGGCCTTGCTGACCTCACGGGAAACCGGGGGCGTGTTCCGGGCCTGGATTGTCGGCTGCTCGACCGGCGAAGAAGCTTATTCCCTGGCCATGATCTTCCGGGAAGCGGTCGCTGCGGTGAAACTTCATCGCAATTTCTCCATGCAAATCTTTGCCACTGATCTGGATAAAGATTCCATAGACAAAGCCCGCACCGGAATCTACCCTTCCAACATTTCGGCGGATGTTTCACCGGACCGTCTGCAAAGGTTCTTCGTCCAGGACGAGAAAGGATATCGAGTCAGTAAGGAAATCCGGGAAATGGTTGTCTTCGCTCCCCAGAATGTTATCATGGATCCGCCCTTTACCAAGATGGACATCATTATCTGCCGGAATTTGCTTATTTATATGACACAGGAGCTTCAGAAAAAATTACTGCCCCTTTTTCATTACAGTCTTAATCCCGGTGGATTGCTGTTTTTGGGAACGGCGGAGACAATCGGCTCCTTCACCGATCTTTTTATTCCCATTGATGTTAAAACGCGGATTTACCGGCGGCTGGAACCGGCGCTTGGAGCCAAACCAATCGAGTTTCCCTCCGCTTTTGTAGCTTTGCCACCGAATATGACAATGGCTGCTAAAACGGATAAACCGTTGGACAATATTCAAAATATTGCTGAACAGATTCTGCTGAGGGAGTATACACCGGCAGCTGTACTGGTCAGCAGTAAAGGGGATATATTGTTTATCAGCGGGCGTACGGGAAAGTATCTGGAACCGGCAATGGGGCAGGCCAACTGGAATATTTTTGCCATGGCCCGTGATGGACTGCGCTATGAACTGACTAACGGCTTTCAAAAAGCCGTCAGAACAAAAGAGTTGATTATACAGCAAGATGTGAAGGTGCAAACCAACGGCGGCAGCGAGTATGTCGACGTTATCATTCATCCGTTTATAGAACCTGAGGAAATTAAGGGAATGGCCATGATCCTCTTTCGCCCATCTTCCAAGGAGCCCGAAGATCAGCAGTGCGCAAAAACGAAATCAAAATCAGCGGTAAAACGTCACCCCACACCCACGGTGGATGAAATAATGCACCTGAGAGAGGAACTGCAAAACACCCGCGAAGAAATGCAGACTTCACAGGAAGAACTCAAATCGGCCAATGAAGAGCTGCAATCGACAAACGAGGAGTTGCAGAGCACAAATGAGGAGTTGACGACCTCGAAAGAAGAAATGCAGTCGATGAACGAGGAATTGCAGACCGTCAATCATGAATTGCAATCCAAGGTCACGGATCTTTCCCGAGCCAATAACGACATGAAAAACCTGTTGGACAGCACCGATATTGCTACACTCTTTCTGGATGACGATCTCAAAGTACGCCGTTTTACAAGTGAAACTTCAAAAATTTTTAATTTGATTCCCGGGGATGCGGGCCGGCCGATAACCGATATCACCTCGGAATTGCAGTACCCCGAACTTGCGGATGATGCGCGGGAAGTGCTCAGAACTTTAGTATTCAAGGAAAAATTCATCCCCGCCAAAAATGAGCGATGGTATATGATGAGAATCATGCCTTACCGCACATTGGATAACCGGATTGACGGCGTGGTGCTCACCTTTACGGATATTACGATGGCCCGCACAGTAGAAATCGAGCTGCGCCAAAAACAGACCAAAATGGAAAAAAGAATCAAGGAACTGGAGGAGGAATTGAATCACGCGCGTAAACATTAGTTATTACTCCGGCAATGAAATATATAAAATGTGTCATCATTGCACGACCGAGCGGGCAATCCAATGCTAATGTAATGTAAATATGCCGAATAATAGTTTCCGTCCGGAGAGGGCTCTTTTTCCGAAAAAACTAATAAAATAATAATTATTCAAGGACATTACTTGTGTTGGAGTAAAATAAAATGACGCAAAAAAGCGGAGAATCCGCCCTCCCGGCAAACCTCAGAAAAAGGGCTGAAGAAAAACTGAAAAAATCTCCAAAGCAGGCATCCTATGTCGACGCAGACCGTGAAAAACTGATCCAGGAAATGGAGATTCACCGGATTGAGCTCGAAATGCAAAACGAGGAATTAAAAAAGCTTCGCAATGACGCCGAGGACCTCGCCCAAAAATATATCGATATCTATGACTTCTCCCCAATCGGTTATCTGAGCCTGGACCCCGGAGGCAACATTACTATGGCTAACCTGACGGCCGCAGAACAGTTAGGCTTTAGACGGAAAACTCTGATCGGAAGAAGATTCGTCCAATGGATCGCCAGGCAAAGCCTGACCGCATTCAACGATTTTTTTAAAGAAGCCTTTCGTACCGGTTCTTCCCGGCAGCCCTGCGAATTGGTACTCGATATCCCCGGCCGGCCATCCCGCATTGTCGAGGTAAAGGCCACTATTTCGCCTGCCGGAACTGAATTCCGCCTGGCTTTGATGGATGTTACCGAACGCCGGCAGGCGCAGGAAGCGGCGCGGATTCAGAATCTTCAATACCGCGAACTGGTCCAGGATGCCGCCAGCGCAATCATCCGGTGGAGGCAAGACGGTATCATCATCTTCTTCAACGAATACGCCCAGCAATTCTTTGGTTACTCTCCCGAAGAAGTTATCGGAAAAAATATCAATCTGATTATTCCGGAGCGGCAATCGGACGGAACCGATTTATCCCGGCTGACTGAGCACATCATTCAGGAACCGGACTTATTCGCAACCCACATCAATGAAAACATTCGTAAAGACGGCTCCCGCGTATGGATGAACTGGACTCACCGGCCGATCAGGAATGAAAAAGGCGATTTTCCGGAAATATTATCGGTCGGAAGCGACATTACCAATATAAAACGGTCCGAAGATTTATTAATGCAAAAAGGAAGGCAACTGGAAGATGCCAACCGGGAGTTGGAGTCATTCAGCTATTCCGTATCCCATGACCTCCAGGCGCCGCTCAGAGCCATTGAAGGCTATTCCCGGATGATCCTGAAGCACAACAGCGGTCAGTTTGATGAGGATACTGTCCGGAAATTCCAAATAATTATGGAAAACGTCAAACAAATGGGCAAACTTATCGCTGATCTTTTAAATTTTTCCCGTCTGGAGAGAAGGGACCTGTCCTTGAAACGCGTGGACATGCCGGCTTTGATCCGGGAAGCTTGGCAGGAAATTGTCGCCATCAATCCCGGCCGCACACTCACTCTTAAACTGGAGGATTTACCGCCATGCTTTGCGGACAGAGCATTACTTAAACAAGTCATCGGTAATATACTTGGAAACGCCGTTAAATTTACCAATTCCCGGGATGAAGCCGTCATCGAAGTGGGATTTAAGAAACAGAAAAACGAAATTATCTATTATATTCATGATAATGGCGTAGGTTTTGACATGGCTTATTATGACAGGCTTTTTACTATTTTCAAAACCTTGCACGACCGGAAAGAATATGCGGGAACCGGAGTGGGCCTGGCCCTGGCGCAACGGATAATAAACCGTCATGGCGGCCGGATTTGGGCGGAGAGCAAAATCAATCAGGGATCGACATTTTACTTTGCTATACCGAACCACACTTAAGCGCAGATGAAAAACAAATGAAGGATATGCAAAATGTATTTCTCTGTCATCGCGAGGAGCGCATGCGACGCGGCGATCTCTTTCCCCCATTTGTAGGGTTTGTAGTAGGGGCGAACCTGAGTGTCCGCCCTGGTGACGTTCCCGCTGGTTTGGGCAGACTGGGCAGACACATAGGTCTGCCCCTACGGTTGCAATGATAATGAGAGGTTTTTGCATATGTCATAGTTAAAGATAAGGCTTGTATTTTTCACTTGATGTCGCCCTCTGGATGGGGGCAGGGGAGGATTTTGTGAAAATAGAACTACACGAGGGATAAGCCAAACTTAGCCTTACATTAGAATAGATTTCTTCAGGAAAGGTCAGGAAACCCAATATTAAAGGAACATTGCCTAACATGGAGGAAGATAATGAAGCGAAAAGCTATGATACCCTACCCATTTGCAGATCTCAGAATAAGCGCCGAAAATAGCCAAAGAAAACATCTTGAAGGGCCGGTATTTTCTTATGCCGACGTTGATCGCGAAAGACTCATCCAGAAAATGCAGATTTATCAGGTCGAGCTCGAGGCCCAAAACGAGGAACTCGAAAGACTTCGTAATGACGCCGAAATTCTTGCCGAAAAATACATTGACATTTATGATTTCTCGCCGGTTGGTTACTTGAGTTTAGATCCTCTGGGCTTCATTACTATTGCCAACCTGAGAGCTGCAAAACTTCTGGGCACTAATCGGGTAACTCTGACCGGTAAACTTTTCTCTGATTGGATAGCGGAGCAAAGCCTGACCGCATTTAATAATTTCTTAAATGAAATTTTTCGCACCGGCAACTTGACAACTTGCGAGTTGTCGT
Organism: uncultured Smithella sp.; assembly: GCA_964632255.1. Taxonomy (GTDB): domain Bacteria; phylum Desulfobacterota; class Syntrophia; order Syntrophales; family Smithellaceae; genus MVRV01. The sequence goes on along the minus strand of CAZWCA010000028.1, from coordinate 789 downwards.
TAAACATCCCTGGGCAGCAAGACCGTATTGTCCAGGTAAAGGCGAATATTTCGCCTTCCGGGGCTGAATGCCGGCTGGCATTGATGGATATCACCGAACGGAAGAATGCCGAGAATGCACTGCGCCGGAGTGAAACAATTCTCCGCAGCGTGTTCGAAACTAATCCAGTCGGTCTTTGCATCATGAAAGACGGAATTTTTCAAAGTATTAACAAAGCCTGGACAAAAATCTGCGGTTACTCCGAATCTGACATTATCGGAAATACATCATGTCTCTTATACAAAGATGATAAAGAACACGAACGCGTAAAACAGGAATTATTCAAAAACCTTGATGAACGGGGTTTTGCTTCTGTTCAAACGGAATTCCGGCAAAAAGATGGGAATATTCGTAATGTTATCCTGACGGCTGCGCCTCTTCATTTGGATGATGTATCTCTAGGGATGGCGCTGGTTACAGTTGAGGATATTACCGAACGCAAGCAAGCTGAAGATGCACTGGTGAAAGAGAAACAAAGATTGGAGGAAACCAACCATGAGTTGGAATCATTCAGCTATTCAGTTTCCCATGACCTGCAGGCACCGCTCCGGGCCATTGAAGGCTTTTCCCGTATGATCCTGAAGCGCCACAGCGGCCATTTCGATGAGGAGACAGCTAGAAAATTTCAGGTCATCACGAACAATGTTAAAAAAATGGAGAAACTTATTTCCGATCTTTTGGATTTTTCCCGTCTAGAAAGAAGAGATATATCAAAAGCACAGTTTAACGTAACAGCTTTAGTCCGGGAAG
>CAZWCA010000027.1:37563-42017 GCA_964632255.1 uncultured Smithella sp. | reverse complement strand
GGCGGAGGACACTAAACCGTTTCTTTTTTTATTATCGAAGCGGCGATGACTGCCTGCCCCAGGGCAACTCCGCCGTCATTGGCCGGCACCTGCCTGTGGCAGTACACGGTAAATTCGGCATTTTCCAGCTCCTGCACGCTCTTTTCCAGAAGTATCCGGTTTTGAAAACATCCACCGCTTAAAGCGACACGGTTGAGGCCGGTAATTGCTCTTACTTCTTCAGCCATAGCCGCAAAAGCACGGGCGATCGTCAAATGAAAAGAGAAAGAAATCTCGCTCCTATCGGTTCCCCTGATGATTTCATCAACGATATACCTGATCGTGGAAGACATATCCAGAATAAAAGATTCTTCAGCTTCACGCCTGATTTCAAAGGGAAAGGATGCACCGGAGGTATTATTTACCTGTCCTTCCAGCTCCATGGCCGCCTGCCCTTCAAAACTTACCTGACGGCGCAAACCCATGAGCGCCGCCACTCCGTCAAACAATCTGCCCAACCCCGAAGTAAGCGGACTGTTGATTTTGCTTTCAATAATTTTGTCCAGCAGGCCGATCTGATTTTTATCAGTGATAATGCCCAGTTTTTCAGCGATTGACTGCCATTTTTCGCCATAGGCGCTCTTCAAAAGGCTTGCCGCGATGCGCCAGGGCTCATGAATTGCCCGTTCTCCGCCGGGCAGAACAAAATACTGCAGATGCCCGAAGCGCCGGAACTGAGTTTCGCTTGCCACTAAAAACTCTCCGCCCCAGGCATTGCCATCCAGACCAAAGCCCGTGCCGTCCATCGCCAAGCCAATGACATTTCCGGATATCCGGTTTTCCGCCATGCAGCTCACGATATGGGCATGATGATGCTGAACGCGGATAACTCTCGTCCCATCCAGTCCGGCGGCGACTTTGGTCGAATAGTAGACCGGATGATAATCACAGGCAATCACCTGCGGATCGGTTTCGGTGATTCTTTTCATCAGAGCCAGGCTCTCGTGAAAAAAATCCCTGGCCTGCGGTGTTTCCAGATCACCGATATGCGGGCTGAGAAAGGCAAATTTGCCCTTCAAAGTACATTGCGTTGCCTTCAACTGCGGCCCCAGCGCGAGCACATTGGGGAAAGATTCGGCAAGCTCAATAGGGCGTGGAACAAAACCGCGTGAACGCCTTAGCATCTGCTGCCTTTTACCGGCTACAACGGCAATGGAATCATCGCAACGTACCAGTATGTCACGGTTATGAATAAGGAAATAATCGGCGATTCCTTTCAGGCGGCTGACAGCTTCGCGGTTGCCGATGCAGATTGGTTCATCGACCTGATTGGCGCTGGTCATCACGAGCGCGGCAAAATAATTCTCCAGCAGAAGATGGTGCAGCGGCGTATAGGGCAGCATTATGCCAAGATGGGGAACTCCCGGCGCCACCGCTTTGGAGATTATATTAATGTCCTTCTTTTTCAGGAGAACGATGGGGCGCTGGGGAGAGGTCAACAATCTTTCTTCCTCCGCACCGATTTGAACCAGCAAATCCGCGCCGGCAAGATCCTTGACCATGATGGCCAGAGGCTTTTCTTCCCGGAATTTGCGTGACCGCAATCTCGCCACCGCTTCGTCGTTTCCGGCATCAACACTTAAATGAAACCCACCCAGTCCTTTGACCGCAATAACTTTGCCTTCCCGAAGAAGTTTAACGGCTTCCGCAACCGGATCAGTAACGTCGACTGAATTGCCGTCCCCGTCAAGAAGCCGGATTTGCGGGCCGCACACCGGGCAGGCATTGGGTTCGGCATGGAATCGCCTGTCGGCCGGATTTTCATATTCAGCCTGGCATTGCGGGCATAACGGAAAACAGGCCATGGATGTGTTGATGCGGTCGTAAGGGATGTCCCTGATAATCGTCAGCCGTGGACCGCAATTGGTGCAATTAATAAAAGGATACCGGAAGCGGCGGTCTTGCGAATTGAAAAATTCCGCGAGACATTCCGGACAGACAGCTACGTCCGGCGCAATGTGGACATCTCCTTCTCCGTGACTGTCACTGGAAATTATTTGAAAAACGTTATCGTGCTTAATTTCAATATCAAGAGCCGATATTGCGGTTACATCGGCCAGAGGAGGCAGGTTGCCGCGGACCTCGGACAAAAAAGAATCGATCGCGAAAGCAGTTCCTTCGACTTCCGCCACAACTCCGTCGGGACGATTCTGTACGAACCCGACTAAGTTATTCCGGCAAGCCATCCGATAAATGAACGGCCGGAAACCGACACCCTGAACAATACCTGAAAAATGATAACGAACCCGTTTTATCTCTTCTTTACTTCTTATATGCATCTATGCGATCCGTAAGCCACTTAATCCAGCCTTCGAGACCTTCTCCGGTTTTACAGGATACTTCAAATATTTGTAGATCGCGATTGATCGAAAGGGCGTCGCGCTTTGCCTTGGCCAGATCAAAATCAACATAGGGGAAAAGGTCGACTTTATTGATGACCATGACTGATGATTCCTGAAACATAAGCGGGTATTTTGCAGGTTTATCGGCGCCTTCCGGAGCACTTAGAATCATGATCTTCGTATTTTCACCAATTTTGAATTCGGCCGGACAAACCAGATTGCCGACATTCTCGCAAATAAGCAGGTCGATCGAACTCAGATCAAATGTGGGAAGCGATTCGCGAATCATATTGCCGTCGATATGGCAGGCTCCGCCGGTGTTAATCTGCACCACGGGAATTCCCAGGCGGGCAATACGGTCGGCGTCATAAGTATCCTGAATGTCGCCCTCGATCACGCCGATACGGTATTTGTCTTTCAAAGCCTCAATTGTTTTTTCTACGAGCGTTGTTTTTCCCGCTCCCGGCGAACTCATCAGATTAATTACATAAACTTTATTTTTATCAAATAATGCCCTGTTTTCCTCGGCAATTCTGTCATTGGCATCAAGTACGTTCTTTACAACTGTTACCTTCACTGTTTTACCTCCGTTAATGATATTTGAAGTATGTCGAACAACTCCCCTCCGTGGAAACCATGCAGGGGCCGATTGGATTCAACGGTGTACATACCTTTCTAAATAAGGCACACTGATCAGGTGATTTTATCCCTCTTAATATATCTCCGCAGCCGCAGCCTTTTATCTCTACAGACTGGATAGCCGGCACTGTAAATCTTGTTAATGTATCAAAATCTGCATAATCATCACGGAAGACAAGGCCGCTTTCCGGAATAGGGCCAATACCGCGCCACTCCACGGTTTCCGCCTTGAAAATCGATTCTATTAAAGCCATAGCCCGGACATTGCCTTCCGGTTTTACACCCCGGCTGTACTGGATAGCAACCTCAAATTTCCGGTCGACAATTTGTGAAAGCAGCATCCAGATGCCTTCGAGGATGTCCACCGGTTCAAATCCGGTGATTACCGCTGCACATCCGGCTTCAGGAATCATTTTATAAGCATTGGACCCGATCATTGTGCTCACATGCCCCGGACACAAAAACCCATCAATTTTCAGGCCGGGATCGGCAATCAAAGCGTGAATAGCCGGCGGAACTATCTTATGCACGGAAAATACAGAGAAATTTTTAATTTCTTTTTGGCGAATACGCTCGATGGTGACGGCAATGGTGGGCGTTGTCGTTTCAAAGCCGATGCCCATCATGATGATTTCTTTTTGTGGATTATCCTGCGCCAGTTTTATGCATTCATATGGCGAGGAAACAACGCGGACATCCGCGCCTTCGGCCCGCTGTTTCTGCAGGCTGTTGCCGTTTGATCCGGGAACGCGGAGCATATCACCGAACGTGGCGAAGATTACATTTTCCTGACGGGCAAGATACAGCGCAATATCGACATCCCGTGCAGAAGTCACGCAAACCGGACAACCCGGCCCCGAAACCAGATTAATATTGTCCGGGAGTATTTTTCGAATACCAAAACGGCCGATGGCATAAGTGTGGCTGCCGCAGATTTCCATAATGGTCACGGGACGGCCAATCCTGTCCGCGGTTTTTTTGATTTTTGCAAGCAGTCCCTGCACCAGGGCAGGGTCTCTGTATTCATCAATATATTTCATTGTCTATTAACATTTTCAGCATGGCTAGTTTTTCATGGGCCAGCTCGACATCGATTTTATGAATGGCAAAACCGGCATGCGAGATCACATAATCACCCACCTCCACCGGCTCATCCACTATGTCGAGACAAACTTCCCGTTTCGTGCCGCTGATATCGATCATGGCATAGTTGTCTTCATCAATGGAAATAATTTTTCCCGGAAAACCAATACACATAATAAATTCCTAATCTACATCCATTTCCAAAATTTGCAGTTCTTCTGTTCCCCCGACCAGCAGAACTTCTTCACCCTTGCATTTGGGGCAGGTTCCTTCAAATACATTTACTTCCAAATCCTTCCCGCAGGAAAAGCAATGAACAACGGGCGGAAGAATTTTGAATTGCAGTGCCGC
>CAZWCA010000027.1:30359-37463 GCA_964632255.1 uncultured Smithella sp. | reverse complement strand
CGTCTTTAAGTTAAAAAAGGGGAGATGTGCATCTCCCCTTCGCGATTGTTTTTTTTAAAGAACAGAATAATTTCCTATTCATGCTCCTTTTCAAATTTATTACCGCTGACCATCGAGGAAATCAGCCCCTGATTCAAGAGAGCATCATACCAGAAAGCCATGTAGACGTGGGCCACGATGAACAAAACGAAGAACCAGGTGAAAATATGATGAATGAAACGAACCATGGCCAGACCGCCCATCATGCTTTCAAAAGGTTTCACTATTTTGTAGGCTATTGCGGTAAATCCGGCGTGATAGCCCGCACCCATCAGAATCAGGCCGGTAACCACAATAACAAAGACCATGACCAGCAATCCGCCGTAAGCCACCGACTGCAAAGGCCCATACAGGCATTTATGTTCAGGAGGCTCTTTTATGATTAATAAATAAAATTTAATTTGCTCCCACGTACATTTGAAATCCGCCCAGGCAAAAAAATCTTTCCAGTCCGCATGAAACTTGGAAAAAAATGCCAGATAAATTCGCCACAGGAAAAGGAAAAGGAGAAATATGCCAAAGAGAATATGGATGTAACGCATATTCCCCATGAGAAATTTATATGCCGTTTCACCTTGCCCCACAGTAAACGGAGACGCAATGTAAAAACCAGTGGGAATTAAAACAAATATCGCTATGGCCATAGCCCAGTGGTTAATCCGCATGGCTACAGACCATTCTTTCTTACAAACGATCTTTTCCACTGTAACCTCCTTATCGATTAAGCCACCTTGAATTTTTTGATCTCATTGGTTTTGGGATCAATAATATGAACCGCGCAAGCCATACAAGGATCAAATGAATGGATAGTGCGGATAATTTCCAGCGGCTGATCGACTTTCGCCAGTTTTGTTCCAATGAGAGACTCTTCATAAGGACCACGAATGCCCTTTTTGTCACGCGGCGAGCAGTTCCATGTTGAAGGAACGACAGCCTGATAATTGGCAATAACGCCCTTTTCGATGTTGATCCAGTGGCCGAGAGCACCACGCGGCGGTTCGGTCAGGCCGCGGCCCTGAGCAGGTTTGCTGGGCACATCGCACCTGGTCCATGTCCTTGTATCGCCCTTTTTGATATTGGCGACCAATTCATTGACCATTGCTTCTCCATTATCGGCAACCAGCTTGGTTTCCAATGCACGGGCTGCAGTACGTCCGAGAGTTGAGAAGAGAACTGTTGCCGGCAGACCGGTTGCTTTCAATGTCGAATCCACCAATTCCTTCATTTGCTTATTGCCCTGAGCGTAACCGACGATGAAACGGGCCAGCGGTCCGACTTCATATGGCTGGCCGTCGTAACGGGGGGCTTTACACCAGCTGTATTTTTCTCCGCCTTTAAGATGGCCTTCTTTGTCGTAGCCGGTGTATTCGGGTTCGGTTGTTCCTTTGTACGGATGTTCAGGCTGAGAACCTTTATACCAGGCATGGGTTGCTTCTTCCGTAATCTTGGTTTCATCTATCTTCAGCGCTTTAGCGATATTTCTGTCTTTAACGATTCCTCTGGGGAAGAGCAGGTTTGTAGTATCCTTTTCATCATCAAGCGGGAATCCACCGTAAGCCAGGTAGTTTTTCACACCGCCGCCGACTCCCTTCAAGCCTTCGTCCTTATAATAGGTTGCAGCAAGAAGAACATCAGGAATATAAGCCGTTTCCACAAATTTCTTCATTTCCTTGAACCTGAACAGATACTGGCCTAAGCGTTCAGCATCCAAAGCATCCATAACGCAGGTTACACCGCCGACAACCAGGCTTTGCGGATGAGGATTCTTACCGCCGAAAATAGCCATCATCTGGGCGCCGAGCTTGGATACCGCCAGTGCATCAAGATAATGTGAAACAATGATCAGGTTTGCTTCCGGAGGCAGCTTGTAGGATGGATTTCCCCAGTATCCGTTGGCAAAAGGACCGAGGCGTCCGGATTTGACAAATTTGGTTAAACGTTCCTGGACGGCCTTGTAATGAGTTGCCGAGCAGTTATAAGGATCGGGGCAGTATGCTTTAGCCATATCCACCGCTTTTTTGGGATCGGCCGAAAGGGCGCTGACAACATCTACCCAGTCCAAACCATGCAGATGATAAAAATGCATTGGATGGTCATACATATACTGTGCAACATTAATAAGATTGCGTATAATGCGGGCATTGGGCGGCGGTTTCACACCAAAGGCATCTTCACAGGCCAAAATGCTGGCTTCGTAATGAGCAAATGTACACACACCGCAGAAACGCTGAACAATGAGACCGGCATCACGCGGATCGCGGCCTTTCAATATTGTTTCAAAGCCGCGCCACATGGTAATACTGCTCCAGGCGTCTTTAATTACGTTTCCTTCAACTTCAGCTTCAATTCTCAAATGCCCTTCAATCCTAGTGATCGGATCGACAATAATTCTTTTACTCATTTCTTACCTCCTGTGTGCCTTGCTGCGGTTCCAATGGCATGAGCGGCAACTCCGGCTACAGCCACACCCGTTAGTACGGCCCCAATTCTATCAACTGTCTTTTCGCCGCCGGGGCCTCCAATTGATTTGTCGCTGATTGGTTTTTCCAAGGGAGCCATGGTATCCCAGAAGCCCGGCTCGGTGCAGCCGATACATCCATGACCTGCCATAATCGGCCAGGAAATACCGTCATTGAAACGGACTTTCGCACAGTTGGCATTAGTATACGGCCCTTTACAGCCGACTTTATACAGGCACCAGCCTTTTTTCGCACCCGCATCGCCCCATTCTTCAACAAATTCAGAGGCGTCAAAATGCGGCCTTCTTTCGCAATAATCATGAATACGTTTTCCGTAAGCCCAAAGCGGCCTTCCCAGTGAATCTACCGCGGGCAGGGAGCCGAACATTAAATAATGCAGGACAGTTCCGGTGAAGTTCACCGCGTTGGGAGGACAGCCCGCGATGTTAATGGTGGAAATACCGATGGCCTTGCTGATTCCTACACAATCGGTCGGATTGGGATTCGCAGCCGGAATATTTCCATATGCCGCGCACCCGCCGATGCAGACGACCGCCGCCGCTTTCGATGCCACTTCTTTGGCGACTTCGATTCCGGTTTTACCTTTCGGGCCAAGTGTCAAATACTTGCCATGCAAGCCGCGGGGCAAGGCGCCTTCAATAACACAAATAAATTTGCCGGAAAAATCGTGGACTGCTTTTTCCAGATTTTGCTCTGCCTGATAGCCGGATGCAGCCATCAAAGTTTCATGGTATTCCAATGAAATTGTTTCCAGAAGAATGTCATCCACATTAGGATAAGAAGAACGTAAAAAGGCTTCGCTGCAGCCGGTACATTCAGCAAAATGAAGCCAAACGACAGGAACACGGCTGAAATTTTCCGCAGCTTTTGCCACCATGGGCCGGAAAACCGGCGGCAGCATCAAGGCGGCTGTCATTGCCGATGTCCACTTAATGAAATCTCGTCTGGTAAGCCCCCGGTCTCTTATAATTTCATGTAAATCTTCCTTCGGCTCAGGCAAATCTTTTTCGATTTGTTCCATGTGAACTTGACAATGCTTCATCAATTCCTGATAATGCTTGTCAATCATCTTTTTATACGCGGAATTATTCCCTTTTGCCATACTTGCTCCTTTCAATATTTATGAGGCTGTACACCTGCGTGCAACTGCCGGTAACTAATTACTCTTTTGATATTACAATGAAACATAGAGATTTAATGGTCACATCCAAAATGAAGACTCAGGAGAATATTTTTCATTCATAATAAAAACACATTTATGCTTGCTTCAGCATAAAAACTTATGCTGGCCATAGCATAGAATTTTTTTGTTGGCAATATTTTTTAATCATCCTAAACCACTGCAACGTTTTTGTACGATAGGGGCATTTCCTAGCACAAGGATTTTTTAAATTTCAACCGAAAAAATAGTTAATAAAAATAAGCAATAGAGCACAAGATGCAATTACCAAAAGTTATCAAAGAAATTATGATGGGTAATAATATTCCCACTTGATTCATTAATCAAGAAAAAGTAATCACATTTTTATCATAAAAAAATAGTGCGAAACTTTATAAACAACATATTGGATTTATTTTTTATTTAATCTTGTCTAATTTAATAAATGGTCTTTTTTTATTGACAGATCAAAGTCTTTCTCCTATATAACCCGAAAAAGAAACAAACCCTTATCAATTCAATAATTTCTCTGTCAATCGCTCAGTTATTTCCAAAAACCGGCTCAAAGCAAAGGGTTTTAATATTGGTGGAAAGGTCGCATAAATGAAAATAAAACATAAAATTTGGTTTGAAGCGCATGGTTCAACAATATTCGGACCCGGCCGTGATATAGTTTTTAAAAAAATCGATGAATGCCACAGTCTGAACTCGGCAGCAAAAAAATTAAATATTTCTTATCGTTTAGCGTGGGGAAAAATTAAGGTTGCGGAAGAAAGATTAGGTATTAACATGGTGGAGGTGAGTCCTGGAGAAAAAAAGATGCACCTTACAAATGGCGCCAGAGAATTATTGGCAATTTTTGATGATTTAGAAAAGGAAATCACGCCTATTCTGCGAAAAGCCGAAGACAAAATAGCGGCTCTAAAAAAAAGGTACACGGAAAAAGAAGTCTTGGCAGGCAAGGAAAAGGCATGTCAAAAAGTTTTGGAAAACAACCAGCCCGTTAATTTAAGTGAAGAACGCAGATTGCGCAATTCGGCGAAACATTCCATAACCGAAGGCGAAGAAGGCAAAGCAGAAGACAAAAAGAATCTTTGTCTTTTGAAAAGCATGCTCTATTTATTCATCCTGCCGTTAATGGAGATTGCATATAAGATTGAAAAAGAAGCTGAAGTTCTAATGCTTTTTTAATTATTGTCAGGAATGAAGCCTGTAATTTCCTGTAATTTAATGTCCTTCGTTATTAATCATTTTAATGGCGTGCGCCATAGCGGGCAGAAGAATTTTGGTGCACAGCGTCACCGCCTTTACTGAACCGGGGAAATTTACAATAACAGTTTTGTCTTTTATTCCGGCATATCCCCGGGAAAGCATGGCGTTGGGAGTTTCCTTATAAGATTCACTTCTTAATACTTCCGCAATTCCGGGCAGGCTTCTATCGCAATATTCTTCGCATATTTCAGGGGTTATATCTCTTGCGGATAAGCCTGTCCCTCCCGTTGTCAATATAAAATCAGAGGATGCAGTACCTTTCAAGGCTTTTACAATGTCATCCTTTTCATCGGGCACAATGACTCTGGAGACTTCAGCATCGGCTATTGATTCTTTAATTATTTTTTCAATTGCCGGCCCGGAAAGATCTTCGTAAATTCCTTTTGATGCCCGGTCAGATATTGTAATAACAGTTACTTTCATTATTGATTTTTCCGCCTTTAAGTACTCTAGTAAAAATTCCCTTGCGCGGCATGACACAATCGCCTACCTGCCTGAAAATTGCGCAATGCTCATGACATTCTTTTCCTATCTGGGTAACCTCAAGAATGGCCTCGCCAATGTTAAGGATAGTACCAATCGGCAAATTTGCCAAATCAATGCCTTGAGTTGTTATATTTTCGGCAAAGTCCCCATAAGTAACACTGGCGCCTTTTTTAATCATTTCGTCAATATCTTCCTGCGCCAGAAGGGATACCTGCCGATGCCAGTTTCCTGTATGAGCATCTCCTTGTATTCCAAAATTTTCCTTTAAAACAGCTTCCGGAACCGGGGTTTTTTTCTCGCCTTTGTTAAGTGAGATATTTATTGATAATATTTTAAAATTTTTCATTTATTTAATTAGTTTTACGATATTTTTTCCTTCTTTTTTTCCAGAAGGTGAACATTTTCTATATTCATTTTCTTATCAACAGCTTTACACATATCATAAATAGTAAGGGCTGAAACCGAAACAGCGGTCAACGCTTCCATCTCGACCCCTGTTTTTCCTGATGTTATTACCTGGCTTGTAATTTCAATGCCGTCATCGACTATATTAAAATTAATATCAACGTGCTCCAGATTTAAGCAATGACATAAAGGAATCAGCTCTTCCGTTTTCTTCGCCGCCATAATGCCGGCAATCTTGGCTACCGCCAGGACATCTCCTTTTTTCAGCAGATTTGCCCGGACAAGGTCAATGGTTTCTTTTTGGAGAAGTATTTTTCCGAAAGCGGAGGCCGTTCTTCTCACAACTTCTTTTGAAGAAACATCGACCATGAAGGCATTTCCCGCTTTGTTTACATGAGTTAATTCCAAATTAACCTCCTATTTCAAACATTTTTCTGGATTTACAGGACAATCCCCTTTCCGGTTTGGAAAGGATGGCGTTTTCCAGACTTTCCCTGATCCCGGCAAAATTTATTTTATATTCAATGTCCGAATGAAGGCATGGCTTTAAAATGCCATCAGATAAGAGACGAATACGATTGCAATTTTTACATTTTGGCGGCCGGTCGAATAAATAGGTATCATTTTTATTCTGCCTCAGACTGTAATGATTTATCAGTTGCGTTTTGATGTTCTTATCATTGCAAAATCTCTTTATATCTTCAATTTCATTTTCATTTTTGTCTTTTATAACAACCATATTAATCTTGATTTTAAAACCCTCATCAATTGCCGCATCTATGCCGTTTAGAACGTCGGTCAGATTTCCGACTCTGGTTATTTCCCTGTATTTTTCCGGCTGAAGCGTATCAAGAGAAATATTTAAACTGGTCAAGCCTGCCTGTCTTAATATTTTGGCTTTTTGGACAAGAAGAACACCATTTGTGGTTAAGCAAAGCTCTTTGATTCCCTCAATCTGCGCTAATCTTTCTATTAAAAATTCAATATCCTTCTTTACGAGCGGTTCTCCTCCGGTCAATCTTACCTTGTTAATTCCCAGTCCGGCGGCTTCCCTGACTACCTGCTCTATTTGCTCATAACGCAAAATTTCCCGGTGCTGCTTTAACTGCATTCCTTCTTCCGGCATACAATAGATACAGCGAAGATTGCATCTGTCCGTTACTGAAATCCTTAAATAACTTATTTCTCTGTTAAATTTGTCCAGCATTTACTTTTATTCTCGAAGTTCCGGCAAACCAAATGATTGGATCTAATCTGAGGCAA
>CAZWCA010000027.1:27842-30259 GCA_964632255.1 uncultured Smithella sp. | reverse complement strand
ATTGAGAATTCCCGCCCCGGTAAGCTCAAAGCGGGCAGCTATCTGTTGCCAATCAATATCACCGGCGATTTCGATTTGCGGCGGAAATGCTTTTCGCCAGATTTCATATCGTTCTTCAGCTCGCGGCATGGGAAAATGAATAATGGCCTGAAAACGCCGGACAAAAGCTTCATCAATGTTGCTGCGCTGATTGGTGGCTAATATAACCAAGCCATTATAACCTTCAATTCGCTGTAATAGATAGGCAACTTCCTGATTTGCATACTTATCATGCGCATCACGGATATCGGTTCTCTTGCCGAACAGAGCATCGGCTTCGTCAAAGAATAGAATCCAGCTTTTGTTTTCAGCTTTATCAAAAAGCCGCGAAAGATTTTTCTCAGTCTCTCCAATATATTTGGACACAACCCGCGAAAGATCGATACGAAAAACGTCTCTTCCCGTGTATTTACCCAACAAAGTTGCCGTCAGTGTCTTGCCCGTCCCCGGCGGCCCGTAAAAAAGGACACGATAACCGTGCTTAATTTTCTTCTTCATTCCCCATTCATTCAAAAGAGTATCGCTGTGAATGGTCCAGTTTTCTATTTCATGGATTTGCTGCATGGTATTGGGATGCAGAACCAGATCTTCCCATTCCATCTCCGTCCCGATATACTCGGCAGGGAAATCCACACTGAACCGCGGTTTGCTGACCTTGCCGATTGTAATCTGTTCCACGATTTCCGGATCAAGAATTATACGGCCGCTCATTACCGGTTCGCCCTCGGGTACGGATTCGAGCCAGAGGATATGCTTTTGAGCGAACCAGTGCTCATTGCTTAGAATACGCTGCACTTCGAGACGCTTTTCCAGATCGTCTCCGGCGAGGATGAATTGGGCGGTTTCCCCGGTAGGTATAATGCCGCGGTGATTTGCCCCCTTCACACCGCCGAACGCAGGAAAGTCCCCGCCGTCCGGAAGAAATTCATCAATGATTTTACTTAAGAAATAAGGTTGAAGATGGGGAGCGAGGATCAGCATAAAAAGGGTAAATTCTTCAAAGCCCGGATTGCAGCTTTTGACAAACTTGGACAACCAGGAAGTCTCACTGGAAAAATTCAGGGTAAGCGGAAGTACCTCATCATCCACGGTTTTTCCAAAATGACTTCGAAGGCCGGCGGTTATTGTTTTCTTTAGCCATTCAAGGGCGATCTGGAGATTATGGGATTCAGGTTCATTCGTTCTTTCCGTCAATTGCAAGATCCTTGTTCAAGTTTTTTCCGTCCTAATCCTTACTTTTCAAGTAGCAAACTCACTACAACGGTCTGGCTCTCTATATTATTCAGATTAAGCTTTAAAGTATATTCACCGGGGGCAGGAAACAAAGAATCTCCCAATGTTGACCAACACATAGAAACCTCCTCGCCTGGTGGAAGCGCAAACCACTTTGCATCTCGTTTTCCATTGCCGATTGCAAGGCTCCAGGCTCTGGATTCTTTGCCGTTGACGAAAAGCTTTGTAAGGTACAATTCCGGGTCGATCACTTCGCTTCCACGGTTAGTTGCCGCTATGCCGATCCTGAAGCGCGCACGCTCCGCGAAGGAGAATTGCAGAGGGTCCGCTATAAGTTTTAGTTCTATCTGATTTTTATTCATTCCCGTATCTCAAGGTGATCTTTCAACGCTGGCACCGGCTTTTCTAACCTGCGATCTTCCGCTTCTCCCTGCTATATAGAAAACCTGGCTGACTGTTGTAAATTTTTTGCCGTCACCACCCTCTGTTTTGGTTTTGAAATGGTTCGGTATCCTCCAGGTGAACCCGCCTCTTCTCCAGGGCGAAGGGTAACCGGAAAAAGAGGCGGTATCCTCGGCTGTATCCTTATTGTTTTGACCGACCGGATAGAAAGTATCCCCCGAATCATGCCAAAGATCAGCCGGGTTGTACTTTTTAAAATAGCCCCAGATATTTGTTGCCGGTCCTGAAACCTCTTTAGATTCGACATTGCCGAACGAAACATTCATTGGATAGTAGTTAAAAGTCAATTTCATGCCGGCACCCTGGGTTCCGGCCGGATAGGTAATTTCTCTGTTCTTAGTTGCCTTTATCATAAAAGGCTCAATGACATTCATCAAGACGGAATCACTTTCACTGCCAACTGTCAAATTTATGGCCGCTTTATTTTTCCTGTCAGGTGCGTTCCAGGTGAAGGTATTGCCATTTCCGGTCCTCGGCTGACCACTATTGGCAGTCCATGTACCCGCCATGTTGCCTGTAAAAGCTACTTCTTCTCCTACTCCAACATCGATACGCGTTTTTGGAGAGCTGTCCGGTGCGGAAAAGGTTGTCTCATGTTTGATGATTTTTGGACGAGGCTTCTTCGGCGGTTTTGGTTTAGTAAGCCAGCGCCACAGCAGATAAAGTAAAATGATTATGATTAC
>CAZWCA010000027.1:11926-27742 GCA_964632255.1 uncultured Smithella sp. | reverse complement strand
CAGGTCCTGGTGACGGAATCGGAAACGGAATGGGAAATGGAACGGGAGCAGGAGCGGGAACCTGCGTGGGGTCGAATAATTCAGACGGATTAAATTCGCCTATTGCATCCGAAAAACTTTCGATCACTCCTCTGCCGAGGATCAGGTTCTGAACAAAGTGCCTGAGAAAATTGATTAACTGTCCCAGGCCGTTTTGTACAAATTGAAGGAGTAGATTTGCTCCGCGCTGAATTAGAGAGCGCATATACACAACAAGATTTTGCACTGCCGCCGTCAAGGTCCGGATCAATTCCCTAAGGAAATTGGTCATCGTCTGTGCCAACTGAACGAGGATCTGAATTCCCCGGAAAAAAGCAGCGAGGATCGTACGGATCATCTGTGTTACCATGCCTGTGATCATCGTAACAATTCTCAGGATTTCCGATGCCACTGCCTGAACAACGGCAGTGATTGCTCTGCCGATTGAAGATGCAATCGTTTGAACAACCATCCTGCTGTTTTGTATCGCGTCATGACCCAGCTGCCGGATTAAAGTAATCAAAGTCACTGTTGAAACAACAACGGCACCTAACGGATTTAGTGGAGCAACAATGTCGGCCAGCGCGAGAAGATATTCTTCCCGGTTTCGGCGCAATAAACCAATTGCCCGCTCTTCCACAATACTGATCAGGCGATTGATCATACTTTCAATGCTATTCAGGATCGGGAAAACAACGGCAAACAAAATTCCTCGCAAAGTGGAGCCAATAAAAGCCATAATCCGGTTGATCATTCGGGCAATCATCTGCATTACATTCAAAATCGCTGTTGAAGCCAGTGAAAGCGCAAGATTGGTAAACCGTGTAATTATGCTTAAAAATGAACCAAGCAGGTTCATTCCGGCATTGAATGCCCGGCTGACAAAGTTAACAAACCGGCCGAACGCCCGGTTAACAAAGCCGGCAGCCCGATTCAGCATATTCACAGCCCTGGTTCGAATCTGCCCGATTCCCGGAATATCCGGAAGCGGAATTGAGTCAATGAGCCCCGTAATCAGGCCGGCAATACCCTGTATCCGGTTTTGAACTGTAGCCGTAATGTTTTCCAGCACCTGATTGATTCGTGACCGAACTTGGTTGGTCAACGTATTTGCGGCCTGCAAAGTACCGGCAATAGCCGTGCGCATCCAGACGAGCGTTCCAGCCATGGCGGCAATGATTTCCGCTTGTTTGCCGGTTATTAACGCCTGAACGGTAATTACTGAAGTTATAAAGAACTGAGTAAGGCTCTGTCTGGCGCCCGAAAAATAATTATTGACCTGCTGCTTGCGTGTTGAAGCAATTTGTGAAACCTGTGAAGTGCTTTGTACAAAGTCACTGTTTATTAATTGTGCCTGAGCAAGAGCCTGTACTTTTACCGGCGATTGAGGAGCACCCGCAATCCTTCCCAAATGCTCCGAATTTTCGCGCTCATTATCTTTTCCGCCTGCAACATTTTGTAGAGTGGAACTAACCGGAGCGGCAACACCCTCGGCTCCATTATGCTTATTTGCCGGCGCCCCGCTGCCGCCTCCAACATCGGATGCAGGTTGAGCCTGGTGGACCTCATTCGATGCTTTGTGAACTGCTTCAGGCTGCTCCTGAGCCCGGGATTGCTGTGATGCCGGGCTTTGGCTTGTCTGAATTGGTTGATTTAACCCGGAGGCGGCATCCTGATCGGACATGTCACTGCGGTTTTTACGCTGGAGATTTTCTTCAGATATCCGCTGATCTCGTTCCTTATCAACTTCCTGCCTTTGAAGTTTACTGTCCCTTTGTACCTGTGCAATCGATGTTCGTGATACCGCTTGAACATTGCGTATCACAGTGTGCGTCTTTGTTGATGGTGCGACCGCTGGTCGAGTCGATGCGAAAAAATCTCCTTCCCCTTTTCTTACAAAAAAAGGCCGGGTTGCTCTTCGGGTTGCTGGCTTCGATGTTGTTGTAGAAGATTTTTCGGCACTTGTTTTCATTTTCTCAGAAATCCGTTGTGTACCTAGCAGGGCGTTAAAAAACTCCTGTTTTGCAGGCTGTTCAAAAAGATTCAGATGCAAGGCATCGCAAAAACCGAATCGCAAAGTGTATATAGAAATACGTTGAGCAATGAGGTTTGCAGCGTAACGAAGCAGATGGGCCTTTTGTAAAAGCCTTCGGCTTTTGCCGGTAAGGAACCTGCCATTTATATTGTTGCGCCACTCTCCGAGTATGAGCTTCCGGTCAACAGTCGGTTAGTGTTGCCATTCTACCCACAGCATCCTTTCCATCCAGGGCAGTTTAACCATGGAAATACTCCAGGGCAAATGATCCAAAAGGATATCAAAGGATTGAGCTTCAACTTGCAACAGCCAGTCACCGTCATCACGCAAGGATACTTTCCCATGACGAAGAAGAAACGTACCACGTAACCCATCGCGAGATGTATTTCGTAAAACCTCCCAGTGGCGAATAACCGCGTCAAGCAGGGCGACGGCTTCTTCCCGCTCATTGTCTGTTAACGCCACATCCGATTCGACCGGTATCTCGAGGGGAACATTGCAAAGAATTTTGGGTAGTATCAATTCATATTCCGGCGCTGTAGTTTGTCCTGTTGTTAAAAAATGTAACAGGCAAAGAGCGCGCTGGGGCTGCAAAAGCTCAGTATCGTCAGAAATGTTCAGAGCCGTAAACAATTGCGGCAAAAAAGGATGCAATATAATCAGCCCGGCGTTCCCCAAATAAATACCTTCCCCGATATCGATTTCAATATCTTCTTCTGCATCCACATGTTGCACATGAAGAAAACTTGGCGGCATCGGCTCTGTAAAGGATGATTCCGGTTTGTAGATTTCAAAAATTTTACAAGCAGATGGAACCTTATCTTTTGACAGCTGATTTTCCATAGTTCCTGTATGAGAGAAATTCGTCACCGGTAGTACGGAAAGAGATTTTTTTGCGTTGTAATATTGTGTGATGGAGACCGGTGTCTTTTTCACTCCGGAAATAATTTTTAATTGCATCTTTTCTGCACCGTTTAAATATTCGCTTTGCGTAATGTCCGTTTGATTGGTTCGTGCCGGGGCCTGATTGGTCACGCCCGGCCAATATTGCTCCAAAGCATTTTTCAGCGAAGAATTTCTAAGCGGCAAAAGAGCATAAGCACGCCAGGCTTCCCTTACAAGACTCCTGGTTGACCGGATATCAGTTACAGTAAGATTGGCAAACATCGTTTCCCATAAATATCGCTTAAAACTTTTCAAATCAGCAGACGGTATGGCTGAAATGTGCAACGCAATTAAAACCAGGTTCATTATCCTGGCCGTAGCAGGTGAAAGCAGAGACAGCAATACTTCCAGAGAGGAGGGGGTAAATTGCCGGACTAACCGTTTTCGTGCAGGTGCTGCAATCAGTGCCTGAATTATTTCATCTTTTAAAACCCAGCGGCCGCCTGACTTCGTTATCTGTTGCCAGGAATCGAATACGGCATTTTCCAGGGTACTGCCTGCAGGCAAATGAAATGACCACGGCAGTCTTCCCTTTTTTAAAAAATAGATAAAAGCTTCATTGATTGAATGCTGTTCAGTCTCACGCCGTACATTCCTGGAAATAATTATTGAAGACAATTTACCGGCCGGAATATTTTCCCGAAGCCATTTTTCAAGCCATTCCGCCACTGCAAAAGACAACTGTTGTTCCACATGTTCGAGGGAAATGGCTCCCATATCTATTTCCAGACGTTCTATGTACAGATGCTCTTCGGGCCGTGAAAAGCGGTCCAGCACTCTTTCGATGGCGGGTGTCAGCGATTGTTCACAAATACCCGGCAACCTTCGTTGCAGGGCCAGGCCGTCTGATTCCGTACCGTTCAGTTCGACATCCAGATATTGCTCCCGGATTATATGGTGAGTGGATACAGGCATTATCGTAACCCAATGTTAATCCGGCATCTTAAGATCGATCGTAGCCGTTGATAGAACTCTACACCCTGCCTTGGAGTAAGCAGCCAGCCATATCTTTTTGACGGTTGATTGCTGCGGTACGAACGTAAATACAGCTTTTTTCTCATTGGATAGAGCCGGTATACCATCCTGAACTTCCCAAAGATAAGCCACAGGAGTGTCCTTGCCGGATGGAGCACAATCCAGGATCAGTTTACCACTTTCCACAGCCGTTATGATCTTCAATTGTAAATCCTGATTTTTACAAAAATCGGTAACAGGATGTAGAGGATTACATTTGTCGATTTGAACACAGTCGAAAGCGGGGATGATTGCTTCCAGATTCTGATACCTGCTCTCAATTTTGACTTTGGTTTCGGCAGGCGAATATTGGATTTCATAAGTTTCAATTAATTCCGGCCGGGCAAAAATTATTTGAATAGCGAACTCAAATTTAAGACATTCAAAATACTCGATCGATAAAGTACCGATGGGTTCTTCCGGAGATTTAACATATTCCAGGCGCAGCCAGTCCTTATAACCAGTCTTTTCGATAATCAGCTTATTGATCTGATCCAGCCATGCGTGAACCACGTCATCGAATTCCTTATTTAGAGCGTCTGTTTCAGCCTGAATAATTTTTTCCACATTGCCTGCCAGATCAATAAAATGTCCCTGTGGAAATTCCAGCATGAACCTGGACACTTTTGCTTCGTAACGGGTATATGGTTTCTTCTGTTCAGGTTCGGGTTCAGGCATCCAGAAACGATAACCGCAACGGCGGGCAATGCCTGCGCAGGGCAGATTGCAGACCGCAACTGTGTGAGTAAATCCTTTTTCAGCACTGCATCCAACGTTATCTATCACAGCTATCTTCACCGGCTTTTCACTTTCTATCGGTTTGCTGGTAAAGGCATCATCTGTAATATCACCCGCATCACTCTTATAGGGAGGAGTGCCGCCGGAGATTTTAAAACTGATTTTATAGGTTTTTGTTTTGGAGTCATCGGTATATGTTTCCGCCCCTATTGTCAGCGCATTTGGTACGGTAAATGTTTGCGGCGCTGACTCCGCCCCTGCGCTGTCCCGTATGATAACCGTATGAGGCCCGACAGAAAGCTGAATTGACCCTTGCAGCGTTTTGAAGACCTGGTTATCCAATTGATAAGTGAACGGCGCCATACCTCCCTGCGGTAAGAGTGTTGCTTCGGCAATGCCGTTGGACAAAGTGCAGCCCAAATATATGGAAAGGCCGAGCGGCGGCACGGGCAGGACATACTGGATCGGCGGATAGTCGGAACAACATAAATAAGGCAGGAAGAAATCGGCAATGACAATGCCGTTCTTGAAATCCTTGACCGTTTTATCAAATACCGATTCTATTCTCGATCCGGTAATTTCGGGAATGGACTCATCTAGGTCGCGGCCGGTCATCTTCTTATAGAGGAGTTGAAAGTCGATGTTATCTCGCAAGTGGGCGTTTGACTGTAAACTATCCAATGCTTTGGAAATCTCTTTTGCCGTAGACTTATCAAAAGCGGAATTGGTCATATCGGCTAAAGACCCTTTCCCGATTACCCGGCTCTGATCAGCATGATAGACAATAATAAATGTACCGCCCAGTGGGACACCCGCCTTGTGCTGGATGCCGGGATGTTTTTTCAGGAAAAAACTGAGGAACTGTTTTTGTTTAACATCGCGAATTCTGTTCTCGTACTCGTCATGAATTGCCTTGACAGGCGCAAGCTTGCACGAAAAAAGCACTTGATCAAAATGATCGATCAAATCTTCCTGGGGAATGAACTGTTTTAATTGATCAGAAATTTTCGTTGCCGCATCACTTCTGAAGTAACGAATCAGCCCCATCAAATCCTGATACTTGTTTTCAAAATCGGCATATGCCAGCAAATCCAGACTTTCCGGCAGAACTTCAGCAAGTTTTGTCAGGTAGTATATTGATACGGCATGAGCCCAGTATTCGGAAAGAAACTCGGTGAAACCGGCGGTCGTGCCGGCAAACAAAGTACAATAGACTGTAAGAACAGCGTCGTTGTCTATCTTGTTCTGATCCACATCAATATAAGGCATTGATTTAAAAGACTCCCAATATTTTTCATACCAGGCGCCGACCGTTCCTTGTGCATAGCGGAAGTTGGGAGCATACTTTTTCAACAGGGGAAGTTGCGGTACAGTATCGGCTGCGCCGGACTCTGCTGTTGTTGAAATACCATAGAGATACATCACCCCTTCGCACAGGGTGCCGAGAAGTTCTTCCCGCATCGTGTCGTAAAGTGCTTCCAGATCAGGAAAATAAGATTCCTCTTTACTTAGATCAACCGACGCATTCTTACTGAAAGCACCCGTTCGCAACGCGATAACATTAATCGGCAGACGATTACTTTCTTTCAGAGATAATAAAGTTGTCAGGACACTTTGGTAATCCTTACCTAAATGCCCTTCGATGCGCAGGAAATTATAAGGTTCCAGGTTATAATTTAAAGAGTTTGTTACAAATTCCGGAGCAACCGGATTTTTATACTCATCGGAACGATAACTTAAATTTTGGTTGGCCCGATTCCGGCGCGTTTTTTCAAAGTTCCAGATACGATATAATGGCGGTATACCGTCTTGACGATAATAATAAGGAATCGCTTTGTCGGATAACAATACATCTCCGAATTTACTCGGTGTAATACGGATTTGACTGTCTATTTCATCCTCGGCGGATTCGGGCAGAGGCGGGGTATTGGTAAAATTAACAGCCATCTTCACCAATCGATGAAATAATTGTTTCAATTCGATCACGTAATCCGAACATTGTTTGACGGCAGGGGAAGCCAGGAATTGATGACGGTAAATTCCGGGATTCGATACCTTTTCCGGAAATAAAACTCCAAGCATGAGATGGCGGGGAAAAAGCTCCTCATGTGGACAACAAGCACAGATCAGATCCACGGCTTTCCAACGAAACTCATCATATGCATTCAGCAAATCGTCAAAGAAATCATAATAATATTGTAAAAATAAAACCTGTTGTCTGGTTTCCGGCATGATATCCAAAAAACCGAATTTTTGATTAAAATCAGAAGAAAAAGGATTTTGCGAATACATATCCTCTACGAGCGGTTTAAATGCCTTATAAGCGGCTGAAAGAGCCTTTGCTATGTTTGAGACAAGCTTTTTGGCCTGAAAAATCTTATAAAATGCCGCCAGCACATCGGCAGTAGTAGTAAGACCGGTACCGGGCACATCGTAGCGGGGAAGGCGAATATCGGGCAATCCAAGCTTTGCTGTAACCTCATCAGCCAGCTCGAACGACGATAAACCGGTTTCCAGGGATTCAGCCTGTTTGAGGATTATTTTCAGATGATCTTTCTTAATGAGCAGTTTGCGCAGGGTTACCGTAACTGCTGAACCTTTGTCGTCGCAGTTGTTGGGACAACAGTTGCGCAAACCCTCTTCACGAAGTTCCATAAACAGCAATACCGCTTTATCGGCAAGGAAGTTTGCCGGAGTTCCAAGCAGTGTAGTTTCCGGCTCACCTGCCGGGAATAACTCCCATAAGGGGTATTGCTCCGATGTTTTTACAGCCGCCGAATTTTCCTTAATAAATGGTGAGTAATTCAAGACACCAGGCAGTTTGTAATCCCGGTACGATACTAACTCCAGGTCATCTTCCGGCTGCACAATAAGATATCCTTCCGACGTAATGCCGCAGCCTTTGGAAAGATGTATGGTTTGAGCTTTCTCGTCAAGACTGATCTCCAGACCACAGACGATGCCGATGCCGATAAGATTGACGCGCGTCAGACGTTCCTGTTCGTCCAGATAATTGAATACCTGATTCAAGTGCGAACTGGAGAGAATCTGATTGGCCTCGAAGACCGGATAACTATCGCTTTTTTCAGTTGGTTGCATCTAAAGTATACCTCCTTCAGCTTCCTACAGGCTGTTGAAAAGGGCCCGTCTGCTTCGTTACGCTGCAAACCTCATCGTATTTGTATAAACGCTTCATGATTTGGTTTTTGCGATGCCTTGCATCTGAACCTTTTGAACAGTCTGTAAAACAAGGTCAATATCCTAAAGCCGTTTTCCCCAGGCGTACCGGGTTCTGATCATTGTCTTCATCCCAATCGTGCAAAGTTGCGGGAGGGTAGATGTTGTGCAATTTACTGAGCAGGTTCACTACAACCCAAAGGCGATAGGAGACTTCAACATACCCTTTGTAACGTTCTTTCAGCAGTTTGGTTATTTGTGCGGCGGTGTCCGGATTAAAATCAATACAGTGCGGTGTGACGGGGCTGGGGAAATTCTTATATTTTTTATAATCTTCCAAAGAGTAACCCTTCTTAAAGTTACTATCCATCCAGTTATAAAAATCATTCCCGTAGTTCGCTAAAATCACGGCGGCATAATCGCTCAAATCACCTTTCCGGATTATTTCGGTGTTGGCATTGGCTGTTAAATTCTTTACAAGGATAGCTTCCAAACGTTCCTGCAGGCGTTCTTCCATCCAGTCAAAAGCGGCATTGGCAAGAAGCCACTTTTCCCAGGCATCTTTAAACCGTTCGAACTGCCGGCCATATGCAACGATATGATGAAAGTAATTGATCATTATTGTCAAAACATTCAACCTTAAATCGTTGTCGGGAATAATGGTGCAGGAAATCCCGGCAGGTTTTTCAGACATTAACAGGCTTCCCAACTTATCGCGCAATATTTTATCCAGGACGTCGGGATGAATGTAATCCAGATCTTTGCCTTTGTACCACTTCCTGAATATTTGGCTGATCGCTTTGAAGATGGCCAGGGCGCATTTACAGGCATCAGCCCGGGCAGGTCTTACCCCTTTGGCTGTCGTACCCTCCTTTTCTATCAACAGAGCCAGCTCTTCAATGACCGGGTCATAAAGGTTTTCAATATAGCCGTCGTTTCCTATCCAGCATATTTTACTAAGGAGGTGTGACGGCGTTTCCCTGCGGATGGTCCGGTCGGCGAAGTTCCGCATATCCATATTTTTATCAAACGGCGCAGTCCAGCCGGGCATCACAAAGGTCAGGCGAAAAGAATAGGGATCTTCATCTCCGGATATCGAGCAAACGCCTTCCGAGCAAGCCGGATAAAGAGCATCGCCGGGAAACTTGGGCCGCAGCAACAGATGCTCGACCACGATAAATTTCAGATCGGGACTGCCTAACAGCAGGCTGACACGCTTCTTTATTCCGGGAATATTATCCGGCAAACATGGATCCTTCCGGTAATTGAATGCCTTGCCCCGGTCATGGCTGGTTTGCGGATAAGCTTTGATGAAGGTAATCTTGTCTTCAATCAACTGATCAAGCGCCACCTGCCGGCCCTGTATATTAGTCAGCAGCATGGCGTATTCACTGAATTGTTCGCCGAAACGGGCCATCATATGATCCAGAAAACGGTTGCGGCGCTTATGAAATTCCGGCTCCGTCTCCATCAGGGCGGCAAGTTTGGCTTCCAGTACGGTCTCATCGGATTCATTGATTATCTCGTCATAATCCGGAATGTCCCCGCTATTGAACATTTTAATAAAGTATGTGCGCTCCACATCCGGATCAAGAGAAAACAAATCCGCCGTGTGGGCAATCTGTGCAAAGGCGTTGCCAAGTATTTGTTCAAAAAACAAAAGATAAGCTTTCAACTGTTTTGCCTGTGCTCTGCGCAGAGCGGCGGCATTTAAGGGAAGGCCCGCCGGACCTATGCCATAGGTTGCCGGCAAGCTGAGCTGCGCGGGGTAATAATCATTCGGATTCCGAAATTTACCTGCAGGAATGGGTAAATCTTTTGGCAGGCTTTTGATCTTCGGCCGCTCGGCTGCGCCACGCAACCGGATAAGCGTATCCCGGGCTTCATCCCTTCTCGCCTGGAAAGGAAGTCCGTTTTTAAAGAAAAGAAAGCGCGAGGCATTCAAATAAAAGCGGGGCTGGTGATTTTTACTGATGTACATCAACCAGGATGCGCTGATCTTGCCGGCATCGAAGATGGGTTTACCATTTTTGTCCAGCACCGGATCAGCCGCACCTTTAACAATATTGCCTTCGGCATCATACTTGGTCATTTGCAACTGATTTACAGCAATGACGCCGTCAATATCCATTAACCGGTTAATGATATCGGAGGCATATAGGATGGATTTCAGGGATGCGGATTCAAGCTCGCCGGATTTAATAAAACCGTTTTCCAGGGCCGGTCCGTTGAATATTTCCTCAACGGCAATGTCTTCATTCAGCAACTCCTGCAATGAATAAAGCAAAACAGGCGGATTAAAATACTGATTGATTTCAAACCAGATTTTTGCCTGAACCAGTTCTATATCCGCATCGGGTTTAACTTCAATATCGGCACAAACGGCAATTTCCTCAATATCGACAACTTTAATGCGGCAATAGTCTTCATCCAGATTGCGGCTGGCCTGTAAGACAGCTTTTGCATTATTGACTGCAGCATTGGCCGCTTTCACTTTTTCAGCGAATTGCAAAATAACGGTTCGACCCAATTTCTTCTTATTATCATCAAACAGGTCTTTCAGGTCTTGAACCTTAATTGTCTTTTGAGCATCAGCATTGCTGAACAGCCGCATGGTTACATTTTCAATGGTTAGAGTTTCGTTTTTCGGGGGGTTGACGTTGGAATTGACAAACTTTACTTCAAAATCAAGATAAAAGACATACCGCCAATGTTTGCGAATGTAGCTGTTCCGGTCATCCTCGTCCTTCAGGCTATGATCGGTAAATACGTCAAACATCTTTGTTGCACCGAGTTGTTTGAGCGTAACCTTGGTTACATTATCGCTGTCCAAAAATGTGGCCCACAGTATGCTGTCTGCAAGTCCCATCTCCGGAAAACGCAATTCCATAGTTATCAAATAGCTGCCGCTGTAATCATTAATTACAAAAACATGCTCGATTTTCCGGTCGTTCAAGTCACCCAGTTCCGGACTGGATTCAAGCTCCAGCAAAGCTTCATACAAGCCGCGTGGTGAAACAGGTTTCGGCTCGCGCGTAATATCGTCAGGCGGCTTGCAGGAAAGCTGCAGTTGATTATCATCGCACCAGGCATAGTAGCCTGGCTCGTCCGCATTATCTTGGCAGAAAACCCAGGCATTGCGAACCATTTCAAGATCAATAAGCAGGCGGCGAAAATCGTCGGGTGTTGTCGGATTAATAGTAAGAATTTCTCTTGCCGGAAAAAATGCCTGATTCGGGTAAGGCCCGGAAGGATCGGAAGAGGCTGTTTCGGCCGTTAGAAGATCTTTGATATCCCAACCTGTGCGATAAGCAAGATCGGTAATGGCATAACAAAACGCTTCAAGAATTGTAATGCCGGGATCGTGAATATTATAATCCGTCCAAAGGCGGCTCCCCATTTTTTCGATTAACCCGATTCCTTCCCGGCGCAGGCGATAGTAATCGCAGGCAGGCTTAAGTACAGGTTGTTTCGGAATGGCAACAGGTAATTGGCTCATATTTGACATACGTATTTCTCGCCGGGCTTATCCGCCTCAGCAATTTTAATGGGTGTAATCTTATGCTCCCTGGCGGAAACCAGGATGGAAACGGACTTTGAACCTTCTACTTCGTCTTTATCGGTTTTCTGGTGAAACAGTTTAAAATCTGTAACACAGTCCACGCAGGACTGCTCCTCCACAAAATTAATCAATACTGATTTATAAATTTTTCCGCCGAAGGATGGACTGCCGCCGTCCGGGAAGGCCCAAGGCGACAAAAAGCGGGTGATGGCTTTTTGCAATTCAATCACACAGTAAGTTTCGTCACTGCCGTCCTTAAAGAGAACATTAAATTCTACCCGAACCTCTTCAAATTCCGGATTTTTCACATGAAGTTTAATAAAGCAGGAAAATCGCTTTTGCAGGAAAGATTCCATCTCCGCAAGCAGGCCCAGGCTCGTATACGGGCGCAAGGGATCGCGCAAATTATGATATTGCTGGTTGGGAATCGCGACAACGGTGACGTGGCCGGGAGCAAGCTCTCTGTATACCCCTTTACCGCTTTCATCGGGTTCGTACTCCGTATGATTCAGACACTTAACTTTGTATATTTGCGGAAAAGCATCCAGTACCAGCCGTTCATAATCCCACATGGCAACAGCACGGTCCTTGTGTCGTAACCGTTCGCTGATCCTCGTATAAAATTCTGAAGGTTCTTCCCTTCCCCGCCCGCCGAATGACTCGAAAGGCTGGGTAATTTTCTTAACCTCCACAGTGGGTTGATCAAGTTTACTGATTGTTCCGGATGTAAGCACTTTCGCAGAAAAAGCCGGGTCATTGCCTTTGTCAGTAAAAGCGGCGGCAAGCGCCTGCGCGGCAACCATAATCAGCCGGCAAACGGCATCGCTTTCAGTTTCCACGGCGGCTCTTAACCAATGCATTCCGGAAGGCAGCAATGTATTATTATCCGATGCATCACGGGGTACGGCAAAGGTTATAATGCCGGAGTTGAGCAGCCCGCCGGTGTTGTCTTCGACTTCATTTTTTTCAAAAGCTATCCATTCATTGTTGCTCAAATAGCTCCAATGGATAGGAGGGTTGATTGACAGCGGGTCGGCGGTTCCGTCAGCCACCTGAAAAAGCAAGGCAAGGTTTTGAGGCGGTTTTAATCCGGTAACCCCTATATAAAATTCTGCTTCACTGGGAGTTATATAATTATCAGCTTCAAAAGTGAATTGAGGCAAAAGATTTACTTTATTTGCCGCATTTAAAAACGGGTGTTGCTCAGCCTGGCCGAAAGGAGCAAGATGGGAAAAACGGCACAGACGGTTTTCAAAAGCTGCTTTATTCGAACTTTTGAGATCGATTGATTGATTAGCCGTGTAATTAAGTTTTAAGCTGCTGATGAACGGTCCGATTGGAGGTACGGGCTTTGTACCCGATATTTTATTAATCTTATTTGCTATGTATGTAATTAACGCTTCTTCATAGTCACTCTGCCCAAAATCATCGGTTAAACTAAGACGAATAAAGCCATACCGTGAGGAAGAATTGTAAACCTCTTCCTCAGATAGATCAGGAACATCAATATACGGTGGTTGAGCCGACGGTTTAATATCACCAAAAATGGATATTGTTTTAGACAGCCGGTGCATTTTTTGAATATCTTCCATGACATCATCCACACCAATTAATTCATCTGAAATATTGGCCAATGCCTTTTGATTATACGATTCAACTTTTCCTGAATTTGACGATGAGGATGCTTGCGCCTGTTCTGCTTCATTATATTGCTGCCAGATTCCGCCTTGAAGATACTCAGTTTGGATATCGATACTCTTATTATAAGGTGCGGGTGTACTTTGCCATTCGATATCAATATTGGCTTCCGATAACTTTTTTTGAAAAACTTCCTTAGAGCCGACAATGAATGAACTGCCTTTTTTCGGTGAAGCGCCAAAAGGCTGGAATGGTTTCGAGGTATCTACAAGGCCAAAGTCATTGGAAACAGCCAGTGTCTTAAGCCCCTCAACGTTTACTGTTATATCTATTTTTTCAATTATCAAATCCTGAAGTTGGGAATAAATATATTTGCTGTCATCTTCATTGCGCAGCTTTACAATTAAGATGGGTAGATTAGTTGCAAACCTGTTTCCATGTATTTTTACTGAATGAGAAATTATTGCCGGGTCTGCACCGGACAGTTCAATCTTTAGTTCCCCGGTCTTCAAGTTGAATACGGAAGGCGTTTTTTCCAGCCATCCTTTTGCACCGGTTAACAGGCATAAGATATCTTCTTTGCAATCATCGGTTAAATCAGTGAAACCGGAAGCAAATGAAAATTTAATTATTACTGTCCGTGTTCCCCCGGCCATTAATAAATAGTGTGATGCTAAGGCAAAGCCGATTTCCGCTTTCGGCATGATGATTTCCGAAAGCAATCCATTTTGATATTTTTTATTATAAAAGGGATGCCATGAATGATCCGCCGAGGTCAGTTCCGCTCCCAGACCATCATCGGAACCGGCAACAGGTGAGGCATAAATCCTCCCCTCATTTTTAAGTGATGCTGTTTTTCCTACAGGTTCATCGGTATGCCTGTAGACTGTTTTCAAGGCGGCAACCTTGGCCTGGTTGGCTACAAAATCCCTGTTATTCGCAAAATAAACTTCATTACCGAGGTTATCTTTCCCGGCCGGAAATAATGCACCGCCCTTTATCAAATGAGCCGAAGCCTGTTTGGCCAATTCCACCAGCAGATGCACCTTCCCGGGTTCGGCGGCTTTCTCCCGAAGCTGAAGGATTTCCCGGTAGTAAAAATCAAGATGGCGTCCCGTAATTGTGTTGATCTCCGTACGGGCATGTTCCAGCAAATGCAGAAAGGCCAGGAACAATGCATAATGCGGTTCGTGCCGGTCCCAATTAGTGAAGGTATCTTCCAGAGCCTGCCCGGCTTCAAAGACAGTGCGGGCATAGACTTTCAGAAACTGCTCCAGTATGGAAGTGAAGAGGTTGTGAGTGGCAATATGGTTGATGCGTTTCCAGAAAGCTGTGTCCGCTCCGTAAACTGAGTTATCCGGAGAGATATTGTTTGTGTATGCATCCCAGTCAGGCGAATTATCCGTTATCCAGTCACCAGACAAACCATTTTGATAAATATCGCTGAAAAAAGCTGTTTTACCGCCCAGGATATAAATACCTGGTTCGACATTCGCTATTAAATGATCAGGATCACCTTTGTAATAAGCAATAAGTCTTCGAAAGGCAGGCGCCAGTTGACTTTGAATCAGGTTTTGCAATATGCCTTTGAGAGTGATTTCTTCCGGCAATCCCTCCTTCAGTTCATCGAGTTTTCGGGCGAGTGTACCGGTACAGCTAAACAAATAACCCAGATAATTTTTTGATTCCTGCTCATTTGAATGTTCATTAAGATCCTTCAGGAAACTTAAATACTCCTGTATTCCGGATTTATAGAGATCGATATCCTGCACAGCTGCGCAGGCCAGTAAAACAGAAACATCTTTACTGAAGAATGGTTGCCAGTCGCCATCCGGAGCATTGCCGGAATTGTAAAATTTTAATAAAGATGAGTATGCCTGAGCAAACACCATTCTGTGCGAAACGGTGTGTTCATCAAGATAAGGAAAAGCAGGATCGGAAGGCTTGAGTGCCGCAGCAAGACGCTGTTCCTGACTCGTTCCTTCATGGACCAGTTTGAGCAGATCCGTATTTTGTTTGCAGTCGTTTGAATTGCTCATATTTAATCGTTGCCCGGCAGAAGTTTAACGGTGGTTGCAAGGTTAATATCCGTGCCTTCCAGTTTATAGAAGGGAAAGACGAAGTTAAACCGGGAATTGGTGGATCTTACGCGGTAAACAACCTCGATCAATACGACTCCTTCCAGTTCGTCGCTGTCATCCAGGCGCACTTTTTCCAACTCGATACGCGGTTCATGGTAAAGGATAGCCGATTCCACCTTATCGGCCATTAACGTTTTCATACGCGTATCCAGGTTTTCAAAAATCAGTTCATCCAGGTTACAACCGTATTGGGGCAGCATAACCCGCTCGCTCCGCGTTGTGCTGAGTAATATTTCCAGACTTGAAACAATATCAGCCTCTTCTTCCAGCATTTCCACCCCGGCCAGGCTGCGGTTGAATTCCGGCGGAAATGACCAGCCGCGTCCAAGAAATTCATTGCTCATGGTTCTAGCCTCCAATCAGCACCGTTGGCGCACCGGGTGGAAGAACAACCCCACCGCCTGTCGTAGAATCAGTAATTCTGGCGGCGGGCATGCCCTCGATCATTACGGTTGCCGAACCTTTAAGTATGACATCCGCCCCGCAGCCGTCGCCCATGCGCGCCGCTGACAGACCCTCGATAAGAACAGTCGGTGCACCGGGCGGAA
>CAZWCA010000027.1:3056-11826 GCA_964632255.1 uncultured Smithella sp. | reverse complement strand
AGCGGCGTCTTGTCGCCGCACTCCAAAAAATCAGTTGATTTGTACCAGACCCCCTTTAATCACCGTCGTAGCGCTTCCATTTATCTTTATATTTGCTCCGGTAACTTCAGCGCTGGCCGATGCTTCGGCTTTGAAACCGGTTTGAGCATTCAAATTAAGATTTGTCCCTTCGATTTTTATATCCTTGGCAGCGCTGAGAGTTAAATCTTTGCTGCTTTCTATTTTTATACCGCTGTCGTCCATGGTGATTTTGTTGCCGTTTTGATCTTCTATGGTGATGCTCTTGGCATCTTCGGACAAAGTAATTTTGTTGCCGCCGGGCGTTGTAAGGTCAATGACTTTTTTTTCATCGTCAAATATGAATTGCATTTTTTCGCGGCTCACGTAGCCTTTGCGGTGATTGTCGTCTTTAGCCGGTTCAGGTGCAGGTTTGGCGCTGCTGTGACACATACCCAGAACCACAGGATGACGCGGATCATCATTAAGAAAGCCAACCACAACTTCATCGCCGATTTCCGGGCGGAAAAATGTGCCGCGGCTGTCACCCGCATCCAGAGTGGCGATACGGGACCAGATGCCGTCATCGGCGTCACTGATAAGGGGAATTCGAACCTTGATGCGATCCTCAGCGTCGGGATCATTTTCCAGTACCGTAACAACGCCGATCTGCAGGCCGCTTACCGCCGGAAGTAAACCGGCTGCGGGCATCGGGCGCAGATTATAAGTTTCGGCAAACAGTTCCGTATTCAGTCCGAGCTGAACGTCCGTTTCCCAGTTGCCGTTGTCTACCGTATGGCGCACGCCCGACACGTACATTTGCCCTTCAAACCGTTCTCCGATGCCCGTAACTTCGATAATATTACCGGGCAGAACTCCGGCAAACCCTTGAAACTTCGCTCTGCCGCGCACCTTGGCCAGGCGCTCCTTTAAAAGGCGGCCGTCGGCCCATGCCTGTAATTCAGGCTGGCTGAGCCTCCCAGTATGCCTGATCTTGTGAGGATCACTACCTACAACATCGGCCAGGTCGACCGGCGTAAGATTTCCATTATTTGTGGTTGAAGGTTCTTTTGCATCCACTTCCGTTATTTCCTGATCCGCCGGATTCCAGCTTCCCGCCTTGATGCCTTTGCTTTGTCGCCGGGCATCCATTTCAGCATCCAACTCCAGCAATGTTGCGCCGAATCCGACATTGACAACCGGTGTTGTTCCGGTATCCGGCGGCGTTACCGTAACTTTGCCATCGGAAACGATCACGACCTGCCCGTTCGCTTCGGCGCGGCATAAAATAAAGTCCCAATCGGAAGAATTGTATTGGGTTACTTCTTTCAGGTCAGGTTTTGTTTGCTGCACATCTTTTTGCAGTTGATACGTTCCGATAATCTCCTCGATTATGTCGCTGTCCTTCTTATCCGTGAAATAACGGCTTTTGATACCGCTGGTCATTTTCACCGCTTCGTCGCGGCACTCCACGATAAGCAGACTGCCGTTTTTGCGAATCTTGATTCCGTGCTTGACAATAATCCCCTTAAATACAGGGTCATTTTGCGAACGATAGCCAAGTTGAATTTCGATCTTTTTACCGGGAATAAAATGATCGCTGTTACTCGCCGCAAAAGTTGATCTTGCTGCCTCTCCGTCCATAAGTTGTATGACGGCCGTGGGAATCCTGTTCAATTCCTTCGTTACGGAGACCGACAGCACATGGAATTCGCCGGGAATCTCAGTCCCGTCAATTAGAATGCCGACAGTGCATACATCCGGTGTTGCCGGTGTCGGTATGGCCGATGCATTCGTCACGATTTCTTACCTGCCTTTTCCAGCGGCGGAAAAACAAGCTCGGTTCCTGTTTTCAGTAAACGAAAGTTGTCAATTCCATTTACGGCGGCCACGTTGAGATAATACCGGGGGTCGCCATAAATCCGGTAACACATCAACGGCAGAGTATCGCCGGCTTTTACCACCCGCAGGTGGGTCAGGTCGGGAGAACTTCTGTTTTCCTTGGCCGTCCGCTTTTTTTCTTCAATACTTCCCTTGAATTTCACCTTGGCTACGGCGCGAATCGGCTGTCCATCCGGATTAAAGAGTTTATACGTGATGCCGAGTTCAACGGCTCTTCCCTTAAACACAAGATTGCCCCAGACCAGCTTGAGGTGATATGGTTCGTGCGAGTTACCCTGATACTGTGTCAGTAAATTCCGGAAGTGGTTGATGTCGTCAAAAATGCCGTCTGCTTTGGGCTTGCCGTCGATAATACCGGTATTGTCGAATAAAAAATCGAAGGAAAGTTCCTCCGGCATTGAGTATTCAAATTTTGTTTGTGCACTGCTCGTGCCCTGGCCCTGTCCGTCGGAGGTTTTAACCTTGTATTCCAGGGTGTAGGATTCAGGGTTGATTAAGGCTTCGAAATAGTCTGCCGCCTCCGCCCGGCCGCCCTGTTCGGCATCTTCGGAAGTCTCGAAAGCCAGGATCAGCATTTTCTCCAGCTTACCGTTAGCCGCCATCAGCGTTCCGCCTTGTTTTGGAGTATTTGTAAAACCTGTTCCACGCATTCAGCGACGATGGCATCCTTTACATTGATTACATTGATGCTGCTCATATCACCGCCTGCACAAGCCGTGCCTGCGCCCGCCAATTGCGGGCTTTGAGGGGTGTTCACGGAGACACGGATATGCAATTCTTTTATCTCAATAGGCATTGCAAAATTATTAATCCTTTCAACAGTCGAACATTCAACTGTTTCCTCATTCCTGAACTGTAAAATAGCGATACGACAGTTCCAGCGTTTCAATAACTACGGAACTTTCACCCGCATTCAAGTCGCTTACATCCCATTTTTTAGGAATAGCGTGAGCAACTTTCCATGTACGCAAAGGTTCGCTTTTTTCGTTCATTAAAATTATGGTGATATCAGCCGGTTCAAACTCCCGGTCGCGTAGCGCTTTTACAAACCACGCAATCACCTCGGAATCGGTCAGCATGCCGCGTTTCAGCACCATATCGGCATATTTGGTGCGCACGGGAAGCTTATGCACAAAGCGATTTTCGCCGCCTTCCGCATACTCTTCCATATCGTATTCCACCGACAATCCGGAGACTGTCTGAAAACGCGAATCATTCCTGTTTTTACTGAAACTGAATTCCACTCTATAGTAAAATCCAAGTGGAGGATAATATTCGCTCATAGTGCAGCCGGTTAAATTTTCATCAACTTCAGGCCCTCGTGGGCAATTTCGATACTTTCAATTGCCGCTTCACTCGCATCCGACTTTAAATCGGGAGCAGTAACCTTAAGCGGAAAGCAGCGCAGCGCCGTCCAGGCCGCCACCGGCTCATGCTTCTCATTCATCAGCCTGATAACCAGATCACGCCGCTTTTCAACCCGTTCATTGGCAACTTCATCGAACCATGTATTGAAATCAAAATCGCGTTCGAACTTTCCGCGCTTCAGGGTAATACTATTGTTCTTGAGCATTCCGGGCATTACGATCTTACTGAAATCCTTACTGTCACTGTGGCGGTATTCTATTTTTTCCCTTTCCATAACCAGTCCCGTCACTTCCGTGAAGCTGATTTTTGCCCCGCCCCAATCAACTTGAAAATGAAACCGGGGTAATGGATATTCCTGCGCCATGTCCTTCTCCTTTCATCCGTCAAGAAAAAACGTTAAATTTATTTGCCTAATTCATAAAAGTTCTTTGAAAATTTTCCTTTCCGGCCAAAACAGGAATCCGGTTATTTAAGATCACGGACTCCCGTCTCGGGCAGGAAGGGTTGAGAAACTTTTTACAATACTTTGTTGATCATAGATTATGATTCCGCCATTTTATGGGAGAATCTGAGAATTATAAATTCCGCCGGCCGAACCGCAGCCATGCCGATTTCAATAATCATGCGGCCTTCAAGAATGTCGAGCGCCGTCATCGTCCTGCCGAGCCCCACTGCGACATAAAAAGCATGTTCCGGTTTTATTCCCTGTAAAGCACCCTGTCTCCAAAGGGTTGTCAGGAAATTCTCAATCATCGCCTGCACGCGCACCCATGTATTGGCATCATTCGGCTCAAAGACAAACTGTTCGGTGGCCTTTTTACATGACTCTTCAACAAAGTTGAAAAACCGGCGGACATTGACATAACGCCATTCGTTGTCGTTGCCGGCAAGAGTCCGGGCGCCGAAAATGAGCGTGCCTTTACCTGTAAAGTTACGAATGGCATTAATGGATTTTCCGCTTGCCGGATCAACATTCAGTGCATCAAGTTCCGTAGCCTTGAAAGTAAACCCCGGCCCGATTATACCGCTGATGCTGACATTGGCCGGCGCTTTCCAGACGCCTCTTGTCCGGTCCACATATGCATAAATCCCGGCTACGGCACCTGTTGGAGGCACAGTTGTCGAAGTATTGGCAATTCCGGTTAGGATTGATTTGTAAAGTGGAAAAGAACTCTTCAAGGCATCGTGTTTGGCAGTTTCCAGGTTTTGCCCCGTGTTCATTACTCCATCCAGCCAGGCGCTGTTGATTTGATCAAAAAGGGTACGAAGCTCGATAAGTACAATGTCCATTTTATCGGCATTGCCGGAAGCCGAAGCCGGAATAATGTTGGCAGCATCAGGAACTTTGGTGGAGTCGACAACCCCGAAAATGTCCCCCCATTCAGCCGCTGACGGCTTGGGC
Organism: uncultured Smithella sp.; assembly: GCA_964632255.1. GTDB lineage: Bacteria > Desulfobacterota > Syntrophia > Syntrophales > Smithellaceae > MVRV01. The sequence goes on along the minus strand of CAZWCA010000027.1, from coordinate 7,157 downwards.
GCAACATCGTATTGTTTAACATATGCCGGAGCTGTTGTTGCTTTGGCGGTGAGTTCTTTGTCATAACCGATCAAATACTGATAATACCCTTTTAAAGTGGAACCGATAAGATTTTTCAAATCAGTCTTGTATCCGGCATTGGCCACGGCACTTGCGGTAGAGCCAACCAGTTCATCCATTTTCCTTGCGATAGCAAACATAAAATTCACAATTTGCTGGAAATTGGCAGTTGTTTTATTTGTCAGATAAGCACCGTCCAGCGCAGTGAATTTCTCTCTCAAAGTCTTGGCCGGAGCAGCCAGGGCAATGGATGCCGCACTAATCTTGTCAACATCGGCGATAACCTGCTCATATTCCGTAACCAGTGCTTTGATGGCGGTATCGTCGGTCAGGTTACCAAGTTTGAAACTGGTCGATCCCTTTAAAATGACATCTTTAAAACCACGGTATGTTATATTCTTCGGGAAATTTACTTCCAGCCAGGGAGAATAGGTCATGCCGTATTTCAGGTCATTGATACCAATTCCCGATCTGAAATTATCGCCTTTTGGATCGTTTTCCTTTACGTGAAACAAACCGACGCGGTCCTTTAAGGCGGCACACTGACTTAATGCGGCCGTATAAACGGCATAAAAGTCATTTCCGGTAGTAAGAAGTGAATTATCGGGAAATACAAGAATGGTCGGTTCATCCTCTTTTTCCAGCGCCATAACTCCTTTTTCAGTTCCGGTGAAATCACCCGCTGTTTTTCCGGCAGCATTGTAAGTACCCGTGGAAACAATGTAGCAGTCGCCTCCGCCATTTGCATAAAACAACCGCATACTGTCATACATGTAAAAAGAATTGGCAATGGATGCCGATTTGAAATTCTTATTATCATCCAGCTTCACATCTATGACGCTTGGAGTATATCCCTCACCGAAATATAGTTCATACTCGGCGATGGAACCAATCTTGGTCGGAACATTAATCAGATCACCAGGCTTAGTTTTATCGGCTTTTTGCGTATACCCGATAAATGCCGGGATGGCCGTCTCGACCGGGGCAATGGAGGGCGGAAATTTGGTAATTTCTTCAGTATAAACCCCCGGAGTTTTGTACAATGCTGCCATAATTAATTTACCTCCTTTTGAATTTTACGTGAGCGTGGCTACACAAATATTTCTGAGACAATTCGGGTGATTTTATCACCGCTCTTCACTGCCTTGACCAAACCCTGCGATGGTTTTTGTTTCGTGCCCGCATTTCCAAAATAAGTTAACGGGAGCGGCGTCGGTTCAACATCGCCTGTATTTCTGTATTCCCAAACAGTTGAACGATTTTTAAAACGAATTTGAAAAACCGGATAGTTCACCGCTTTTGCATGGCCATCTTCACCGGTTAAACTAAAATCATCGTCATCCGGCCGTTTTGCAGAGAGGTGAATAAGGGCGAAAATATTATCAGGAATATCGCTCGTCAACTCTATGCCGCGCTCGGGAACGCCGGTTAACCCGTCAGGCGGCATGATAACCGGAACATCACCCTGATGGACAAAGACAGGCGAATCAGTTACGACATTCTTTAAGAGCTGAGTTGCGGCACCGGGCTGATCGCCGGTCAATTGCACAAGAGCGCTTCCCGAAAGCACAAGTGATTCCACTTTATCGTCTGCGGCAGGATCGGGATATTCTTTGGACAGGAAGAGCATTTTATCAGATGCAAATGACCTTGATGCTCCAGTCAGATTGGACAAAACCGGTATATTTTCCTTAAAGCGGCGAATTCTGTCTTCCGGCTTGTAGTATAATTCGTAAATATTCTGAGGCTGCAAAGTCAAAGCAGTATAGTTATGAAAATCGGACTGCTGCACAGTGAGAACAAAGTCAAATTCTGCGTTATCGGGAAACTGAGTACTATCCGGGGCAGCCACCAGGCAGCCCAGTGCCGTATCTTTAAAAATGCAATTATAACCGCGGAGAGCCTTCGCCGTAGCAGACGTAGGAGTAATTTTCAAAAAGGAGCGTATATCATAAGTATTCAGACGGATGGCTCTTCGTTCCGATGGAATTATGAAATCAAAAACAGTAGCGCCATCATCCAGCCAGTAATGGTGGAACAGATGTATTTCAAATAAACGTCTGTATCCATTTATGATACGTTCAGCCATGTTAAGGTTCTTCCCGCCTTAAGGTACTTCTGCCTTCTTGTGATGGAAATCAGTGACAACCTGGGTAATAAGCCCGCTTTCTTTTTGAATCGATTGGAATTTCAAATCGAGCATTCTGACCATATATAAAACAAAGGGATACTGCTTGCCTCCCAGCGTTCCCCATAGATGGTTAACTTCTTCCAGCGTGGGAGAATATAAATCAAATATCAATTTAAATGATTCCAATTGATCAAGAGGATCAATAGTCGTGCCTGTCATAGATTCGGGCGCAACATTGTCTTGTGTAAATACGTTCCTGAACTGAAAAAAACGAATAGCTTTGGATAATACCGTCAAGGCATTAGTATAGTTTGTATGAGTCGCTGTAAGTAGAATCAGGAAATTAAGAAAGATGGGAGGATTTTCATAGGCAGCCTTGAGTGTTGCATCATTGCGCGTATAATTCGGCAAATTCTTGAGCGTTTTCTCTTCTTTGATATTAACTACCGACATGTAAAGCATGTCTCTCGATACGCCGCCGCTACCGGCGCTGGTTGCGAATCCCTCCGCCAGATTTCCTAATTCGGCCTTCGGTGGTGTCAATCCTGGTTTTGAAGACGTACCGGCAAGGTGTTTATTCAACTCATTCATTACTATGGTCAGAGCGTGAGCAATCATATCAACTTATTATTACTGCCAAAAAGAGCTTCTTTATTTTGACCCTGAATCTTAATAATTTTTTACTGCTTTGCAGAAAGTGAGCCAAATGTATTACAAAGTATAACGATTGAATTTGGTTGAACTATTGTTTTTCCAACTTTATGAATACTGCCTGTTCCGATTAAAAAATGTATGAATTTTCCAGCATCATAAAATAAGAAAATAAGGTAAGGTATTGAAATCATGTAAAATACATAGTGAATGATTTTCCTGCATCATTTTGCATTCTAAATTTGGCCTGTATTAATTAAAAGCCTGCCGTAATTTTTATCGGGAATTTCAACGAATAATAAAACACCAAAAGCTTGATGTGTGCATTCTTTGTCTTAAGCAAAATGAAGGCTGAGTAAAAAAGAAGGGAAATGGAAATATTTAGTGCATCAATACAAAGATCACCAAATATATAGAATAAAGGAACCATTCCGGTTTTCGGTTTGGCATGAAACCGGAATGGATACCTTTGCGGACGAGAAATAATTGGGAAAATTTATGCCGTTCTTGGATCACCGGAAAGGTAAGATCCGGTCACTTTCTTGAATGCCTCAGAGGTTCGATCACCCGGTACGCCGTCTACTTTGACAAATATGCCGGGAAACGTATTCAGCCATCGTTGCAGATCTTCGGCGCGAGTCACCATTTTCCGGTCTTTTGATTTATCTTTTGAATAACCAACAAGCGGCGCTGTTGTTTCTGAAAGAGCAGGCTGATCAATAAACTCTATCAGATTCTTTTCCGCCATTCGGCGCAAAATCACGGCCGCACCGCATTGTTTGGAAACGGCCGTGTCCGACCAGGTGCCGTCTTCTACATATTTACCGCTAATGTACTGATTTGAAAAGCTCCAGAGATACGGCGAAAGAACATGAGGATGATAAAGCCTGTAGCCCCAACCATTGTAACCTTCAATCTGATAGAGAATTCCCGCCAGACTCCAATCTTTCGCTTTATTTAACCCCCGCATTGAAAGCGCATCAATGGCACTTTCTTCCCAAGTGAAAGGCGGAGTACCGTTTTTAGGCCTCCCGGCGGGCACCTGCACAGTGCGGGCTTTCAAAGGATCGCCGTTATGCAGATGCCTGGTAAAGTTGAGGCTTGCTTCCATATTATGAATCACACCAATGAAGAACCAGGGAATACCAAGCTCATCGCCTACTGCACGATAACGGGCGTCACCCCGCATAATCCCGTCAATACTTTTCTCTACGGCGGCAAGCCTCGCAGAATTAATAATGCATGAATTAAAAAGATTC
>CAZWCA010000027.1:0-2956 GCA_964632255.1 uncultured Smithella sp. | reverse complement strand
TTGGAACTATATTTGCCAGCATAAATTCAATGTCATTGAACTAAGAAATTTACCTTCCAAGTCCCCCTTTCGTAAAAGGGGGATAGAGGGGGATTTTTATTGATTTTATTACGTTTTGTAAAATCTCCCCCAACCCTTCTTTAAAAAGAGGGGGCTATAGCGCTTAAGTCAATGGCATTGAGCGTAAATTAATGAACTTATATCGGTTACATAGCTCACCAGCAGAAAAAATGTCAATCATCAAAATTTTAATTTCAACAGAAAGTGCCGGTTCAACCGAGAAGATTGAACCGGCACGTTTATCTTATTCTATTTCCAAATCAAGAAGATACTGCGAGTGGCAAGGAGGAACCAGCGAGGCATGGTTTGACAGGCTTACCATGACCGAAATCAATTATAAGCCTGCCCCTGAGCCTGTCGAAGGACCGACAAAGTCGCATCCTTTGATCAATCCAGTCCTATTGATGCCAGCTTTGCGCCAGTATATTCTGATACTGCTGATCGACCATCATTGCATTGTATTTCTGCATGACATCCATGCCGGAATCGTTGTTAATAGCACTCATGGTATCAACGATATTTTGGATATCCGCACGAGTTATGTAATGGCCGTCCGTTACTTCCAGTCGTTCAATACCATAATTTGCCTGCTGAAATTCATTCACAATCTTCACATAATCATTGGAATCGATAAATACATATAGATCGTTGTTCTGCTTGACAAGCACCGGCTCAGTGGTTGTTATGCCATTGGTAAGCTTTAATGTGTCCGTATCGCCGTTTACTCCCGCAGCCTCATTAATTGTATCCTGCCCATCTGTGCCGCGGAAGAGATAAGTGTCGCTGCCGTCTCCTCCACTAAGGCTGTCGTTACCGGCATCACCTGTCAAGGTGTCATTTCCGGCATTCGCTGTAAGTGTGTTGTTGGCGCTATTGCCAATAATGTAATTATTAAGGACATTACCGGTACCACTGCTGGCCGAAACCCCGGTCAATGTCAGATTTTCTAAATTAGCGCCAAGTGTATAATCGATTGAACTTTGAACCGTATCAGTACCTTCATTGACGTTTTCCGTAATCACATCACCGGTATTGTCCACAAAATATACGTCGTTACCGATTCCGCCTGACATTGAATCACCCCCCATACCGACGTCCAGGTAATCGTTGCCACTGCTGCCGACTATCGTATCGTTCCCGCCATAACCTGATATGGTGTTGCTGATACCGTTGTAACCAACTAAATTATCGTTTCCCTCAGTTCCCATAATCCCTACGTGAGTTATAAATTCCGCCTTACTTAATATCGTCCCGTCTGAAAACTGAAACTTGTCAACCTGATATACCCCGCTGGTAAACCAGTTCTTGATTGTCAACGTTTCACCCGTATCCTTGATCTGCAGAATAAGATCCCCGCCTTCCTGAAGACCTTTCTCTATGTAATCAAAGGAATCCGCCGTCAACCCCTCTCCAAACTGAACCGTGTCTGTTCCATTACTGCTGCTGTTATCACGCTGGATAATGTCATTGCCATATCCTCTCCCATAAATGAACTTGTCGTCACCATAGTTGCCCGCTAACCAATCATTTCCCACTCCGCCGTCTAAAATATCATTGCCACTGCCGCCTCTTATAGTGTCATTGCCGGCTAAACCGGCAATAGTAGAGTTGTTCGCAGTACCGTCTAATGTGTCGGCTTCTGATGTACCGATAATCGAATTTGTATTTAAATAATTGACAATAAAATAAGTTTCATCATCAGCTCCGGAAAGCATGTCTTCACGGAAACTTTCATAATCCCAGGCAATACTGTTTTCGGAATTGAGTCCGCTAAGAGATCGGACAAATTCCGCTAAGGCGAGCTTCCCTTCCAGCGGGTTTGCCGCAATGCTTTGCTGAAAATCGATGGCAACCGCACTGAGATCAGTTCTTATGCCTTGAGTGGTTTCATCCCAACTATAGGTAATCTCATCAAAAAAGTCCTTGAGATGGGTTTGCATCATCAATTCACCGTAAAGCATCTCGAACAATCCCTGGTAGGCTTGGTTTAAAAACGGGACGGCATTGGCGATTGGATTTGCTCCTGATGTACCTACAAAATCCTGTCCGAGAAATTTTTCTAGGACAGCAAGCTTCCGGGCATCAAACAAGCCGCCTCGGCTCGCCGGATTAATTGTATCAACACCTGCCCATTTAAATAGTATTTGCTCGAACGTGCTGTTACGGATATTTGCCGATGAAGGAATGATCGATATTGTACCGCCTGCTGCGGTTAAAACATCTGCGTCCGTCTCCGCCATAAACTCCTCCACCAGCGCCTGCAAATTTCCGCTGGCATCCCGTACTATAGCCTGATGAAGGTCGTAAATGTTACCGTAACCCTGGAGATCAGGCAGGGCTGAAATAGCTTCCGGTACATCCAGCCATTCTTCGGCAATGGTATAGGCAGTATCCCGCTTCAAAAGAAAACCGCCTATCTGGCCAGTCGTATTGTCGGTCTTCTCAAAAGTACCTGCCTGTATTTGCGTGTTTCCCAAACCATCAGATATGCTTGTTGCAGTGTAACCGGTGTTGATCGAAGCAATGCCCAGTTCGGAAAGAGTGAATAATTCATCAGGTGAAGAATACCCGTCGCCGTCCACATCCTGCCAGACCTTGATCTGAGAGAAGGCTGCATCGTTGGCATCTATTTTCCCATCGCTATTACTATCCAAATCTGCCAATGCCTGAAAACCATTAGTTGCTGTCTGGCCATTTTGCAGGATAGTCTGATCTCCGAATAGCTCTCTGCCATTATTGATCACGCCATCGCCGTTAATGTCGCGAACGAGGAGGCCGTCATCACCTGATACCCATCCCGTACGCTCGGCAAATCCATTGCCGTCATGATCAAAGTAAGCTCCATTTGTGGAAGCAACGGTTTCAATACCATCGCCGTCCAGATCGATAATCAGCG
>CAZWCA010000026.1:44252-45587 GCA_964632255.1 uncultured Smithella sp. | reverse complement strand
CTCGTTTTCAATGCTTTAACGGTAAGGGGACTGTTGGTTACACGCTGGTTGCTCTGCGCCGCTGTTAAATCACGGGCATAGCCGCTCATACCCTGTTGCACGGCATATTCACGGTCAACATTTGCCGAACCATAGACTTCTTTGCCGTTTTCATCAAAAATACGAGGAGACATTGCTGGACGGGCGGCGATCCCACGGGCATCAACAACCAGGCCCGTGTAGGTCATCGGAGGGGCCGGAGGGGCGGCAACAACCGGTGCGGGCGCAGCGGGCTTTTCCGGCGGAGGAACCGACTTTCTTTTTTCAATCGAAGCGGGAATCATAACCTGCGCAAGATTTCCATAAAGGGGCATCCGGACTCGAACTTCAACGGTCCCATCGGACATATACTGCTGGTCTACAACCACACCGCCTTTAACTAAGCCGTCAACCTGAGTATTGATCATATCGCTTTCCACGACAAAGTCTTTAACTGTTGTTGAGGAATCAACCCTTACGCCTTTGGTAATTTCCAGCAAATTACGGAAGGCATCAACCTTGGCGGCGCGCAAAGCCATCGGCCGGGCATTGGCCTTACCGATTGACCTGTCAGGCGGAGCCCCGATGCCAACTGCTTCTATATAGCCTGCCGACCAGTTAACCGTACCTTGACCGATCTTCTCGGTCCATTCGGACGCGCTTATTCTATCCTGACAAATAGCCGCTCCACTAAAGAGGAACAATAGGCCGATTACTACTGCTATGGACAGAAATCTTAACTTCATAAATATCCTCCTTTGGTTGTTTGCCTTAAATCGATTATCAATCTTGGGAAAAAAACAGCACTCATTCTCAAGCTCGGGTTGCAAAAAATAGCAAAATCCCCCTGATGTTGCAATAAGAATTACATCTTTATTTCTTTTCTATAAAAGCGCGGGGCTCTTTTTTGGTGAGCCACGGTTTAATATTGACGTTGTCGCCCCAAATCATGTTTTGATCCGGTGGATCAGCTCCCCACCAGTTGCTGCGCGCATCAATATAAATGGTCGAAAAACTTTGCATTGCTACTGTATTGCCGGTAAAATTATTGAATTTAATCTTTGGATTAGCCATTCCGACGCATTTGATGGCGCCTTCACCGCTGTTTTCGGCGAATGTATTGTAGGTAAGAACGGGAGCAGCATCATTGCGACAAAAAACTGCATTTTGCGCTGAATTAATTATCTGACTGTAAGAAATTTCCGGTGCTCCGGAATAAATATCAAAGGCAGTCGTGGCGTATTTGACAATGCAATAAGCAAAGGAGCTGTTTACCTTGGATTGTTTGGATAAGCGCACTGCGTTGTTATAAAAACC
>CAZWCA010000026.1:0-44152 GCA_964632255.1 uncultured Smithella sp. | reverse complement strand
GATGCCTGACAATTGATTGCCGTTTTTGCATTTTTAAGTCTGACATACTTGACGATATTTTCTTTATCTTTGACACTATCAAAAACAATACCCGGCCAGAACCGGCCTTCGGTGACCGTGTCAAAATTGATTATGTGATCATTATCTCCCTGAGCGTTAAGTTTGCCTTGAATAATCAGTGCAGCTCCTCTGGATTTAATTTCCGTACCGGGTTCTATTGTCAAGAGCGACTTGTCTTTAACAATAACGTCTTTATCCAGAATATAGGGGCTGGCGCCGGAATACCAGACTGTATCAGTTTCTATTATCCCGGAAACCATTGTCGGCCCGGGCGCGACCGGCATACCTGTAACTTGCGCCATCTCGCTTTCGTTACCGGCAACGTCATATGCTGAAATCCGGTAATAGTACTTCTGTGAATTAACCAGCCCCGGCCCTGGATCGCGATATTCATTAATTTCCGTTTTGGCTATTTCCATGTAGCCGCTGAGCGGCGTATTCGAACGATAAATCCTGTAACCGGCCAGATACGGCGTCGAAGTTTTTTCCCAATTTAATAAAACCAGAGCATTGCGTCCTACGGCGGATAAATTCCGGGGTTTAGCCGGGGGATTTGTCAGCAGCGTTACGGAACTAATCGCATCCACCCATTGCGCAGTATTGCCGGAATCATCCCGGAGGTAACCGGTAATGACGGCTTTTTCTACATTATCGCCGGGCACTACTTTATAAACGCCATAATAGCCGCCGGGTTCAACTTCCTGCATTTCAATATTTTTTCTGGTACCACCGATATCAAAGTAAGCCAGCATCTTCGGCGTGCCCTTAATGACAACTTTGATTTCGTCACCGGCTTTTTTCGGCAAGCCCTTGGAATCCTGAGTTAAAAGTGTAATTACCGGAGGCCGCAACATTTCGGCAATCGGCGGTACGGGAATCGTTCTTACCATTTCCCTGAAAAGATCGTCATTTGCCCGCAGAAGCTGAATATCACGTACATTCATCGCCGTGGAAATAACCGTCGCCACTATACCTACGGGATTGGTGGAAATGCCGCCTTCATGTTTACGTGCGACGTTTTTACCGCTCCAAAGGAATTTACCGGTCTTCGTATCGTACATTTTAATTTCCGCACCGACGGAAACCTGCGAATATACAACTGCAAATAACTTATCAAAATTAGAGATTTCTCCATAAACGACGGCATCAACATCAAGAATTTTACCCAATTCCTGCGGGGACATTTTACTTATGGCTGCCGGATCGACATGTCCTGCTTTTCTCAATGTGTTATCGACCCGGTAAAGTTTCATGTCTTTAAAAGGGAGGGAACTGAAATGATTGTAAAATCCCCGTCGAACGACGTCAAAACCTTCCTTGCTTGCGGATAAATCAACGAAAGGCAGGACGGCTACAGACTTGGGAATGTGGTCTTGCATATAAGGATCAACTTTATATTCTCCTTCATATAAAGATTTTATTTCGGGAGTTATAATTGTATTTTTTGTCGCCACAAGACAGCTTTGTAATGAAACCAACAGGGGCAGGAGAAAAAAAAGGCTTAATAATCTTATTTTTTTCGACATGGTGAGTCTCCTTTCTCGACAAAAAGAGATATGACTATTTTGCGGCAACGGTAAGCTCGGCACTGGGGTCACTTTCCAACCCGTCCCGGTCAACCGCCTTAATTATGTATATTTTGGTTGCTCCTTTAACGATTGTACTATCCGTATAGTTGGCTGATGTAACCGAAGTCAGCTTTTCCAAACCAAAAAATTGCTTTACATAAATGGAATATTGGGAAATATCCTCTTCCTTGTTCGGCTTCCAGGAGATTTTTATATTTCCTGATTCGTACGTTCCACTTAAACCTTCCGGCGCCTTAGGCCTGGCCTTGGTGCTGACCACAATAGCTTCGGAAAAATCACTCACCAACCCATCTTTATCTTCGGCCCGGATTTTATAACGGCGGGATACTCCATCCTTTAACCCTTTGTCGATATAAGAAGTTTTATCAACTCTGGCTACTTCGGAAAAATCATCCTTTTCATCGGAACTTCGGTAAATTTGATATCCTGTAATGTCTTTTTCAAGGTTGGCCTTCCAGGCAAGTGATGCCTCTTTAATTTTGGAAGCTTCACCTTTTAACCCGGAAGGTTTTTGGGGTCTGGATTTGGTGGTCGCGGAAGCCTGTACCGGCAAGCTCTCCGCGTCTACTTTATTAAAGGCGGTTAATTTATAGTAATAAGTTTTTTTATCCAGTAACGGATCAGGGTTATGAGAGTCGTCCAAATAGAAGTTATTTTCCCGCCCGTTGATCTTTTTAAGCAATGTATATCGGCCGTCTTTTTCAGGAGCCCAATAAACTTTGTATCCTTCAACCTCTTCTTGTTTAGCAGCCGTCCAGGAGAGCTCGACTTTCTTTACAAGGCCGTTACGGGCTGTGAAATTTACAGTTTGCGGCGGAACACCTCGCGTAGCAGCCTGGGCAACCGGCGACGGGCTGGTTTCTATGCCCAGAACATCTTCGGCAGTAATATAATAAAAATAATTTGTTTTATCGCCTAAACCATCCAGATCCGCATAAACAAAATTATCTTTAAGATCCGCTGAGTTTATTTTTTTTATTTTTTTAAAATCAGCATTGTTCTTCAAGCTCCGGTATATATTATAGGCAACAATAAAGGGAGATTGAAGGCCTGTCCAGTTAAGCTTTACTTCACGGATTAAGTCATTTTGAGCATTTACAGAAGCAATTTTGCCTATCGCCGTTCCCTTCAGAGGATGGCTTAGTTCACTTTCTATACCTTTTTCATTAAAAGCGGTCAGGCGATAATAAAAGTCAGTGCCGTCAGGAAGCGATTTATCGCGATAAGAAATTTTTTCTTCAGACTCTTCTGAATTATTTTTTACTAGTTGCAGCCTGGCTATTTCCTGATAAGGACCATCTTCAGCCTTGGCGCGATAGACTCTAAAGCCGGCTAATTGGGAAGTATCTTCGCTCTTTAAAGGATTGGCGGCACAAACAATTAAAATACTCTTGGCGAATCCTTCAGTCTTGATGATTATCGGCGGATTCGGCGCAAAGTCAGTGCTTGCTGAAAGTATCTGAGTAAAATTGCTTAATTGGCCCATTTTATCAAATGATCTTATTTTATAATAATAGGTGTTGCCGTTGTCTACGCCCTGGTCAGAATATTCAAATTTTTCGGTTTGCCCGATCATCGCATAAGGACCTGCTGAATTCAAAGCGCGATAAACCTCAAAGCCTGCATCGGCAAATCCCGGCGTTTCCCGCCAGCGCAATATAATTTTTTTGTTACCGGAAATTTTCTGGAAGTCGGCAGGATAGAATTTGTCATTCGATGATGGTCCGGCGGCGGCATTGTTTTTCTTTACCGCCTCGATTATTAAAGAACCTAATTTGACAACTTCCGCAGATAATGCCGATTCACCGTATGCTTTAACCCGTTCACTGTATACTTCTTTCTTTTTATTAATCTGAACTAAATTACAGTTTACATAAATAGCGGAACCTCTTTTGTCCACGGAACCGACAATGATAAAATCAAGATCCAGTTGCGCACCAATGTTGATGACATTGTCAAGCTGGTCATTTTGCTGTAAATCATTAAAATTAAGGAAAGCTTCCAGATCTTTACGGTCGAGCAAAAAAATTGACGGATCATTCTTTAAAACTTTTGTCAGCAAATTGGTAACGGTTGTGCCTAAGCCGGAAGCTTCAAGATTAGCGGTACCGAAATTGAAAACGGATATTTTACTGGCATTCGCAATTCCGCCGCTGATAAAAATTATCAGGGACAGGACAAGAATAACCAACAGTTTTTTAGGCATTTTGCAGCCTCCAGTCAAATCCGTTAAAATTATTAATGAAGCCGGTTATTTATCTGCAACCAGCTTATCTATTACTTCTAAAGATTTCTGAGAAATAGGTGTAGAAATACCTTTGAGTTTTTCATCAAAAATAGCGTCTGTATACTTTTCTATGGCAATATCCTGATTACGGCGTTTTAAGTAAGCCTGCGCCTGGTTATAATATTCAACCTCCAGGCTTTGAAAATGCTTGAGAATTCCGCTGCCCATCTCTGAAATCTTTTCGTTGGTGATTTCATCCAGCACTTCTGCTTCCGTGGGCAGCTCAAGAAGATCCTGAGCGATACCGGCAATGGGTAATCCGTCCTGATATTTGTCTTCCTTGATTAATTTACCGGAAACGGTGTTGGCGAAAATATTTTCACCGGTTTGAGTATCGACCAGTTTGAACGATATTTCCAGAAGAGCACTGATTTTAGCCACGCCCTGCCTGTAAGAAATAAGCTGGTAATTCGCTTTTTTGATCATCCGCGGCGGAGCATTTTTCAGTTCATCTTCCGATGGTCTTGGATTAATCATGAGCCAGTCGGAAAATTCCGGATTCCGAACCTCTTCTTCATTCACCAATACTTTGACTTGATTAACGCTGGGAGCATCCGTGTATTTTGTCGAAAAGTGCAAAACATCTCCCATGATAAAAGTATCTATGCCGCGCATTTTACCGACGCTCTGGGCTGTTTTGATATCGACCAGACCGGTCTGGCTGAGCTGCATTTCTTTTAAAATCGATTGCAAATTTTCACGTTCAATAATGCGTAAATCGGCGCTCGCATTTTTGTGCAGATAAGCAATCAGCTTATTGGCGGCAATCTTACCGGCATCTTTTTCGGTACTGGGAGAACTAAAATCGAAAACAGCGATTGATTTTCTGATTCTTTTATTAATAGCATCTTTAACTTCGATCATTTTTTGGAAAAGCTCAGGATAGTTCGGATTAACGGCTTCAATTTTTTGCATCCAGAACAACGCATTTCCCCACAATTCTTTCTCCGTCGCTTTTCCCGCCCTCTTCATCAGAGCATCACAGGCATGTGTTAAATTTTCTTTGTAATTGGGGTCGTTATTCATTGAAGGTACATATTTACGCGCCATTTCCAGTTTTTTCATGGCCGCATAAAGCTTTCCGTTTTTGACAAGTTTCACGGATTCTTCAAAGTAAACCTGCCCTGCTTTCGTTTTGAGCGCATCAAGTTTACCGGCAACAGATGCATCGGCAGATGGGTACTCAATTGCTTTTTCATAAAGCAATATTGCTTTTTCCAGGTTTTTGGCCGCCTCCGCCTTAGCACCCGCAGCCATGTAATAGTCTAAATTATCTTTTTGTTTAGCATCCTGATATTTTTTTGAAATATCCAAATAATTAGGGTTAATGTCGATTCCCATCTTGAACGCTTCGGCAGCCATTTTCCAGTCTTCATCACGGCCAAGATTACTCCCCTGCTTATAGAAAACCTTAACCCCTTCCTGCCGGCTTCGCGCCAGACGTACGCTGGTATCTTCATAATTGGGGAAGATTTCGTTAACTTGAGTCAACTTAGCAATGGCTGCAGACCAATCTTCCTTTTGCATGTCAATTTCAGCTTGCTGATATAAACTTTTCAAAGTAGTTTTCAGTTCACTTAACTTTACATTTATTTCATTGCGCAGGGCTTTTATTTCCGGACTTTGCGGATCCATTGCCGCTATAACTTCTACATCCTTGGCCACCTTTTCCAGTGCAAAGAATTTATTTCCTGCTGAAACAAGAGCTTGCTTGGCTTTAGGCAAACGAGCTTTCGCCGCATTTTGTTTGGCGCGGGTAAGGGCGTTCTTAAATTCCTGATTTTCCGGCTCGTCCCGGACAGCTTTTTCAAAGTAAACAATCGCTTCTTCCCAGCGGTTGTCTTTTACAAATTCCTCGCCCTGTTTATAACTTTCATTTACAGCGAAACAGGCATAAAGAAAGAAAATCATAAGTCCGGTGGAAAATACCTTGTACATTCTCTTAGATTTCATATACCCCCCAACACTTGTCATGCCCGGTGTTACACTTATGGCAAAAGGACTGCCTCAACTTTGTTTGCGCTTATTTCCAATACTTTAATTTTTTTATTTTTTATCGTTATATGTTCAATATCATGAGCTACGGCATCTGCATTTCCTTCAATATCGAGATCAAATTCAACCTTGCCATGAGAATAGTAGCGCTGATGTACTCCTTTGCATCCTTTTACTTCTTCAGCTAATAATGATTTAAATTTATGGAGATCGGCATATGTATTTAATCCGCTTACAACTAATGTTACGGTTGCCGTATTGTTTAATTCTCCTGACCAATACTCCAGAATGTTATCGACTAAATTACGGGACAGCTTTGTGGCCACATCATCGGTCAGGGCTTTAAAATCACCTTTCATTCCTGGAGCCGCTTTTTGTTCACATCCGGTTGTAATTACAGTGCCGGTATCTCCATTTATAATTTTACCCGAAATAACAACTTTATTGTGATTCATTTCGATATTATCAATTTTAAAAGGATTGCTCGTAGCCTCCACAGTGCAGACAACGATAACCTCGGCTCCGTAACGATGGGCGATACCGGAAATTTTCTTTTGCTCAACGGTATTTTGAAGCCGTTCATAATCCTTATTTTTCTTGGTTGTCCGCGCATCAACCAATCTAAAACCTTCTGATGCAAAATTCTTCGTCATTGCCGCTTCGGCAACGGCATTGCCGGCTGCTGAACCTGTAAAAACAAGCATTACTCTGGGCTTGGACTTGCGTTCCATAATAAGCTTTACGGCTGTCATTTTATCGCGCAATTTTCCCTCGCTGATTTTCGCTTCAATTTCCACTTCATAGATGCCGCCGGTTTTTTTCTCGGAGATAATCTTATAAGAGCTTATAAAACCCTTTGATTCGGAAAGAATGCGGTCCATTTTAACCTGATAATTTTCAACGCTCGTTGCGCTGGTAATCATCACGCCGACAGCTTTTTCTACTGCGTTGCGCTGGGCTTCATTGAGGGCCTTACTGCGGGCAATATCAACAAAATCTTTACGAATCGTAGCCATTCCTGTTGCACGAATTATGGATTGGGCATGGGCCGGTATGATGGAAATGGTAAAAGAAATGAAGGTAAGGAAAATAACAATTTTTTTCATCAACGAACACCTGTCGAAAACTTCTTCTGTAGTTGCTTTTCCGATAGTTGGATTTTGAATACTTGATGCAGTTAAAAATTGATATTAGTTTCAGCACCATGAATCGGCACCGATGCACGTATACTTAAATTGCCAAATAGTGTCAAGATTAAATAAACACCTCTTATTACTACAATTACATCCTTATGAAAATTTTTCTAAATCATGATCTGAAAGCTTCGGGATTATTTCATTCATCGCCCTTATAAATACAGCCGGATTCCGTGCTTTCCTGTACAACAACTGCACTTAATTGAGGTAATACCGGCTTTAAGTTTTTCCATATCCACAAAGTCAGATTTTCCGATGTCGGATTATTCAATCCTTCAATATCATTAAGATGTTTATGATCAAGTTGATTCAAAAGCGGTTGAAAAGCCCGGGTTATATCCGTAAAATCCATGACCCAGCCCAATTGCGGATCAACCGGGCCTTTAATATGAATCTCAATGCGGAAAGAATGGCCGTGTAAATTAGCGCACTTGTGTCCCGGCGGCACATTCGGCAGACAGTGCGCCGCGTCAAGGTAAAAAACTTTGAAAATTTCCATAATAAATTCCTACTTGATTGCTAAAATTTTATGTATTTGCAGGCTGAGGCGCCATTGCGGATGAGCAAGTACATATTCCACCGCCAGCTTTGTATTTCTGACAAGCTCATGTCCACTCAACGGCTGTAAAAAAAAGTATTGAAAATCCAATGAAGTAAATATTTCAGGATCAACCCCGGGCTGCGGGAAAACCAGCTTTAATTCCTGCCCCGAAATCGCCGCCAATCCGGCCTCTGCTTTTGGGCTGACACAAAGCCAGTCAATTCCCCGGGGAGGCAAAATAGTGCCATTGGTTTCGACAGCCACAATAAAATTTTCCCGGTGAAATGCCTCAACCAGTTCAGCATCCAGTTGCAGAAGCGGTTCACCTCCGGTGCAGACAACAAATGGCTGAATTAAGCTGCTTTTTTTTCCATAAGGCCAAAATCGTGCAATACTTGCGGCCAGCTCTCCGGCAGATGCAAATTTTCCACCTCCCGCCCCATCAGTATGAACAAAATCCGTGTCGCAAAATTTACAGACAGAAGAATGGCGATCCTCTTCCTTACCCGACCATAAATTACATCCGGCAAAACGGCAGAAAACGGCCGGCCGGCCGGCATGAAAGCCTTCTCCCTGTAAAGAATAAAATATTTCTTTAACGGAATAATTCAAAGATCCACCGGTCGCTGTTAATGTCTATAAATGGTCGGATCGGGAATACCCGCTTCTTTAAAACCTTTCCGGCGCAGAAGACAGGAATCACATTCTCCGCATGCTTCACCGGTTTGGAGCGGATCATAGCAACTGTGCGTAAGGAGGAAATCCACGCCCAGCTCGGATCCCTGCCTAATTATCTGTGCTTTCGTCAATCGAATTAATGGAGTGTGGATTTTCATTTGCTGTTTTCCTTCCACCGCGGCTTTTGTTGCCAGATTTGCCATTTGTTCATAAGCGACAATGTACTCAGGACGGCAATCAGGATAACCGCTGTAATCCAAAGCAGTTACTCCAATGAAAATATCGCTGGATTCCAGCACCTCGGCCCAGGCAAGAGCATAAGAAAGAAAAATAGTATTGCGCGCCGGCACATAGGTTACAGGTATGTCCATTGCCATTTCTTCGGCACTCCTGCTTTTGGGCACGGCGATGTCATCCGTCAAAGCGGAGTTTCCGAAAAGGCGAAGATCAATATCAACTATTATGTGTTTGCAGACTCCGCAGTGAGCAGCAATTTTTTGTGCCGCCTGCAACTCGATTTTGTGCCGCTGCCCGTAATTAAAGCTCAGGGCGTAGAGATCAAAATCCATCTCTCGGGCAACGTAAAGCGTGGTAGATGAATCTATTCCGCCGCTTAACAAAACAACTGCTTTTCTTTTAGTATTCATTATTTTTTTTCAGATTAATTATTGGGGTTGGCTTCGACATTGAAAAGATTGAGAGTGTTTTGAGCAGTTACGGCCGCTGCTTCTTCCCAGGTAATTCCTTTAATTTCCGCCACTTTTTTTGCCGTATGAACAATGTAAGCCGGTTCATTCCTTTTTCCGCGATAAGGATCAGGAGTCAGATACGGGCAATCAGTTTCCAGCAACAGTGATGAAAGCGGGACGCGCTTTACTACATCCTGCATTGTCTTTGATTTGTTAAAGGTAACAACACCGGGAACGGAAAGATAAAATCCCCAATCCAGGCATTGTCTGGCCATTTCATAGTCTCCGGAAAAGCAATGAAAAACACCGCGATGAATACCCGAAGCTTTAATCATTTTGAGGGATTGATCATTAGCCTGACGGGCATGAATGATAACGGGCAGTTTGAGTTCCTTGGCCAATGAAAGTTGTTCTCCGAATTTTTCTATCTGCAATTCCTGCGGGGCGAGATTACGAAAATAATCAAGGCCGATTTCACCATAAGCGACAACTCTTTTCCGACCGGCAAGTTCCTTAAGATCATCATAAGTTTGGTTGTTAATTTTACCGACATCATGCGGGTGGATACCGATTGCCGCATAAATGTTTTCATATTGACCGGCCAGTTTAACCGCCTTCCGGCTGAGACTCAAATTTGTTCCCACGGTGATAATAGAATCCACGCCGGCCTTTTTCGCCCGTTCAATAACCTCTTCACGGTCATTGTCAAATTCTTTCATCTCCAGATGAGCATGGGAATCGATCAGCATAAGCTCTATTTTTCGTAATCTTCCGGGTTAACTTCCTCGGCATTTTCCGCCAAATCAGGAAGTTTTTTTAATAGTTCACTTAAATCCTTTTCGCTTATTTCGCCGGCTAACAGTCTGCGGGAAATAATTCTCCTGTCGATACTTAACAACTCCAAATTAACTTTTTTCCCCATTATATTTCTCCTATCATGAAGACCAATGTACCGAATGCGGATAATTCAGGTCATTTTTTATATAATATCTTCCAGTTTTCTCCTTGCAGACTCCTAATATATTTTGGAAACTTAATCAAGTCTGAAGAGTAATCAGCTGAATCAGCATCCTGAACCGGGCATGAAAAGCTTGGATCAAATATACTTATTCATTCCAGATTAGAACAAAGGCGGTTTATAGTAAAGAAACATCCAGAGGTTATTTTTTCAGGCGCGGATCGAGTGAATCACGAATGCCTTCTCCCAGGAGATTGTAGCCGACGACCGTAATTAGAATTGCCAGTCCCGGATACAGCGAAAGCCACCAGGCAATGTCAATATAATCTTTTCCCGCAGTTAATATATTTCCCCAACTGGGCGTTGGCGGCTGAACCCCGATTCCCAAAAAGCTTAAAGCCGACTCAGTGAGAATTGCTCCGGCAATACCTAACGTAGCAGCAACGAGTATCGAAGCCATGGCATTGGGAAGAATATGCATAAAAATAATTCGCAAATCGCCCGCCCCGATTACCTTTGCCGCCTGCACGAAATCCCTTTCCTTCAAAGAAATGAAGTCGGCGCGAACGAGCCTTGTCACCCCCATCCATCCGGTCAGACCGATAATGACCATGATATTCCAAATTGACGGTTCCAGAAAAGCGATTACAGCCAGTATTAAAAAGAAGGTGGGAAAGCAAAGCATTATATCTACAAAACGCATTATTATCGCGTCAATCCAGCCGCCGTAATACCCCGCGACAGCACCTAACAGGGTGCCGATGACAATAGCAACTCCGGTGGCTGCAAAACCTACTTTCAGAGATATCCGCGCACCCCAAATCATTCGGGAAAGAACATCCCGGCCCAGTTGATCAGTTCCAAATAAATGATTGATCGAAGGCGCCATGAGCACATTTTTCAAATCAATTTGCCCCGGATCGTAGGGAGCAAACCACGGCGCAAAAAAAGAAATAAGAAACAATAACAGGACGATACCGCTGCCGGCAAGCGTCAATTTGTTTTTACAAAACATTTCCCAAAAGGTCATACATCCAGTCCGTCAACTTATTCTTATTCTTGGATCGGCCACAGCATAAGAGATATCGGCAATCAAATTGCCGGCAAGAGTTAAAATAGCTCCGATCAGTAAAATACCCATCACTGTCGGATAGTCACGCGCCATAACCGCCATATAAAAAAGCTGCCCCATGCCGGGAATAGCAAAGACCGTTTCAAAGATAACGCTGCCGCCGATAAGTCCGGGAATGGAAAGGCCTAAAATTGTTATGGCCGGCAACAGTGCATTACGCAATGCATGCTTGTAGATTACGTCCCTTTCGCTTAAACCTTTGGCCCGGGCGGTCATAATGTAGTCCTGCCGGATAACCTCCAGCATATTGGCGCGCATGTAACGGGAAAGTCCGGCCAATCCTCCAAAAGCAGAAATAAAAACCGGCAGTACAAGATGCTTGGCCAAATCCGTGAATTGCTGCCATGGAGTTAAGTATTCATAGTTTAACGAACGTAATCCGGAAATCGGCAGCCATTCCAGATGAATTCCAAAAAAAATCATCAAAAGCAAGGCCAGCCAGAAAGTCGGAATAGCAAAACCAATAAAAACAAATACCCCCGTCATTTTGTCGAAAAGCGAATCCTGATGCACGGCTGATAAAACTCCAATGGGGATGGCAACAGCAATAATGATCAATAGAGACAGAAATTCCAAAAGTATTGTGATGGGGATTCGTTCCAATATCTTTGAAGTAACAGGCCGGTGATCGCTTGCAAAAGAAATTCCCAGGTTTCCATGGCTCAACTTTTTCAGCCAGGACCAGTATTGCTGGTGAATGGGCTTGTCGAGTTCATATAAAGTCTTCAGCCGCTCTTTCATTTCCGCGGAGGATTTGGGATTCATCTGAGTTTCCAAATCAACAGGCGACCCCGGCGCCAGATGCATGACAAAAAAACAAATAATGGTAATTCCCAGGAGCAGAGGAATCATAAAAAAGAGTCTTTTAAAAATATATTTAAGCAAAACAATTCCTTTATTTTTTCTGGTCTGCGAATAACCTCATTTTATCAATATTCTCCAATGATTGCCAGAGATGGGCCTCAGCATGCGCTTCCAAAGTTATTGTCGGTTCGGCTTTGATTTCCCGCAGTGTCTGAAAAAGTTCCTGAAAAGGAAAGGTGCCGTTTCCCACGGGAAGATGCTCATCTTTTTCTCCATAATTGTCATGCAAGTGGAGATGGCCCAGATATTTACCCAGTTCGTCCAGCCAGACTTTCAGTTTTGTGCGGGCAAACACGTTGAAATGCCCGGTATCGAAACAAAAACAAATTCGCTCAGAATCAAGATTTTCAAAAAGGCGCCGTAAAATGGAAGGCTCCCATTCATAAACATTTTCCAGCGCAATTTTAGTTTTTGCTTCCTGATCGATCATGGAAATAAGTGTAAGCCAGGTTTTGGTACTGGCATTCAGCCATTCTTCATCACAAGACACATAATAAAGCCTGTCAAAAGAAGGGTGGCAGACAATTTTTAGTGGATGAAAATAAGGAACAAGATCAAATACCTGCCTTAACCTATCGACGCTTGCATTGCGGATTTTATCATCCAGGGCTCCGGGACGCAAATCCATAAAGGGAGCATGAAAGGTAATTTTAATGCCGAAATCAATTAAGAGCTTTGCAGTATTCCGGCACCTGGCAATGTCCAATGTATTGAGAACACCATGGCTGAAATAAATCTCCAGATTCATTTTTTTCTGGATGATCATTTCCTGATAGCAAGGCAGCAAATCAAAAGGCATGTGTATATGAACTTTTTCCAAAATATCTTGCATGACAAAAATCCTAATATAAACAATTGAAAAATTATAATACCCGATTATTTATCATAGCCTTTTTCTTTTCACAACAGACAACTCCCGTTACCAAGAACAATTACAAATTGGATTTTTTTATAAAAAAGGCGGATTGTCAACTTCCGCCGTTTATGGCATAAAGCTCATGACCTGAAATTTTAAAGGATCAGGACATTTTAATAAAAATGTTTCGATTTTCGTTAGTTTTAATGGAAATCATGGAGGGTATATAATTGCCAGCAAGAAAAAGTGAATCGGCCAAGCGTCTTTTATTATGCATAAACGCCATCTTACAGAAAAAAGCAAAAGACATCGTAATATTAAATATTAAAGAAAGCTCATCTTTTGCAGATTATATGATCATTTGCAGCGGTGCAACCGAGCGTCAAACTCAGGCGCTTTGTACAGCCATTCAGCAATATTTAAAAAAAGAAGATATATTTCCACTGGGAGTGGAAGGAGAAGCACTGGGACAATGGATTTTACTTGACTATGACGATGTAATTATTTCCATTTTTCTGGAATCGGTACGTTCTTTTTATGATATCGAAAACTTGTGGGACGTCCCCCGCATGAACGTTGACGAAAACGCTACGGAAATAAAAAGGCTGGGCAAAGGAATGCAGTGAGCGTAAAAGAGTTTTTAAATGACGTTTTTGACATTATTTTTCCACCCCGGTGTCTTGCCTGCACAGAAATTATTAAACAGCCTGTAAATCAGTTTTTTTGTCCCGGTTGCCTCGAAAAAATCAACTTTATTGAGGATAATTTTTGCCCGATCTGCGGGGTGCCTTTTTTGGTAAGCCCTGCGGGAAGCCATTTTTGCGGCAATTGCCTGGAAAACAAACAGTACTATAGTCAAGCCCGGGCTGTTGCCGGGTTTGAAACCGCCATTATGGATGCAATCCATAAATTTAAATATGGCCGCAATATCTCTATCGGGTATGCTCTCGGCTCTTTTATGGCGGACTTTTCTTTCCCTGATTTTGATTTTTTTGAATATTCTCTTTTAATCCCGGTCCCCCTGCATATTAAAAAGTTACGGGAACGGGGGTTTAACCAGTCTCTTCTTTTAGCGAATCAAATCGGGAAAAAACATGAGCTGCCTGTAGATTTTTCTATCTTGAAGAGATGTAAAGCAACTTTATCCCAAACCGGTCTGAATAAGGCGGAAAGAGAAAAAAATATTAAAGGAGCCTTTGCCGTAGCGGACAGGAAAAAAATTAACGGCCGGAAAATAATTTTAATTGATGATGTTTATACGACAGGTGCAACAATCAATGAATGCGCCAAGGTTTTACATAAGGCAGGTGCGCAAAAAACAGCCGTTTTAACACTTTCCCGTGTAATACAGAAACCTTCATAATTATAAGGAGATCAAATGAATAAAATTCTGGACAGAAAAATACTTCAAGAAAAACTGGACCTTTTACACAAAGAAGGCAAAAAAATAGCCTTTACTAACGGCTGCTTCGATATTTTGCATGTGGGCCATGTCCGCTACCTGCGGGAAGCCAAAAAAACCGCCGATATTTTGGTCCTTGCCCTCAACAGCGATACCTCGGTAAGGTCAATCAAGGGAGAAAAAAGGCCGCTTATCCCCGAAGAAGAACGGGCTGAAATTCTCGCATCTTTGGAATTTATTGATTTCATAACCATCTTTCCGGAACTTACTCCACTGGAGTTAATAAATTATTTAAAGCCTGATATAATAATTAAAGGCGGCGACTGGACGGAAGATAAAATTGTCGGCAGGGATGATGTGAAAAAATGGGGAGGCCGCGTAATAATCATTCCCGAGGTGGAAGGCAAATCAACAACAAATATCGTGGAGAAAATAAAAAAAGAATATTGTCTTGGTAAATAAGCGCATTCGTTGACTATTAATTTTTTTCCTTTACAAAAAAATGTCCATTAGGTAATAAAGAAACGATAATTATCTATGTGGGGGACTGGTGCCAGTGGAAAAAACGACTTTAAAGCCGGAAAAGCTGGAAATGTTTCGCGCGATGCTTGTTCAGAAAATTAATGAACTGCTGAGTGAGGCAGGTAAGACAGTTTCTGAAATGACCAGCGGTAAAGAGAATTTCCCTGATCCTAATGACAGGGCTTCTCTGGAATCCGACCGTAATTTTGAATTACGTATCCGTGACCGTGAACGCAAACTCATCATGAAAATGCAGGAAGCGATCAAAAGAATTGATGATGGAACTTATGGCATTTGCGATGTTTGCGGCGGGCCGATTTCTGAAAAACGATTAATGGCCAGACCGGTTACGACTGAGTGCATCGACTGCAAAACGAAAGCGGAAAAAATAGAAAAGCTCAAAGGTGAATAAATTTATAAACATATTAAATTGAAAAACGCTCCTCTTTGGAGCGTTTTTTGTTAGTGCAGCGCCATGTCTATGTTCGTAAAAATTGCTATCAATATTCCGTCCAATCTATCCTTTACTTATGAAGTGCCGCTTAATTTGCAGGACCGGATCGCGATAGGTAAACGTGTGTTTGTCTCCTTCGGTCATAGAAAGCGCACCGGCTTTATTATTGATATAAACGATTCCTGCAATTTGGAAAAAGTTAAATTTATCAATGAAATCCTGGATGAAGAACCACTTTTCGACAGGCAGGATCTACGTTTTTATCAATGGATTGCTGATTATTTTATATATCCGTTGGGCAAAGTTTTGGCTGAGATTATACCTGCCGGTCCGGAGAAAAAAGAGTTGCTTTGGATCAGGCCATTGCCTTTGGTAAACAATTTCCCGCTTAGTCCCGCTCAAAATAAACTGTTTGAATTGCTCAAGCAATACCCGCAAGGAATTGCTCTTACCAGCCTCACGAAGATCAGTGGTCTGAAAAATATTTCACCGCTGATCGTCGGCCTGCAATCAGCGGGACTAATACAAATCGATGAAAAGCAAAAGAAGCAACTAATCCCGCAAAAGGAAAAAATTGTTGTATTAAATGACGCCGCAACTAAAGGGAAAAAACTGACCGGAAAACAGGAGGAGCTCATTGCCTTTCTTCAAAAAAATGGAAACATGACTCTAAATGAGTTGATCAGGCAATCCGGAATCTCAAGTGCAGTTATCAAAAAACTTCGGGATAAAGAAGTAATTGATTTTCAAGAACGTGAAATAACCCGTCAAGCCGCTATTGAATCTTTAACCGGTGCGAACATCATAAAACATTCGTTAAATTGTGAACAACAAAAGGCATTTGAGGATATTTCCATTAATTTGGGAAAGAATATTTTTAAACCTATTTTATTGCACGGCGTCACCGGAAGCGGCAAGACGGAAGTGTATTTGAATGCCATTGCCGAGGCGCTGAAAAATAATGGCGGCGCAATATACCTGGTTCCGGAAATAACCTTAACCCCTCAATTAATCTCCCGCATTCAAGGACGTTTTGACGGTGAAGAAATAGCTGTCATGCACAGCGGCATCGCGGAACCGGTCCGTTATGACCAGTGGCGGCAAATCAAACGCGGCCGGATTAAATTGGTTATCGGCGCACGTTCCGCCCTTTTTGCTCCGCTTGCCAATTTAAGATTGATTATTGTCGATGAAGAACATGATTCGTCCTATAAACAGGATGACCGGCTTTGTTACCACGGGCGGGATTTGGCTGTTTTAAGAGCAAAACTCGATGGTGCCGTTGTCGTACTTGGATCGGCTACACCGGGCATCCGCTCATATTACAATGCTCAAATTAAAAAATATACCTGTCTGGAAATTTCCCGAAGGGTTGAAAACAAGCCGCTTCCGGAAATAGAAATAATAGATATGAAAACTCAAAAAGAGGTGCAAGGCAGGTCTCCGATTCTTTCCGATGCTTTGATTGCAGCAATTGAAAAAACCCTTGCGAGAAAAGAACAAAGCCTGCTTTTCCTGAACAAGCGCGGTTTCGATACATTTCTTGTTTGTGCGGATTGCGGTAATAATTTTCTCTGTCCCAATTGTGCCGTATCCCTGAAAAATCATACTGCTGAAGGCGTTGTAAAATGTCATTATTGTAATTATACGCAAAAAGCTTTACCGCTTTGCCCCTCCTGCGGCGGAAATCGAATTCTTAACTATGGCGCCGGAACGCAAAAGCTGGAAGCTGAAATAAAACACCTTTTTCCGGAGGCCCGTATTCGGAGGATGGATTCCGATACCACGCAGACCAAAGGAACACAGCAAAAAATATTACAGGAGCTCTGCAGCCGGGAAATTGATATTCTTGTCGGCACACAAATGATTACTAAGGGACATGATTTTCCTTTTGTGACCCTGGTCGGCGTCATTGCCGCCGATACATCTGTGAATATTCCTGATTTCCGGGCGGGGGAAAAAACTTTCCAGCAACTTACACAAGTTGCCGGCCGCGGCGGCCGCGGTGCCACCCCCGGCAGGGTGATAATTCAGACATTTAATCCCCGGCATTATGTTTTAAGGCATGTTCTGAGTCACGACTACAAATCATTTTATGAGACGGAAATTGCTTTTCGTCAGGCTTTGCAATATCCGCCTTTCAGCCGGATTATTAATCTGCGTTTATCGGCAACAAATAAGGAAATTCTTTTAAATCAGGCAAAAATCCTGGGAGAGACGGCAAGAAAGCTGGCTGCTAAATATGGAAACAAAATTGAAATAATCGGCCCGGCGGAATCACCGCTCGCGAAAATCAAAGGCCGCTGGCGCAGACAAATGCTGCTCAAAAGTGAAAATACTACCGTCCTGCATCAGTTTGCCAGGGATTTGCTCAGTAAGACCGAAAGCGGCAAAATCAAAATTACCGTCGATGTTGATCCGGAAAATTTTATGTAATTCCCGGTTTATTTTCATAATTTTTTTCCCGCAGCCTTTTTTCAATTCCAGGAACCTGGCAAATGTATTGACTGCAAACAATTAATAACGTAGAAAATACTTGTGCTCGATGAATTATTAAAATCGCCTTAGGAAATAAATATGGAAAATGTCAAAGAACCATTATTGCATCTCATTTCAGGACTTCCATTTTTTGACTGCTTCGACAAGGCGGAAATCAGCATGCTTTTGGATGCCGGAACATGGGAAAAGGTTACTCCCGGAAGCCGGATAATTACAAAAGGAGAAATTGATCTTAAAATGTTCGTCATGGTTCAGGGCCGCGCCGACGTTATTCTTCACGACAAAGTTTTAGCCACATTAAATACAGGAGATATTTTCGGTGAAGTCGGTTTGATGGGGATTCCCCGCACGACCCATGTTGAAGCACAAACAGATTGTTTGCTTTTGTCTTTCGATGCCGAGCAACTCAATAACCTTCCTTTAGAACTTCAAGTTTCTTTTTTAAGGCAAATTTTATTTGCCACCTTTGCCCGTCTTCAGAAAATTAATCAGTGGGATTGGCTTCGCCGTCAACCACGAAAAAATTAGTTTTTTAAAGAATTAAGAAATATTCATCGCCATTAATTTAATGGAGTCGCAAAACAAAACATCCATGCTTTTGTCTGTAACAATCCGCTCAACAAATCCCAATCCGAATACGGAATGGTTGATAACATCTTTAATGCTGTATTTATTGTGAATAGAATAATCCTTTATAGGAATTGAATGATCCAAAGTACGGTTTTTGATGTCCCATTTCATTTGGGCGTCGTTATTTTCCGTTTTAGCCGATCCAGTTTTTCTCACCGCTCCTTTATTCAGGGCGGATTGTTTTCTAACAACTGCTTTTTTTGCCGCAGGTTTTTCCGGGCGATATTTATGCTCTGCGCCGCATGTTTTGCATTTGACCTTATGTACAGTTCCTTCCATTTTGACCATTATGACATGGGCAAGCACCAGTTTACATTTTGAGCAATAAGCATCGATATTTTCGCCGATTTGTAACATAAATCTCCTTCAAATTAATTAATATTAAAAGTGAAAAATAATTTTATTTCCTAATTTGCCGGGACCATAGATCAGGCAGACCCGGATGTCAATTAAAGAATACGATCCAATGTAGTTACGGGCAGTGGGGATCTTTCAGATTTTCTTTGCCTATTATACAAGAGAAAGATAATATTAGGTAATATTAAGGCGGAATAAAAAAAAGAACAGTAAACGGTCACTCACCCAAAATTGTGGTTCGCATTAAATTAACTTTTATTTTGTTCTAACTCTTAATGCCGAGAATGTATTAATAACGGCGATGAAAGTTCCAAGCAGAAACACATACTGATAACCCCATCTAACCCAGACAAATCCACCTAAAACCGCAACTACAATAGAAAAAGCATGATCGATTGTCACACCCATTGTAAGTGTTTGGTTAACATCTTCCGGCTTTACAGCTATTTTCTGCAGATAGGTAGCCCGTGCCATGCCCACAGATATAAGAAGTTGATCAATAACGTAGCAGAAAAAAGCAATATACATAGCGGCGGTCTCGGACAAAATCTCACTTGAAAAGCCATAGCCAAGGCAGACAAAGATCAAAATTACAGCTTCAGTCGTAAGAATAAATCTCTCCCCTAATCGATCTATAGCGTGGCCCAGCATTGGTTTAAAAAAAATGCCGATAATGCCGCCAATCATTAAAAGCATAGCCACGACATGCGTTTTTTGTCTAAAGACAGTTACCAGCACCCACGGTGCAAAGGTAAGGAAAATCTGCTTGCGTGTTCCATAGAGAATATTCAGCCAGTAAAAGAGGCGATATTCCTTTTTTAATTTGAACTTTGTTTTAGCAGGTAAGGGCCTGTTTTTCTGCATGAAAAATATCAGCAGAGAGACAGTTAGAAAACCGAGAAAGGCGACAATGTAGGATATTTTAAAATTGAGATGAAAAAATTTGAAACCAAGCAGAATGGCGAAACTGCCAATTATCGCTGATATATTGGCAATCCCGCTGAGCTGCCCCAATCTCCTGCCGGTTTTTCCATCCCGGGCCAGCTCCATACCGATGCTCTGATTAGTCGGTAGGAATAGATGCTGGCCGATGCTGAAAATAAACAGCCAGATCAGCATAATGGAAAAATTAGGCGAATAAATGCCGATAAACAATATCCCGAAGGCGCACAAAAGATTAGCAAATGCCGCCAGCCGACGGGAGCAGAGAAAAAAAAGCAAAGCCGAAACAAAGACAACTAAAAAACCGGGCAGTTCCCGGGGCAACTCCAGAAAACCGCGCTGGAAATCACTGATGAAAAAAGTTTCGTTTAAATAATTATTGAAGGTTGCATCAACAATACTCTGGGAAAATCCGAAAACTACCGTTGCCGCCATGAAAAGCTGCAAATCCCGTGGCAAATTGATGAACCTGTTTCTAATTCGTTGAATAATATTCTTATTACACTTTGAAAAAATTAATTATTTAATCAAATAATCTTTCTGCAATTTAAATTAAGAATTAATTATTTTAACTCTTTTTTTTAAGTTCCTGATAATTCTTTGTAATTGTATAAACTGCATAATCCATCATTCGAATAACCCGGGTAACACTGTCAATGGCGGACTGGCGTTCAACAACCGTATTAAAAGCGACTTGAAATTCTGCAAAAAGCCACATTTGCCTGCGCATCATGGCCAAAGCATAAATGGCCTCATGCAGAGGAATATTATCTTCATAACAAGCTTTTGCATACTTGAGGAGATATGCCTGTGCTTCTTCGTAAGTGCTTGAAGACATCAGCATTCGCCTTAATTCATGATAAAATTCAACAGCCCGGGAAATCAATTTTTCATCGGGAATGTTTTTATACGAGGGTGTCCGTTTATTCTTTTTGACTTCTATTACCCATTCTTTGGCAATTTCTTCGGCATTTTTTTCTACAAGATCTATTAATTTAAGTGAAGCCAGCATATATAATCTCCTCTCTTAGGTTCAACATAACCGTTGATAAGACAAAGTTTTTCTTACTTACTTATTCTTCCTGGGTGCTCCTTGTTCCATCAACTCTTCATAATCTTTAGTAATCTGATATTCGGCATAATCAAATATCAAAATAGCCCGGCTCAGGGAATCAATGGCCTCCAATCGATCAATAACTGTCGTAAATATTGACTGAAATTCTGAATAGAGCCAAATGTTTCGCCGCATCAGAATTAAGGCATAAATAGCCTCCTCCAAAGGAATTCCCATTTCGTAAGTTTCCCGGGCATAGGTTTTAAAGAATGCCAGGACGTCTTCACCTATCTTTTCTTCGGCATACATCTTACTGAAATAATGATAAAATTTAACACACTGGGAAATAATTTTTTGTTCATCCAGAAATTTATAGTACGTTGTTTTAGTATTGCTGCGAACATCCTTAGCCCATCTTTTTGCAATATCTTCCGCATGTCTCTCCATTAATTCTATATACTTAACAGCATACGTCTTCATTATGGATCTCCTTTATCTGTCGTTTGATTAGCGCCGGTTAACCGCCGAACTGCCTGTCAATTATCTTGTAAAAACATTACTTTTGCAATTGAATCAGAGCTTTAAAACCATAATGTCATGTTATTTTTTCTCTTTATCAAAAACAAAAACAATTTTATTTTACATTTGAATAAAATTTCCGGCTTATTCTTTGAGAGCTGATATAATGCTTTAAGTCTAAATTTTCAATAGAAATTTAAAATACTATGGATAATTCGTTGTTCTTGACACAATTTTTTTATTTCCATATATGTCTATTGCTTTTGTTTCCGGAAGATAATGGATTCCTAAAGAAAAGACTGTACTTAACTACTGATTCATGAAAGCACAGCCCTCGCCCTCTTTGCAGCAAAGACGGCCCGGAAAAATGAAAAGCACTTTTGAAAAAAAGGAAAGGACATACCGACACATGTCACACCCGCGGATTCTCTTTATGGGCACGCCCGCTTTTGCCCTTCCGGCATTGGAAAAACTTTACAATATGAATTATCCCATAATCGGAGTCGTAACTCAACCCGATCGTCCCCGCGGCCGGGGGCAAAAGGAGATTGCCCCGCCGGTAAAAATCCTTGCTCAAAAGTTGGGTCTCTCCGTTTTTCAACCGGAAAAAGCTAAAGATCCGGCATTCCTGGAAATACTTCATGAACTGAATCCGGAAATGATTGCCGTTGCAGCCTATGGTCAGATTCTGCCGAAAGCCGTTATTGATTTTCCACCCCTGAAATGCCTCAATATCCACCCTTCCCTTCTGCCCAAATATCGAGGTGCCGCGCCCATTAACTGGTCGATTATTCGTGGAGAAACGATAACGGGAGTTACAATAATGCTGATGGATGAGGGCATGGATTCGGGTGACATTTTGCTACAACAGGAAATAGAAATTAAACCTGCAGAAACCTATGGAGAACTGCATGACAGGCTGGCTGTTTTAGGAGCAGCCATGCTGGTTGAAGCCATTGATCAGATGGCGGCAGGCACAGCATCGCCCACGCCACAGGATGCTTCAGCAGTAACTTTTGCTCCCCGCATAACAAAAGAAACGGGACGTATTAACTGGAACTCCGCCGCCGATGATATTGTGAATTTAATACATGGACTTAGCCCGGCACCGGCCGCTTACACATATCTTTCAGGAATGACATTAAAAATTTTTAGAGCCGAAGCCTTGAAGGAAAACGTGAAGGATATGCCCGGTAAGATTGGAACCCAAACTGATCGTGGATTAGCGGTCGCTGCCGCCGACGGTTATGTTTTATTAAAAGAAGTACAACTGGCCGGCAAGAAACGGATGGCGATCAGCGATTTTCTGCGCGGTTATCGGATCGCTGCCAATACAATTTTAGACAGTTAGAAATGTTCTTAAGTACTTCCGCCTGAAAATAATTTTTTTACTTATCTTGTTTCCCCATCGGTTTAAGGAACCCGCATGAAAAAATCAATTCGTCATCTGGTATCGGATATTCTGGATCAGGTTCAGAAAAACAAAGCCTTCGCCGGATTTCTTCTTGATGAATGTCTGGAAGCACATAAGCTTTCCGGCGCGCCCGATGGACGGCTCCTGACTCATCTTGTATACGGAGTGCTGCGCCAACGTGGACATCTGGACTGGATATTGGCAAAGCTTTGTCGCGGTAACTGGGAAAAAACAGATGAAAGCATAAAAAACATTTTGCGCATCGGTCTTTTCCAACTCAAATTTACTACCAGGCTGCCTGCCTTCGCCGTGGTCGATGAGGCCGTGAAAGTTGCCAAAATTGTCAATATAGCCAAAAGCGGCCTGGTCAATGCTGTTTTAAGAAATTATCTGCGCCATGGTGCTAAAATTACTTTCCCATCTCCGGAAAAAAGCCCGGCGGAATATATTGCCGCTTTTCACTCTCATCCGCTCTGGCTGGTGAAAAAATGGATTAAAATATTCGGTATTAAAGAAACTCAGGCCTTGTGTGCCGCTGATAACGAATTGCCGCCTCTGACATTAAGAGCCAATACATTGAAAATTACGCGCAATGAACTCAAGGAAAAATCATCGCAAGCCGGATTCAATTTAAAATGTACCTCCTTTTCTCCGGATGGCCTAGTCCTCGATAACGCCGAATCGCCTATCCAGAAAACGAGCTTTTTTCAGGACGGATATCTGCGCATCCAGGATGAAGCATCCCAACTCATATCTTATATGGTAAATCCAAGAAGTCCTGAATCAATCCTGGACGCATGCGCGGGCACCGGCGGTAAGACGACACATCTTGGGGCGATCCTGAAAAATAATGGAAAAATTCTGGCAATTGATAATGATTTTAAGAAAATTGAGGAACTGAAAAAGGATTCAAAAAGATTAGGCATAACCATTATCGATACATATCGTGCCGATATGATTGAAATATTACCGGATTTTCTGAAAGAAAAATTTGATCATGTCCTGGTCGACGCTCCCTGCACAGGGCTGGGAACACTGCGCCGCA
The DNA here is from genome assembly GCA_964632255.1 of uncultured Smithella sp. Lineage (GTDB taxonomy): Bacteria > Desulfobacterota > Syntrophia > Syntrophales > Smithellaceae > MVRV01. The sequence continues at coordinate 20,469 of CAZWCA010000026.1, read as the reverse complement.
ATCCGGAAATTAAATGGCACCTCAAACCTGCCGATTTTTCCGATTTAAATAAAACTCAGCAGGCAATTTTACAAAATGCATCTTCAGCCGTAAAGAGCGGCGGCCGTTTAATTTATAGTACTTGTTCACCGGCGCCGCAGGAGAATGAACATGTCGTCCGTAATTTTCTCAAGAACAACCATGATTTTTCATTAATTTCTCCTCCTGACTCTATTTCTTCCCAACTTACTGATTCCGAGGGTTATTTTCGAACTTTTCCCCACTTGCATAATATGGACGGCTTCTTCGCGGCGCTTCTAAAGCGGATGTAATTTGATTTAAATTGACTAAAGAAACTAAAAGATGTTAGACAAATTCGACTTACAGGAGGGTGATATTACCATGTTTATTAAACAATTTCAGGTTGGAAATATGGCTGTATTCGCCTATTTAATCGGGGATCCGATAACCGGTGATGCCTTGGTTATAGATCCGGCTGCCAATGCTGCGGAAATAGTTGCCGAAACAAAAAAAAATAAGTTGAATATTAACTATATCGTAAATACTCACGGTCATGTTGACCATATCGGCGGCAATGCAGAAATGCAAAAACTGACCGGTGCAAAAATTATCGTTCACGAAGACGATGCTTCGATGCTGACTTCCACTCCGGGCATGATGCTGAAAATGTTCGGTGCCAAACAATCCCCGCCGCCGGATATTTTGGTTAAAGATGGTGATACTATCGATATCGGGAACATATCCCTGAAAGTTATTCATACGCCAGGGCATACTCCCGGCGGAATGTGCCTTTATACTCCAGGGTTTATCTTTACCGGCGATACACTCTTCGTGGAAGGCGTTGGAAGAACCGATTTACCAGGCAGTTCCGGGCCGAAAATGTATAAATCCATTCTGGAAAAGCTTTTTACTCTTCCGGAAAACACTAAGGTAATGCCCGGCCATAATTACGGCCGAACCCCGACCTCGACTATCGGCCATGAAAAAAAATACAATCCATTTATCAGGTAATGAGGAGATAGTTCTTTTATGAAAGAAGGTTTACAAAAGACTGACTTTGCTGACTTGAATCTAATCAGCCGCGGCAAGGTCCGTGATATTTATTCCGTTGCAGATTATCTATTAATTATCGCTACCGACCGGATTTCGGCATTCGATGTCATTATGTCTGATCCAATACCCGGCAAGGGCATAATTTTGAATCGCATGTCCGCTTTCTGGTTCGATAAAATGAAAGATATAATCGATAATCACCTGATCTCGATCAATCCTGATGATTTTCCGGCGGAATGCGCCCCTTACCGAAGCTTTTTGGAAGGAAGAAGCATGCTGGTGAAGAAGGCAACTCCACTGCCGGTTGAATGTATTGTCCGCGGCTATTTGAGCGGCTCCGGCTGGCAGAGCTATCAAAAGGACAAAACCATCTCCGGAATTAGACTGCCTGATGGTTTGCGGGAATCCTCAAAATTGCCCCAGCCGATATTCACTCCTACTACAAAAGCGGCGGAAGGTGAGCATGACACAGCCATTACCAAAAAAGATATGGAAAAGATTATCGGAGCAGAGCTTACTGAAAAAATTATAAAAATCAGCCTGGATATTTATGAGCGTGCTGCAGTAATAGCAAAAGAAGCCGGCATCATCATTGCGGATACAAAAATGGAATTCGGCATGCTGGGTAAAGAATTAATCCTGATCGACGAGTTGCTTACGCCGGATTCATCCCGCTTCTGGCCAAGCGCGGAATATGCAGAGGGCCGTGCGCAAAAAAGTTACGACAAACAATTTCTCAGAGATTATCTGCTCTCAATTAAATGGGATCAAAAACCGCCCGCACCCGAACTACCTCCGGATATCATCGAAAATACCAGAAAAAAATATGAAGAAGCATTGAAACTACTTGTTAAATAAATCATATCTACCTCCTTGACATTACAAGTATTATTAATAAATTACCGCCGATTCTTAACTTTTCGGGGAGATAAAGTTGAACATTAAAAATCTGCCTGATTACCGGCTTAAACAAAATGAAGATTTACTAAATTCATTGAAGCAAATTATACAAGCGGAGGAACGCGAAAGAATCTCATGACGAAAAAGGATTACTATGAAGTTCTGGGTGTAGAAAGAACCGCCTCAGAGGATGAGTTAAAAAAGAACTACCGTAAAATTGCGATGCAATGCCATCCGGATAGAAATCCCGGAGATAAAAAAGCGGAGGAACGTTTTAAAGAAGCAGCCGAAGCTTATGAAGTATTAAGTGATAAGCAAAAAAGAGAAATATACGATAGATATGGCCATGCCGGTTTGAGCAATACCGGTTTCAGCGGGTTCAGCGGTTTTGAAGATGTTTTTTCTCATTTCGGCGACATTTTCGGAGAAGCATTCGGATTTGGCGGTACAAGGGGACGATCCCGTTCTCATGCCCGGGCGGGCGTTGATTTACGCTACGATTTACAAATTTCCTTTCTTGATGCTGCTTTCGGTTTAACTACGACAATTGAACTTGAAAAATATACCACCTGTCATGAATGCCATGGTTCCGGAGCAGCCCCCGGTTCGGTACCGGAAACATGCCGCACCTGCAAAGGACGAGGACAGGTTATCCAGTCCAGCGGCTTTTTCACCATCAGTTCCACCTGCCCCCATTGCGGCGGTCAGGGCACGATAATTTCCAAGCCATGTAAGAACTGTCACGGCCAGGGAAAAGAAAAAATAAAGAAAAATGTTCAAATAAAGATTCCCGCAGGTGTCGATACGGGTTCCCGTCTGCGACTGCGTGGAGAAGGAGAAGCAGGTGAGCAAGGCGGTCCTGATGGCGATTTGTATGTTTTCCTGAACGTAGAGGACCATGAAATTTTCGTCCGGTCCGATGATGACGTGCTTTGCCGCACACCCATATCATTCACCCAGGCGGCGCTCGGCGCAACTATTGAAGTTCCCACTCTGGAAGGTAAAGAAAAAGTCAAAATCCCCAAAGGCACCCAAAACGGCAATACTTTGCGCCTGAAAGGCAAAGGCATTCCGCATCTGCGTGGTTACGGCCGCGGTGATCAGATTCTGGAAATTTTTGTACAGACACCTGTAAACCTCAGCAGGAAACAGGAAGAACTTTTAAAAGAATTCGAAAAAATCAGTCAGACCGGCAAATCATTATAATTTCAATCATAATCATAATCGGCGCAGAAAGGAAGCATCCAAAGTGCAGGACCGGGTTTATTTCGACTCCTCACTCTGCATAAATGCAACTTCATGCGCTAAGTTATATTAGGTATTGCAAACGAAGAGAACATATGATTATTGAGGGCAGCGGAGGAAAAAAATATGAAAAAATATAATTTCCAGATAGTTTCTTTGTTGTTGGCTGCCTGCCTTTTTTCCGGTTGCGTGCCGCTCGTTGTTGGAGGCGCAGCAGTTGGGGCAAGTTCGGGAACCTATTTTTATATTAACGGCGAATTAAAAACCGACTACAATGCACCTTTTGATAAAGTTTGGAATGCTTGCGAAAAAACTGTGGCTGATATGCGCGGCATTGAAGTTGTTCCAGTAAAAGAAATTGCCCAGGGAAAAATCACAACAACAATTAATGACGAAAAGGCGTCATTTGATATCAAATACAAAGCTAAAAATCTAACTACGGTTGCCATTCGTGTAGGACTTTTGGGAAATAAGCTTTCCTCCCAGCTTCTACATGACAAAATTGCCGAGCACCTGGCCCATAATTGATTATAAGAACTCGGGCCTGGCAATCCAATGAATAAGAAAGTTTTTTTGGGCTTCATCATCAGTGCTGTTTTGGTCTACTTGTCCGTAAGAGGAATTAATTTTCAGGATGTTGTCCAAGATCTCCAGGAAATCAATTTCGGATATGTTTCACTTTTTTTAGCTGTCACAATTTTAATGCAATGGCTGCGTTCTTACCGCTGGGGTGTTATTTTACAGCCACTGGAAAAAATCGGCCAGTTTGCGCTTTTTTCAGTAACTTCAGTAGGTTTTTTAGCAATAGCGGCAATTCCGGCCCGCATTGGAGAACTGGCCAGGCCTTATCTTATAGCAAAAAAAAGCAAAATCAAAGTATCTTCGGCGTTGGGCACGGTCATAGTGGAAAGAGTACTGGACAGCTTTTCCGTGCTGACCATTGCGGTCGTAGTTTTGATCCTCAATGACTTGCCTTCCTGGATGATCAAATCAAGCATAATTCTTTTCGCTCTGACGTTAATAATATTTTGCTGTATTTTAGGTCTAGTGTGGCGAAGAGAAACAGCACTGAGGATAATCAATCGGATATTAAGCAGGCTGCCCGGCAAATTTGCCAACAAAATTGATGAAATTATTCATCGTTTTATTGATGGATTTCAAATCATCGTCAATATTAAGCTTCTTTTATATTTATTTTTTCTTTCCGCTGTTATCTGGCTTGTGGATGTTTTGGCTATTTACATTTTGCTGAAGGCTTTTAGCTTTACTTTGCCGGTCATGGCATCCTTTGTAGTTATGATTATTCTTATCGTCGGTATTGCTGTTCCCACAGCACCCGGCTACATCGGCAGTTGGCATTATAGTTGTATCTTGGCTCTTGGACTCTTCGGAATTGCAAAGCCCGATGCCTTTTCTTTTGCAGTTGTGTATCACTTTTTATCGATGATCATTGTTGTTATTTTAGGAGCAATTTTTCTACCTTTTAACAAATTTTCCGTGTCCGATATGAAAAAGCGGATGAACAGCAGTACATAGTCTGGAATAACTATATATCGTTTTTGACATCAACCTTGAGGCTTTTCAACTTTTTATGGAGATTGCTTCGTTCCAGACCAATCGCCTCCGCCGTCCGGGAAATATTCCCTTCATTTTCTTCCAGTTTCTTTATTATAAATTGTCTTTCAAAATCCATCTTTGCATCTTTCAATGAATCGGAGATCGAGGCAGGAGTTGAATTGGCCGGCAATGGATCGTTGTTGTTATGATCAGCCCTGGTATGCAGTGGTGGTATATCTTTGGCAGTAATTTCATTACCCGGAGTCAGGATGATCAATCGCTCAATAATATTTTTCAGTTCACGGACATTACCCGGCCAATCATGCTGCATTAACAAGTGTATCGCTTCGTTAGTGATTTCCTTTTTGGGTTCACCCTCTTTAAATGCAAAATCGAGCAGGAATCTTTCCGCTAAAAGCTTGATATCTTCCTTTCTTTCCCGCAATGTTGGAACTGTCAAGGGTATAACATGCAAACGATAATAAAGATCCTGCCGGAAGTTCCCCGCCTCCATTTCTTTTTCCAAATCTTTGTTGGTTGCTGCCAAAACGCGGACATCCATATCGATTAATTTATTGCCACCGACCCGTTCAAATTTTTTCTCCTGCAAAATACGAAGAATTTTTGCCTGAGCCTTGAGGCTCATATCGGCTACCTCATCCAGAAAAATTGTTCCCTCATGGGCAAGATCGAATTTGCCGCGCTTTTTTTCGGTTGCCCCGGTAAAAGCACCTTTTTCATGACCGAATAATTCGCTTTCAATGAGCTCTTCCGGTATCGCTGCACAATTAACTTCAATGATGGGTTTATGCGATCTGTGGCTTAAATGATGAATGGAACGCGCCACCAGCTCCTTGCCTGTTCCATTTTCTCCCATGATTAGAATCCAGGCATTGGTAGGTGCAACAATGCTGATCATTTCTTTAAGCTCGGTAATAGCCTGGCTGTTGCCGGTTAATTCATATTGACGGGAAACCTTTTGCTTTAATAATACATTTTCCGTTTCCAGACGAATAACATTAAAGGCATTGTTCAGGAGAATAATGACCTTGTCGAGAGAAAGCGGTTTTTCTATAAAATCGTATGCGCCGAGTTTTGTGGCTTTTACGGCTGTTTCAATATTACCGTGACCGGACATCATAATGACCAAAATTTCCGGATGCGCCGCTTTAATAGCTTTGAGAGTTTCCAGACCGTCAATACCGGGAAGCCAAATATCAAGTAAGACCAACTGAGGCATTTCATTATCAATACTTTTTAGTGCTTCCTCACCGGAACCTGCCGTCAATACCTGATAGCCTTCATCTTTCAGAATAGCACTCAAAGACTGGCAAATACTTACTTCATCATCAACTATCAAAATCGTTTCATTCATAAGCAATAGTTCTTTCGTCCACGATCACAGAATTTATATTAAACTTCCGCCACAGGCAACTGAAAAGAAATTATCGTCCCCGTAGGTTCATTGTCGGCAATCTGCACCTGACCAAGATGATCAGATATAATCGAACTTACAATAGCCAAACCCAAGCCTGTTCCGGATTTTTTTGTAGAAAAATAGGGATCAAAAACCTTTCGTTTATAACTGGCCGGCACACCCGCCCCGTCATCGGCCACGGCCACCGTAACTTTACGATGTTGTTCATCATAAGCAGAGGTTATTTCAACTTTGCCTTCTTTTTTGTTTATTGCCGCAACAGCATTATCCAGTAGATTGATCATCACCCGGTTGATTTGCTCGGCATCGAAATTAAATTTCGGTAAATTTTCAGCTGGTTTATAATCAAAAATAATATCTTTATGAGCATCCTGAAAAAGAACAACGGCATCGGCAACAACGGTATTTAAATCATTAAGAGCCGGAGTTGTCACCGGCATCCGGGCATAACGGGAAAACTCATTAACCAGATTCTTCAAAACTTCCACCTGGTCAATGATGGTCTGGGTACATTCTTTAAAAACGGAGCCCTCTTCTCCCAATTTATCCCCGTATTTCCGCTGTAATCTCTGAGCAGAAAGCTGAACAGGTGTGAGCGGATTTTTAATTTCATGCGCCATGCGCCGGGCGACTTCACGCCAGGCCGCGGCGCGCTCCGCCTTCTGCAACTGGGTAAGATCTTCAAATACCACAACAATACCGGAATCATTGCCTTCATCATCCGTTATTGTTGTTATGGTCAGGAGAATTGTCAGAGCCTTATTTTTAAACATAAGCTCAATTTGCTTCTCCAGGAAGCTTTCATTGGTTTCCTTTATCTCTCTTAAAAACTCATCGACCAGAGAAATATGTTCCGGAATCAGTAAATTACGGTAATTTTGCTGAAGAACTTTCTCGGCCTCAATCTCAAACATTTTTTCGGCAGCACTATTGACGGTCGTTATAACACCATTACTGTCCACAGAAATTATTCCGGCGGAAACATTGCGCAATACAGTTTCCATATATTTGCGCCGTTGCTCCAGACTGATATTCGCCTCTTCCAGACCGTCTTGGCTTTTTTTCAAGTCTCTGGTCATTTGATTAAATGACTTAACTAAAACTCCAATTTCATCATCTGCTTCAATATCAATATAAATATCCAAATCGCCCTGTGTTACTTTGTTTGTAGCTTCGGCCAGATTTTGAATCGGTATGGTAATTCCTTTCGATAAGGCAAGGCCAAACCAGGTCGCCAAAAAGATGATCACCAATGTTACAATAGATAATGTTATAATATAATTAAATTTTATTGGATTCTTCATCAGTTTGATCTGCCCGTATTGCTCGGAAGCTTCACCTATAGTCTTAAGTTTGTCGACAAATCCTTTGGGAATAATATATGTAATGGAAATGTGGCCAAGGACCTCATTCGGAATGGCATAAGAAAACACCGGCACAACACCGACTACGGCATCGCCGCTATTCGTTGTCTGAATAGTTGATATTTCTTTGCCCAAATAAACATCTTCCAGCATTTTAGAACTTAAATTTACCGGTTTAAACTCGGGATGTTCCGCATCATTGAAAACAAGGCCTTCTTTTTGATAATCAAAGTAGGTTTCCACCAATCCCACTTTGTAATTTTTTTGGCGTTGATTAATCAAGTTTTTTAGGTATTCCACTCTTTCACGTTCGTAAAGGCGATTTTGGGTAATATCGGCGCTGATTTGACGGGCATTAAACTTGGCATGCTCCTCCGTCTGTTGATAATACATCTGCGCAACTTCCAATGATCTATTCAACGCATCGCCAATCTTGATGTTAAACCAGAATTCTATGCTGTAAGTTAGGAAATTTATAGCAAATATGAAAAGCAAAATGGTTGGAACAAGAGATAAGCTGACAAAAGCAACAACAAGTTTCGTCCTTAATCTGGAGCCGATTATGCCGCGGCGATGCTCGTAAAATAACTTGACTATATTGCGGACAATCAGAAAAATTAAAAGAATTATCAGAATAACGTTGATGCTGGTCAGGCCGTAGACCAGAATATTTGTTGAAACGGACAAGTTGTCTTTTTGAGAGAATTTACTGGCTATTAAAGTAAAAATAACCGCCAGTAAGCCCACGACAACAATAATAATCCATTCCCGCCGTCTTTTTCTAAATTCTTTTTCATCTATATAAACAGTTTTTTGTTTCTTTTTCATTCAAGTATTTTCAGTAAAATTGATAAGTTAAATAAATATCAACTTCTTAATAAGAAAATCTCTGCTTATACCAGGGTGTTTCAAAATCCCAATACGAAACAAATAAAAATACATACTCCATGTGCAGGGGCAAACGGACTTTATCTATTTTTACTTTAAGTTGGACATAGTAGTTATTTCCGCGAACCAGTTTTTGAAGAGGTACAACTATAATTCCACTTAGGTCAGCCATTGCTTTCTGCGCACTTTCAAAATCAGGAAAAACAACGGGAGTTTCGTTTCCATTGGTAAAGATACTGAATGTTTTTTTCAGATTATCATATTTAATAGTACGCTTAATCTCGTAGTCGGCTATTTTTTTATCCCACATGACAGACCGGGCCTGATAGACTTCCAGATGCAGTGTAAATATGGCAGGCACACCGGCCAGAATTGTTGCTTCCATGTCGGTTTTAAAACCATTAACTACTCTTGCATATAAGAGTACGTTTTCCTTGTTATTGGTAATGATAATATCGTTTATAGTGGGCTCAACGGATTGTCCCTTTATTGGAACGCACAGGCAACTCAAACAAACAAGTAAAAAAATAATTAATTTCCGATAGTCTTTTTTTATTATATTCATTTTAACCTTCATAATTAATTTGAATTAAAGGAAGCATACTAGGAAACCGGAATATAAAAATCAAGACTAATTTGTGTCCTTCCGGAAGCTATGAATGACAAACGGATGTTTCCGAACCGGAAACGGGGTATTTTTCATTCCGGCAAAGAGATCAAGGTATTAGGCAGAGGCACATGCAAAGTACATCACAAAGTACATCACAATGTCGTTGAATTAAGAAATTGCCTTCCAATTCCCCCTTTCGTAAAGGGGGATACAGGGGGATTTTTATTACACTTTGCAAAATCTCCCCCATCCCCTTAGGAGACTGTGTCGCAATTAGCGAAAAGAGAAAAAATACTCATTATTAGGAGTGGTTTGACCATTAAAATTTCAAAAAAGTTTGTCATAAGCAATTTTAACGAGCCATTTTTTCGACATAAAAAAGACAAATTAATTGCGACACAGTCTCTTAGAAGAGAGGGGGGCTGTAGCGCTTAAGCCAATGACATTGACGTACAGCATGCATAATCGATACTGCAGATTGACACAGCTCATGTGATGCTGTTTTAAACTGCAAACATGGATAAATTATGAATAAAAACGGTGCATAAACGGTTTCTAAACCGAAATAGCATCAAGAATGCGAAAAGATGGAATCTTTAAGGATGTGTGTTTATGAATAGTTTCTTCTTTATCGAAACAATTAACAATTTCCCAGCAGTCCGCTTTCAGCATCAATTCTTTGAGCAAGAGATTGTTTAAGCGGTGCCCGGACTTATAAGCCACAAAATGGCCGATTATCGGCATTCCCAGAAGAAACAAATCGCCGATTGCATCTAATATTTTATGTTTAACAAATTCATCAGGGAAACGCAGGCCTTCTTTATTAATCACTTTACGGCCGTCAAGAACCACGGCATTTTTCAATGAGCCGCCGAGAGCCAGTCCTTTGGCCTGCATATATTCAACTTCATTTAAAAAACCGAAAGTTCGCGCCGCACAAATTTCTTTTTCATATTTTATATCGGAAAAAGTCATGCTGTAAAATTGTCGGCCGATTGCGACATGATTAAATTCAATTTCATAAGAAATCTTAAACTCGGCGGCAGGAATCAACACGGCATTGGCATCTCCTTCCTTTACGGAAACGGGCCTTTTAATCACTAAAAATTTCTTGGTTTTTCCCTGCGAATAAGTACCTACGTCTTTTAACATGTTTACGAAAGGAAGGGCACTGCCATCCATAATAGGAACTTCGAAAGAATCGAGTTCCACAATGGCATTGTCAACACCCATACCGTTGAAAGCGGAAAGAAGATGCTCCACTGTAGCAACGGTAACATCATTGAAACTCAGAGAAGTTTGCAGCGTCGTGTCGGAGACGTTGTTGAATTTGGCGGGAATCGGATTTGAGTTACGTAAATCTTTGCGAACAAATATAATGCCCGTATCCACCGGCGCCGGCTTAATACACATATTTACTTTCCGGCCGGTATGCAAACCGATACTTGAGCAAACTATTTCCTTTTTCAATGTACGCTGTAAATGCATTAGTTTAATACCAATTCAAATAAATTTTTAATTTGCTTAGCAATAGCTATACCAAAAATCGATTATTTCTTCGAAAAATAAGTTGCTATAATTAAACCCATTTTAATTACGGCTTCTTCTTATTTTTTAAGAATACTTTATTTCTGTGGCGGAAATACCACCAGTAGCAAATTTTTCGTGGCAAACAAGCCATCGCAAAATCTGCAAACCCAGTTTGTCCGCCCGCATGACTTGGTCTTATTTAGTATTGATCCGGAAACTACGGATGGTCATTATTTACAGAAACGTTCCTTTTCACTGTAAATACAGCCGCAATACTGCTGACGATACATGCCTAATTCTTTTGATATTTTTATTCCTTCGGACCAACCTTTGCGAAAGTCCTGATAATGGAAAGGAATCCCGAATTGAAGACTTAACTGCTCACCTATTTCCCGGATAAGTTCATGTTTTTGGTATCTGCTATACAGAAGTGTCGTCGTAAAGCCGTCATATTTATCAGCTAAAGCCTTTTGCGCGGTATATTGCAGGCGGTGCCGCAGGCAATATTCACATCGTTCATTTTCCTTAAAAGCTGTTTGGCGCAAAAATTCTTCCAAATGATATTCATCCGGATAAAAAACTTTTAAAAAAGCTTTTTGTGCATATTCATTTAAAGTTTGCCTTCGCCTGAGAAATTCCTGATAAGGATGAATGTTGGAATTATAAAACAAACCAGTAACTTCATGACCGTGAGTTCTCAATTCTTTTAATGGATAGATCGTGCAGGGCCCACAGCAGATGTGCATTAATAATTTCATATTTCTTTAACCGGATTACCTCGATGAACAAGATAAAAATTATCTTTCCGCAGGAAAAATTTAAGAAAAAAGAACTTATTTCTTGAAAGAAAGCCTGATATTTTTCAAAAAAGTTCTTTTTGCGCAGTAGCTTTCAGTCCGAAATGTTCGTAAGCTTTAGCCGAAGCTATTCTTCCTCTTGCCGTTCTCTGTAAATACCCTTCCTGAATCAGATAGGGTTCGTAAACATCTTCAATAGTTGTCTTTTCTTCCCCGATTGCCGCCGACAGACTCTCCACGCCGACCGGACCGCCGTTGAATTTTTCAATCAAGGTCAAAAGCAACCTTCTGTCCATCTGGTCAAATCCTTTTTGGTCCACTTCAAAAGCATCCAGCGCATCCCCGGCAATTTTTCCGTCAATCGTTCCGTCTGATTTTACCTCAGCGTAATCACGAACTCGTTTCAGCAGTCGATTGGCAATCCTGGGCGTTCCTCTGGCGCGCAAAGCCAGTTCGCGGGCACCGGCATCGGTAAGTTTTACTCCCAAAATAGCAGCGGATCTTTTAATGATTACAGCCAGTTCATCCGGCGTATAAAATTCCAGGCGAAAATGCATTCCGAAACGGTCGCGCAAAGGTGAAGTGAGCGATCCGGCACGGGTCGTCGCACCGACCAGAGTAAATTTGGGAATATCGAGCTTCATTGATCTGGCTGACGGGCCCTGACCGATTAAAATATCAATATAATAATCTTCCATAGCCGGATATAAAATCTCTTCCACCACATGCGGAAGGCGATGGATTTCATCAATAAAAAGGATTTCATGTTCATGCATATTCGTTAAAATCGCCGCCAGATCACCGGGTCTTTCAATAACCGGTCCGGAAGTGACTTTGATATCCACATCCATTTCTTTCGCTATGATGTAAGCCAAAGTTGTCTTTCCCAATCCGGGAGGGCCGTAAAGGAGGACATGATCCAGAGATTCACGCCTTTTTCTTGCTGCTTCGATAAAAATCGCGAGATTGCTTTTAACCTTTTCCTGCCCAATATAATCGGTTAATTTCGCCGGGCGCAAAGTTACTTCCAGTCCGGATTCGTTTTCCTCACAGGCAGGATTTATTAAAGGATTTTTTAGATTTTGCCCCATATACCAATCGCTGAAGATGAGAAATCAACCGGCAAGCAGTTTTAACGACTTCTTTAAAAGCGTATCAAGAGTTAAAATTCCCTCCAACGCACCAGCAGCTTTATCTATTGCGTCTTTGGCCATATTGCTCTTATAACCTAAATTGACCAGCGCGGAAAGTACGTCTTCCTTGATCGTTTCATCGTTATCACGCCGGTCATTTTCAGCCGGCACCTTCTCAATTTCCATTCTCTTTATCACCTTTTCCTTGAGTTCCAAAATCAGGCGCTCAGCCATTTTTCTGCCGACTCCGGGAATGCCGACCAACTTGCCGGTATCACCCCGGGATATGGCCTGCAGCAAGTCGTGAACAACAATGCCGGAAATAATATTCATGGCGATCTTCGGCCCGATGCCGCTCACTGAAATAAGCAATTGAAAAAGATCCCGTTCCCGGATTGTATAGAAACCAAACAAATTTATGGCATCTTCTTTAACATGTGTATGCACATGTAACGTTACAGTTTCACCTGCTTCGGGCAATTCATAAAAAGTGGTAAGTGGAATAAATACACGATAGCCGACGCCGCCGACATCAACGACAATACTGGAAATTCCTTTGTGGGCGATTTTGCCGTAAATAAGAGCAATCATCAGATCGGCTGCTCCTTCCCGAAATTGGCATGACAAACGGCAACGGCCAGAGCATCGGCGGCATCGGCAGGCGGCAGCGAGGTCAGCTTTAAAATAGCCTTGACCATAATTTGCACCTGTCTTTTCTCCGCCCGGCCATAGCCTACCACCGCCTGTTTCACTTCCAGCGGTGAATATTCAAAAACCGGTATACCAAGACTGGCTCCGGTATAAATCACCACGCCCCGGACATGAGCCTGTTTAATCAAACTGCGGACATTTTTACCGTAAAAGATGTTTTCTACTGAGATTACGTCAGGAGCCGTATCTTTGACCACTGTGGACAATTGCTGATAAAGGGAATTCAACACTGCGGATAAAAGCGATTCTTTGGACGGCTTTACTTCGCCGTGCATAACATGCCGCAAATTACTGCCTTCTTTTTCAATTACTCCATAACCGGTAACATGGCTTCCGGGATCAATCCCTAAAATACGCAATTTATCATCCGTTAAAAAAGACCATGAATCAGGAACTCAATTTTTCCATGACATCTTCATCAATATCAAAATTGGAGTAAACATTCTGCACGTCATCATTATCTTCGAGTTTTTCCATCATCTTAAGCATTTGCTCGGCCTTGGGCAATTCCAGCTTCACCGTATTGGAGGGAATCATGCCGATTCCGGCTTCCAGCCGTTTTATGCCCTTGTCGTCAAGAACTTTTTTGACCGCTTCAAAAGAGGCAGGATCGGTAATAACCTCAAATTCATCGCCTTCACTTTTTACATCTTCCGCACCGGCTTCGAGCGCCAGTTCCATCAGCGCATCTTCATCAATGGTCTTTTTATCAATGACGATACTGCCTTTTTTAGAAAAGATCCACGAAACACAGCCATTTTCCCCAAGGTTGCCTCCATGCTTGGAAAAAATGTGGCGAATTTCAGCGACTGTCCGATTTTTATTATCCGTCATGACTTCCACGAGGACGGCAACCCCGGCCGGACCATAACCTTCATAAGTAACTTCTTCATAATTGGCGGCGCCATCTGCCCCTCCGACACCTTTCTTAATTGCCCGGTCGATATTATCCTTGGGCATATTTTCTTCTTTGGCCGCTATGATTGCCTGCCGCAACCGGGCGTTTCCTTCGATATCGCCGCCGCCGAGTCGGGCGGCAAGCGTTATTTCCTTTATTATTTTTGTAAATATTTTACCGCGCTTGGCATCGATCGCGCCTTTTTTTCTTTTTATTGTGCTCCACTTGGAATGGCCGGACATATAAAATTTCTCCTGAAAGGTTTTCAAAATTTTTCGCCTAATAACACATGGCAATAAGCTTGTAAAGTTAATTACATCTGATAAGTATACACATTATCCGTTCCGCAGGGAATTTATTTTGACATTTATTTCTTATTTAAGATACTTTTACTGAAGAATGTCAGGAAGGAGCTATATAATGAAATCTTACCGGGAAGAACTCTGGTTTAACATCCCCGCGCGCCGCGGATTCGTCAACATAACAAATCAAGTGGAAGAATGCCTGAGAAAAAGCGGGATTCAGGAAGGGCTGACGCTGGTCAACGCCATGCACATAACAGCCTCCGTCTTTATAAATGACGATGAACCCGGGTTGCATCATGATTATGATCAATGGCTGGAGCGCCTTGCTCCGCATGAACCGGTTTCTCAATACCGGCATAATCGAACAGGAGAAGATAACGGCGATGCCCATTTAAAAAGACAAATCATGGGCAGGGAAGTTGTCGTTGCCGTTACAAAAGGCAAGCTTGATTTCGGGCCGTGGGAACAAATTTTTTACGGTGAATTTGACGGAAGAAGGAGAAAACGGGTATTGGTAAAAATTATTGGAGAATAATGAATATCCTGTAACGCCGCAATACTATACCGAAAGCTAAACGTTTTATTTTTAAATCATGTCTTTGTCAGCATTGATCTGACCTTGCGCAGAAGATCCGTGGGCTGAAACGGCTTCGATATGAAATCGTAACCATCTTCAATTATCCCTTTCCTGCTGATAACATCCGCCGTATATCCGCTGATGAAAAGAAACTTCATATCGGGATTGGTTTTACAAATTTCATCATATACTTCCCGGCCGTTTTTCCCGGGCATAATCACATCGAGGATGACGAGATCCGGGATGTTTGCGTAAAATTCGGTTATCGCTTCCACCCCGTCGACGGCTTCCCGGGTGCGATAACCATACTGTTCAAGAATATCTTTTAAAAGCATTCGCAGATCATCGTTGTCTTCGACGATCAAGACAGTCTCACTTCCCCGTGCCTGCGGGACCATGACTTTTGGTTTCTCGGTACTTTCAATTTTATGGTCAATCAGGGGTAGGTAAATATTAAAGATGGTTCCTTGGTTGGGCTCACTTTGGACCTCGATGTAACCGCCATGCTGCTTGATGATACCATAAGCTATGGATAGGCCCAGGCCGGTCCCTTTTCCCACTTCCTTTGTCGTAAAAAAAGGTTCAAAGATCTTTTTTACAATTTCACCATCCATGCCTGCACCATTGTCGGCCAGAGAAATCATGGCATATTCTCCGGGCTCGCCATAGCCGTGGGTTTCTTTAAATCCACCGTTCATCAGGAACTTTCCAACGCTGATTTCAATGATTCCACCGTCAGATAAGGAATCCCTGGCGTTGGTAACCAAATTCATAATTACCTGATCGATCTGGCCGGCATCCGCCAGCACGACTAAATCTTTATTATATAGATTAGTTCTTAATTCAACATCTTCGGGAATCAGCCGGGATAAGAACTTGCCCATCTTGAAAATGGTTCGATTCAGCTCCAAAGGCTTGGGGTCCATAATCTGTTTTCTACTGAAGGCAAGGAGACTCTTGGTTAAATTGGCGGCCTTTTGCGATGATATAACTATATGGTCGACATAGCTGCGCAAAGGATCATCCTCCGGCATTTTGAGTTGGATTATATCGGCGCAGCCGATAATTGTACTCAATATATTATTAAAATCATGGGCAATCCCCCCGGCGAGCTTTCCGACGGCTTCAAGCTTCTGTGCCTGGAGAAGTTGCGACTGAAGATTTTCTTTCTCCTTCTCCGCATGCCGGTAGTCGGTAATATCCTCGATTATGGCGACAATATTTTTCTCAACAATGTTGTTTCCTATACGTGCGATATTGATCCTGCACAAAATTTTGGTACCGTCTTTGCGTTGGAAGTCCAACTCGCGGCTAGAAGTCTTTTGTTGCTCCAAGGTCGGATAAATATAGTTATCTACTTCTTCAAATTCCTCATCAGACGAATAAAGCAATTTTGAGCTTTTACCCAGCAGTTCTTCCGGTTCCCAGCCGAAAACATTTTTAACCCCTTTATTGGCAAAAACAATGTTACGATCTTTCAAACCGAAAACCGCATGGGGAATGGCGTCAAGAATAGAGGACTCCAATTCTTCCAGGTTTAACAGCTCTTTTTCTTTTTGCTTGCGTTCATTGATTTCCTGCTGCAGTTTTTCGTTGGCTTTTATAAGCTCATCCGTTCGCGCAGCCACCAGTTTTTCAAGATAATGTCCGTATTGATTCAGCTTTTCATTTGTTAAAGCAAGTTCTTCCGTTTTTTCCTGGGCATCCTCCAGATTAAAAATATATTCCTGCAGAAGCCGCCGTTGCTTTTCATCATTCAGTGGTTCTTTTTTCATTCTTTAAATTTTCTCTCTTCTTCAGGCTGCTAATCGAAAGCGCGGATCTCTTTCAGAATATCGGGAAAGCTCATGGGCTTGCACAGGTACCTGTCCGCTCCGGCAGCCAGACCTTCATTCACTTCCGTGGACTGTGCCTTGGCCGACAACAACAGGACAGGAATATTTTTTGTTCGATCATCAGCTTTCAGCCTTTTGCATACTTCAATTCCGCTTATTCCGGGCATTTTTACGTCCAGCAAAACAACGTCCGGAAGGCATGACAATCCTTGCTTAAGCGCTTCATCGCCATTATCGGCAATATACACATCGTAACCCAGTTTCGTAAATTTTCTTTGCATGTAAGACAAAATCGGTTGGTCATCGTCGGCAATAAGGATTTTTTTTATACCCATATCCATGCTCCTTGTTAAGGAATGTTATGATGTGAGATTAACTACGAAAATCGCCCCTTTGCGTTCACCGCCCAGAGAAAGATCGGGAAAACTGCCTGCAGGCACCGGGCTGATACATTGTATGGTACCGCCGTGTTTTTCTACGAATCCCTTGGTAATGGTTAAACCCAGACCGCATCCGCCCACTTTTTGGGACATAATGCTGTCTGCCTGGAAGAACTTTTTGAAAATTTCTTCCTGCGCCCATTCGGGTACGCCATACCCATTATCGGCAACGGTGAAAACTGTTTCTTTTCCTGTTCTTTCCGCGCTGATGATAATCTTGCCGCCATCCGGCGTATATTTTATTGAATTGCTAAGAAGATTAATCATTACCTGGATCATGCGATCTTTGTCCACCCGGATATCCGGAGCAGGTGTCGTTCCTTTTCTCACAATGATATGTTGATGAGCATGGGCAAGGTCGGAAACCTCCCCCACTGCTCTGTCAATAATCTCGGTAACAGAAACGGACTCAAGATTCAATTCTATCTTCTGAGATTCAATTCGGGAAAGATTCAACAAATCCTCCACCAGACGCAAAAGTCGCTCTATTCCGATTTTGGCCAAATTGAGATCTTCCCGCACTTCATCATCGATTTGCCCGGAGTACCCTTCCAGAATTCCGGAAACCCCAAGCATCATGGCTTGAATCGGCGTTCTTAATTCGTGGGAGGCAATGGTGACGAACTCTGATTTCATCCTGTCGACTTCCGATATGGTTTTAGCCATGTGGTTAAATGATTTTGCCAGTTGTCCGATTTCATCTTTTGACCGGACTGGAATAGATTGCTCAAGGTGGCCTTTGCTCATAGCCACCGCACTTTCCGTCAATTTCCTGAGCGGTCCCGTCAAACTGAAACTGATCAAAAGAGAGACACTAACGGCCGCCAGGCAGGAAATAATCAAAACAAAGAAAATAAGCCTTCTGTTTTGCGCGATGCTTTTGCTTATTAACACCCTTGTCTTTTGGTTGGCCGAGGCAATTTCTTTTCCCTGGTCAACAATACTTTTTTCTATTTTGGCCCTGGTTATATTGGCATCCTTATGAAAATCATCCACATTGGCACCGATGGTCACATAGCCGAATCCTCGCCTGGATTCTCCATAAGGACCTGTATAATAAGGAATAGCGGCATAAGTTGTTAATTTCCAGAGACCGCTCCACAATATAAGAAAAGATCCCGATCCTCCGTTTCCTGAACCTTCATGCCATCCCTGGCACTGGGGCGCCGTATCAAGCACGCGGCAATCCAATGGGATACAACCATTTTTTATCTGTTCCGATGCAGATTTTTTTTTCTGGGAGAAATCTTTACGGGATGGCAAGGCCCGAACAAATTCTTCCAGGGTTTTGCCGCTTTTTTTGTATTTGTCATAAGTTTCCTGGCTTAACCAGCCGGGCACTTCTTCTCCCGTTTCCGGATTGAAACCGCAGATGAAAAAATCGCGGGCATGAGAGATGCAACGGCCGTTATTATCCCAGATGAACGCATAATTACCCGATCCGCCGTCGGACAAGACCGAAAATCTTTCTTCCGTCGGCACTACATGATCGGTAAATTCCATAACGTGCGTGTGATCAAGCGCCATGGTCACGTAACCGGTCTTTATTCCTACGTTATTATAGAAAGGCGTAGCCCATCTGATAATACCTGAAAACTTTTTTCCATGGGGGTTTTCGCGACCGGCGTAGGCGCTGCCCGGCTTGACCTTTATGCCTTCCGGCGTATTGTATATCCAGCCTTTTATATAGGAGCCGATAACCCTGGATACATATATTTCTTTGCGTTTTAACTTTTGAATATGAGAAAAATAGTCTTCCGCCCGGCAATAAGTATTTTTTTTATTACGGATGTCCAAGAGATTGTTGGAAATTTTTCCACCGACAATCTTAATCTTTTCCTGGCCATTAAGATCCACAAAGGTTAACTCCCGGTAAAGAGGTTTCGCGACCATTTGGAAAGCGGCAGGCGGCGAATTTTTCCACGATTGGCTGTTTTCAGGATTTTGAGACCGGATAACAAGATTACCCGGCGGGGATTCATTATTTCCCTTGTCCGTATCAACGACATTTCGATTGGCGGCCAGATAAACACGAAGGTATTTTTGCGGATCCGGTTCCAGGGAGGCCAAAAAAAGAAGGTCTTTATCCCTTTCCTGAAGAAAATCGGCAATTCTTGCGGCCAGTTCAACCGTTCTGAGTTCAATGGCTTCCGTTGCCTTGTTATCGAGAGCTTTGACGCTGTCTTCAATTGATGTTTTGCCGATTTCCTGAGCAGCCTTTAAGTTTTGCGTCCCCAATTCTTCGGTTCTTTGAACCACATTGGAGCCTGTATCACGAAGGTTTCTATTGGCAATGAGGCCAAGAATGATCAGGGGAATAATGGAAATAATCAGATAAGAAATCAGCAATTTTAATAAAATACTTAAATTATTGAATTTATTGAATATTTTTTTAATTAAACTCATCACGTCAATTAAAAATATCCCTAAAAATTAAACTGATACTGTAACGAATCTGGAAATTGATTTAGTGCAATTGCACCAATACTTATAAAAGTGCTCTATAAAGATAAGATTTTTGAAAAGAAATGAAATTTATTTTTTGTGGCGCGGAGTATAAAAAAAGTGCCCTTGTATGTCAAGGATATCTTACCTTTACCGGGCTTTGAATTATGTTCGGCGGGTATTAGAATTGCCGTTATGGCTGCTTTCGCACAACGTTCACGAAGGATTTGCACTTCCCGTGGCGACATAGGTTTGAATCCTCGTGCGAGCGCAGGGTTCTTGGTTTTTTATTATTTGCGGCTCAAAAACGTTTTCATTTCTTCAAGGTCCAGGCAGTTTATGCAATCTCCTTTTTCAAGCCAGCCTTTGCGGGCAATCTTTATTCCCAGGTTGATATCCGCAAGTCCCGCCGGGTTATGTGCATCGGGATTAATGGAAATTTTTACTCCCTTTTTTCGGGCATAAATACAATTACGCCAATCCAAATCAAGCCTGTGCGGGTTGGCATTCAATTCCAGTACTTTATTAAATCGGGCTGCCGTATCAATGATTTTCGTAATATCTACTGCGTAAGGCTCCCTGGCCAGAAGCAGCCTTCCCGTAGGGTGGGCAAGCATAGTAGTATATGGATTCTCAAGGGCTTTGATAATTCTGGCCGTCATTTCTTTTGCAATCATATTAAAATTTGTGTGGATCGCGGCAATAACAAAATCAAAGCTTTTCAATATATCCTCGTTATAATC
>CAZWCA010000025.1:0-48902 GCA_964632255.1 uncultured Smithella sp. | reverse complement strand
TTTCATAGCTTTCATTAAGCTTTAAAAAAGCTTCAAATTCATGATGGCATTTATTGCATTCAAAGTCATATAAAGGCATATGTGCTCCTCTTTGTGTTAATTCGAATACGATATTTATCTGAAGAGCTTATGGTTTTCAAGAAGAAAATAGACTGAAGGCTGAATGAAGATAGGCTGAAGGCCGAAGGTTATTAGACTAAGGGGGGTATGCGCCCTCCATATAGCCTAACAGTTTTCAGCCTAATATCCTTCAGCCCCCAGTCTTTAGCCTCAACAGCTCTATGAATAGCTTGAACTTTAGTGCTATTTAAAGTATTATTAACAAAAATAAAGTAGGAGAAAAAAATTATGTCCCAGTCAATAACAGCAAACGAGGTAAAGACAAAGGGAATTTCATCTCTCGCCGAACTAATTGCCGCAAATGGAGAGGCATTTATTTCGGTTAGAGGGAAAAACAAATTTGTGGTCATACCGATAGAGAAATACAACGAACTTAAAGAGTGCGAAATTGAATCTGCTCTTGCTGCAGCACGGCGAGATTTGGAAAATGGTAAATATTCGACCGAGACTGTTGATGGGCATATAGAGAAAATCAAGAATGCCTAAGATTATTTTTACCGAATCATATGAAAAAATTGCAGCCAAATTTTTTAAGCAACATCCTGAGCTTATTTCACGTTACGAAAAGACGCTAAAGCTAATAGAGTATAATCCTTTTCACCCATCGTTGCGCTTGCACAAGCTTAAAGGAAGATTGTCGGAAATATACTCGGTATCTATCAATGTTTCGTACAGGATCACAATAGATTTTATTATTGAAAATGACATCATTATCCCGATTAGCATCGGTCCGCACGATGATGTTTATTAATGTAACAAGGCGCTGAAGGCGTTTAGGCCGAAGGCCGAAGGTTAAAGAGGTAGGCGCGGTGTGCACCCTCGCTTTAGCCTAACAGTCTTCAGCCTTATATCCTTCAGCCTTCTTCGCCTAAACAATAAAAAAACCCCGGGAGGTTATTTGCCCGTTCTCCCGGGGTTTAAGATTAAACTTTAAACTGTTCTTCTCTTAGAAAGTGAAGGTCAGCTTGTTGAGGACGATATAATCGTTGGTGACTGAGTTTGCACTGTTTGCACCTTTGAAGTAATCGCCGGTAAACAGGTAACCAAAGCCCAGCAGATAAGACAGGTTGTTGGTTATCTTATAGCTACCAGTTACATCGACTTCCCAACCCATATCTTTTTTATCAAAGTTGGTCTGATTCACACTGTATATACCAATAGCGGAGGTATTCAGATTATCGGCCTGAGCAAAGGTGACGGATGCGCCGATATCCAATTTGTCTGTCGGTTTTACACCACCTTTGAGCTGGTATAACCAGGCATTGGAAAATGTCGATCCAAATGCGGACGTGCCGTTACCGGCAACATTTCCAATCCAGTAATTACGGTCATAATTCCACATAATCAAAGTCGGGCTCCAGTCCCGGCCGCCGTTGGCCATGTTGGTGACTTTGTCATTGGCGCTATCCGGGCCCTGAGCATAAGCAATGGTACCGCCTACATAAACCGGACCGAATGTAGCTATTGCATCAATCCATCCCGCCAGACTGTTAACTTTTATTGTATCGGGGACAGTTGCATCATTGAATTTGGCTGCATCACCAACGAAGTAGGAAAGTTCCGCCTGAATGGCTACAGGACCAACCTTGGCTTTGGCGTACGGCTGGACATTCCAGTACTTGCCTTTGTAATTTGGGGAAGCAGCAGAACCACCTTGCGGAGCGGTTGTTGCGTCGGAGTAATAATTAATGAGTAACCCGCCTTCAATATTCTTACCGGTATAGCGACCGAAAAGAGAATATTTATCGGAGTCCGCATCTGCAGGAACACCCGCTGCATTATTTGCTGAGGTATAGCTATTGTCGGTATACTTTACTACCGCAGCGCCTACAGCCCAGTTGCCGATGGGCAGGACGTAGGTTATTTTTCCACGAGCCGTTTCTGAATTGCCGAAAATGGTTCCCCATGTACTATCAGCCTGGTAACCAACCAGGAACTGACCGATCGGGCTTGCATAATTAATGTATGCAAAGTCAAAACCGATATTCTGATTTTCCGCTTTTGTTGCGGCAGATCCTTGTTGAGAATCCAAGGCGATGCCCGCAGCAGATCTGGGTCCACCCCAGACTCTTTCCATGATGTTTGCTCTGGTTACCAGAGAAACGCCGGGAGCAGCTACGAATTCCGTCGTCAATTGCAGTCTCTGGAAATAAAAGGCTGATGCGCCTTGAGCGCCCGCAGTCTGCTCTTTAATTAAATTTGCTTTATCCAAATACAAACCAGCGGCAAAATAAGAACCGCTGAACTTCACATCGACCGCGAAGGCCGATGCGCTGAAGGCCATGATAAGCCCCAGCGACAGCAAAACCAACCAAAATCTCTTCATTTTTTCCTCCTAAAATTTGGTTAAATTTCATTTACAGTCATTAAAAACGGGCATTTTTAAATGACCACCTGACAATTTTCTTACATTTTAAGTAATTATTACTAAATGTAAGACAAACCGAATAGAGAGCTAACACTAGCGGATAAACATGTCAAGTTTATTTTAGCTTCAAATTCAGCTTGATTAAAATGTCTACATAGCAATGCTTGTGCCAATTGAAAAGGCTGAAGGCTGAAGACTGTTAGACCATATGGATGATGCGTTTAAAGTCTGTCCTATTACCTTCAGCCTTCAGCCTAAATTCCTTCAGTCCGACAACCTTCAGCCTTTCTTTTCTGTGTCATTGTTAACACACTTCTTGTTCAAGGTTGTCTTGTTCGTGGTAAATTATTCAGCTTGCAGATAATGAAATTCCTGATATGCTACATAATTATTAAAAATTGTTTCTCACTGCATGTATGATTCGGTATTTATTTATTTTTCGTTCTTTAATACCGGCATTTTCATGGTATTTTCTTTCTCAGTTGATTAATGCGTTAATATATGGAAGATGTTTTTACAAAATAATTTAAATTTTTTTTGAAAGATCAATTATATTAAAGAAGTTAATGAATTTTTAAATATTTCTTGACAGTAAAAAGATATTAAGTTACGTAGGCACGCGGTATAAGGCTACAGGCAGTAAATAATGACCATTATTCATAAATTCAAATTAAATCTTTAAGTAAAGCATTTCGAAATCAGGTTAAAACAAAGTCCAAGAATAATTGAATTTATAAATATTGCCAGTGCCTATAGACTTTGGTAATTAATATCCAGGCTGCTGGCTACGTTCTCCTCTTCTGTTTTTTATGGAGTTTAGGTTGTGAAAGCCCGGTTTTGATAATTTTGATAAATAAGGTGTCGCCTGCTTCTATCTGAATTATTTACGCAGGATTGATGCTTTTCCCTTTGGCAGGGGGTATAACCTTTTTTGAAGGTTTTTGAAAAAAATTGTTCTTTACTGAAAATAAGGTTGTTTTTTTGAAAACGACTTATAAGAACATTTAGGATTAGAAAATTAAAAAATTTAGGGAGGCAAGTAAAGAGATGGCAGAAGAGACAATTCTGAAAGAGATTTATCCGATACCGGAAAAATTGGAGAAGAACGCCTATGTTAAAGGCAAAGCAGAGTACGACAAGTTGTATGCTGAATCCGTAGCTGATCCGGCAGCCTGGTGGGCAAAACAGGCTGATGAACTTGTAACCTTCTATAAGAAGTGGGATAAAGTCGAAGACTTTAACTTCGATATCCGCAAGGGTCCCATTTATGTGAAATATTTTGAAGGCGCAAAGCTCAATGTAGCTTATAACTGCCTCGACCGTCAGTTGGCAAAGAATGCCAATAAAGTGGCTATCCAGTGGGTTGGAAACGAACCCAGTGAAGAAAAAGCCTGGACATATCAGGAACTTTATACGGAAGTCTGCAAATTTGCTAACGTCCTGAAGAAATACGGCGTTAAGAAGGGTGATCGTGTTTGTATTTATGCACCCATGGTCGCTGAAGCGGCTGTCGCCATGCTGGGTTGTGCCCGTATCGGCGCTGTTCATGCTCTGGTATTCGGTGGTTTCAGCTCCGATGCTCTGGCAGTTCGTATTCAGGATTCCGAAGCTAAGATCCTGGTGGTCTGCGACGGAACCTTCCGCGGCTCCAAGGCTGTTCCTCAGAAGAAGGATGCCGATGTGGCTTTGAAAGATTGCCCCTCCGTAGAAAAAGTTATCGTCATCAAACGCGTTGGTGAAAAGATCAAATGCGATTGGACACCGGGAAGAGATGTTTGGTATCATGAAGAAATGGCTTCGGTTGACGCCAATTGTGAACCCGAATGGATGGATGCGGAAGACACCCTTTTTGTCCTTTACACTTCCGGTTCTACCGGAAAACCCAAGGGAGCACTTCATACCACGGCCGGTTATCTCCTTTATGCAGCTTACACAAGCAAGTTTGACTTCGATCTCCATGATGAAGATATTTTCTGGTGCACCGCCGACATCGGCTGGGTTACCGGTCATACTTATGTTGTTTACGGGCCTCTCGCCATTGGCGCAACTTCCGTCATGTTCGAAGGCGTTCCCAATTATCCGACCTACAGCCGCTTCTGGCAGATTTGTGAAAAATATAAGGTTACCGTATTCTATACAGCTCCCACAGCTATTCGCTCGATCGCCAAAGAAGGCGATAAATGGCTGGAAGGAATCGATCTGTCTTCACTGAGAATTTTGGCTTCCGTCGGCGAGCCTTTGAATCCGGAAGCATGGCATTGGTTCCACAGTAAGATCGGTGGCGGTCGTTGCCCCATCGTCGATACTTGGTGGCAGACCGAAACGGGCGGACACATGATTCTGCCTCTCCCCGGTGCTATAGCTGTTAAACCGGCCATGGCCGCAACACCTCTAATGGGCGTTGTTCCCTGTCTGTGCGACGACCAGACCGGCGAAGAACTGACGGCAATGGAAGCCCGCGGCGCTCTCTGCATTAAGAGGCCTTGGCCCGGCATTACCAGAACGATTTACGGAGATCATAGCCGTTATCAGGAAACATATTTTGAATCTTACCCGGGAACTTATTTCACGGGTGACGGCGCTCTCCGTGATAAAGACGGTTATTATCGAATCACTGGCCGTATCGACGACGTTATTAATGTTTCCGGTCACCGTATGGGTACCGCTGAAGTCGAAGCAACATTGAATTCGCACGAAAAAGTTGCTGAATCGGCCGTTGTCGGTTATCCCCATGATATTAAAGGTCAGTCGATTTATGCTTACGTTACGCTGAATAGCGGAATTGAACCGTCGGAAGATCTGAAGAAGGAACTGATTGCATTCGTCAGAAAAGAAATCGGTCCCATCGCAACTCCGGAAAAGATTCAGTGGGCACCCGGTCTTCCCAAGACAAGAAGCGGCAAGATTATGCGGCGCATTCTGAAGAAAGTTGCTGCAAATGAAATCAACGACCTAGGCGATACCAGTACTCTGGCTGATCCATCGGTAGTCGAAGATATCGTAAAAAATAGATTATAAATTGAAAGCCTGATCATTCAGTTCAGGATGATCAGGCTTTTTTGATGATCAGTCGGCAATAAAAAGTTGACAATACCTGTATAAGACAGGCAGGTCCAGGAAGCCAATTAAGAGGTTGCCTGGGAGACAACAAGGATAATAAGGAGGTTTGAGACTGTGAACATTATTGCATGCGTAAAACAGGTCCCGGATACTGAGGCCCAGATCAAGGTTAAAGCGGATGGGTCAGGTATTGAAGAAGGCCAGATCAAATGGGTTATGAATCCCTATGATGAATTTGGTGTGGAAGAAGCTTTAAAAATGAAAGAGAAAAATGGCGGTGATGTAACAATTGTTACCGTAGGCCCGGCAAGGGCAATGGAAACGATACGAACCGCCTTGGCTATGGGTGCCGATAAAGGCGTCCACATATGTGATCCTGCATTTGACAATGCAGATGCGTTTGTTATAGCCAATGCTTTGGCCGCAGTGATCAAATCACTGCCCCACGATATTATATTTTGCGGGCAACGCGCCATTGATGACGACTCCGGTCAAGTCGGCGCTATGTTGGCGGAAGCTCTTGGAGTGCCGCAATTAACGGTAATAACCAAATTGGATTTTGCAGGTTCGGCAGTCAAAGTTGTTCGTCCCGTTGAAGGCGCCCAAATTGTAATCGAGACGGCTTTGCCCTGTGTTGTTACTGCTCAAAAAGGTCTCAATGAACCGCGTTATGCTTCGTTACCGGGCATCATGAAAGCAAAGAAAAAACCGGTTGATGTGAAAAACGCTGCCGCCCTCGGCATTGCCACTGAAGCAAAAGCTAAAGTAGCCAAAACCGTTCCTCCTCCGGCAAGACCTCCTGGAAAGATTGTCAGTGGAGATGAGCCCGCGCAAAAGGCTGCGGAATTAGGCAGGTTACTTAGGGAAGAAGCAAAAGCTATATAATTAAAAAGCGGAGGAATGAAAAATGGCAAAAGGTGTCATGATAGTAGCAGAACAGCGGGACGGCGCGCTTAGAAAAATCAGCCTGGAACTGGCCTCGACAGCCCGCAAGCTGGCCGACCAGACCGGTGATGAAGTCAGCGCTATTCTGCTTGGTTCAGGTATAGAAGGCTTGGCTGCCGAATTGGGCAAATATGGTGTGGATAAAGTTTTTGTAGGCGACAATGCCGCAATGGAACCTTATATAACCGAGGCTCACGCAGCCGTGGTTGCTAAAATAGCTAAAGAAAATGATCCTGCAATCCTGCTTTTGGGTGCATCGGCTCAGGGTAAAGATCTGGCTGCCCGCGTGGCCGCCAAATTGGCTACGGGTCTGGCGACGGATTGTACGGATGTTAAAATCGACGGCGGCAATTTTGTAGCTTTAAGACCACTGTATGCAGGAAAGTGTATCGGTGAAATTGTTTACACCAGCGCTCCGGCGATGGCTACACTGCGCCCCAATGTATTTACGGCAGATGAAAATGCCAAAGCGGGTGCTGTGGTGAAAGTAGATGCAGCAGTCGATGCAGCGTCAATTAAGAGCAAAGTGCTGGAAGTCCAGAAAGACACCAGTGGAAAAGTTGATTTGACTGAAGCAAATATAATTGTTTCAGGCGGCCGTGGTATGAAAGACGCCGATGGTTTTAAAATTCTCGAAGATTTGGCTGATGTGCTCAAAGGTTGTGTCGGCGCATCCCGTGCGGCAGTGGATGCCGGCTGGCGTCTTCAGAAAGATCAGGTCGGGCAGACTGGTAAAGTCGTTTCCCCGAATCTCTATATTGCCTGCGGTATTTCCGGTGCAATTCAGCATCTGGCCGGTATGAGCTCATCTAAATGCATCGTGGCGATTAACAAAGATGCAGAAGCTCCCATCTTCACAAAAGCTGACTATGGTGTAGTTGATGATCTATTCAAAGTCGTCCCCGAGTTGACGGCTGTCTGTAAAAAACTTATTGCTTAATAAACAACGAGGCCTTTGCCTTGCCCTAGGCGGGGGCCTCGCCTTATTGAAGCGATTATTATTTAAAATGTATTTACCCCTCAATATTTCGGAGGATCAATGGAAAACGCAAGCCCAATAGGAATAGGAAATGAAGGCCGCGAAGTATTCTGGAATGCCGAAAGTTTCGAGCCAATACTCTTTCTCTTAACTGCAGTAGCAGTGGCGATAATGGCTTATGGCATATATCGCCGCTGGCAGATGTGGAAAGCGATGGGCAAGGAAGAAATTCGCTGGGATGAAGTTCCGGTAAGAATAAAAGCTCTCATTATGAACGGATTTCTACAACTCAAGACTTGGAGAGATGCTTATCCGGGAATTATGCATGGCATGATCTTTTTCGGTTTCTTTGTCTTGATTTTCGGAGCCGCTTTTGATGCCGGTGAATTTCATATAACCGAACCACTTTTTGGCTGGTCATTTTTACGCGGCAACTTTTATCTTGGATTTTCATTTATAATGGAAGTATTTGGTCTGCTGGTGCTCATCGGAGTAATTATGGCAGCCGTACGCAGATATGTGATTAATCCGGATCGTCTTGGTTACAAAGGTAAACCCGACAACACCCCAGATGATGCTATAGTTCTTTTATTGATTGCAGGTATTATTATTACCGGGTTCATTATCGAATCATTACGTATTTACGTTACGAAGGATATTGCTCCGTGGGAGACAGCTTCATTTGTTGGCTGGGCTCTTTCCAATGCCTTTACAGGAATGGATTTTGACACAGCTAAAAGCCTGCATAAAGTCAGTTGGTGGACGCATACTCTGATAGCTCTTGGTTTTATTGCTTACATTCCCTATTCACGGCTTTTGCACATAATTACAACTCCGGCTAATTATTTCTTTGCTTCATTAAAGCCAACCGGATACCAGGAACCGATTCGCGATTTTGAGACAGCGGAATCCTTCGGTGTCGGCAAATTGGAAGAATTTACCTGGAAGCAGATTTTTGATTCCGACGCCTGTACGCGTTGTGGTCGCTGCCAGGATGGATGCCCCGCTTATCTTACCGGCAAGCCTTTATCACCCAAGAAGGTCATTCAAGATATTAAAACATATTGGCTGGAATTGGCCCCTGCAGCAGTTAAAGCTAAAGCTAATGCTGCTCCCGCCGTTGAAGGCGAAGAAGCGGTTGCCGCTGAAGTGGAAGAAGCTGCTCCGGAGAAGGCATTGGTTGGTGATGTAATTGATCTGCATGAACTGTGGGCCTGCACAAACTGTATGTACTGTATGGAAAATTGTTCTGCTTCCATCGAACATGTGCCAAAGATTATTAATATGCGTCAATACAAAGTTCTTACAGAAGCAGACTTTAGTCCGGAATTACAGTTGACTTATCGTAATATGGAAAATAATTCCAACCCTTGGGGTATTGGAGCTCATTTACGAGCAGACTGGGCAAGTGAGCTGGGGATTAAGACTCTGGCTGAAGACCCCAATGTTGAGTATCTCTTCTATGTCGGTTGTGCCGGATCATTTGATGACCGCGGTAAAAAGATAACGGTTGCCTTAGCCAAAGTTCTGCAGGCCGCCGGTGTCAGCTTCGGCATATTGGGAACCGAGGAAGGGTGCTGTGGAGATTCAGCTATGCGCGGCGGTAATGAATATTTATTCCAAGCTCAGGCCCAGGCTAATATCGAGATCATGAATGGCTATGGGGTAAAGAAAATTTTCACAGCCTGTCCGCACGGCTATAATTGTCTGAAAAAAGATTATCCCAACTTCGGCGGCAATTATGAAGTATATCATCATACCGAAATTATTGCTGATCTGATAGCCAAAGGGAAAATCAAGCTGACTAAGCCAGTTCAGGGATTGTATACTTATCATGATTCCTGTTTCCTCGGCAGATACAACGACGTCTATGATCAGCCGCGTAATATTCTGAATGCAGTTCCCGGAATGAAGCTGGCTGAAATGCAGCGTAATCTGAGTAAGAGTTTCTGTTGCGGTGCTGGTGGCGCGCGGATGTGGATGGAAGAAGATATCGGCGAAAGAATTAACAATGCCAGAACAAAGCAGGCAATAGAAGTCAATGCCGATACGGTTGCCGTAGCTTGCCCCTTCTGTCTCACTATGATTTCAGACGGTATCAAAGATAATCAGATGACGGAAAAAATGGCAGCGTTAGACATTGCGGAAATTGTATGGACCGCGATGGGTTTGGAAGAATCTAAGCCTGCAGCAGACGCTTGAGCGACTTGGATGAAATAGCGTTACTGTAGAATTTATCTAAATAAAAAGCCCAATCTTCCTAAAGAAAGGGCTTTTTTATAAAAACTAGGGTTATCGTTGGGCTACGGTTAAACCGTAGCCCAACGATTTCGATCAATTTATCAAAATATCAATCATGCCGTTTTGCATGAAAGCGGTGATACGAATCCTTTATTTAAAAAAGGAAAAAGTGTGGCGAGTTCAGTTAGTTATCAGGAAAATACTTGGCTGAAGTTTTATCAGAAAAGTATCCCTGAAAATTATAGCTTTAAAAATATTTGCATGCCGTACAATCAAAGGTATCCGGCAAGTACATATCAGAATAAGCCTGATTCGATATTCAAGTGTAACAAGATTAATTTCGCCCAGTTTAAAAGTCTGGCACATAGATTTATTGCCTGTATGAGTGATATAGGGGTCAGAATCGACGATATTGCCGCCTTGTTGTTATCTGATTTTGCATCTACCGTAGTTTCTAATAATGCTATTCATGCTACTCAAAAAATCTATTCAACCATAAAAGCTACACCTGATGTCTATCAATCAAAAGAATGTATAGATAAATATCAACTAAATATGCATCAAATTGAAAACATGATAATACGTTGATTGATCATTATGCAGATAGGACAACCAATATTTTTAACTTAATCATTCTAGTTTAAGCCGGCAAAAGAAAAGCTACCCATCTACCCCATGGAAGTGAAATTCTGCAAGGGATTTCTGCAAGACTAATTTTAATAAGATAGTGCATAAAAATTAGATGTTGGAAAAAAAATAAAGAAAATCAAACCCGAGGGTTCGGAATAAAATTAAATCATTAAATCGCATCATTAGAGCTTATGAAAAGTGATGACTTCTGATATCATTCTTTTATTGCCAATAAAATGGCTAAAAAAAGCAAATTAATATAAAAAGTACTATACAAAATGACTACTTGCATATAAGAATACAGTAAAGAAATTTGGAAGGAACCCATGACTTGTTTAAACGGGGTTCGGAAAATTTAAAGAGCAAGAATTTATTCATGCTTTGAATCAATTGGCAGAAAGGAGGAACAAACTTTATAGGAAAAGGGAGCAATCAAGCGGCGAAAGTGCCTCGGAAGAGGTAAAGTTGATTGAATTTTAAGGCGTCGCGGCCTATACCGCAGGCTTATTTCATTTTGAAGGAGGAGGGAAAGCAACGTGGAATTTAAAAATCTTTTGTTCGATGTCGAGGAAGGGGTAGCCACAATAACTTTTAACCGGCCTAAAGCAATGAATGCCATGAACACCGAAACAATGAACGAGCTCATGGACGCAATTCAGATTTGTAAAAAAGATGACAGCATTAAATCTCTTATTTTAACCGGAGCTGGCGGTAAGTCGTTCATTGCCGGCGGTGATATTGCCGAGATGTTGAATAAGACCGCACCCGAAGCTCTTGAATTTTTTGAACTGGGCCAGGAAACTTATCGTGCACTGGAAGTTTTGCCGAAGCCCTCAATAGCCGCCATTGACGGTTTTGCATTAGGCGGTGGTGTTGAATGCGCAATGGCCTGCGATGTCCGTTTTTGCTCGGCAAAAACAGTCTTCGGTCAGCCGGAAATAACAATCGGGCTTATCCCCGGATGGGGAGGTTCACAGCGCTTGGCACGTTTGGTGGGATTTGGTATCGCCAAAGAAATTATTATGGGTGGTGGTCAGACGAAAGCACAGCGTGCCTATGAACTTGGTCTGGTGAACAGAGTTTATGAAACAAGCGAAGAGTTAATGGCGGAAACCAAAAAATTTGCCAAAAAGCTTGCATCTTTGCCCGGCTTTGCTTTAAAAATGGCCAAACATTGCATCAATTATGGTTATGACATATCTCTGGATCATGCCCAAAGGATCGAGGCGGAATGTTGTGCCCAGTGTTTCAGCACTCATGACCGCAGAGAAGGTATGACTGCCTTTATGGAGAAGAGAAAACCAGTATATATTGGTAAATGAGAAATTGCGTGAGATTACGCAAAAAATAAGTATTCAAATAAAAATAGAGGAGGAAATAAACTGTGAATTTTGCACCGACAGATGAACAAAAAATGCTTAGAGATATGGTAAAGAAGTTCTGTGAAGCTGAACTTAAACCGATTGCCGCGCACTTGGACGAAACGCATACGCAACCGGAAGAGATTTGCCGCAAACTGGGCGAAATGGGCGTCATGGGTGTTTCCGTTCCGGAAGAATACGGTGGAGCGGGGATGGATAATGTGGGTTATGTTTGGGCAGTTATCGAAGTTGCCAAGGCTTGCGGCGGTACCGGAATCATCGTGTCCGTTAACAATTCACTGTACGGCCATCCGGTAAAGACCTTTGGAACACATGAGCAGAAGTTGAAATATCTTGCACCTGTTGCAGGTGGTAAGTATGAAGGTTGCTATGGTTTGACTGAAGCCAGCGCCGGTTGTGACGCGGCCTCCTTAAAATGCCGGGCAGTATTAAAGGGCGATAAATACATAGTCAACGGCGCTAAAATGTTCATTACCAATGGTCCTACCGCCCGTTATTGTGTTCTGGCGGCAACGACAGATCCATCCAAGGGCTACAAAGGCGTCATCAATCTGGTCGTGGATTTACATAACACACCCGGTTTCAAAGTAGGCAAGATTGAAGAAAAAATGGGTATCCGCGCTTCCGGTACATGCGAACTGGTATTCGAGGATGCGGAAGTGCCTGCAGAATGTCTGCTGGGTAAAGAGGGACAGGGATTCCAGCAGATGATGGAAGGATTGAACGCTGGTCGTATCGGCGTCGGTTCGCAGGCTTGCGGTATCGGCCGCGCTGCTTTGGAAGATGCGCTGGCCTATGCTAAAGAGAGAGTACAGTTTGGTCAGCCGATTACTTCTTTCCAGGCTATTCAGTTTAAACTGGCCGAAATGGCGACAGAACTCGATGCAGCCGAATTATTGCTTCTGAGAGCTGCCTGGTTGGAGGACAATCATCTTAATTTTGAAAAGGAAGCAGCCATGGGCAAATACTACGCTTCCGACGTGGCCATGAGAGCCGCAATTGAAGGCGTCCAGATATTCGGTGGTTATGGTTATGTGAATGAATATCCGGCAGAACGCCATATGCGCGATGCTAAGATTTGCCAGATTTACGAAGGAACAAACGAAATTCAGAGAGTAGTTATTGCCCGTAAACTGATCGGTATGAGATAATTATAGGCAAGGAAAAAGGCGAGGCGGCCACAGGTTGTCTCGCCTTTTCTGTTTTAAATCCGATAGCCACATAAAAAGGCCGGAAGCAGCGTTGCGCTTCATTCTTCGTCACTGCAGCGTGCGTAAAGTACATCTTATTCCTCATGATTCGTGTGACTTGCCTGCAGCCTTTTTACGAGGCCGTCTGTAAATGCCGACTTCGTAGTGTCTCGTGAGGCATTACCGTTTTTATACGGGATCATCAAATTTTAACGGGTGATTTATGGATTCTGAATTTATTGATCGACTTATTATTAAAAATGATAAAAAAATAGTTTTCCTAATCATGGATGGTTTGGGTGGTTTATCGCAGAGTTCAGTTGGGCAGACTGAACTGGAAACAGCAAAAAAGCCTAATCTTGATCGCCTGGCAGTTTCAGGAACCTGCGGTCTGCTGGATCCTATAGGATACGGAATTACGCCGGGCAGCGGGCCCGCTCATTTTGCACTTTTTGGCTATGATCCCGTAAAGTACAATGTCGGCCGTGGCTTGTTATCCGCAGCGGGGCTTGATTTCCCGATGAGGGAGGGTGATCTTTATATGAGGGCTAATTTTGCTACCATTGACGCCAAAGGCCTCATTACTGATAGAAGAGCAGGCCGGCTGGCAACTGAAAAAAACGAGGCAATATGTAAAAAACTTCAGGAAAAGATTTCTTTAAGTTCCGGTGCGCAGGCATTTTTCAGAACAGAAAAAGAACATCGTGCACTGGTAGTACTGCGTGGAGGTGACTTTTCTGAGGACATCGCGGAAACTGATCCGCAAAAAACAGGACTATCTCCATTGGAGCCGATTGCCTTAACTCCACAGGCAAATAATACCGCAGCTGTTATGCAGGAGCTGACGGGAAAAATTAAGGATGCTTTGAAGGATGAAGAAAAAGCTAATACAATGCTCCTGAGAGGCTATGCCCGTTATCGGCGCTTTCCTTCCATGACTGAACGTTTTGGCTTGAAGCCGCTGGCCATTGCCAGTTATCCTATGTACAGAGGAATTGCCAGACTTTTGGGGATGGAACTTGCCGATGCTACTAATACCATTGAAGAAGAGATTGAATCGTTAAAAATAAATTACAATAAGTATAATTTTTTCTTTATCCACATCAAATATACGGATTCTCGAGGCGAAGATGGTCAGTTCACTGAAAAGGTAAAGATTATTGAACAAGTAGATGCGCTGATCCCGGAAATTTGCGCCCTGAAACCCGATGTTTTGGTCGTTACCGGCGATCATTCTACGCCGGCCGTTATGTCCGGTCATAGCTGGCATCCGGTTCCCGTTTTATTGTCGGCTGCCAACTGCCGCCAGGATTTGGCTACGACCTTCGGTGAACGTGCCTGCATAACCGGTGGATTGGGGAGAATGCCCATGAAATATATAATGAGTGTTGCTCTGGCTCACGCAGGAAAATTACAAAAATTTGGTGCCTAATTATTTATAATACGAATTTAACCGGATTGCGTACAGGAAGAAATCCTGCAGCGCAATCCTGTTTTTTGGCTTAATCAAGTTTGAATTTTTCTTTCCAGTCGGCGTCTTCCTTAAATTTAGGCTGCTCTTTTTTGTCGAAAAGAAAATTTTCCATAACCAGGAAATCCATTTCCGTTCTCATAAAGCAACGGTAAGCATCATCGGGTGTACAAACAATCGGTTCACCGCGAACATTAAAACTGGTATTCACAAGAAGGCCAAAACCTGTTTTCTCTTTATAACAATTAATTAAAGTCCAAAATCGTTCATTAGTTGTTTTACTGACGCTTTGAATTCTGGCTGAAAAATCTATATGTGTTATTGCCGGAATATCTGATCTTAATCGATAAAGGCGCACGTACATTTTCATTTGATCATAATCGGCGGGCATTTGTTTGCAGCGCTTTTTTTGGACCGGGGCAACCAGGAGCATGTAAGGCGATGGTCGGTCAAGGTCAAAATATTCCTGAATATCTTCTTCTAAAACTGAAGGAGCAAAAGGACGAAATCCTTCCCGATATTTAATTTTCAAGTTAAGTTTTTTTTGTGTATCCGGCAAGCATGGATTACCCAGAATACTTCTGTTACCCAATGCCCGGGGACCGTATTCCATACGACCTTGAAACCAGCCCACAACCATACCCTGTTCAATAAGCCCTGCCACCTTGCGGCAAAGCTCGGTATAATCATCATATTGTTGGAAGATTGCTTTATATTGCCGGGCTGATTTTTTTATTTCATCTTGCCCATATTCAGGTCCAAAATATGATCCCTGCATGGAATCCCGGTCGGCAGTTATTTTCCTATCTTTGTTTTGTCCTACATGCCACGCCGTATAAGCTGCCCCCAGGGCGCCGCCTGCATCTCCAGCCGCCGGTTGAATCCAGATATTGTCAAAAATATTCTTACGTAAAAGCTTGCCGTTGGCAACACAATTGAGCGCTACACCTCCGGCCATCACCAGATTGCGCGAGCCCGTGAGTTTCCTGGCTGTTGCCGCCATCAATAAAACAACATCTTCCGTAACTTGCTGAATGGCAAAAGCGAGATTCATATAAGATTGATTAAGATCACTTTCCGGTTCCCGTTTCGGTATACCGAACAGCTGTTCCCATTTTTTATCCCGGCACATTGTCAGACCCGTGGCGAAGTCAAAATAGTCCATATTCAGCAATATTGAGCCATCGTCCCGTATATCCATAATATTTTCTGTGATTTTTTTCTTGTATTCCCGGGTTTGTTCGGAGTCGGGAATTCCGTATGGCGCCAAGCCCATTAATTTATATTCGCCGCTGTTTACTTTGAATCCGCAATAATAGGTAAAAGCCGAATACAGCAAGCCCAGTGAATGTGGAAAATCAAGTTCGCGCAGGCAATTAATGGTGTTTCCTTTACCCTGGCAAATAGTAGTTGTCGCCCATTCTCCAACACCATCAATGGTTATGATTGCTGCTTCTTCAAATGGCGAAGGGTAAAAAGCACTGGCTGCATGAGAAAGGTGATGTTCAGGGAAAACAATTTTTGCTTTGAATGGTCCGATCGCGGCCAGCTCTTCATTAAGCATTTTGCGCATGAAAAGCTTTTCCTTGATCCACACCGGCATAGAAGAAAGGAAACTCTTTAGCCCTTTAGGGGCGAAGCCATGGTAGGTTTCCAAAAGTCTTTCAAACTTTAAATATGGTTTGTCGTAAAAGGCAATTATATCAACATCGCTTAAGTCAATTCCTGCTTGCATTAAACAATATTTGACAGCGTGAAGAGGAAAAGCGCTTGTATGCTTTTCGCGAGTAAACCTTTCCTCCTGAGCTGCCGCAATAATCTCGCCGTTGATAAGAAGCGCCGCGGCACTGTCATGATAAAATGCCGATATTCCCAGAATTATGTCTGCCATGCTTCATCTTTCTAAAATAATGTATAGATGAAAGGTGCAATTGCAGTACCGCTGGTCAGAACTATCAATGCTCCAAATAAAAGTAAAGTCAATATTATCGGTAATAACCAAAACTTCTTTCGAACTTTTAAAAAGCCCCATAAATCGTGCAAAAAGTCCACAAATGTTCTCCTTGATTAATATGGATTTTCAATATCTTTAGACGTGAATTTATAGTCACGAATTTTAAATACCGAACTAGTCTCTTTTCGCCATTTTTTTAATTGCAATGTATCCTTACCAATCATCCTGCGCAAAAGGCCAACAGGCAAAACTAAAAGGAAAAATATTATAGTCAAAATTATTTTTGACATAATAGTTCCCAGTATGTGGGACAAACCAAGCCATATTTTGGCAGCCGGTCTGTATAGTAAGGGCTTTATCATGTTGATCAGCAGAAAAACAATGGCAACTAAAACTAACTGCTGTTTGCCGTAGCCTATAGAAATAAGCAAGCAGATTAGAACAATTGCCATGCCGGTATCTTTAGCCTGCTCCGGAGAGATTGCCGCCGGAATAAATTTTCTTATATAATTATAAATTTTTTTCATGGTGTTCTTTTATATCATAAAAGTTTATTAAGTCGAAAAATATCTTCCTGTTTTTTTCTTGACAAAAAGCTTTATGCTGTTGTCAACTGCGGTACGAAAGAGGTTGCCTTCCTGAAAGACTATTTTGAGATCAATATTTGCGGCAGTAGTTAAATTTTTTTCTCTTTTAATGTATAAATAAATTTCTTAAGGCGGTTTGTACACCAATGCTTAAAAAATTCAAGAAGGAATATATATACAGTGTTGTTTTAATAATTTTAGCGCTTATAACGGCGCTGGTCATAAGTGAATTTGGTTTACGTTTTTATTTCTCTATAAAAAACACGAATAATAAATATTATGTATGGCCTCCTAATTTACATAAAATTTCCAGACCGACGCCGGGAACGATGCCCGGTGTTAATGGAATAGCACATTTTAACGTAAATTCGGAAGGCATAAGAGGAGATGAATTTTCTAAGGGTGATCAATATCGAATTTTGACAATTGGCGGAAGCACAACAGAATGCCTTTTTCTTGACCAGGAAAAATCCTGGCCTTACGCATTGCAAAATAAATTAAACAGTCTTCACACGTCCAAATTTTGGGTAGGCAACGTAGGCAAATCCGGCCTGAGTACAAGAGAACATTATATGCATATGAAATATTTGCTTCCACAGTATCC
Organism: uncultured Smithella sp.; assembly: GCA_964632255.1. Classification (GTDB taxonomy): domain Bacteria; phylum Desulfobacterota; class Syntrophia; order Syntrophales; family Smithellaceae; genus MVRV01. The sequence goes on along the minus strand of CAZWCA010000025.1, from coordinate 31,371 downwards.
CGAAATCGATACGGTAATCATTTTAGTTGGCGTCAACGATCTGATTAGACGGCTTATTGATGATAAAAGATATGATCCTTATTTTTTAGAACACTATGAATACTGGAAACACCGGATTATCAGGGGAGCATTTTCCGAGACTCCTTATTATAAAGGAAAATACAGATTTCGAAGCGGTTACTATGATGAGTCAGCTATTGGCAGCGTCATTAAACAAGCTGTGGATATATATACCAGACGTAAGATGATTCAGGATGAAGCAGGCAATATGTTTGTCAACTTGCGAAATCTTCGTAAAGAAGCGCGGGAAATCGTCGAAGATTTACCTGATTTAAGTTCCGGACTGCAGGAATATAAAAAGAACATCGATACGATAATTGATATTGCTCAGTCCCGGTCAGTTCGAATTATTTTCATAACCCAGCCCTCGTTATGGAAGAAGGATATGAATACTGAAGAGAATAATCTTATCTGGTATGGATGGATAGACAGTCAGAAATCTAAAAGGTATTATTCTGTATCGGCTCTGATGAGAGGAATGCAGGCTTATAATAATACATTGCTTGAGATCTGCCGGACCCGGGGTATAGAATGCATCGATTTAGCTAAAGAACTTCCCAAAAACAGCACGATATTCTATGATGACGTTCACTTTACTGATAAGGGATCGTTGATGGCGGCTGAAGCCATTGGTGAATACTTAAGAAAATCGGGCGGAATAAAAAAAGGTAGAAAAATATAAAGTTTCTTTTTTATCGCATTAAATTCCATTATTCTTTGATCGGCATGAAAAAAAGAGCGGGAACTAATTCCCGCTCTTATAGTTTGATAGATCAATGATGCAATATTTTATTTAATTGCATCAGCTTGGTCAAATTCTTACCTTTCCAGAACAAGCGACATACCCATACCGCCGCCGATGCACAGAGAAGTCAAACCAAGTTTCAGATTATTTCTTCTCATCTGCAAAGCCAGTGAATAGGTAATTCTGGCGCCCGTGCAGCCGATTGGATGACCAAGAGAAACACCGCCGCCAAAGAGATTGCATCTGGCCTGATCAACGCCAAGTTCTCTCATGGACGCCAACGCCTGAACGGAAAATGCCTCGTTCAATTCTACTAAATCGATGTCTTTCATGGTCAGGTTCAGTTTCTTGAAAAGCTTTCTGGTTGCCGGAATCGGACCCAAACCCATGTAGGCGGGATCAACGCCGCTGCTGGCATATCCTTTGATCTTCGCAATCGGTTCCAAACCGAGTTCTTTGGCTTTATCCGAGCTCATAACGATTACGGCACAGGCTGCATCGTTAATACCGGAAGCGTTAGCTGCCGTTACAGTTCCATCTTTCTTGAAAATAGTCGGCAGTTTGCCCATTTTTTCCATACTGGTTTCCATTGGGCCTTCATCGGTATCAAAAACGGTCGGTCCCTTCTTTCCGGGGATCATTACGGGGACGATTTCTTCTTTGAAGCTTCCGTTTTTAATAGCGGCCAGAGCTCTGTTCTGACTTACCAAAGAAAATGCATCCTGCTCTTCACGGGAAATCTTATAGAGAGCGGCCAGGTTTTCTGCCGTCATACCCATATGATAGCCGTTGAAAATTTCAAAAAGACCATCATGAACCATTAAGTCGGTGATCTGAGCATAGGGCATAGCCATGCGGTAACCCCAGCGGGCTCCCGGTACGGCAAAAGGAGCATTGCTCATGTTTTCCATACCACCGGCGACAACAATCTCGGAATCACCGGCCAGAATTGTCTGAGCGGCCACGGCGATTGCCTTCATGCCCGAAGCACAAACCTTGTTTACTGTAAAAGCCGGAGTTTCTTCCGGAAGACCGGCCATGATACAGGACTGTCTGGCGACGTTCTGCCCCTGAGCAGCCTGTAAAACATTACCCATGATTACTTCATCGACAAAAACCGGTTTCAGGGATGAATCATAGTCATAATATTTCTTGTTAATGGCTGTCATGTCGAATTCACCAAAAGCATCTGGACGGCAGCTCTTCTCTAAATCAGTAATTGCCGGTCTTAAGCCCACTCGCTTTAAGGCTTCTTTGATGACCAGTGCTCCGAGATCAACGGTTTTAATGCCTTTGAGGCCTCCGCCGAACTTACCAACAGCTGTTCTTGCGCCGCTTACTATTACTGCTTCTCTCATGTTTTTTTCTCCTTAAAATGAAGTGATTTATTTTATTTCACTACTGGTTGCTTCTAATTACACTACAAAATTTCGCCGTTTTTCATATCACTCGCTGCAATTTATGACAAGTATATAAATCAATGTTACTGATGGAAAACAGGTTCTTTTTTAAGAATAAAACTTATATGCCCGCTAATCAGGCAAGTCCTCCAGATGCGTGACAAATTCCACTTTTCGCGGGACTTTATATGCGGAAAGATAAATGCGGCAATGCCTCATTATTTCCCTGTCCGTGATTTCTATGCCGTCTTTTTTAATAATTTGAGCAGCAACGATTTCGCCTCTCATTAAATTTTCTTTACCAAAAACCCTGGAAGCAAGAACAGCCGGGTGTTGATTCAAAACATTTTCTACTTCACGCGGATAAACATTAAAACCGCTGGTAATAATCAATCTTTTTTTGCGGCCGGTCAAAATTATATAGTCATCTTCATCCATTTTAGCGAGATCACTGGTATAGAGCCATCCATCTTTAATTACGGCTGATGTAGCAGCTTCGTCTTTATAATAACCTTTCATAATATTCTTGCCACTGACAATTAACTCACCGATTTCCCCTCGCGGCAACTCATTGCCCGTCTCGTCAACGATCTTAATGATCGCATCAGGTATTGCTATGCCGATAGAACCGGGCTTCGGCGTCATTCCAACCCTTGTAAATGAACAGACAGGCCCTGCCTCCGTCAAGCCGTAACCTTCCAGAATTTTCGCATTGAATTGCTTTTCAAACACCGGAATTAAGTGGGCCGGCATTGCTGAGCCTCCCGTAATACAAACCTCCAGTGAACTTACATCATATTTTGCCGCATCATCAAAATAAATCATGCCTAAAAAAAGCCGCGGTACGGCGCAGATGTAAGTGATTTTTTCCTTTTCAATAACACTGAAAAGGCTGCTCATTGTTAAGCCCTCCATCATTACAACACTGCAGCCGCAACGCATGACGGCAACCATATTGGCTGTAGCGCCAAAGGCATGAAATAAAGGAATGAGCGAGAGGCCTTTGTCCTTGGAGGATCGCTGAACAATCGAGGTTAAAAGAGCGGATTGCGAATAAAGATTACCATGAGTAAGAACGGCGCCTAAAGGCTTGCCGGTCAGACCGGCGGTATATATAATGGCCGCCGGATCATCAGGAGCTATTTCAGTTAGAGGATTGGAAAAAGGTCCTTCAGTTAAAGCTGGTTTCCAAGTGGAATTTTGATCATGGACGTCAATTGTAATCAGGTTCTTGCAGCATAAAAGCCCGTCTTTGATTCCTTCGTATCTTTTGCGGGCGGATTCAGTCGTTATCAGCACTTTGGAGTCGCTGTTATCAAGAAGGTAGGAAAGTTCATGTGCCGTAGAAGATGTGTTCAATGTAACGGCGACTGCACCCAATTTAACCGTAGCAAAATAGCTGTACACAAATTCCGGTATATTGGGAAGCATGAGGGCGACTTTATCGCCTTTAACTATGCCTATTTGTTTTAATAAGTGGGCAACAGCGTTACTGGAGCAATTGAGTTGGTTAAAGTTAATTCGCTGATTTTCACTGATTAAAGCCGGTTTATCCGCGAAATTTTGCGCGGCATCTTCAATCAACCGGGCTAAATTCATTGTACTATTTACCTCCGATGGAATTAAACCCTACTCTCTTACATAATAAAAAAGATTTTTTCAATAAGATAAACAATGAAAGCAAAGTAATCTTCTCAAACGACCTTTTTGCTTGCCTGCCAATACGTTTTCACTTATACTTGCCGCTAAATTTTTCACTTTGGAGCTTAAATAGGAGGAATAAATGAAAAAAACTATTTTAGCTGTTTTTTTTGTTTTATGGTGGTGTGCAATTCCCGTTTGGGCTTCAGAATTGAAAGTAGGTGAAAAAGCACCTGATTTTTCCTTAAAAGATTCTCAAGGTAAAGTTTATACTCTTGAGTCTTCAGAATTTAAAGGAAAAGTTCTTTCCATTCTTTATACACCCTCTGATAAAAAAGAATTAAATAATCATTTTGAGGATATTCTGCATAAGGATCCGGGGTTGGACCGGAGTAAAAATTATATAGACATTAGAATTGCTAATTTAAAAGCTTCAAAATTGCCTAATTTTATTATCAAAAGTGTTATAAAAAATAAGCAGGAAAAAACCGGTGAAATAATATTGCTCGATGATAAGTATAATATAATCAATCTGTGGGGACTGAAAAATCATTCGTCTGACTTTATTGTTTTAGATAAAAATAGAGTTTGCCGTTATATTTACAAAGGTAAATTGACACCGGAAGAGATAAATAAAGCAATAAGTATCATTAAGGAATATCAAGTCAAATAATTTTTCTCGTGCACTATTTGAAGATCATTTTTTCAAATTTTTAAACTTCTTTTAATCAAATTCCTTCAGTAACCCCATTAATCTGAATATTTTGTTAAAACGTGACTCCCATGTATGCTCACGCAGGGAGCGCTCATAGCCCTTTGACCTTATGGATTGGGCTTCAATTGGATGATCCAGGTAATAGTCAATTTTGGAGACAAGTTCATCAATGTTGGAATAAGTCAATATATCTTCACCCGGTTTGAAGAAAAGATTCAGTTCCTGATGATCTTCGGTCAGATAAAGGCCGCCGCTCATCGGAATTTCAAAATCGCGGCCTTTGAGGCAATATGTTTCTTTAAAACCCGCCACGCCGCCAAATCCCAGATTAATTTTACTTTTAGAATACATTTTAACCATTTCTTCCGTGGATAATGGACCGTCGGGCCAACCCAGTCCATAAGCTTTCACGGCAATTCCTCTATTCTGCAATTCAGCGATAACCGTGGCGCGATTGCCGTAGCATTGGCCCACGAAGGAAACATCTATAGTCTTTTTAATATCATAAGGTTTATGAATTTGCGGATTGGCGCCTTCCGGGAGGTATACCGGCAACGCGCCTTCAACACAGTATTTGATTAAAGCATCTTCCGTGCTGGTCCAGCAAAGATCAAAATAGCGGCAAATATCTCTTGCGCCAAAAGCACGTCCAAAGCGGATCTTGCCGACGAAATGCTCCTTGTCGTTAAGGGCCAGATTAACAAGCGGAACTCCGTGACTACGAATTGCCTGTAATATTTCCGGCTCGATAATTTCTCCGGAAAGGTAGGAAAATATAACATCAGCTTTTTCTTCATCCATCCATGTGTTTATCCGGTAAATCAAATCTTGATTCATTGCCGCTTTTAAAGATTTATGCCAGCCTTTGCTTTGATGGTTGAAGCGGTTAAACCAATCGTAATGGCGCACGCGACCGAATTTTTCCAGAGACGGTTTCAGCGCTTCATTTTCCCAATTGTAGTGATGATAAAGAGCGATTATACTCAGCTTGCCCTTTGCTTTGACTGCAAGATGAGGAAATCTTTTTTTCAACTCTTGTTTAAGAGTTTGTTCGTCAGGAATACTTAAGCCCAGTTCGGTAAATTTTTGAACATAGTATTCTTTTTCCTTCTGCAGCCTGCGGTTATTTTTCCAGATGCGGTACTGCCGGCGATATTTTTTCAGGGGATCATTCATGATTATTTTCTAAGAGTGTAAAGCCTTGCACCATTTGACTTGTCCACGCGGCCGTTCATCATATTCAAAACATGCCCGGCATCAATTGCCGGAATGGAAAAAGCAGCGGCAACATCAGTACAGATAAGCAGTGCTCCAACGCCCGCGCCGACAAGGCATAAATCCGTATCCTTCGGGACTTTATTCAAAATATTTTGTTTGTTTTCTTCCCAGCGGGTGGCTACGTACTCCGCCGGAATATCTACAAATGATAAATGGGGGCGGCTGTTAAATTGGGCAAACCAGTTTCGGCAATGCTCCGGACTAGATTCCGAATTTAAAATGCAGAGATTTTTTCCATCGAGAACTTCGGCAAATTGCGCTGAACTTAAATAAGCGTAAATAATATAAAATGGAATATAATTTTCTTCATTGATGTTTATACTGTGTGCATTCAGGAAATCTAAAAAATCAGCTCCTGATGAATCACCTTTTGATTTGCAAAAAGAAAATAATTTATTGGTCTTAAAAAAAGCATTTCCCGGAAAGACGAGAGGAGCAAAAAGACCATGAGCGGCAAGATATTTCATGGCCGCTATATGCTGAGGCATGGCTCTTTTTATTTCGGCAATGGATCCGGCTTGTTTATAAAGTCCATTGCAGCCCAAAGTATAACTGTAGAAGGCGTATTCCCCGTCCGCAAAACGGGCTACCGGCAGCGGCAGACGATTCTGCATTGAATTTGCTAATTTTTGAAACAGAAACCGGCAATAATCTTCACCATTTTTTATTCTTTTGCTAAACAGGCAAATTTCCTGTTCCAGAATTGTATCGGAAAAAAGTCTGGCTACCGGAGTATTATCAATATCGGCTAAAGATATACGGTCAAAACGAAAGGAACCTCCGTAAATTAAATCATCAAGGTAACGCTTTTGTCCCATGTAAATTATTCCTTATTTTTTTTGCCACAACAGCGAAACTGCCGCCTGAGTAGAAGCCAGCAATAAAACGTGATATGAAGCCCGGAATCCTTGCTTTTGTCAATTTTTCTTTTACATAATCGGATCGGTAATCTTTTTGACGAATCACCTCAAAACCGTTTTTTTTCAACAAAGCAAGAAGAGAGTTTTTTGTAAAGTGATAAAAATGATAAGGCAAATCCCAGTGCGGCCAATGCTGCCAATTCATTTGTGCGTCATAACCTTCATAATTGGGGACATCGACAATGAGAATGCCGTCATCCTTCAGCCATTTTGCAGCACTTTGCAAATAAACATTAGGATCGGCCGTATGTTCCAGTGAATGCCACAGTGTTACAACATCCATGGTTGTGAAAGTAACGTCTATCTTATCCGGTTCACCAATAAGAACAGGTATTTTTAATTCGTTGGCAACATAAGCAGCCGCTGCTTCGGAAATATCGATTCCGGCAACCTCATAACCGGCTTTACGGCAAGCCAAAAGAAAATAACCCCGGCCGCAGCCGATATCCAATACTTTGCCAGATTTCTTAAATTTTCTAAAAAAACGCAACCGGTGATCTTCCTGCCGCAGGCGTTTTTTCATTTCCGGGGAAGATAAGGAAAGTGGAGCATTATAATGACTTTGAAAATAATCTTGAGCGTAAAGCCTGTCCAATTCATCCCGGCCAGGGCGAGGATCAAGCACGCCCAAGCCGCAGCCTTCACATTTAAAAACAGTCCATTGATTTTTGGAATAAATAGCTTTGCGATTAGTTCCGCCGCAAAGTATACAAACTTCAGATGTATTTGTCATCTTTGTAATTAAGTTTAAATCCTTTGTTAAAATTGGATGGACTGCATAGATATAATCAGGTGCCGGCCATTTTGTAAATCAGCTGATAGCGATCAATTTTATTTTGCACGATCAATTTTTTTCTGGAAAATGGCAGCGAAATTTTTAAAGGTATTAATCGGAAAACAGCCTTCAATCTTTCAGCTTTTTTGATACGGTTTATCGTAGCAGGTGAATAATGTTTTTTATAAAATAAATATTCAGCTTTCAACTTTTTGGCATAAAGTGCGGCGGGCGGAGTCTGAGCCTCACTTTGTCCCCCCCAATGGAAAATTGCCGCATTCTCAATATAGCCAATGGAATAACCACCTTCACGAATGCGCCAGCATAAATCCTGATCCTCGCCATAGAGAAAAAAGTCCTCATCGAACCCCTGCAACTTATCGAGAAGCGGTTTTCTGGCAATCATAAAGGCTCCCATAACGCAGGCAATGTCTCCGGCAAGCCCCGTGAGCTCACTTTTTGCAAATTTTTCACCAGGAAATTTGAAAGAGACTGAAGGTTGCAGACTGCCGTCGGGATTGAGTATTTTTGCTCCGGCCAGACCCACGTGTCCATTTTTATCCATAAAATTAACTGCATTTTGCAAGGTATCCGGCTTTACAGTCGTATCCGGATTGAGAAAAATTATGTATTGTCCCTTGCATTCTTTCAATGCTTGATTGTTAGCGGCACCAAAACCTTTATTTTCACTGTTGGCAATGACGGCTACCTGCGGAAAGTGTTTACGAATCAGAGAAACACTGTTATCTTTAGAAAAGTTATCAACGACAAAGATTTCCTTTTCCAGTTGATCTTTGGTTTTTTGAAGAGAAGCCAGGCATGCCAATGTCAAATCAGCCGTATTATAGGAAACTATTATTATCGAAATATCCATAAATTCCTTAAGAAGAATTGCTCACTCGGGCTGCAAGAATATCCGTATATATTTTTTTATATTTGGCCACAACATGATCCCAGGTATTTTGAGTTGCTGTTTGATATGCTGCTTCTGCCATCCGGTTACGGATGTTTTCATTGCAAAGTTCATCAATCTTTGCCGCAATATAATCACTGTCTGAAGTATTGTTGATAATAAAGCCGTTTTTTCCTTCCCGGACAAGATCTTTAGCCCCGACATTGCTGCTGATAATCACCGGCAGGCCCGCCGCCATCGCCTCGAGAACAACCATGCCGAATGTATCAAATTTGGAAAGCATAATATAGAAATCGCTGGATAAATAAATTTTGATCATCTTTTCTTTAGAGACAGGCCCTGTAAAAATAATATTGGAACTGATTTCTGCTTTTTGCGCTATTTGTGTATATTTTTTTATATTTCCTTTACCAACGATAAGTAGTTTGAATTTGCGTTTTTGCGACTTTAATTTGGATAGGCTGAGCAGAATATTATCCAGTCCTTTAATTTCGAAATTCATTGAAGCAAACAATATTACGGGCTCAGCGCCGTTAATTCCCAATTCCCGGCGAATATCGTATCGTACAGCGTCTTTATCAAGCTTAGTGTAATCATGCAGATCCACGCCGGGATGGATAACATCCACGAGCCTTGAATCAATTTTATATTCATTTAGAAAAATATCTTTTGTCAGACTGGAAACGGCGACAAACTTTTTACAGTTGCCTTCATAGACCAGTTTCTTTTCAACCCAGGCCGTGGCCAGATCATAGAGGCTCATGTGTTTACGGCGAATATTACGAACCCAATATCTATGAGGAATTCCATGCAACGTGAAAATATCGGCTGCAAAAATTCTTTCGTGACTGTGAATGAGAGAAACCTTATTGCGTTCTATCTGGCGTTTCGCAAAATAGGCAAAGCTTAGTGTGGTCAGATATTTAGGGAAGGATATAATCGGGATTCGATGGAAAGTTATTGGGGCGGTGGATTTTTCCCAGCGGTTGGCATAAACATGAAAATCATGTCCGGCAGATGCCACGAGCCTATTGGTCAATTCGGCGACAAATTGTTCTGCTCCACCCAGCAATCCATATTTTGGTATAACAACGGCAATTTTATGCATTAATAAATTTCATTCAGGTTGATATTTCCGCCAGCTTTAACATAGAAAATCATAAAAATCATGTGTTAATAAGTTCCCGGATATGATATCGGAAAACCCGAAGAGGATGCAGCTATGAGCAGATATTTTAATTTAATAAAAACTTTTAATAACTGGCAACTTTATCTTGCTCATAAATTTGGGTTTACCCATTCCGATTTACTGGTTTTTATTACGCGCAACGGTATAAAAGTGGAAGTTCCGTTAAGATTGCTGCAAACATTCAAAGAAATTTTTATGGATGAATGTTACCTGGCTGGCCTGGAGCATGGTATTTCTTCAAATGCTACCATAATAGACATAGGAGCAAATGCAGGTTATTTTTCTTTGTTTGCTGCAACAAAGTTTCCGCATTCCCGGATTTTTTCTTATGAGCCGGTGCCTGTAAATTATGCTCAGTTGCAGCGCCATCGCGATCTGAACCACTCTGCAAACATAAAGTGTTTTCCCCAGGCTGTAGCCGGTAGGACAGGAGAAATCAGCTTATCATTTGATACAAGTGATTCTTTTACAACCAATGCAACAATGTTTAAACCAGTGCATGCCGGAGGTAATTCCTTAAAAGTCCCCTGCGTTTCTCTTCAAAGAGTGATGGATGAAAACGATATTAAAAAATGCGACTTGTTGAAAATGGATTGTGAGGGAGCAGAATACGACATTTTGTATAATTGCCCTGACGAATATCTGCAACGTATAGATCAATTTGCCATGGAAGTGCACCACGGCGATAATGAAAACCAAAATATAGATGCTTTGGAAGCTTTTTTCCGTAAGCATGGCTTTTATACTCGTCGCCGTCCGGTTGGTATGCTCTGGGCCTGGCATCCGGTTTAAATGAATAAAAAAATTAAACTATGTATGATTTTACACAAAAATTAAAAACCATTTTGAAAATAGACGAAGCTTTGTCTGATGAACGTGATCATCATATCGATGCCTTGAAAGGTTTGACGATTTTACTCGTCTTACTGGGGCATTCCATTCAGGTGAATAATATAAACTTTGATAATAATATTTTATTTAAAGTAATTTATTCCTTCCATATGCCGATGTTCATGTTCTTAAGTGGTTTTATTTTGCTTACTCAGCTTGATCATTCTTTCCTAAGTTACCTTAAAAAAAACGCAGTACGTCTTGTGCTTCCCTTTTTCGTCTGGTACTTAATAAGTTATATAATTCTTGGATTTTATAAGAATTTTTCTCTTATTAATTATCTTCTGGACTTGATGAAATCGCCGGATCGAGGTTTATGGTTTTTATGGATTTTGTTTTTAAACAGCATTTTTTTATTTGGCGTACTCAGAATTTCTCGTTATAAAAACTGGCAGCACTGGGAAAATTATTTTGTGATTGGCGCTATTTTGCTTTCCCGAACCGCTTCATCAGATTTTTTGGGCCTTGCCGAAGTCAAACAATATTTTCCATATTATGCCGCAGGTTTCTTTGCCTGCAAATATCTGGATGTGATTAAAGCAAAAAGAAAAATTATTTATACATTAGCTCTCATCTGTTTTCCTATTTTAGTCTTAAGTTGGAAAAGGAATGAATTTCCTACTTTCTATCCGGCATTGGTACAGTTGCTCAGCGGACAAAAAATAGCCAGACTCATTGTTTCCATTTATAAGTATGCAATTTCGTTCATGGGAATTGCTTTCTCATCCTGTATTTTAACATGCATCAAGGAGACTCGCTTCTACTGGTTTTTATGCTGGCTCGGAACATTGACGCTCGATATTTATGTATGTCACGGTTATTTGCTGATCGGCATCGGCAGTGGAACTAAACAATATTCTGCCGCTTTGATTGCTCTTGTCTTATCACTGGCTCTTACTTTCCTGATCTTCAAGAGATTTAGAATAACCAGACTGCTGCTGTTAGGCCAGAAGTGAAAACGACAATTTTACTGATGCCAATATAAATTAGTGAAAATAGATGATACCTGATATTTCCTATCTGATCTTAAATTATAATCCCGATGGTGAGCACCAGGCTGCCTCGATCCTTGAGTCCACTATTGATGGTTTCTATGAGAGAAAAAGCAAAAAACTGACCAGCGATGTTTTTTTATTGGATCAGGGGAGTGTTCAGAGTCATCGATCATGGCTTTTGGAAAAACAGGCCTGTTATAATTTTTCAACAATACTGCTTAATCGCAATATCGGTATAAGCGGAGCGATCAATCTCTTTATTCGTCTTTCGCGTTCGCCGGTATTGGCATTAATTACGTCCGATGTTCTGATCACATCGGGTATGGATGAGGATTTGTTCCATAAAGCTCAGATTGATGATATTTTTCAGGTCACTCCTTTTACCGACAAAAGCGATCTTGATTATCAGGTATGGATTCCCAACGAACCCTTTGGCACTGCAAATGTAGATTTAAATCCACTGCGCAAGCAAAAAACTATGTTGCTGGATAAAATTCTGGGTAAACAAACTCCATCGTATATCCGGGTTATCGCTTCCGAACTCAATGTGATGTTCTGGCGGCGGGAAATATTTGATAAAGTCGGCTATTTTGATGAACGCTGGAAAGCATGTTACGAAAATAACGACTTTTCACTGCGTTGCTTTTTAGCGGGGGGGTGTACAGCGGTCAGCCTGGATTCCTTTGTTTGGCATCATCACAAAGTTACGGAAAAGAACAAGGCGCGTGAAAAGACTTATGCAGGATATATCGATGATTGCTGGCCGCAGGAAATTCGCCGGCTATGGGATGAAAAATGGCCCAAGCTCGATTCATATATTAAAATTTATGGCCCGTTAAAAAGCAAGACCATAGCTGATTATCCGAAATTAACTAAATATTTTGCACATAATATTTATTTGCCGTATGAACAGGACAGGCTATATTATTGAGGAAAGGCTAAACCATGAGTTTATTTGAAAAAATCAGCAGCAAGGCATTGAAAAATATTCTTACAGAAATAAGAAACAGAGCTGAAAAGAAGAAAACCGATATTAGCGATCATTTGGAAACGCTTTTTATGGAATGCTTGAATGTCGACGCTAAACTTATAGTTGAACTGGGAGTGGGGGATGGTGAGTCAACATTTGTTCTGGAGCGGGTCACCAATTTATGGGGTGCCAAACTAGTCAGTGTCGATATTGAAGATTGTAAAAAGGTTTCCAAATTTAAAGATCGAATTTTCATAAAAAAAGATGATATTGCATTTGCCGCTGAATTTCCTCAATGGTGCCGCGAAAGAAATATTATTCCGGTAATTGACCTTCTTTTCATTGATACAAGCCATCTTTATGATCATACAGTCGCCGAAATTAAAGCGTGGTTTCCTTACCTCGCGCCGCGTACAAAGGTGTTCTTTCATGATACCAATATGAGCCCGGTTTTTGTGAGAAAGGATGGCAGCACGGGGAAAGGGTGGGACAATCAAAGAGGAGTAATAAGGGCGATTGAAGAGCACTTGAATACAAAGTTTGATGAATCCCGGAATTTTACAATGATGATCGATGGATGGTTTATCAAGCACTTCACCATTTGTAATGGCTTGATGATTATGGAAAGAGATATGCTTGTATAATAAGGTCAGGTTTGTACTGAAGAATTCATTTCTATTCTCCTCAAATTCCATAGTATGGCAATCATTGCCAGAATAATATAAAGCAAGACACCTTGCGTTCCATAAAGCGAGTCGTTAAAATCAGCTTGAATTAAATAGCCGGTAAGACAGGCAAACAGGCAAATCGGCCAAGAGCGGAAGAACGTATCTTGACGTTGCCTGAAGATATCCCACAGCATCCATACGGCAGTTAAAATAATTAAAATGAACAGGGCGAGACCTACAAGACCGGTGCGTACGGCAATGTCAAGAAACGTATTATGTGTGGAAGCAACAATTTCCGGCTTTTGCTGGTATTTTTCCGGAAGTTTTGCATTATATTTTTCCAAATCCACCAATTTTTTATTTCCATAAATTTCTCCGCCATAACCCACACCGGCTATCGGATAGTCCTTAATGACCTCTAGTGAGAGAAAAAACATTTGAGAACGGACACTTGTCATGCCCAACTCTGTTATGCGTTCTTTTACTCCAGGCAAAAGAAGAAGCATAAAAATAATGCCGGTAATAAAAATAAGACTCTTTTTTTTATATATACACATGATGATAAGCGAAACAAAGAGGCTGATGATAGCACCCCGCGATTGATTGAGCAGTGTAGCTGCAGATAAAATCAGAAAGCTGAAAAAGTAGATTAATTGGCGTGCTTTTGACTCGGCTGTATAGACTTTGTGCAGGCTAAGCGTTGCCGCAAAAACCGTGGTGAAGCACATAAAACCGGTATACATTTCTTTAAAAGTTCGACCAAATCTTTCATGAAAATGGTGCCCTTCAATGAAATAATATAAAATAATACCGCCGATAGCAAAGGTCATTGCGGAAGTAATGACCAAAACAGATAACGTCTCCAACCGGTGACGCGAGGTGTAAAAATTAATCAGCAGATAGAAAACAATCAAGTATTCCAGCAGGTATCCACGAAGATCATGAAGCGTGTTGGAAAAATCAAGAGTGATGAAAAGACCCAATACTGCCCAGAGAAAAAAGAGGGCAATTCCTACAGTGAGAGGCGAGCGTAAAGTGAAATCCACTTTTTTAAATACCAATAAGATTATTAAAGACAGAAAAGACAAGTAATAAGCAAATTCATTTAATGCTGACAGTGACAGGGGGTTAGTAAACACATAAACACCCATCAAAAATGGGATGGAAATATTTAAAATAGTGAAAAATTTGTTTGATAATTTTTCTTCGCTATTTAGTACCGACAATGCCTGATTTTTTTTAAAAATTTTTTCGATTTGTCTTCTCATGATATTCGGGCATTAAATTTTCAAAATCAATGGATCGCTTTGCTAATATCGTTTGCGACATCACTAAAATTATGTCATGCATAAACATGAAAGTTCATTTTTTTACAAGACCTATTATTGAATGATATAGGTAACAAAGCAAAATAGTGGTTGGAAATGACCTGCCGATTGGAGATAAAAGTTTAGAAAAGCTAATTCAATGGAAAAGATTCCCCTCTCCGTAGCAATAATTACAAAAAATGAAGAAGAAAATCTGCAGCCATGTTTACAGAGCATCGCTTTTGCACGGCAAATTGTTATTGTCGATTCCGGAAGCACTGACGCAACTTTAGAAATTGCCGTTGCATTTGGTTGCGAAATTTATAAAGAATCCTGGCTGGGATTTGGTCCGCAAAAGCAATTGGCTATAGATAAATGCCGTGAATCATGGATTTTAGTTTTGGATGCCGATGAAAGGATTCCTCCGGAAACTGCTAAAGTCATAAAATCAATTATTACTGATTTGGGCATAAAAGAAGCCGGGTTCAGTTTTCCCCGGAAAAACTATTTTCAAGGGCGTTGGATCAGACATGCCGGCTGGTGGCCGGATCGCATCATTCGATTATTTCGTAAAGAATCAGGCCGGATGACGACGGTAGCCGTCCATGAAGCTGTGGAAGTCAATGGTCTTGTCGGTGCTTTAGTTGTTCCGATAGAACATTTTACCGAAAGCCGTTTGAGCAAAATTCTGCAAAAGATTGACAAGTACTCCACGCTGGGAGCGGAGGAAGCCTTTAAAAAAGGCAAGCAATCATCGACCTCTTCTGCTTTTCTGCGGGCATTTTTTACCTTTTTTCAGGATTATTTTTTGCGCGGGGGTATGCTCGACGGAATGCCGGGGCTGACCCTGGCGGTCACGGATTCCATTAATAAATTCTTCAAATATGCAAAATTAAGCGAATTCAATAGAAATAACCGTGACGGTAAATGATTTATGAAAGAGCGCTATGGTGGAAAACAGCCCGATCAAGTGGATGTATCCATAATTATTGTCAACTGGAATACAAAAGACCTTCTGAAAAACTGCATCAACTCCGTCTATCAAACCATCAATAACCTGATATTTGAAATCATCGTCGTTGACAATGCATCCGCTGATGGTTCTATGGAAATGATTAAGCAGGATTTTCCTCAGGTTATTGGAATAGCCAATCAAAAAAATAGAGGTTTCGGTGCGGCAAATAATCAGGCCTTTGCCGTTATGAAGGGCAAATATGCTCTTCTTTTGAATACGGATGCCTTGCTGACGCCGGAAGCTGTTAATAAACTATGGGCCTTTTGTGAAACTAACAATCAGGCGGCGATTGTCTGCGGGCAACTGCTAAATGCCGACGGGAGCAAACAAAACTCAATTGCATCTTTTCCGAGCCTGCTGACTCTGGCTACAAATACTTCTCTTTTGGAATATTTATTTCCCCAAAAATTCCCCAGTAAAAGATATCAACACACAAAATCCATTGAAGTTGATTCGGCAATCGGTGCCTGTATGATGATCAGAAAAAAAGCATTAGATGAAGCGGGTGCTTTTGATGAGCGTTATTTTTTCTTTTTTGAAGAAACTGATTTAGCTTATGCCATGCATCAGGCCGGCTGGAAAACATATTATGTTCCTGATGCATTCATCTATCATTTGCAGGGACAAAGTATCGGCAGTAATGTCCGGTCAAGGATTGAATTTTATCGTTCACGTTATAAATTCTTCAGCAAATGGCATAGTCGAAATTATTACCTCTTTGCGCGAACCTTAATTTTTGGCCGATTACTGATTAACTGGTTGTCTGGATTAATAGCAACGGTTTTTACACTGGGTTTGGTCAAAAAACTACGCTATAAGTTCATCACTTATTCAAAATTGATTTTTTGGCATTTTAAGCATGATGAATAAAGTCGACCTTAAAGGAGCGCATAATTAATGGAAAGTTTATATGCTGTCTGTAAAGGATTTACTGATCCGGTTTTTATAATTTTTATTCTTCTTGTAGCTGCACTAATTGTTTGCTCTATCGGAAGTAAAAAAAAGAATGGTATTTTGATCTTAGGTCTCGCTATATTTTTGCTGTATGGTTTAAGCATTGCACCCGTCCCCAATTATCTAGCTTATTCATTGGAAAAAGATTATTTCAATATGCCGGAAATAAAAAAACCTTTAGACATTATCATTGTTTTAGGTGGAGGCGCCCAAGATATTCATGCGCTAAATCATCCTATCGCTTCCGAATCATCTTCAGCGCGGTTGTTGCACGGAGTGAAAATATTCAATAAATACGGGGCAAGGTATTTAATATGTGCCGGTAAGGGAGTGGCCGAAATTTCTGAAGGAGAATTAATGGCGCAAATGGCCGTCGATCTGGGTGTGCCGAGAAACAGAATCAGAGTTGATTCCAAATCAAATAATACATGGGAACATGCAGTGGAACTCAATAAGATGTTTGCTGACAAAAATATTAACATAGGAATCGTCACCTCCTGCTATCATATGAAAAGAGCTGAAAAGGAATTTAAAAAATACTTCAAAAATGTTGTGCCGCTTCCGGCATCGTATCTGTATTCATCCTCATCGAAACCATCGAAGAATGTTTTGAGATATATTCCCCAAACGGGAGAATTAAGTGCAACGGCGGTAGCATTAAGGGAATTCATAGGTTCTGCATGGTACAAGATAAAAAGTATATAAAGCGAAGACAATGATTTTATGAGAAAGAATCGTTTTTTTGTTTTCGCTTGACTTTGTATTATTGTTTTATTAAGTTCCACTGCGTTCACGTACTGAACGCATGGGCCTTAATAATATGGTGTTGGAACGAAAAATTAATTGTGAAACCGAAGAATCTCTTATGATCCTCCGGGAAATAGACACAAATCCTCAGTTGAGCCAGCGCGAATTATCCTCACGTCTCGGATTAAGTCTAGGTAAAATCAATTTTTTATTGAAAAAATTGATCGCACGAGGCCTCGTCAAAGCGGAAAATTTCAAAAATTCCAGTAACAAAAGAGCTTATCTATACCTGCTTACTCCAACAGGTATTGAAATAAAAGCGAAGGCCACTTATCGTTTTCTGAAACGAAAAATAGAAGAATATGAAAAACTGGAAACAGAAATTGCACAATTAAAAAAAGAAATAGGTTTGTCCGACAAGTCAATTAATGATCGGGATAGCATAGCAAATTAGCAGGATTAGAGTATTTTAAGTATCTGTATTAACAATGATTTTTTATTTATGGATACATGCAAATGTAAGCCAGAGAGCGAAGCTATGCAAAAATTAGAGCTATGCATTAACTGCGCTAACCTTTTATCGGTTCCCACTTTACCAAAGAACCTATTCAACTCGAATATAGAATACGGCATTTGCCCTCTTTAATTGATTCAATTTCAAGTAAAATAAAACTCATCACGAATAAGATCTGAAAATAGCGAAGTTAAGACACTTTGGGTGACAGGCTGGACTCCTGAATATTGCGGGATTGAAGGACTGAAAAAATGCTGCGGAAATCAATATTCAACGATTCTGTGCATCCCGTCTACATCAATATAAACCAAGTAAATATAATATATGACACTCCGACTTAATATTGAGCAAATAATTACAGCTCTTAAAAGTATCATCCCTGTAGATAAAATGCCCGTTGCTCTTCATGAGCCATGTCTATGTGGGAATGAACGCAACTATTTGAATGATTGCCTGGACTCTACTTATGTTTCTTATTTGGGAAAATATGTGGAAAGATTTGAAAATTTGCTTGCTGAATTCACGGGTGTTAAAAGAGCTGTTGCCGTTGTCAATGGTACGTCCGCGCTTCATATTGCCTTGAAACTGGCAGGGATTGAGCCGGGAGATGAGGTATTTATACCAGCTCTAACCTTTGTGGCGACCGCCAATGCCGTAACTTATTGCGGCGCAATCCCCCATTTTGTTGATAGTGAAGAAAATACTTTGGGGCTTGATCCCTTTAAATTAAAAGATTATCTCCAAGATATCGCCACAAGCAGCTTAGATGGCTGTAGAAATAAATATACTGGCCGACGTATCAAAGCGGTTATTCCTATGCATACCTTCGGTCATCCTGTTGATCTTGATCCATTAACAGAGATTTGTAGAGAATACAACATCATCATTGTTGAAGATGCTGCAGAGTCTTTAGGATCTTATTATAAAGGTAAACATACTGGTAACTATGGAAAATTATCTATCCTGAGTTTTAATGGAAACAAAACGATTACAACCGGTGGCGGGGGGGCTATTATCACTAATGATGAATCTTTGGGAAAGCTGGCTAAGCATTTGACTTCAACGGCAAAAATTTCTCACCGCTGGAAGTATAATCATGATCAGATCGGATATAACTATCGGCTCCCCAATATTAATGCCGCCCTAGGCTGTGCTCAAATGGAACGATTGCCATCCTTTTTGGAACAAAAGCGCAGTCTTGCCAAATTATATCAAAGAGCTTTTAAAAGAGTAAAAGGTATATCATTCTTTATAGAACCTTCATTTGCTAGGAGTAATTACTGGCTTAATACCCTTTTATTAGATGAGGCTTTTTCCGATAGACGCGATGAGATACTTGAAAAAACAAATGCCGGCGGGATCATGACCAGACCTGCTTGGACACTGATGAATAAGCTTACTATGTTTAAAGATTACCCCGCAATGGATCTTGCCTGTGCTGAAAGCCTGGCCAAGCGCATTATTAATATACCGAGTAGTGCTTTTCTTGGAGAAAAAAGTGCATAAACGTAGGATTTGCGTCGTTACAGGTACACGGGCGGAATATGGTTTACTTTATTGGCTTATGAAAGAAATCCAGGAAGATCCTCATTTAGAACTGCAGGTAATTGCCACAGGCATGCACTTGTCCCCTGAGTTCGGTTTGACATATCAAAAGATTGAGGAAGATGGCTTTCAAATTAATGAGAAAGTGGAGATGCTCCTCTCCAGTGACACGCCGGTTGGCATTGGAAAATCCATCGGTTTGGGTGTGATAGGGTTTGCCGATGCTTTAGCCAGATTGAAACCGGATATTCTGGTTATTCTTGGTGACCGTTTTGAAACTTTTGCTGCCGCCCAAGCCGCCATGATTGCCAGAATACCTATTGGCCATATTCATGGCGGAGAAACCACAGAAGGCGCTATTGATGAATCCATTCGTCATGCCATTACTAAAATGGCCCATTTCCATTTTACGGCAGCTGAACCATACCGTAAGAGAGTCATCCAAATGGGCGAAAATCCGGAAAGGGTGATGAATTATGGTGCATTGGGCCTTGATAATATAAAAAAAATGAAGCTTCTAAATAAGGCTTCTTTCGAGAAGGCCATCGATTTTAAACTATCCCGGCAATCTTTCCTTATCACCTACCATCCCGTCACCTTGAGTGATACATTACCGGAAAAGTCATTTAATGAATTATTAAAGGCCATAGATCATTATCCCGAAGCAACCGTCATTTTTACAAAAGCGAATGCTGACACAGCTGGACGAATCATTAATTATAACATTGAGAGATATGTAGAAAAAAATCCATTTCGGGCAAAGGCATTTATATCAATGGGACAACTTCTTTACCTGAGTGCAATAAAAAATACAGATCTGGTCATTGGCAATTCGTCAAGTGGGATTTTAGAAGCTCCGGCTTTGCATAAACCCACGGTGAATATCGGGACGCGACAACAAGGGAGGTTAAAGGCTGATTCTATTATCGATTGTGAAGAAAATGAACCGGCAATTACCAAGGCTATTAAAAAGGGCTTATCGCCGGAGTTTATATCTATTTTAAAGAATGTAAAATTATTATATGGGCAGGGCAATGTCTCTTCTAAGATCAAGGAAAATTTAAAGAAGGTTTCGCTTCAGAATATCCTGATAAAAAAATTCCATGATGTGAACTATGGCAACTGAGAGAAAAAATAAGCAAAATTCCACCTATATAATTGCCGAAGCCGGTGTGAATCACAACGGTAACATAGAAATGGCCAAACAACTCATTGATGTTGCTTCTGAAGCCGGCGCAGACGCTGTGAAATTTCAGACTTTTAAAGCGGAGAAAGTAGTTAGTAAGCATGCACCGAAGGCCGATTATCAAATAAAAACAACAGCCGAAAAAGAATCCCAGTTGGAAATGATCAAAAAATTGGAACTTGATGAGAAGGCCCACCAAATTCTCATTGAGCATTGCCGAACAAGAAAAATCGAATTCTTATCCACACCTTTTGATTTTGAAAGTATAGATTTTCTCATTCATAAATTAAATCTTCAGCGCATCAAAATTCCTTCCGGTGAAATCACCAACGGGCCATACCTTTTACATGTAGCAAAAACGGAAAAGTCCGTTATTCTTTCAACGGGAATGAGTACCCTGGGTGAGATTGAAGCAGCTCTTGGTGTTTTAGCTTTCGGCTACTTATCCGGTAACGATACTCCGTCTTTGGAAAAATTCCACGCTGCCTATTGCTCTAAAGTAGGACGGGAAATTTTGAAAGAAAAAGTGATTCTTTTACATTGCAACACTGAATATCCCTCGCCATTTGACGAAGTTAATCTGCGGACAATGGCTACCATCCACACCGCTTTCGGCCTGCCCGTAGGCCTTTCCGATCATACAACAGGCATTGCAGTGCCAATTGCAGCAGTTGCTTTGGGTGCCACTGTCATTGAGAAACATTTTACTCTGGATCGCAATTTGCCCGGACCGGATCATAAGGCATCTTTGGAACCTGTCGAATTGAAAGCTATGATTGCAGCTATAAAACAGGTGGAAGCGTCAATGGGAAGTATGCAGAAAATGCCATCACCGTCCGAGTTAAAAAACAGAGATGTAGCCCGGAAAAGCCTGGTTGCTGCTAAATCAATTCGCGAGGGTGAATCATTTTCAGCATCAAATCTTGCTATTAAGAGACCGGGAACCGGTATCTCACCTATGAGATATTGGGAGTTAATCAATGAAAAATCAAAAAGAGATTACAGCGAGGATGAAATAATTTGATCGGGAACCGGCCTATTATCATTATAGGTGCAGGTGGGCATGCCAAGGTGCTGATTTCTTCTCTCATCGCTTTGCAGCGTGAAATCATTGGGATTCTTCACCCGGATAAATCATTCATCGGTCAAAGCGTCGCTGGGATCTATATCTTGGGAAACGATGACAAAGTAAAAGAATATGCGCCGGATATGATTGAGCTTGTTAATGGAATTGGCTCAGTTAAATTACCGGAAAAGAGAAAAGAGATATTTTTAAATTTTAAAAATAATGGTTATTCATTTGCAAGCTTGATTCATCCATCTGCTATCGTCATGAATGATGTGAAAATAGGCGAAGGTGTCCAAATTATGGCGGGTGCGATTGTGCAAACAGGCTGTGAAATAGACGATAATGTCATCATCAATACAGGCGCTGTTTTAGATCACGATTGCAGAATAGGGAGCCATTCACATATTGCTCCCGGCTCAGTCCTTTCAGGAGGAGTGGAAATCGGGACAATGACTCACATCGGAACCGCCTCAACAATCATTCAGGGAATTAAAGTCGGAGACGGTGCAGTTATTGGAGCAGGCGCCGTTGTTTTAAGGGATATTACTGCAAATGTTAGAGTAGCGGGCATACCCGCAAAGATTATTTGAAGATAAAAAAATGGATATCGAAAAAATAAAATTATTTCTCGCTGATAAAAATATAACTATTAAGCAGGCGATGCTGCAATTGACACAGCGGGGAATAAAAATTCTGTTTATCATCGATGATAATCAAAAACTCATCGGGTCACTTACAGATGGAGATATTCGGCGGGGAATAACGAGTGGTCTAGATCTGACAGTAAAAATTGCAGAGATAATGAAGAAGAATTTTTTCAGTTTTAGGTGGGATGAAAAAAATATCAAAGAAAAAGCACATGAATTAATGAAGGAATATTTGATTGAATTTATTCCTGTTTTAGATAATGAAGGAAAAATAAAAGATATTATTTCCTGGTATGATAATCTCATTTCCGAATCGACAAAAATTGGATGCTCATTAAGTAATCCTGTTGTGATAATGGCAGGAGGTAAGGGAACTCGATTGGATCCTTTTACTAAAATTCTTCCTAAACCACTTATTCCTCTTGGAGAAAAGCCAATCATCGAAATAATCATGGATCGTTTCTATGAAAGAGGATTTTATAATTTTAAACTTGTGATCAATCATAAGAAGGAAATGATCAAACTTTATTTCAGTGAAAATAGACAGCCGTATGAACTGGAATTGATAGAAGAAAACGAATACTGCGGTACAGTTGGTGGGCTATCATTATTAAAAGGTAAAATCAATGAAACATTTATTTTTACGAATTGTGATACATTACTTGATGGTGATTATAGAGAGTTTATAACTTGGCATAAAGATAATTTGAATACATTGACAATCATTGGCTCCCATAAAGAAGTTGATGTGCCATATGGCGTACTTAATATGAGTAACGGTTCCCTTTTTGAAATGATTGAAAAGCCTAAATATGATTTGTTTGTCAATACCGGTTCCTATGTCATGGAACCAGAGATTTTTGATTATCTGATTGACAATGAAAAAATGGATATCGATGGATTAATAAAAAAAATAAAATTATCCGCTATAGGCAAAATTGGAGTATTCCCTTGCTGGGGACGTTGGTTTGATATTGGGCAATGGGAAGAATACAAGAAGACTCTTAAGTATCTTGGCTTGACAGTTGATACAGGTGTATAGGTGCGTGGAGAAAATAAATGATCGACGGTAAGTCTGTTTTGGCTATAATTCCTGCCCGTGGCGGGTCTAAGGGAGTACTACGAAAAAATATCAGGCTGGTTGCAGGAAAACCCTTAATTGCCTGGACGATTGAAGAAGCAAAAAAATCCAAGCATATTGATCGTATTATTCTTTCTTCCGATGATGAAGAAATCATCAGCATTGCACGGCAATGGAACTGTGAGGTCCCATTTATCCGCCCACCCGAACTGGCTCAGGATAATGTTTCAAGTATGGAGTTAATTTTACACGCTTTGGAAAATATTCATGAAAAATTTGACTATTTAATTTTACTGCAACCAACATCGCCCTTACGTCTGGCCGAAGATATTGATGGGTGCATTGAAAAATGCTATTCCCGGAAAGCTCCTGCCTGCGTATCAGTAAACAGGCCGGAAAAAAGTCCATATTGGATGTATTACCTGGACGATAAAGAAAGAATGACGCCTCTGATAAAACAAAATTCTACTATTTTATTCAGGCAAAAACTTCCTGAAATTTATGCATTAAATGGTGCTGTTTACGTTGCAAAAGTTGATTGGTTTATTAAAACAAGGAAATTTGTTTCCGATATGACCATTGCTTTTTCTATGCCGGAACTGAGGTCCTTGGATGTTGATACAGAATTCGATCTGAAAGTATGCGAGATTATGCTTTCCGACAGGAAAGAATTAAGCAAAGTTTGAAGATAATTTTCAGCTTCTATTATGGGAACAAATACAAGGATCATTGCGAGACTGGATATCAAGGGGCCAAATCTTGTTAAAGGCATTCATCTCGAAGGATTAAGAGTGCTCGGTAAACCCGAGCAATTTGCCCGGTACTATTATGAAGCGGGTGCAGATGAGATGATGTATGTGGATGTTGTTGCCAGCCTTTATAATCGAAACAGCCTGCATGACATTGTTACCAAAACGGCCAGGGAGATTTTTATTCCTCTTACTGTTGCAGGCGGAATCAGAACGCTGGAGGATATTCGAAGTACACTTAGGGCGGGTGCAGATAAAGTTTCTTTGAATACGGCGGCAATTAAAAGCCCCGGGATTATCAAAGAAGCATCTCGAAAGTTTGGCTCTTCCACCATCGTTGTGACGATTGAGGCCATCAAACAGCCGGATGGTCGTTATCTTGCTTATATGGACAATGGGAGAGAGCATACAGGCATGGAAGTTGTCGGCTGGGCCAGGAAGGTGGAAGAACTTGGTGCAGGAGAAATCGTAATAACATCTGTTGACCGGGAGGGTACCGGGCTGGGGTTTGACCTTGAATTGACCAAGATGGTGGCGGAGGCTGTTTCCATTCCTGTAATTGCCCATGGCGGTGCCGGATCCGTAAACGATATAAAATCGGTCATTGATACCGGAAAGGCAGATGCCGTCGCTGTTGCTTCCATACTTCATTATGAATACATAAGTAAAAATGAAATGAATGGCGATTATAAAAAAGAAGGCAATATTGAATTTTTGAAAAGCGGCCGTGGTTTTTCTAAAATAGATATGGTTACCCTTCCTGAAATTAAACAATATCTTTATCATCAGAATATTTCTTGCCGTTACAATTTAAAGATGGTTCAGTCCAATGTTAGAAATTAACTTTGGAAATGTTGCTATTGTTGATTACGAAGCCGGTAATCTGTTCAGTGTAGAGCATGCCTGTAAAGCTGTTGGCCTGAAGCCAGTAATCACCGGTCAATCAAAAGAAATACTCCGGTCTGATGCCTTGATATTGCCTGGCGTCGGCGCATTTGGCGACGCGATGAAAAATCTTCGTAAATTAGATTTGGTACACCCTTTGCTGGAATTTGCTTCGAGTGGTAAGCCTTTTATGGGTATTTGCCTGGGAATGCAGTTATTATTCACCAGAAGTGAAGAATTCGGAGAGCATGAAGGGTTAAATTTGATTGAGGGAGATGTAGTAAAATTTCCATCCGTCAATGCCTATGGAGAGAAAAACAAAATACCTCAGATCGGCTGGAATCAAATTTTATATCCTGAGAAATGTGGAGAAAAATGTTGGCATAATACGCCGCTGGAGCAGATCAATTCCGGTGAATTTATGTATTTTGTTCATTCTTTCTATGCCAAACCTAGGAAACCGGAAAATATCCTTGCCGTATCTGAATACTGCGGTTTAGATTATTGTTCAGCGGTTATAAAAGACAATATTTTCGCAACCCAGTTTCATCCTGAAAAGAGCGCCTCAGAGGGAATAAAAATATACCGGCACTGGGCAAATAAAATTATTCGTAATAGGGAGAAATAAAACTATATGGCGGAAAAATTAGAGGCAAAATATGGTCTTCCGGAAAAAGTCGTATTTTGTAAACGATGCGTCATGTCCAATCAGAGACCGGGGTCGGCAGTTGAATTTAAACATACAATTAATAGCAAAAAAGTGACTTTAAACATTGATGGTGATGGCATTTGTGATGCCTGTCGGCATGCCGAAAATAAAGAGAAGATTGATTGGAAAAAAAGAGAAGGAGAACTCTTACAACTATTAGATAAACATCGTCGCCATGATGGTTATTATGATTGTATTGTGCCCGGAAGCGGGGGCAAGGATAGCGCTTTTCAGTCACACGTCTTGAAGTATAAATATGGTATGCATCCATTGACTGTTACATGGCCGCCCATTCTCTACACAGATTATGGCTATAAAAATTTTCGGAAATGGATAGAAGTTGGCGGTTTCGATAATATAAGTTTTAATCAAAACGGTCGCGTCATGAAATTATTGACTAGATTATCCATAGAAAATATTTTTCATC
Organism: uncultured Smithella sp.; assembly: GCA_964632255.1. GTDB lineage: Bacteria > Desulfobacterota > Syntrophia > Syntrophales > Smithellaceae > MVRV01. The sequence goes on along the minus strand of CAZWCA010000025.1, from coordinate 5,376 downwards.
CTTTTCAGACATTTATGTTGGGGCAAAAATTATTAGCTCCGAAAATTGCTTTACAATACAAAATTCCCCTTATTTTCTACGGTGAAAATGAAGCTGAATATGGCAATCCCATCGCGGATAATGCTACATCGTTGCGCGATAAATCGTACTTCAGTATGAAAAATATTAAAGATGTGTACCTTGGCGGGGTATCAATACAGGAAATAATGGAAAAATATAATATTGAACTGGTAGATTTAATGGCTTATTTACCGGCGCCGTACGAAGAACTGGAAAAATCCAACATCGAGGTGCACTATCTAGGTTATTATTTAAAATGGACGCCCCAGGAAGTTTATTATTACGCGGTGGAAAATACCGGATTTCAAGCCAGGCCTTTTCGAACACAAGGAACATACAGTAAATACAATAGCATTGATGACAAGATCGATGATCTTCACTATTATACAACATTTATAAAATTCGGCTTGGGCCGTGCAACGTACGATGCCGCGCAGGAGATCAGAAATAAACATCTGACTAGAGAAGAGGGTGTAGCTCTGGTTAAGAGATTTGATGGAGAATTTCCTGACCGCTATTTCGAGGAGGTTATGCGTTATATCGAAATTGAACCCGACAAGTTTATGGAATTACGTGATAATGCGCGTTCACCGCATCTCTGGGCAAAAGTTAACGGTGAATGGAAGTTAAGGCACACAGTAAATCAAGACGGAGTTGATGATTAGGCATTATGAAAACAATATTTATTGTCGGTGCTGGACAACTTGGTAGTCGCCATCTTCAGGCTTTAAAAGCGGTAAAAATTCCACTTCATATCACGGTTATTGATCCATCCGAGGTATCTCTTAAGATTGCCAAAGAGCGATATGAAGGTATTTTGGGTGAAGAAACACATATTGTCAGGTATCTAAAAGAAATTCCATCTTCTTTTGATAAAGTTGATCTGGCAATAGTACCTTCCAGTTCAAATGTGCGCAGGCAAATCATCGAAACTCTTTTGTATACAGGTCATGTTCAAAACATGGTCTTAGAGAAGCTGCTTTTCAATAATAGAGATGATTATTTAAAGGTGTTTGATTTACTCCAATCAAAAAAAGTGAAAACATGGGTAAACTGCAGTATGCGCACCATGCCATTTTATGCTGGCTTAAAATCACTTTTTCAGGAGTCTGTCTTCTTTTATACAGTTTCGGGTAGCCAGTTTGGACTCATAACCAACGCCATACATTACATAGATCACATAGCTTATTTATCAGGGGAATTAAATTATCAATTAGATACCAGTTCTCTCGATTACCCGCCTGTCACCAGTAAGCGACAGGGGTTTCTTGAACTCAATGGAACATTATATGTAAAGTTTGCCAATGGTTGTAAGGGCATATTTACCTGCTTCGCCAATGGTGACATGCCTGTAATGGTTGAGATTGTGTCTTCGGAAAATCGATTAATTTCAAAAGAGTGGGAAGGGAAAGCATTAATATCAAAGAAAAGTGAAAACTGGAAATGGATGGAAGTAGATTCTACAATCCAGTATCAAAGTCAGATGACAACCGAAGTTGTAACAGATATTCTGACCAAAGGCACATGTAACTTGGTCGGGTATGATGATTCTATGAAAATACATCTGACCTTACTTGATGGACTTCAACATTTTTTAAATAGCAAAAGCGAAGGCAAGTACGATCTCTTCCCATTTACCTGATATTTTTACCTGATTAGCATTAACAAACGAAACTAATACTTTGAGTGCGGAGGAATATCTTAAGGAGATTAGAGTGAATAAAATATTATTAGTCGGCGCGGGTCCTATGGCAATTGAATATGTGAAAGTTTTAAAAGCATTGAATGTAGACCCAGTAGTGGTAGGGCGCGGAAAGGAATCCGCCGCGAAGTTTGAGGCCGTGTCAGACATTCCCGTTTACACAGGAGGGATAGAAAGCTGGTTATCGCAGAGCAAAGATATCCCCGATAAAGCCATTGTCGCAGTGGATGAAATGTCGCTAGGCAAGGTTGCCCTTTTACTGCTTGAGCACGGAATAAAATCTTTGCTTGTCGAAAAGCCCGGTGCGGCTACACCTGAAGAAGTTGGTCAGTTATTTCGTCGGGCAATAGAGAAAGATTCAAAAGTTTACATTGCATATAATCGTCGTTTCTATGCCGCCGTCCAAAAGGCTCAGGAAATAATAAAGGAAGACGGGGGTGTTATATCTTTTACTTTCGAGTTTACAGAATGGAGTCATGTTATAAAAGATTTGCAAAAAGAACCTGGAGTAAAAGATGGTTGGTTTTTTCATAATTCGACTCATGTATGCGATCTTGCTTTCTTTCTCGGAGGTAAACCGCGGGAAATTTCGTGCTTTACCGCTGGTCGGCTGGATTGGCATCCCGCAGCTTCCATCTTTACGGGTGCAGGTAAGAGTGAGACCGGTGCCCTATTTTCTTATCATGCTAATTGGGAGGCACCGGGAAGGTGGGGAGTTGAAGTCCTTACCAGAAGGCATCGATTGATATTCAGACCGTTGGAGAAGTTGCAAATTCAGAAGATCGGTTCTATTGCTGTAGAATTCCTGGATGTGGATGATAATTTAGATATTGACTATAAGCCAGGTCTCTTCAAACAAACCCAAGCTTTTATTAATGGAGATACTCAGAATCTTTGCACTATTGAAGAACAAGCTAATAATGTAAATATTTACAAAAAAATTATTAATTATGTGTAATGATTTAATAATAGGTCAATACTTGAAGACTTTATTAACATATCGCAGCAATCAGCATTCCTTGGAGATATGCATTTCTTCGATGACTTACTCCAAACCTCCAGTTTATACTTGTTAAATATTTAAACAAAATGCCCACCAAAATGAACAGAGAATCATTTATTCTTGTAAGAATATATGGCGATTCTCTCAGCATGCCTCGTGAATTTGAGTCTGTCCCTTTTTATTGCACTTATCCGGAACTTTTCAGACAGTCATTGGAACACATTTATCCCGGGAAGCAGGTGTGTTTATATAATCGATCCGTGGGAGGAGGGACGATAAAATCCTTGTGGGCGGACTATCAGCGAGATAGCTCTTATTTTAGACCGGACAAAGGGGATGTTTTGATAATTCAGTGCGGAATTGTAGATTGTGCACCGCGTCCCATACCAAGCTCCGTGGGAAAATTTGTTTCTCGCCTGCCTGGAATATTACAGCAAGTTGTGCGAAAATTCTTGCATCATTACCGCCCCCGCATTCTTCACTCAGGATTTTCTTGGAGACACATAATACCTCAAGAATTTAAATCTACTTTAATCAAGTGGCTGGCAACCGCAAAGGAAGATTTTAATCGGGTGTATGTTTTTAATATTGCCCCCACGAATGAATCAATAGAAGCACATTCTCCCGGTTTAAGTTCAAGCATTGAGCTTTACAACAAATTAATTTCTAAATCCATTAAGTCCGTTGAATCCGGGAATATACATCTGATGGATATACACAAAGCAATTATTAGTTCAGGTTCCAGTATATCAAAGTATATTAACGACCAGGATGGTCATCATATTACATTAGAAGGACATAAACTTTATGCCCGAATGATAGCTTCGCATGAATCAGATTTTTTTAAGGATTTGCAAAGTGCTTAAACGGGAAGGAAAGTTCCATAGATACGAATTAAGCAAAGGAATCAGCTGTTTTTAATGTCTAAGCATATTTAATGAACTCTACCGCCAGCAAATCGCTCCAATCAAAAATAGCTAAAGACTCAATAATAATAAACTTGGCAAGTGTATGTAGCCAAATTTTGATTTTTGTCCAGACAATTTTAGTTATGCGCATATTAAATCCAGAACTTTATGGCATATGGATCGGGCTAAATATAATGCTAGTTTATAGCGGGTTTGCTAATTTAGGACTCGAATATGTCTTAGCCATTCGTTATCCCTATTATCAAGGTAAAAAAGATCAGGAAAAGTGCGCAAGCATTGCGGATACTGTATACTTTGTCTGGACATTAGCAACCGCTCTTTATGTATTGGGAATTCTAATTTATATTTTAATATTTTCTCAATCATCGAAAATTATTTTTTGGGGTTTGATTACAATATCCATACTAATTATTCTTGAACAGCAGACGACTTTTTATAACCGGTGGATTACAACAAATGAAAAGAACTTTTCATTTCCAAGTTATCTCTTCATTCTGCGCAACATAGCTTCCTTCTGTATTATTGTTCCCTTAGTATATTTTTTTTCAGTAGAAGGACTCATGATCGGATCTGTTTTAGTATCGGTCATGGCTTTGCTGCTATGGAACATTAAAACGTCCTTTAAATTTAATTGGAAACCGTCGCTTACAACGTTAAAGGAATTGATGATTATTGGGATTCCAAGTTTTTTAATATCGAGTGTCAATAGTTTTGTTAAAACGGCTGATCGATTGTTGATAATCGCCTTTCTTGGAGCTACAAGCTTAGGTTATTACGGAGTTGTCGCAATGGGGGGTAGTTTTTTGTATATGATTTTAGCACAGGCTGGTACCGTAATGCTCCCCCATATGGTAGAACATATAGGAGTAAATAATGATTGCGCCCAATCTCTGGAAAAATATCTAATCCGACCGACATTAATCTTTTCTTATGCATCATCAATATTTCTTGTAATTTGTTTTTTCACCATTCCGTTGGCTGTTGAATTTATTATGCCCAAATTCACACCTGGTTTAAATGCATTCTATGCTTTTTTACCGGGGTTTTTCTTTTTAAGCATTATTCTATCCGCAAATAACGTTTTATATTTGATTTTAATTCCCAGACGAAAGCAGCGATACATTTTATATCTACAAATAATTAGTGCACTCATTCAGATAGGCTTAAGTGTATTGTTCATTAATTTTCAATGGAACATAGTAGGTATAGCCCTTGCAGCAACTTTGGCCAGTTCATTTTGGGGATTTACGATGCTTTTTCTATCCGTAAAATATGTAATTTCTGAAAACAAAAAAAGATTAATTTTTTTAAAAAATGTATTTAAGCCCTTTTTATATTCGCTCTTGTGTTTATCTGTAATATATTGGCTGAAAAATCAATGGCATCTTTCAAATTCGATCGCAAATGTATTAATAAATTTGGTTTTGAGTTTTTTTATTATAATACCATTGCTTTATTTCATGAACAAACATACAGATATAATTACACTTATTGCGCCTGTCATAGTCCGTATTAAAAATAGTATATGGCTGCACAACGCCGTAAGGCCAACTAACCCTTAGTTTGTCCATTTTTAGATATTTGGAACTTCAATTTTGAATTTGGAAAAACATTATAAAATAATCAGTTTTGTCGAAGAGCTAACAATCCGGAGTTGGTTTTTTTCCGTATTACCTTGCCTT
>CAZWCA010000024.1:13051-49849 GCA_964632255.1 uncultured Smithella sp. | reverse complement strand
TTTTTGATGATCCTACGTTTTGAATGATTACTTTAAATCCGACAGACTGCTAGATTGCAATGAAAGCTCAAAATTATTAAATGCACTTCAATATTCTTGGGAAAAGCCAAAGGTTATTGCTAATGCAGCTCGTTTGAACAGGGGAACATGGCGATTTGCAGCCTATCCTGATCGAAATGGCTTGGTTTGTTCTCAACAGTTTTTTGGTATCTGGCTTCGAGATAATTCAAATATTGATATAAATACTCTATCAGCAATATTAAATAATCCTCTGGCCAACGCATACTTAACTACTCATTCACGAACAGAAAGATTTCGCGTCGGAACACTCAAGAAGCTACCAATTCCATCTGAAATTGATGCTGGTCTGATTTCTCGCTTAGTTCTTGAATATCAGAAGATACTGGAGGCATTGCCGATAGAAAAATCAGAAAGAGATAGAGAGCTTAATTCCTTGTTGATTGAAATAGATGCAGAGATATTGAAAGCATATGACCTGCCGCCGCGTCTGGAAAGGAATTTATTGGATTATTTTCGTGGATATGCACGCCCAGTAACACATCCTTTCACCGGCTGGTTTCCGGAAGGCTATACACCTTTTATCCCTCTCCATGAATATATCAGCGAGGAATACAAAAAAATTACCGGACGTTGGGTGCAAAGAATTTTTCAACCGCTGACTTCAACCGAAGCTAAATTATTACAGGATTATCTCGATGAATAATGTGTCTATTGATGGCTACTTACTCGACACATGCTTTCTCTCGGCTCTTCTTGATCCGACCAAAGGCAACCATTCTACAGTATGCCAAGTTATCGATGATCTGGATGATGAAACGCCAAAATATGTCTCGGTGATCACTTTTGCCGAATTACAATTCGGCATTAGGCTGGCAACGCTACGCAGGAACATTAATACACAAAGACTTGAGCAGATTATTTTTACTGCAAAACGCACTCCCCTCTCAATGTTACGAGGCATACGGCGGAAGAATATGGCTTCATCAAGGCCGAGCTTGCCAATAAGTATTTAAATAATACTTTACGAAAGTTTCGTCCTCGTTGGATTGAGGAATGGGTTAATGAGGCCACTGGTCAAAAATTACAGATTGACGAAAATGATCTTTGGCTATGTGCACAGGCAAAAGAAAGAAACCTGATACTCTTGACAGCGGAAAAGAAAATTCTCCGCATTAACGCTGTTGTTCCTGAAGTACGCATTGAAACGGTCTAAGGTAATCCAGCTGTTAAACCGTAAGGTAAATTATCCAATTATTTTTTTGGCTGGCAAGCCCGCGGGGAATGCCCGCTTCACAGGGAACTCCGGTCTGGCAGAAGCCGCATCCGTAGCTCGCAAATCCATAACTGCTTTTTGAATATTCGGCGAGAACTTCAAAAAGATATTTCTTGCAGGCATCCTTATCGTGTCCCTTTTCTGATATAGCGCCGACGGGACATCGAGAGATGCACTTTCGGCATTTTCCGTTTACGTAAAACAGGCAATAGTCGTGGTAATTGCTGTATTTCCTTTCAGTAGGAGGAATGACAATTTTGGCAACCAGTGATCCGCAACGCATGGCCTTGCCTTTTTCCGTAATCAGACCGTCGCATAAGCCGAAGGTACCGAGTCCGGAGATAAAGGCTGCGTGGCGTTCGGACCAGTTGGAAGAAATACCGTACTTTTCTGAAGTCCGCATGCCCCATAAGGGGGAAAGAACAGGCGCAACAGAAGGATGGCCCTTGCGAATAAGGACATCTGCCAAACGACGGGCGAGATCAAAATTTGTTTCTTCGCCGAAAACACGTGACCGCGACCACCTTTCGGCAGGATATTGCTTCCGGCGGCGCTGATCTTCTCTCGTTGCTGCGGTCTGAGGGAGAACCCAACTAATGACTGTCAATTCTTCCGGCCGGATGGAAATGTCAGGAAAAGAAAGGGAAAAGATTTCCTGAGGCGTCCAGTAAAACTCACCAATATCGGATTTGAGATTCTGATAAAGAGGATCGTCGCCGCTGGAAAAACCGACCAGCGCTTCATCCCAGGCTTTTTCAGCCGAATCGGTTTGAAGCGAGTTTGCAGGTGAGGAAAGAAACTTATTTATCGTCGAAACAATAAACTTCTCAGATACCGGCATAGTCCCTCCTGGATTAAGAAAGTGACTTCATATCAATTATCACTGGATTGAAAAAAATTGCAGAGTAAACGTTTTTCATGCGACTTCGTAAAAAGGTCGCAGGCAAGGCGCGCAATGACAAAGGATGCTGCGCAACGCAGCATCCGGCCTTTTTACGAAGTCGTCAAATGTTGAAGCGGAATGTAATTATATCCCCATCCTGGACAATATATTCTTTTCCTTCGAGACGCATGCGGCCGGCTGACTTTACTGCTGCAGCAGACTTGCCGCAGGCAACAAAATCATTAAAGTGCATCACCTCGGCTTTGATAAATCCTCTTTCAAAGTCGTTATGGATTGCACCGGCGGCTTTGGGCGCCTTTGTTCCTTGGGGAATCACCCATGCTTTCACTTCATCTTCACCGACTGTAAAAAAGGAAATGCGCCCCAGAAGAGAAAATGCACCCCGGATTATTCGGCCAAAGGCGGGCTCGGTGATACCCAGAGAAGCCAGAAATTCTTTTTGATCAGCGGGTTCCAGCCCGGCCAGCTCCGCTTCAATCTTGCAGCAAATGCCCATTACCGGTTCCGTTAGTTTTGCCTCGGCGGCGAAAGCATCGGCCAGCTCCATATTATCTTCAGCAACGTTGATGACAACAAGTTCGGGCTTGACCGACCAGAACGAAAAGCTGCGCAAAGAAAAAATTTCCGCCTCTGTTAATCCGGCACTGCGGATAGGTTTGCCCGCTTCCAAAACTTCTTTTAATTTCGGCAGCAGTTCAATTTGAGTTGCATCCTGAGGAGAAAGCGCTTTTTTGGACATTTTGGCCAGACGTTCCAATTTTTTTTCAATGACCAAAAGATCGGAAAAGATCAGTTCATCTTCCAGTTTATGATACGAATCGAGGCACAGCTGAACATCCGGCACGGAAAAACCATCAATAACATGCAAAAGACCATCGGCACCACTCAGGTTTTGCCGGACCGCTTCCCACGGATGTTCACCCACGGCATGAATATCGACAAACGGAACTTTGGCTGGTGAGACTTTTGCCGGGTGGTAAATTTCCACCAATTGATCAAAGCGTTCATCGGGAACTGCAGCCTGGCCGCGCACACAGGTTTCGGTATGCGAAGCACTGCTTTTCGTACCGGTCATTATTTCAAACAGGGTGCTTTTTCCGCTCTGGGGAAGCCCCAATATACCCATTTCCATATGTTCAACCTCTTAGGCCGAAGATCGAAGCGCTTATCAGTCTTCGGCCTCATAACTGTTATTCTAAATTAAATTCTTTCTCTATGCGAGCCATCGCTTCCTTCAAACGATCATCCGGAACCGTCAATGATATGCGCACGAAGCCTTCGCCATACTGGCCATAGGCAGTACCGGAAGCAACAACAACGGCTGTTTTATCAAACAGGCGGTTCGTAAATTCCAAAGAAGTCATACCTTTCGGCACCGGCACCCAAAGATAAAACGTTCCGCGGGGCGGATTGAAGTCTATCCCTATCTTTTTAAGCGTTTTCAGAACCAGTTCCCGCCGCTTCCCGTAAATTTCCAGCATTTGTTCGATAAAGGGCGCCTCATGACGCAGAGCCTGGATACCCGCAAACTGAATCGGATTAAAGATTCCGGAATCCGTATTTTCTTTAACTTTGCTGATGGCGGCGATGAGTTCCGGATTGCCGCAGGCCATGCCGATTCGCCAACCGCACATATTAAAAGGTTTAGAAAGAGAATTGAGCTCGATGCCCACATCCTTGGCTCCTTCCGCCATCAGGAAACTGATGCGGGGTTGTCCGGAAAACAGGACTTCACTGTAAGGATTATCATAACAAATAGCAATGTCGGTCTCTTTAGCAAATGCCACAAGTTTATTGAGAAATTCCAAAGTCGCGCAGGCTCCGGTCGGATTATTCGGGTAATTCAGGAACATCGCCGTGGCCTTTTTGACGATATCGGAAGGTATGTCTTCCAATACCGGCAGATAATTATTTTCCGGCAGGATGGAAACATTATAGGGAACACCTTCACCCATAAGGATACTGGCCCGGTAAGCCGGATAGCCGGGATCGGTCATTAACACGGTATCGCCCGGATTGACCCGCGCCAAAACAAAATGATGACAACCCTCTTTTGATCCGATCAATCCCAGAATTTCGCTTTCCGGATTTAAATTAACACCATATCTTTTTTGATACCAGTCGGCAATCTCCTGCCGAAAAAGAAGCATTCCCTTTTCCTCGTCAGTCGGATAGCGATGATTCAAAGGATCGCGCGACGTGGCACATAATTCATCGATAATGGACGCAGGCGTTGCTTCGACGGGATCGCCGATGGCCAGGGAGATTACATCCACCCCGTCAGCTTTGGCTTTATTGATTTTCTTTCTGAGCTCCATGAACAAATATGGCGGAATCTTCGCCAAACGATTCGCAGTCTGCAATGTAAACCTCCTTATCAACATTAATTAATCGTATGAATTTGACAGCCTTGTAAAAAAGGCTGTTCATGGCCGTTATGAGTGCATTAATTGTAAAAGTTAATCATATGCTTCTTCAAAAAGAAACCCCTGATAGACCATTTTTACCCGGCCTTCAAGATAAATTTCGGTAAAGCTTTCGCCCTTTCGACTAAAATAAATACGCAATGTTTCCCCGCTTTGTACTTTAACATCAACCGGTGAGTCCACAAGCCCTCTCTGAGCTGCCGCCAGAACTCCAGCCACCATTCCTGTACCGCAAGCCAGAGTTTCATCTTCCACACCCCGCTCATAAGTGCGCACCCGGATTTTTTGCCTGCTCTGAACGGCGGCAAAATCGGCGTTTGTTCCCTGCGGCGCAAAATGTTGATGAAACCGGATTTTACGCCCCCATTCAAACACCTCAAACGATTCCGGATCATCCACGAAGGCGACTGCATGCGGTACGCCCGTGTTGACACTGTCTAAAATAAAAATCCTGTCATCAACTTTAATCTCTTCCTCTGAATTGACCGGTGATGGATCAGTCAACCTCACTTTTACGATATCATTGTTCACTTCTGCATTGATTATTCCAGCCAGTGTTTCAAAGGACATTTTTTTTCCGGCAATGCTTTTGGTATAAGCGTAGCGCGCCACACAACGAGCGCCGTTCCCGCACATATCGGCCATGCTGCCGTCGGAGTTATAGAATTGCCATTTAAAATCCGCACAATCAGATGGCTCAATCAAAAAAAGGCCATCCGCCCCAACGGATAATTTTCGGCGGCAAACTTTACGAACAAAATCCCGGATATCTCCCACTTTCAGTGATAAATCACGATTGTCAATAATTATAAAATCATTGCCGCTGCCGCTCATTTTATAAAATTCGATCATTTTATCGTTTCATCCAATCGGGCAAAGAGTTTGCTGATATATTTTACTCAATGTTTCTAATTTTCTCTCTAATTTTAGTCAAGCATTCTTTTATTCACTTGATATTGCCCGGACTCGCCTAAAGACTTTTGATTGATTATGGCCGAATGGATAAAGCAATCAGGAAACGATACAGCGTTGTTTACATTTATTTTTTAAGATTTACATGCAGATATCGGCTGGTCTTACTATATTTAAGTGCTTATTTATCGCAATCAAAAGGCAATGATAATTGCAATAAAGATTTATAACAGCGGCGGCATGCCGGACGAATGAGCGACCGGGCGGCACAAGCATCCAGATCGATAAAATAGCCGTACTTTTCGCACCAGTTGCTTTCTCGCTCTGAATGCACACCGGCGATTGATGAATTTTCATTATGCTTTGAAAATGAATTTTTCTTCATGAGCAGTGATATAAGAATCACAGCGATAAAAGTCAACTTAAGAATGGTTTTGCCGGCACAAACAAAAAGAGCCTTCGATTATGAAGGCTCTTTTCTTAGAAAAGTTTTGCTGATTTCAACGTATCGCTACGTTACTTTTTCTCTATTTTTTTGTCTTTTTTGCCGCTGCTTTTTTAGCCGTCGCTTTTTTAGCCGTAGTTTTGGCCGTCTTCTTTTTTGCAGCAGGACTTACTTTCTTTGCTGCGGTTTTCTTGCCGGGAGCCGCTGTCGCGGAAGCTTTTTTCGTTGCGGGTCCTTTATTCACCATAGGTTCTTCACAGCAAAAAATTTCCGTTTCCTCACAACCACATTCTTCATTTACAATTACCGTCAGTCCGCATACTTCACAATTCAGCACATCTCCTGTTTTTACATCAGGCATTTTCTATCCTCCTCCTCATGATTGATTTGAATATCCATCCTGCCAAATAACTGCGAGACTACTTAATGTAATTTTAATTAAAGATTACGTTATTTTCAAGCATTGATTAAATTTATTTCTTATATATAGCAATAAATAATGCTAAACTACGAAATCTTTATTGTCGGCAAAGGCGAGTTCCCTTTTAAAAGAGCGTTGGTATGGAAAAGATCCTGATAATTACCTTTCTAATTTTGTTTGCCTTAAGATTTTGCTGGCGTCATGTCTTGCAGCAGCTTAATATTTCATATTTGCGAAAACACGGCAAAGATATTCCCTCTATTTTTCAGGGTATCATTGATAAGAATACATTGAATAAAATGGTGGACTATACGGTTGATAATACCCGTTTATCAACAAAAGAAAATTTCATCTCTGATGCACTCGAACTTGCCGTAGTCTTCTTTTTATTGCCTCTTCTTGTCGCCGTTATTACGTCCCTTAAGATTCCTTTTATCATCCAGGCGTTGATTTTTTTTGGCTTCCTGGCCGCTATCGGCGGAATCGCCGGTATACCTTTTGATCTTTATTCCACGTTTGTTCTGGAAAAAAAATATGGTTTTTCGACCATCACTTGGCAGCTATGGCTTACCGACTTGGCCAAGTCTTTAATCCTGTCGATAATTCTTATGGGCATTCTAATCAGCGCCTTTATGACATTTGTCCTTTACCTGCCGAAAAGCTGGTGGTTCTGGGCATGGGTCTTTTTTACATTGTTTCAAATATTACTGCTCTGGATCTATCCGGTGGTTATTGCTCCGCTGTTCAATAAATACGAACCCATCGAAGATAAAGAATTACAGGAGCAAATTCAGGTATTGCTGGCGAAAGTCGGCCTGAAGGCGGAAGGCATTTATCAGGTGGATGAGGGCAAACGGTCCCGGCACACAAATGCCTACTTCACCGGGATCGGCAAAGCAAAGCGTATTGTTTTATTTGACACACTCTTGGAGTCTCATTCACACGAAGAGATATTATCCGTGTTGGCACATGAAATCGGCCACTGGAAAAAGAAACACATTTTAAAACAGTTAGTCTTTACAATTGCCGCCTCCCTTGCGGTATTTTACTTTGTCTATACCGTAGCCGCCGCTCCGGTTCTCTATAAAGCCTTCGGCTTAACTCAGACGCCCTTTTATGCCGGTCTTTTCCTTGTATCTTTATATCTAAGTTGTCTCAGCTTTTTCCTGGAGCCAATCAGCGCCGGAATAATGCGCCGTTACGAACGGGAAGCCGACAGAATAGCCGTAGAACTGACAGGAACCCCCGAGCATATGATCAGCGCATTGAAGCGGCTGGCCAAAGATAATCTGGCAAATCTGCATCCACATCCGCTGTATGCCTGGTTTTATTATTCTCATCCGCCGCTCTTGGAACGTATTGCCGCTTTGCAGACCATGAAACCGAAAAGGAATTAAACAATGACAGCTCCTCTTAACGGTTTAAGAATTCTTGATTTTACAAGTATGGTTCCCGGTCCGCTGGCAACCCTTTATTTAGCCGATATGGGCGCCGAAGTTTTGAAAATTGTTTCCAGATCGCGCCCGGACATCAATACCCTCTTCCCTCCTTTGCTTCCCGGGAAGGAAATTTCGGCCAACGGAGCCTATCTCGGACGCAATAAACGCAGTATGTTTTTAAACCTGAAAGATCAAAGGGCACGGCAAATTGTTCATAAGCTGATCATGCATTACGATATTTTAATCGAGCAGTTCCGTCCGGGAATCATGGCCAGGGCGGGTCTTGACTACGAATCTCTTCGCCTTGTTAATCCGGCTATTATTTATTGTTCCATAACAGGTTACGGGCAAACGGGACCTTGGGCAGGACGCGCGGGACATGATATCAATTATCTGGCCCGTTCGGGGATCATGTCTTATTCCGGCAGAAAAGGCGAAGTTCCCGTATCATATGGCATATTTATCGCTGATACATCCGGCGCGGTCAATGCTCTTATCGGAATTCTGGCGGCGGTTGTCGGCCGCAGCAACTCCGGCGAAGGTCAATATATTGATATATCCATGACTGACTGTCTCATTGCTTTAAATAACCATGCTGCGGCTTCTTTAGTTGACGGCAGGAATCCGGACTATGAAAGCACTATATTTAACGGCGGTTCTCTATACGATTATTACGAAACAAAAGACGGGAAATTCTTGAGCGTCGGACCACTGGAAAATAAGTTCAGCTCCATTTTCTACGAGACTATAGGCAGGCCTGATTTAATCGGCCCACAGGGTATTATGCCCGTAAACAAGGAAGAAGCTAAAAAGCAAATCAGGGATATCTTCAAAACAAAAACAAAAGATGAATGGATGAAAATTTTTTGCACGGTTGATGCTTGTGTTGAACCGGTGTTATCAGTTCAGGAAGCTCTGGAGAATGAGCAAAGCTGCAACCGGGAAATAGTGGTCGATATTGATTTACCGGATGGCGGCAAGGTTCGGCAGCCCGCTCTGCCCATTAAGTTTTCCGGCTATAAACCGGAATACAAGAAAATAGGCGTACCGGCCGGCTCTGATACAAAGACGGTTATGCAGGAGCTGGGTTATAACGAAGAACAAATCGCCGAAATGGAAAAAACAGGACTTTTTGATTAAGCGTGAAGCGTGAAAAACGAGATACGAGATGCGCTTCACGAATATCACATCCGGAGGTAAGGAATGGCCGATAAATCCAAACTTGGTTATGTTTTTCCTTCTCGTTGCATAGAAGTGGAAAAAGGAAAAATTGCTGAATTTGCCATGGCTGTGGCTCAAAAAGATTCCCCGGAAAAAATCAATCCTCTTTATATTGATGAAGCAGCGGCAAAAAACTGCGGATATCCTGGAATAATCCTTCCCCCGACCTTTACAACCCATTTGATGCTGCGTACCTGCGGAGGATTCAGGGCTGTCGTCAACGCTTTGGGAATTGATCCAAACAGGCTTTTACACAGTGAAGAAGAATACGAATATTTCAGCCCGGTTTGTGCCGGAGATATTATTACCGGAAAAATGAAGGTAGTTGATATTTATAAAAAGGAAAGTCAGGGAAACCCCGAAAAATTTATTGAGGTTACCGTTCTGGAAACGGAAATGAGAAATCAAAAGGGTGAACTGGTTATCAAAGCCCGCTCTACTTTACTGGAATTATAGGAGAATAATTATGCCTCTGCAGTTTGCCGATATTAATGTCGGTGATTCTTTGCCTCCTTATACATCATCGCCGCTTACCCGGACCGATCTGGTTCGCTATGCCGGCGCTTCCGGCGATTTCAATCCGCTGCATCACGACAATACTTTTGTAAAAGGAATTGGTATGAAGAACGTTATCGCCCACGGCACGCTGATTATGGGTATTGCGGGTGAGGCAGTCACAACCTGGATTGATAACAGGAGCTTGCGCAAATTTAACGTACGCTTTGCCGGCATGACTGAGCCTGTTGATTTTGATGACTGGGAAAATACGAAAGAAAGAGCAACCATCACAATTACCGGCAGGATTGCCGATAAATTTGAAGAACATGGAGAGAAAAAAATCCGTTGCAACATTGTGGCTAAGGATGCCTTGGGCGGTATTAAACTCAAAGGTTTTTTCATTGCCGCGCTGCCGTAAATAAAAATAACAAGTTCAAAAAATTCAAAAAGCTCATCAATGCAAATCAACAATTCAAATCGATTATTGTAAAACACATAAAATTAGTTTAGTATACCGCCGCAAAAAAATTTTGGGACGTAAAGCTTAATTTTTTAAACCGGTTTGCCGGCCTGCAAAAACATTAACGTGCCTATTACAGTCCGGACTTAACCATTCAACGAAATTAAATACCATCATGACGACTCTCTCAAAAAGCCTGTTTTTTAATTCCACAATTAATAAATTATTCTTTTCCACCGGTACGAAGTTCGTGAAACGGGAAGGAAAAGGGATGACAGCTTGTAGTCCTGAATGAATAAACGGACGCAAGCCGGGGCTTGCTCACGGTTGACTTGGAGAATCTTGAAAAAATTTCAATTAACAACATAACCTGAATCTTCTGTATTTTTTCGCCATCAACTTCTGAGAAGGGCATCGAGGCCGGGCTTGTACCGATTAAGGAGAGAAAATGGGAAAGCTTTTAAGGATCCTGATGATTGAAGATGCGGATGATGATGCCGATCTGATATTACAAATCCTTAAAAAAGGCGGCTTCAACCCAAAATCGGCACGCGCGGAAACCGCAAAGACCATTTCAACTGCTCTTCGCAATAAACCATGGGATATCATTTTATGCGATAACAGACTGAAGAACTCTTTCAGTTACGTTAACGTTCTTACGTTGCTTGCCAAACTGAATCTTGATATTCCGGTCATCGCTTTATTTGACACAATCGGTGAAGAAGAAGCAATCGCATGCATAAAATCAGGTGTCCAAGATTACGTTACGAAGAATAATTTGTTCCGGCTGATTCCTGCTATAGAAAGGGAATTATTACAAGCCAAATCGCGGGCGGAACGCAAACGCACGGATACAGCCTTACGCGAAAGCGAGGCCCGTTTCCGCACTCTGGCGGACTCCGGTATGGCCCTGATCTGGACTTCGGGAATTAACAAAGAATGCGACTACTTCAATCAACCCTGGCTCAACTTTACAGGCCGCTCTCTTGAGCAGGAATTGGGCAATGGCTGGATAGGGGGAGTACATCCCGATGATCTGGATCGTTGTCTTGAAACTTATTCCGATTCCTTTGACCGTTGTCAAAAATTCAGCATCGCTTATCGCTTACGCCGTCATGACGGTGAATACCGGTGGATTCAGGATGACGGCAGTCCGCGTTACAACAGTAAAGGTGAATTTATCGGCTATATCGGTCATTGTCTCGACATTACCGGGCGCAAACGGACGGAAGAAAAACTACGGGAAAGCAACGAAAGATATCAGGCTATCCTGAAAAGTATTGAAGATGTTTATTACGAAGTTGACCTTGCCGGGAATTTTACTTTTTTTAATGATTCCGCGTGCAGAATACTCGGCTACTCCAGAGAAGAATTAACCGGGATGAACTTCAGACAATATATGGATGAAGATAATGCCCGTAAAGCGTTGGCAACTTTCAGCAATGTACTTACAACCGGAAAGGTTGCCAGAATTGTCGACTGGAAGATTATTACGAAAAGCAGGAATGAATGTTTTTTGGAGGTATCCGTATCGCTGAGACGTGACAAAGAAGGAAAACCAATCGGATTTCAAGGCATTGCAAGGGATGTTACCGAACGCAAGCAGGTGGAGGAAACGATTCGCCATATCAGCGCAATACAAAATCACATCCTGGAAAATAGTACGTTGGGCATCGCCTTTGTGCGCAATTGTATCTTCGAGTGGGCGAATGTCCGTTTAGGCGAATTATTAATGCTTCCTCTCCATCAGGTGCAGGAATTCCTTTCCCGCGTTATTTATCCGTTCGATGAAGGTTTCGGGGAAATGGAAAATACAGCCTGTCCAATTCCGACTTGTGCAGAACGCTCCGAATTCGTTCGGCGGATTAAGCGGAGCGATGGAACCTTATTCTGGTGCCGTTTTATTGGTAAGGCTTTAAATCCCGCCCAACCGCAAGATGGTTCAATCTGGATGTTGGAAGACATCACGGAACGGAAACAAGCTGAGGAAGCATTGCGCAAAAGTGAGGAAAAATACCGGAATATATTTGAAAATGCCAGCGAAGGTATTTTTCAGAGCACGCCTGACGGCCGGTATGTCAGCCTTAATCCGGCCTTTGCCCGCATCGGCGGTTTTAGTTCACCTCAGGAGATGATCGATACTGTAAAATTCATAGGAGCACTGTACGTTCATCCCGAGGAACGTATAAAGATTATGGAACTACTTGGCTGCCGGGGTTTTGTTAATAATTATGAAGTGGAGATTCTGCGTAGTGACGGTGTAATTATCTGGATTTCTGCGAACGTCAGAGCTGTCCGCGACGCCCGCGGCAAACTGGTGCTTCTCGAGGGAACGATAACCGACGTTACAGAACGTAAAAAAGCACAAATGGAACTCCAAAAAAAGAATCTGGAACTGGCTGAAACTTACGAAGAACTCAAAAAAGAGCAGGCCATGATCATTCAGCAGGAGAAGATGGCGTCTATCGGCATGCTGTCAGCCGGAATTGCGCATGAAATCAAGAATCCACTGGCCATCATCCTGCAGGGAATGGACTATCTGCAATTGACCATTAAGGATGATGCTTTGACGGCGGAAGTAATCAACAGAATTAACGCCGCTGTTTTCCGCGCCGACATCATTGTCAAAGGGCTGTTAAATTACGCCCGGCAACACGCTGTGGCATTGACCGAAGAGGACATGACGAAGATTATCGATGAATCCATGGCGTTAACGGAGCATGAATTTCGCGCGAAGAACATCCGGCTGGTGAAAAATTATGAGCTTGATTTGCCCAGGGTTTCTGTTGACGGCAATCAGATGAAACAGGTTTTCGTCAATCTGATTCTCAACAGTATTGCAGCAATGCCTCCCCGAGGAATTTTAACCGTCAGCGTCAGGCATATAAAAGATCCCTTCGGCAAAAATGCCCTGCAGATTTCCTTTAAAGACACGGGACATGGAATCAAGGCTGATGATCTTAAACGTATCTTTGATCCCTTCTTTACGACAAAGCCGATCGGCAACACGGGCCTGGGCCTTTCCATTTCCAAAGGAATAATCGATAATCATAAGGGAATAATTTTCGCGGAAAGCCGTATCGGGAAGGGCACAAATTTTATCATTAATTTACCCATATTATAAAAGGAAACAAACTAATGAATACAGACAGTGTAATATTCCGCTTATTCTCCACTGCCGGGCGCTTAGCTGCGGTGATCGCCACGACGCTTTTAGCAGTCGCCGTCAGTATCTATTCCCTTAATTCCGGGTGGTTTATCGTCTTTCAAAATTTCTTCTATTTTCCAATCATTATCGCCTGTGTTTATTACCTGAAAAGAGGTTTTGCTTTTTCCGTCGGCCTGGCCTTTCTTTACCTGTTTCTTATTCTTTCCTACACGTCAAATATCATAACCATCCGGGAAGCCTTCATCCGTGTGGCTGTTTTCATTGCTGTAGCAGGCGTCGTCACGTACTTATCCCACCTGCACACACAGGCGGAAAAAAAGTTGCTGAAGAGCGAGGAGCAATACCGGAACCTGGTCGAAAAGTCGAGCGACTGGATGTGGATGGTGGATGCCGAAGGCAGATATACATACGGCAGTTCGAAAGTATGGGATATTCTCGGATACAGGCCGGAGGAGATTATTGGAAAAACACCCTTTGATTTCATGCCGCCGGAAGAAGCAGTGCATATCTCAGCCAGATTTAGAAATTATTTGGTGGAGCACAAACCGTTTTCGGGACTGGCGAATATCAACCTTCATAGGGACGGAAGGCGGGTAATTCTGGAAACGAGCGGCGAGCCGGTTTTTAACGCAAGCGGTGCTTTTGCCGGTTACCGGGGAATCGACCGGGACATTACCGAACGCGAAGAAGCGGAAGAAAAAATTCGTAATATCAGCGCCGTGCAAAACCTTATCCTGGAAAACAGCTCTCTGGGAATCGCCCTTGTGCGCAACCGCACCTTCGAGTGGGTAAATGCCCGTGTCGGAGAGCTGCTGATGCTTCCGCTGGAGCGGATTAAAGGAGCTTCCACTCGTGTCATCTATCCTTCCGATGAAGCTTACGAGGAGTTGGGAAACAAAGCCTATCCGATTCTGGCCACGGGAAAGCGTTCCGACAATACGATCCAACTGCGGCGTAGCGACGGATCATTATTCTGGTGCCGTTTCATCGGCAAGGCTCTGAACCCGGCAAAACCCCAGGATGGCTCCATCTGGATGTTCGAAGATATTACCGAACGAAAAAAAGCGGAAGAACGGTCAAACAAGGAAATGGCGCTGAACAATTTCCTGATTGACTTGTATAAGAAGGCAGCGGCGATGGCCGACAAAGAACTTTTCAAATATATCCTCGACCAGGTTATTTATTTCACCAACAGCACCGTCGGCTTCTTTCATCTCATTTCCGACGATCAGAAAGAGGTAATTTTATCGACATGGAACAATGAAGCTCTAAGGGACTGCACGGCATCATATGCAACCCATTATCCCATCGAACAAGCCGGTAACTGGGTTGACTGCGTTCGTCTTCAAAAACCTGTTATTTATAATGATTTCCTTGCTTCTCCCAACCGGAAAGGACTGCCCGCGGGACACTCCCCCTTGCGGCGGTTCATGAGCATACCCGTTCTGGAAGAAAACAAAGTCCGGATTATTTTCGGGGTGGGCAACAAGCCTGAAGAATATACTGAAGATGATGCCATCCTGATCCAGGTTGTAGCCAATGATCTGCAAAGGATTATCGGACGGCGCCGTGCAGAGGAAGCTTTAAAACAAAGCGAATTGCATTCCCGCTCACTTATCGAAAACTCGGCGGATATTATTACGATTATGGATGCCGATGGCACCATCCGTTACGATAGCCCGACAATCAAACGCATTCTGGGTTATGAGCATTCGGAACTGGTCGGCCGCAGTATATTTGAACTTGTTCATCCCGACGACTTGCCCGCCGTGATGGATTCCTTTCAAAAGACCATCCAAAATCCCGACACCATAACCTCCTTCGAGTACCGCTTCCGGTATAATGACGGCTCATGGCGTGTTCTGGAATCCGTTGCGCAAAGCATGCTGGAAAATGAAGTGATAAAAGGAATCATTATTAACTCCCGCGATATTACGGAACGTAAAAAAATAGAGGCCGAATTGCAAAAAAAGAATCTGGAGTTGGCGGCCACATACGAAGAATTAAAAAACAAACAAAACATGATCATTCAACAGGAAAAGATGGCGTCCATCGGAATGCTGGCCGCCGGAATCGCCCATGAGATTAAAAATCCTCTGGCCATCCTTTGGCAGGGAATCGACTACCTGCAAACAATAGTTGCGAACGATGAGCTGGCCGCCGAAATAATCGCAAGAATGGATAAGGCTGTTTTCCGGGCCGACATAATTGTCAAGGGTTTGCTAAGCTATGCACGCAGGAATCCGCTGTCCTTCGCTTTGCAAAACATAGCAGAGTTAATCGACGAATCACTTGTCTTGACGGAACATGAACTACGTAAGAAAAATTTGCAGGTCATAAAACAATATTCACCGGATTTAGCTCAGGTATTTGTGGACGGCAACCAGATTAAACAGGTGTTTGTCAACCTGCTGGTCAACGGCGCCGACGCCATGTCCAAAGGCGGTACTTTTACCATCATAACCGGACCGGCATCCGACGGCATTAAAAAAATGATTGAAATCTCTTTAAAAGATACAGGTCACGGAATTCCCGCCGACAAAATTAAAACTATATTTGATCCCTTTTATACAACTAAAGATATCGGGAACACCGGCCTCGGACTTTCCATCTCCAAAGGAATCATTGAAAGCCACGGGGGAATAATTTACGCGGAAAGCCAAGTGGGTAAGGGAGCTAATTTTATTATTAAATTACCTGTACCGTCGTAAAAAAACAACGGGGAATGAACCGGAAAAGCAGCAGCGATTCCCGCTTAGGCATCAATTTCCGGACATTCCATCTCTTCTACGGCGCTGTAATCAGAGAGGGGAAAATGTCCGACCTTAGCACAATAATTCATCCCCTTGTCTACTGCGATGATCATCCCGGTATTGACGGGAAACAGAACTGTTCGGAAGAATTAAAAGGATAACCATGCTTGCCGATGAGCCGACCCAATTTGACCGATCCGCAGAGCTTCGGGCGAAAATACGCGCTTTTGCCGCCAGCCTGGCGGCGGGCATACTGATCGCCAATGCGATAGTGCTTTGCCTCGTAATTATGAACATAGTTCAACTCCGACAGGAACGCGTGGAGCGCGCCCGGATTTCCTCACAAAATATTTCCCGTATCCTTGAACACGACATCTCCAGCATATTCGACAAGATAAACATCGTGCTGCTCAATGTCGCCGATGATTTTTTCGCTCATTATAAAGGCGGCGGGATTGATGCATTAACCGTGAAACATGTAATCATGCGGCAGCATACAAGAATACCCGAAGCATCCAATCTGCTTTTGGCCGATGCCGAAGGAACGGTTCTCTTTGTCGGAAAAGCGGTAAACAATACGCCATTCAATATTTCCGACCGGAGTTACTTTACAGCCTGCCGTGACGGACAAAATGAAAACATGTACATATCCAAGCCGGTTCAGAGCCGCCTGGACGGTCGATGGGTAGTCGTTATGGCCCGCCGTATCAGCGGCAAAAACGGTTCTTTTCTCGGTGTTGTTGCCGAATCTGTTGCGCTTGATTATTTTGCAAAGCTGTTTGCCGCCGTGGATATTGGTGTTCACGGAGGCATCTCCCTGCGCGCCGCCGATATGGGCATCATTGCCCGCCATCCCGCGCCTCAAGATATCCACAGCATTCTCGGCAACAAAACCTTGTCCCCGGAATTGCGCAGGCTGTATGAGGCGGGAAAAACGGAAGGCACCTTCTACACACCGGTCAGTTGGGACAACACGGCAAAAATAGTTTCCTTTCGTAAAATCGGGACGTACCCTTTGTACATCAATGTCGGCATTGCAACCGAGGACTACCTCGCCGGCTGGAAACAGGAAGCGGCGGAAATCATATTGTTCTATGTCGCCTTCCTGACCGCCACTCTCGTATTGTCGCGGGAGCTGTTTTCCAGATATAAAAGAGAAGAGCGGTCGGAAATTGAGCTATACACATTCAATCAGGGATTGGAACGGCGAATTGCCGAGCGCACAGAGGAACTTACAAAGGTCAATGAGCAGCTCCGGCAAGAGATAGTCGATCACAAAAGGACGGAGGAGGCATTCCGCGAGAGTAAAGAACGGTTCAGGTCGATGGTTGAATCAACCAGCGACTGGGTTTGGGAGGTTGACCGGAACGGCGTCTATACATATGCAAGCCCGAAGGTAAAAGATCTGCTTGGATACAAACCGGAAGAAGTCATCGGCAGAAGTCCTTTTGACCTGATGCCTCCGGATGAAGCGAAACGTGTAGCTGTATTATTTGAGAAAATTGTCAAGTCCCAAAATCCATTTTCCGGATTGGAGAACGTTAACCGGCATAAGGATGGTCAATATGTAGTGATCGAAACAAGCGGCGTACCGGTATTTGACGCGGAAGGAAACCTTTCCGGATACCGGGGCATTGACCGCGATACCACGGACCGCAAACAGGCGGAACAGGCTTTAAAGAAGAGTGAGGAACGTTTCCGGGCGCAATATCAGGGCAACCCTGTTCCAACTTTCACCTGGCAGCGGCAAGGGGATGATTTTGTCCTTGTGGAGTTTAATGACGCCGTAAATGTCATCACCGCCGGGAAGGTCAAAGAGTATGTCGGACGGAAAGCAACGGAGCTATATGCGGACAGGCCGGAAGTATTGCTGGATTTACAGAGGTGCTACCGGGAAAGGGAGGTCATCCGCAAGGATATCCGGTCCGAACATTTCATGCCCGGCAGATATATAGACGTTAAATATTCTTTTGTTCCTCCTGACCTGGTAATGGCGCACATGGAAGACATCACCGACCGCAAGCGGATGGAAGATGATTTGATCAGAGAAAGGAATCGACTGAAGAGCCTGCTGAATTTGTACCAATGGCCGGATATGGAGGTGGCGGACATCTCTTCTTTTGTTATTGAGGAGTGTGTCAAGATGACCTCAAGCACGATGGGCTTCTTCGGCTTTATCAACGAGGATGAGACCGTGGTGCAAGCGCATCTGTGGTCCGAGACGGCAATGGAGGGATGTAAAATGGATTCCAAGCCGGAGGAGTTCTCTCTCAGCCGCGCCGGCATTTGGGCCGAAGCGGTCAGGAAGCACAATCCCCTGATCGTAAACGATTACGCGCAACCCGATGCCCGCAAGAAAGGATGCCCCGCGGGTCATGTGGAAATACGGCGTTTCATGAGCATACCTCTGCTCAGAGAAGCTAAAGCGGTCGCCGTCGCCGCCGTGGCGAACAAGGAACAAGATTACACTGAAGCCGACCTCTTGCATCTGAGTCTGTTTCTGGAGAACGTGTGGGGCATGTTCGAGAGGAAGCGGGCCGAAGAGGCGCTTCGCAATCTCAATGAGCAACTCGAACGCCGGGTCGAAGAACGAACGAGCCAACTGCTTGAAGCCCAGGAAGAACTGGTTCGCCGGGAGAAGCTTTCCATTCTTGGTCAGTTGGCGGGACTCGTCGGCCATGAAATCCGCAACCCGCTGGGGGTGATGAGCAACGCCGTCTATTTCTTAAAGGCAGTAACGGCTGGCGCCGATGACACCGTCAGGGAATACCTCGACATTATCAAACAGGAAATCGACAACTCCCAGCGGATTATCTCCGATCTCCTTGATTTTTCCCGCACCAGAACACCGCAGATTACGCCGACTGCGGTTTCCGCACTGATAAACAACGCCCTCGCAAAATGCTTTATTCCTGAAAATATTCAAGTACTGAAAGAGATTCCGGAAATAGTTCCTATCGCGAACATAGACCCGTTTCAAATAGGACAGGTAGTACAAAACATTATCACCAACGCCGTGCAGGCCATGCCGGCAGGCGGGACACTGACTATAGCGGCACAGCATGTTCAAGGTTCAAAGTTCAAAGTTCAAGGTTGTGAAGATGATAACATTGAACATAGAACATTGAACATTGAACCCGAATCCGGTTTCATAGAAATTTCCGTCTCCGACACAGGAGAAGGCATCTCCCCGGAAAATATGGATAAACTGTTCCAGCCGCTGTTTACGACCAAGACAAAAGGAATAGGGCTCGGGTTGGTGGTCTGCAAAAACCTGGTGGAAGCCAACGGCGGCAGAATAAGCGTGGGAAGCCGGCTTGGAAAAGGGACGACGTTTAAAGTAATATTGCCTGTCTGAGGGAGGAATAAATTAGTAATAAATTAAGGATACTTGTGGTAGATGACGAACTGCGGATGATCAAGATTACCTGCAACATCCTTAGAAAAAACATTTTATCGTCGATGACGATCCCGGCTTTTGCAGAACCCTTCAAGACATCCTGAAATTAAGGGGCTACAAAGTTGAAGCTGAAATTAATCCGGAAAAAGTGTTGGGCGACATAGGGCATAAATGCAAATTACAAGTAAAAGGTGGGAAGAAACCATTATGGAAAAACAAAAAATCCTCGTTATCGATGATGACAAGAATATCAGGAAAATTCTTTCCGATATTCTGAAGATGAAAGGATATGAACCGTTGACGGTGGATAACGGGACAGAAGCACTGAAACTCGTGAAACAGTTTTCTCCCGCACTGGTTATTCTCGACCTCGGGCTTCCGGATATGTCCGGCCTGGATGTACTTAATAAGGTAAAGGAAGATTATCCTTCCACCGAAGCCATCATCCTCACCGGAAATGCGTCTCTCGATTCGGCGATTGAAGCAACCAACAAAGGCGCTTTCTCATATCTGCTGAAACCTTATGAAATTGATCAGTTAATGCTGCATATCCGGCACGCTCTCCAAAAACGCGAAGCGGAAGAGGCTTTGAACCGCAGTGAAATGTATTTTCGCTCCCTCATTGAGAATTCATCGGATATCATCACGATTCTGGATGCCAGCGGCATTATAAGCTACGCAAGCCCCTCTTTGGAACATGTGGTCGGTTTTACCCCGGAGAAATTAATCGGCAGTAAAATTTTTGATATTATCCATCAAGATGATTTAGCAGTGGCGACGAATATCTTCTCCCGCATTATGCAAAGTCCGGGGATTACTTTGTCGGCGGAACTCCGGTTGCGTCATAATGATGGTTTTTGGCATACTCATGAAGTAGCCGTGCAAAATCTCCTGGAAAATGAGGCGGTAAGGGGAATGGTGATCAATTCCCACGATATCACGGCCCGCAGGAAGGCTGAAGAAGACCTGATCAGAGAGAGAAATCATCTGACCAACCTGTTAAGTTTGTACCGGTTTTCCGATACGAAAATGAAAGACATCGAGTCTTCCGTTATTGAAGAAAGTATCGAGATAACCGGAAGCCGGCTGGGGTTTTTCGGCTTCATCAATGAAGATGAAACACTAATGAACATTCATTTGTGGTCAGAGAAGGCCACGGAGGGATGCGCGATGGATTACAAACCGATGGAGTTTATCCTGGCTGATGCCGGCATTTGGGCCGAAGCGATCAGGGAGCATAAGCCATTGATTATGAATGACTATTCACAGCCTGACCCCCGCAAGAAAGGGTATCCGGAAGGCCATGTGAAAATAAAACGGTTGCTCGGCATTCCCCTTGTCAAGGAGGGCAAAGCCCTCGCGGCCGTCATCGTCGCCAACAAAGAGCAGGATTACAATGAAACCGACCTCGTCCACCTGAGCCTTTATCTGGAAAGCGTCTGGGATATATTTAAGCGCAGGCAGGCGGAGGAAGAGGCGCAGGAACTGGCAAAACGATTATCCACCGTTATCGATTTCCTGCCGGACGCGACTTTTGCCGTTGATCCAGCGGGAAAAGTTATCGTTTGGAACCGTGCCATAGAAGAAATGACGGGTGTAAAGGCCGACAACATACTGGGGAAGGGCGATTATGAATACGCCCTGCCGTTTTACGGAGTTCGAAGGCCGATCCTGATTGATTTAGTGTTCGAATTTTCCGAAGAGAACAAAAAGAAATACAATTTTGTCAGAAAGGAAAATGATGTTTTTTTAGCCGAAACGGGTGTTAATCTTAAGGGAGCGCCGCACGCCCTGTGGGGAAAAGCCGGACCGTTATATGACAGCCGCGGCAATGTCGTCGGCGCCATCGAATCCATCCGCGATATTACCG
Organism: uncultured Smithella sp.; assembly: GCA_964632255.1. Lineage (GTDB taxonomy): Bacteria > Desulfobacterota > Syntrophia > Syntrophales > Smithellaceae > MVRV01. Next base: position 28,637 of record CAZWCA010000024.1, on the reverse strand, counting down.
AGTTTAAACGGGCGGAAGATGAGCTGGCCTGGAAGACAGCCCTCCTGGAAGCGCAGATGGAAGCCAGTATGGATGGCATCATGGTGGTTGACGGCAAGGGTAAACAAATTTTGGCGAATAATAATCTTTTTGACATCCTGGATATCCCCCGGCATCTTCACGATGAAAATGACGATACGACGCTGCTGCAGCATGCAATAAATAAGGCCCGATATCCGGAGAGGTTTCATACGAGAGTCCGCCACTTCTACGAACATCCGAACGAAACCGGCATCGATGAGATTGAATTCAAAGATGGAAAAGTTCTGGATCGCTACTCTTCGCCCGTACTGGGTAAAAACGGCGAATATTATGGAAGAATCTGGACATTTCGCGACATCACCGAGCGCAAGAAAACACAAGCCGAACTGCAGAAAAAAAATAAGGAACTTGCCGAAGCCTGTGAGGAGCTCAGAAAAAGGCAGGCCATGGTCGTCCAGCAGGAAAAAATGGCTTCCATCGGCATGCTGGCCTCCGGAATCGCTCACGAAATCAAGAATCCCCTGGCTATCATTTTGCAGGGAATAGACTACATGCGGGCCAAAGTTGCCGATGACGCTTCAATGGTGGAAGCAATCGAAAAAATGAACAACGCGATTCTCCGGGCTGATGAAATCGTAAAAGGTCTGGTCAGTTATTCCCGCCGTACTCCGCTCTCCCTTTCCGAACATGATATTTCCTCGCTGCTTGATGAAGCTCTGATATTGACGGACCATGAATTTCGTAGAAAAAATCTGCAGTTACTCAGACAATATGCACCGGACTTACCTAAGGTTTCCGTTGACGGCAACCAGATCAAGCAGGTTTTTCTCAATGTACTCCTCAACGGCATCGATGCCATGTCTCCCAAAGGCACATTTACCATCAGTACCCAACAGATAAAAAATGCTGAAGGTAAAAAAGTTGTGCAGATTTCTTTTAAAGATACGGGAAAAGGAATTCCCGCCAACAAGATCCATAAAATATTCGACCCGTTTTATACAACCAAATCCGTGGGCAACACGGGCCTCGGGCTTTCCGTATCCAAAGGAATAATTGACTGTCACAGAGGAGTAATTTACGCGGCAAGTCAAGAGGAGAAAGGAGCAAATATTATTATCGAATTGCCCGTATTATAACAGTTATAAGAGGCGCAGTTGCGGCAAATAGAAAATGATGCAGGCAAATATATCTCAATATCATTGACTTAAGCGCTACAGCCCCCCTCTTTTCTCCATCTGGATGTTCGAAGACATCACCGAACGAAAGGAAGATGAATAACGGGTAAGCAGGGAAGTGGCGCTGAAGAACTTCCTGAGCGATTTTGAATATAAAATATTGATCCCTTTTATACGAGCAAAGGCGTAAATCATACCCATACTATTATAATACCTTAATTTTTTTCTAAAGAAATTACAGAAATCGCCGAGAAAAAAAATAAACCTAAAACGGAAAGACTGCATGAAAAAACAAAAGCTCTTGATTATCGATGACGACTCAAATATGGGAAAAACCCTTTCCGATATCCTCAGGGTCAAGGGATATGAAATGTTTACGACTAAAGACGGGGTTGAGGGTTTGGCCTTCCTTGAAAAAGAAGCGGTTAATCTGGTTTTACTCGATCTTGGATTACCCGATATGCCGGGTTTGGAAATACTCGACAAAATAAACTCCCGTTATCCCTCCATCCAGGCCATAATACTCACCGGCAACGCCTCCCTTGATTCCGCAATAGAGGCGGTAAACAAGGGGGCTTTTTCCTACCTGCAGAAGCCCTGTGATATAGATCAACTGATTCTTCATATAAGACGCGCCCTGGAAAAGCAGGAGGCGCAAGCGACAATCATCAGCCGCAATACCGAACTGAAGAGGATCAATACTGAACTGAGCAGGAAGAATGTTGAACTCAATAACGAGATCGCGGAGAGAAAGCGGGTGGAAGAGGAAAAGGAGGTCCTTATCCTGGAGCTCAGAGAGGCGCTTTCCAAGATAAGAACTTTAAGCGGATTACTTCCCATATGCGCCCATTGTAAAAAAATACGCAATGACAGAGGACAATGGGAACGAATGGAGACTTACATCAGCGATCGTTCGGAGGCTAGTTTTACTCATGGTATCTGTCCGGATTGTTTAAAAAAGTTCTATCCGGAATGCAAGCGGGAATAATAAAATATAGCCAATTTTTACTAAATCAGTGTGCGGGAACCTTACTTAAGCGGGCAGGAGAGGAGTAAGTAATCCGGCGGAGACGACTTTTGCATTTACATGGCCCGCCGGGGAAAAGGAAATATAAAAATAACAATAATAACAAATGGTTTAATAGCAATCAGCATCAGGAATCATTGACAAACCGAGAGGAATAATTTACGCTGTCAATCGAAATGAACAGGAGAAGACAGTATCAATCTAACTGCACGTATTATAACCCAATTAAGGAGGTACCGTCATGGAAAAACCCATCCACATACTAGCTGTCGATGATGAGGAATCATTAACCTTTTTTGTCAAACTAAATCTGCAAAATGAAAAACGTTATGATTTCAAAGTGACAACCGCCAACTGTGGAGAAGAAGGATTAAAGCTCGCCAAAAGCCTCCGCCCGGATTTGGTCCTGTTAGACATAATGATGCCCGATATGTCCGGCACGGAAGTGGCCGAACAACTTCTTTTGGATCCCCGGACAAAAAACATTCCGATCATTTTCATGACGGCGATAGTCCAAAAAGACGAAGTAGCGGAAGGAGGAGGATTAATGGGTGGACGGGAATTTATTGCTAAACCGGTTGGGAAAGAAGAGTTAATAAACCGGATTGAAGCTACTTTAAATCTCCGGTGATCCAGGTATAAAATCCACATGCAGTATGATACATATCCAATGGATGAATCCTTGCCGTAAATTAAAATTCCAACAACGATTTCAAGGTTATTTATGAAATCCCGCATTTTAGTAATTGATGATGACGCCGTCGCCTGTGAATTTTTACAGGAAGCGCTGGCGCGCGAAGGTTATGAAGTAACTGCTTTCACATCCGCCCTGGAAGCCCTGAAACAGGATCTTTCCCGTTATGATTTGCTGATGTCCGATATCCGGATGCCGGGCATGGACGGTTTGCAGTTTTTGGCCGAAGTACAAAAAAAGTGGCCGGATTTACCGGTAATTCTGATGACGGCCTACGGCTCCCTGGAAACGACAATGGAAGCGATAAGTATGGGCGCCTGGGATTACATCAGCAAGCCGTTTTCACCGGACGAATGCCGGGCCATTGTCAAAAAAGTCCTTGAAGTCAGGGAATTGCGCGAACGGCGCCTTAAACTGGATTCGCCGGAAGTAAGTGAGGAACCGAAATTAATCGGTTCGTCGGCGGCAATGGTGGAATTTTACAAACAGATTGCCCGTGTTGCCGATTCACCGGCCAGTGTTTTGATTGAAGGCGAAAGCGGCACCGGCAAAGAATTGACCGCCCGGTCTCTCCACAGAATGTCTTTACGCCGCGACAAGCAGTTTGTCGTTGTCCATTGCGGAGCTATTCCCGATAATTTACTGGAATCGGAACTCTTCGGATATGAAAAAGGGTCCTTTACGGGCGCTGATCATCAACATATCGGACTTTTGGAATCGGCCCAGGGCGGGACGATTTTTCTTGATGAAATAACGGAAATGTCCACGAATTTACAGGGAAAGTTTTTACGTTTTATGCAGGACGGCGAAGTGCGGAGAATCGGCGGTCATGAAGTGCGCCATGTCGCTGTTCGCGTGGTTGCGGCGGCTAATAAAAATATTGATGAAGAAGTAAATGCCGGCCGCTTCCGTCTTGATCTTATGTACCGGTTCATCGTTCGGCTGCGCATTCCGCCGCTTCGCGAACGCCGGGCGGACATTCCGCTCTTGATCGAATCCATGTTGAAAAAATTCGGTTATCCCGGAGTACGCATTTCCGTGGAAACTATGGAACTGTTGATGGCCTATTCCTGGCCGGGAAATGTCCGGGAATTACAAAATGTTTTACAGCAGACGCTTTTGCTTTCGCCTTTTGTGGTAATTTTACCGGAAAATCTGCCGCCACGTTTCCAGTTGAAAAAAGAAAGTAAAGAAAACAAAAATTTGCCGAACATGACTCCGCTTGAAGAAGCGGAAAGAGATAAAATTTTACAGACTCTGAAAGAAGTTTCCTGGAATCAATCCAAAGCGGCGCTGCTTCTGGGTATTGACCGCAAAACATTGCGTTTGAAAATACGCCGCTACGAATTGTCGGATGAAAATCCATTGGCAGGCACTAAATCGTATTCTTCTGAAAATCATTAAGTATGATACGCCTCGTCATTATTCTGCTATATCGACGTTTAATAAAAACTTGACATACACACCTGAGCATGTGGAGATTATTAAATTATAAATTTAAAAAATTTAAAATTTATAAGGTATGTCTAAACTAAAAGAGATAAAAAGATGCTCCTAATTAAAATAAAACAGAATTATCAAATCACGCTTCCTAATAGCTTGCGCAAGTATTTAAATATTGCTGTCGGCGATTATATGGAAGTTGAAAAACATGACGGCGAACTTGTGCTCAAGCCAGTCAAAATGGTGCACCCGGAACAGGTTTATTTCTATACCAAAGAATGGCAAAAAGATGAGACAGAAGCCGACAAAGATATCGCTGCCGGAAACATGATCGGCCCTTTTGAAACAATTGAAGATTTTGCCAAAGCTATGAAAAAGTAAACCTCAAGAACATGAAACTATATCCAATGGAGAAGTTTAAAAAACAATATCAAAAGTTGCCTGAAACTATCCAAGAATTGGCCCAAAAACAATTAGCCTTTTTGCTAAGGAATCCCTCGTTGAATATAAAAAAAGATGAATGATCCACGGAATATCTGGGAAGGCAGAATTACGTATAGTTACCGTTTTACCTTCCAAATTGAAAGAGAACTTTATATTTTAAGAACTATCGGCACTCACGATACTTTAAAGCATCCTTAATCATTTGCTTACTGCATTTGAACGGGCCGCTCGACGTCATCCGCCGCGGGAAAATAAAGAAGAATGGAAGTTCCCTCTTCCTGCGTACTTTCAATTTCCATTTTACCGCCGTGAGCCTTGACGATATCCCGGACAATAGCCAGCCCCAATCCGCGCATGCCGTCGTCCTTGTGGGAGCTGTAAAACGGTTCACAAGCCTTATCCAGCATTTCTCTTGACATTCCATGACCTGTATCGCTGATTTTTATTGATACCAATCGTTGGACAGGCACGGCCTGGGCTAAGACAATTATTGTTCCACCCGCCGGCATTGCTTCGAGAGCATTCTGAATAATATTAAATAAAGCTGTCTGGATGCGGTAACGATCAAGATATAAGGGCGGGATACTGGCATCGATATTTACATCCATAGTGACATTGGCTTTTTGCATAAGCGGTTCAACAAGTGGCAGGGTTTCACTTAAGATTTGCTGAATGGTAAGAATCTCGAAATGGGGTTTCGGTAATCTTGTAGCGCGGCGGACATTTTGAATAACATTGTCAAGCCGTTGCGTTTGCTGAACAATTAATTCCAGCTTATGGGAAACATCAGGCGCCCAGCCTTTCCGCTCCAGCAAAAGGCTGGCAAGTCCGCCGATTGAATGAAGAGGTGTACCCAAATCATGAGCAAGATTAGCCGTTAAATGTCCCATAGCTGTTAAATGTTTTAAGTCGTTAACCTGTTTTTGCAACTGAACTACTCTAAGTGTTTCTTCTTTAACGCGATCTTCCAAATGGCGTGTTAAATCAAGGTTGCTGGCCATTACCTGCTGAATTTCCGCAGCCATAATGTTGAAATGGTCCGCCAATTGCCCCCATTCATCCCGTCTTACTATCGGAATACGCTTAATGTATTGCCCCTTTCTGGATTCATCAATTGTATCAATGATTAATTTCAGCGGCCTGCCGATAATCCATCCGTAACTCCCGCCTAAAACCAGCAAAATTACTATCAATAAACCGGCGCTGCAGAAAAAAAGCAGATAATTGGCGCGAGACATAATTTCGTCATTGGCGCGGGAAAAAGCGACGATGGCTACTACAATTCGGGAATCTTTTGTTTCACCTGAAGCGGGATATATAAGTCCCACGGCTGATCCATTTTCAGTTGCTATTTTAACCATACGGGGAATATTTTTTTCCGAAACCTGGGCAATAACACTGTCCGGCCACTCATATTGAACCCGGCTTGCGCCTGCAATATAATCGACATTACTGTGACTGGTATCAAAAATATCTATCCGCGCCAGGCGTACATCTGATTGGACATGATCTTTCATAGCTGAATCGAGTGCGGTAAGCCCTCTCTTAGTCGGAAAATTCTGATAAAAGGCGCTCACTGTTTCTGCTACACCCTCCAGCCTCTTCACCTGCTGTTCAATAAGGATTCTATCAAGAGCCGTAAGTTGGATAAATCCCCATATCGCCATAGTTAAAGCCAGACCAACAATGGTTAAAGTAATTAACCTTGCTTTGACTGTAACATTTTCATTATAAGTAATAATTTTTTTAAACATGTGTTCGAATGGATATTTGCATGTCCGGTTATTTCAGCATCATTCTTTTCCGGGCTTTCTAATTTTTACAGAGTTCTTCACGGACTGCCGCCCCGAGTTTCTTAATAACATATGGTTTCTGAATATAAGCTCCGGCGCCCAGTTCCTGAGCATCATGAACCTGTTTCGTTTCAGAAAAACCGCTGACAATGATCGCCTTTTGCCGGGGTTTAATTTCGATTATGCGCCGGTAAGTTTCCAACCCGTCGATACCGGGATCCATGATCATATCCAAAATTACCAGATCAGCATCGTTTTGTGCCAGATATTCGACTGCCGCTTCACCGCTGGAAACCTTATGCACCTGATAACCCAGCTTCACCAAAATGTCGCTTGCGATATTGCGCTGCTCGATTACATCGTCCACAACGAGGATCTTTTCTCCTGCACCCATGTACTCTACAACCGGGGTTCGGATTTTATTTTCCGGCGATTGTTCCCGTGCTACCGGAAAATAAAGAGTAAATGTCGTGCCTTTGCCGGGTTCGCTCTTCACATCCAGATAACCATCATGATCCTTAACAGTTCCCCAGACAATGGTCAATCCTAATCCCGTTCCGCTTCTACCCATTCTCTTCTTCGTGTAAAAAGGTTCAAAGACATGAGCTATATCCGCCGGGAAAATTCCGGTTCCCGTATCCGAAACGGAAAGCACCACATATTCTCCCGGCCTCACCGTATCGTATCCCTGAACCGGTTTGTCGAGATAGAGGTTTTCTGTCCTGATTGCCACAACTCCCTTGCCGGCAATTGATTCGGCTGCATTGGAAACAAGGTTCATGATGGTTTTTTCCAGATGAACAGTAGAACCCTTGATTTTCAAAGCTTCGGGAAAAAGTTCAACAGCAAAAGTCACTTCCCGATGGAGACCGGCCAATCCCTGGTGAACCGGGGTATCGAGATAGTTACAGATAACTTTGTTGATATCAATTATATGTGATACCTTTACACCCCTTCTGGCTAAAGTCAGCAGATCCTGAATAATTATCGCTCCCTTATTGCCGGAAGAAAGTATATTATCCGCATATTTCCGCAAGGGACTATCCGAAGGCAGCGACAATAGAAGCAACTCGGAATAGCCGGTCAACACACCCAGGATATTGTTAAGATCATGGGCTACTCCTCCCGCCATCGTTCCCAGTGCTTCCATTTTTTCAGCACGACTCAGTCGTGATAAAAGGGCCAGATTTTCTTCTTCGATGCGCTGGCGTTCGCTGAGTTGCAGTTGTAATTGGGTGTTGGCAGCGGCCAGCTCCCGCGTTCGTTCGTCGACTTTGTCCTGCAGATGTTCACGATGGAAATCAAGCTCAGTGTCGCGCTTCTGAATCTGAGTCAGCATTTCGTTGAATCCTTCACCAAGAATGCCGATTTCGTCTTTATCCTGGATAGCCACCCGTAAAGAGTAATCCTTTTCTTTCGATACCGTCCGCATTACATCAGCTATATGGAAAAGCGGCTGCGTAATTGTACGCTGTAATCGCGTCAATAAAACATAGGCGGCGGCCATCGAGAGGGTTACGGTTCCCAATACGGTCAGGACTACCCACAAAAGGCGATGATAGATATCCATAAGATCGGAATGAATGTACAGACGGCCGATAATTTCATTGTCATGAGTAACAGTCTTGATAATATCCAGACTATTTATTCCGAAGCTCGGGCTATCCGGGGAAATCTGTTGCCAACGGCAGGCCTTTCCATCCGGATTTCGCCGGTAAGAGGCGATTTGCTCACCTTTTTCATCTTTCAATATGGCGCAGACAATATTGGGAGAGGAATTCAATGCTTTGAGGATATCTTCCGCTGCCCGCTTATCCTGGAAAATAAGGGCGGCGCTGCTGTTTGTTCCAATGATTTTCGCCTGTACATCCAGCCGTTCCATCAACGACTGGCGGAAAAAAAGCAACTCGCTTACCGCCAGTGTTCCGCTGGTCAAAAGCAGAGCAACTGATGTGGTCAACAAGCTGATTCTTATCAGTTTATTTTTGATTGAATTTTTGGCAAGCAGGGCCATTTTTCTTCCTTTGTATGAAAAAAATTAAGGGGATATAATTCTGCCTAAGGTCAGAAGATTGGAGTGGATCCTTACATCGGCACGTCTCGCCGCTTCATTGTTTATGGCAAACCTGATCCTTTCATTTTCGATATAGAAATTGACCATCACTCCTTTTTCAGCAAATGAGTCGGTGTCACCCACGGTCAATACCGGCTTATTGGCCAGTTCCCTGAGAATCAAATCGATTCGCGTTTTTTCCGAACTGGAAATAAAGAGGATATCGCAATTTTTTGCTCCATTTACGGAAGAGATTTTCCTGATGACGATCTTTCTGCCGCGAATTTTTTTTCCCCGAAGCATTTCCAGTTTCCCTTCGAAACAGTCATGGCCCAGTATGCCGACAATTAAATATTCCTTGTTTTCACCTCGTCTTTCCGGCCATTCAATAAATTTACCGATATTGTAAAGAAAGGCGGCTTTCACTTCATATTCACCAGGTTTGCGTTCTTCGCCACGCAAGGACGGCGCTGTTACGGCGCATCCTACCAAAAGAAGCAGCAAAATGATAAAAATCTTTTTATTATTCATCATTTTTGCCGGCCGATTGTCCCGCTAAAATCTGTACGTCAGTTTCAGCCGGAAGGACCGGCCGTCCTGTTCTATGGTGCTCTGTACATGTTCGCGCGAGGCCGGGTCTGCATATCCTAAGTTAAAAACGTTATAAACGCTCGCCGACAGATCAAATCCCCGAAGGAGATTCCGGCACAATAAAGTGACGTTGGTAATATAAAAGGAACCGGTTTGAGTACCGTCCAAAAGTTTTCTTTCACTGGAATAGAGTTCTTCCAACCCGGCGGACAGCTTGTCCTTCAACAACGGAATTGTCAAAATTCCTTTGATGAGATGATGCGGCGAGTTGGTCGCTTCCTCACCCGTTTGCCTGTTTTCGGTTTTCTGGCAAGTATAGCTGATCAATGCTTTCCAACCGGAATTCCACTGTTTTTCCAATTCCAGTTCGGCCCCTCTTGTTTCGAGACGATCGACATTGCGGAATACGTCAAGACCGTCGGACGAATCTCTTTCCAGCGAAATCATGTCTTTGATTGTATTGGAGAAAAGTACGGCCGTCAAACGAAGCCGCGATTCGAAATATTGCTCGTAAATCAGTTCATAAGTATCGATGGTTTCCGGTCTTAAGGCCGGATTTGATTTCATGGAGATGTTGCCGTCGTTGTAATAAAGTTCGTAAGCAGTCGGGGCGCGAAATGCCGAACCATAGACAAATTTCAAGGCTGTCATGGGCAGGGGTTGATAGATCAGCGCGGCACGGGGGTTGATGGTGTCTCCAAATGTATTGTAGTAATCATAGCGCACGCCGATATTGATAAGCAAAGAATCGACTATTCTGAATTCGTCCTGTATGTAAAACGCCCAGTTTTGAGAATTTCTTTTATCGTCCAGATAGGAAGTATAAGGTTGCACATTATAAGTAATTTGATCCTGTCGAAAATAGTCGACAAATTCTCCACCCAGAATAAGATGATGATTTTTAAAATGATTGCAGGCCAGTTGAAGATCGGTCCCCCAACGTTCACCATTGGCGTCGTCTTTGTTGATATCCGCCGGCAACTGGTAGCTTCCGCGATACTGATAATAGTCGTAATATACTCGTGATTTTATCTGCCAGGAATCAAAATCGCGTTCATATTTAAGATCAAGATAACCGATATCATCTCTGGTTTCGGTTGCCGGATTGTTGAACTCGGCACCCCAGGGGGCGGTGGGAATTGTTTTATCACGGGTGGAATAAACTCCCTGAAATGAAAGTCCTTTAAATTTTAAGTTGGTAAATAAGTTATAATAATTATCGGCATCAGCATTTCCGGCAATGCCGTTATTCGTGGCCGGATTGTCGAATTCCTTGAAATAAAGATCTTTAGAACCTTTGCTGTCGTAAACTGAACCGGATAAAACAGCTTCCATTCCATTGGAAAACCGGTTCCCGTAACTCAGCCGCCCTTTATATGTGTCGTAACTGGCTGCTTCGCCCGATACTTCGGTCCCTTTAAATTGGCTGACTTTTTTCGTCAATACATTGATAACGCCTAAGAAAGCATTGGTTCCGTATATTGAAGAGCTCGGCCCGCGGATTACTTCCACGCGGTCGATAAGATCGACATCCAGAGGAAACTCGGTTCCAATCGAAGCAGAATCAAAAATGCTGTCATTAATGCGATGTCCGTCTATCAAAAGCAAAAAACGGGAATTGTAATCACCGGGCCGGGATACTCCCCGAATACCCAAATAATGGTAATTCCTGTCGTAGGTCGTGTAGAAACCTCTGACGCTTCGCAAAATGTCGGCCAACGTACGGTAGCCGTTTTGTTGTATGTCGGCAGCCGTAACAATACTTACCGAAGCGGGTGCTTCCGTAAGTTTTTGCTCATATTTCGACGCACCATAAACCGTGGAAATTTTTATTTCCATCAATTCCTGAATACCCAGTTCAGTAAGATCGCGTGGGGAATCAGGAAGGCCGCCAACGGCTATTGCTGAATTCGCTATTAAGGAAATGAAACAAGATATAAGAACTGCCGCTTTCCGAGCTTGTGACTTTCGTATCAATCGTTTGAATATGCTATGTTTGAATGCGCTCAACATGATACTTTTTTGAGTCATTAATCTGTTTTCTTTCTTAGCATATTGATAAGATAAGACTTTTGGCTGGCGGAGAATAAAACAATAGAATATGCCTGTCAATGGAAAATAGGGCATCGATTATTTTCCCTGAAGGCAAAAGCAAAAAAAAAGGACAGGAGAACCTGTCCTTTTTTGAATTGATATAAGTTATTAACTTATTTTGCTGCCGGAGCTGCTTCTTCAGCTTTCTTTTCTTCAGCTTTCTTTTCGGCTTTCTTTGCTTTCTTGGTTTTCTTTGTTTTCTTTGCTTTTGCCGGAGCTTTTTCTTCCGCTGCTTTTTCTACTTTTGCGGGCTCTTCTTTGGCGGGAGCAGCAGCTTTATCAGCGGCCATAACGGTGGTGCCCATTGCAAATACCAATGCTACAACTAACAATACTAAACGCTTCATTCTAAATCCTCCTTCTAAATTTGTTTTTATTTTTACTACTCCCCTCAAAACCGAGGGTTATGCTTTAATTAATGAAGCCGTCCTAAATAGCTTTATTTAAGATCAGCCGGCCTTTTATTAACTGCTTCTTTTTTACCTGATTTTTTAGGAACTATTTTGACTACTCTGGAAGCCTGTAAATTTCCTTCTTTTTCAACATAAACTATTTTAACTAAATCATTAACGGCGATATTTTCCACAGGTGTATCAAGGACAAATTCCATAATTTCTACTTTATTTTTAACTTTACGTTCAATTTTAATTGTTTTGTCCGTAACTTCGACAACTTTTCCCCGGGCATTCATTTTAGCAATTTTCACACTGCCCATTTTAGCTGAATCACCGGCGGAAGAAGTAAAAGCAGGTTTATCGGCAGCAAAAGCTATTGCCGATAATAAAAAAGCTGCACAAGTTATATACGCCAAAGCTTTTTTCATACCTGCAACCTCTTTGTATTTTCATGCACCAATTAGCAATCTACGTGCCATTCTTTCAAAATAACTTTGTTTATTTAAGACATTGATATTCAAGAATAAAATTATTTTAGCCTAATCTTTTGCCCTGCTCTTCAACGGCCTGCGGGGACTAATTCCCCACAGGTGAGACATTTTTCATCATACATTGAGTTGATTTTATTCCTTTAATTCAACTTAGGCTGATTTTGCATACAGGTTTACTCCAGTGAATTTGACGGATTGACCAGACTTGTCTTTCCATGTTACTTAACCCTTTGAAATGGAAAAACAAACCTATCAAAATAAGAAATCTGTTTACGATGTTATTGTAGTTGGAGGTGGTGCTGCCGGACTGATGGCCGCAGGCCGGGCGGGCCAATATGGGGTCCGGGTGTTGCTACTGGAAAAAATGGAGAGCATTGGCAAAAAAATCCTGGTTTCCGGAAAAACACGTTGTAATTTAACCAACGCCGCCGAATTAAAAGATTTTATCGCCATGTATGGTGCAAACGGCCGCTTTCTTTATCATGCTTTTCATCATTTTTTTCGTCCTGAATTATTAAACTTCTTCGCGGGCTATGGAGTTGAAACAAAACAGGAAAGAGGAGGGCGTATTTTTCCCGCCTCCGATAATGCCCGTGATATTGTGCAAATTTTAGAGCGTTACCTCATTGACAATCAAGTTGAGTTAAAATTAAATTCCAAAATTTCAACAGTCAAGAAAAACAACGGACTTTTTGAAGTTGAAACTTCCCATGGCTTCTATCGTACAAAAGCGTTAATTTTAGCCACCGGAGGGGCTTCCTGGCCGCAAACAGGTTCGACAGGCGATGGGTATAAGTTCAGTGCAAACTTAGGGCACAGGATAGTTAGCCCCAAACCGGCGCTCGTGCCACTGATTGTAGAGGAAATCGATCTGGTAAAATCCATGCAGGATGTAAGCCTGCGCAATGTCCGGGCTACAGCGTTTCAGGGCAGAGCGCAGGAAATCAACTCGAAATTGACACCGCAAGCCAACTATGGCCGGGGAGAGAAAAAAGCGCCGCGTGCACCGATTATCGAAAGCCGTTTTGGTGAAATGCTCTTAACTCATTTTGGCCTGGGGGGGCCGATTATTCTTTTAATGAGTCTGGCCGTTGTTGAAGCACTCAAAAATGGCCCTGTAGCCATATTAGTGGATTTAAAACCGGCTCTGACACGTGAACAGCTCCGGGCACGTCTGCAAAAAGATTTCGACAATCACGGTAAAAAAAATATTGGTCAGATTCTCAAAGAATATTTACCCGGCAAAATGATTGACCCCTTTCTGGCGGCTATCCCTCTGGATCGGGAAAAGCAGGCAAATCAGATCAATGCTAAGGAAAAAGAGGAAATTATCGAATATTTGAAGACTTTGCGCTTTAATATAAAATCTGCATTACCTTTGGCCCGCGCCATCGTCACGGCAGGCGGTGTATCCCTTGCCGAGATTGATCCACGGACAATGGGTTCCAAACTTGTACCGGGACTTTACTTTTGCGGCGAGCTGATGGATATTGATGCCGATACCGGCGGCTACAATTTGCAGGCCGCCTTCTCGACAGGATACATGGCGGGAAACAGCGCCGCCAAATATGCAGCGGCGCTGCCCTGATATTAATTTTGAGTGTATTATCTTATTCATTTCCAAATCTATGATGATACCGCGGCGGCTGGGAGGAGGCGCAAGACGTATTACTAATACGTTGAGGAAGCCGACGACCCCGGCCTGCACCGGGGCAGGCTGTGCCAACAAAGGTAGCGCTTGATTTGGAATTACGGAATCATTATACCGCCCTCGACAAAATTTACAGTCCCTGTTATGTACGAGGCCATATCCGAGCAAAGAAAGGCGACAAGCGGAGCAACATCCTCAGGTTCCCCTAATCTGCGCATGGGGATGCCCTTTAAATATTTATTCAACATTGCCTCATTCTCAAGCAGGTGTTTGATCAGTTCAGTGCGAATCCAGCCGGGAGCAATGGCATTGACATTGATATGGTACCTGACCATCTCCATGGCGACAGCCTTGGTTAAATGAGCAACAGCGGCTTTGCTGGCATGATAAACCGCCTGGCCCGGCGCGGCGATATAGGCGCCGACTGAAGCGACATTTACGATCTTGCCGTATTTCTGAGCGATCAGATGTGAACATGCTGCTTTAGTGAAAAGAAACATGCTTTTCACATTGGTATTCATTACAGTATCGTACTCGGCCTCACTGGTTTCCATCAGTGTCTTGGGCATCTCCATTCCGGCATTATTAACCAGGATATGCAAGCCGCCCAACTCGGCAACCGTTTTCTCCACTACGGAATTAACGGAGGCTGCATTTGTTGCATCAGCCGGAACAGCAAGCGCCGAGCACCCGAGTCCGCGAATCTCTCGTGCGGTTTCATCAATCTGGGATTGTGTGCGGGCAGTTACACATACACTGGCCCCCGCCTGAGCAAGAGCAATAGCAATAGCTTTCCCAATGCCGCGCCCACCGCCTGTAACAATAGCCACTTTTCCGGAAAGATCAATTTCAATAGCCATTCTTCTTCTCCTTTATTATAAAAATATTGATGAAAATATTTCACTTAATGTTGGATGAGGAATAACCCACGATTGCATTTGTTTCCGGCTGAGATTACCGGAAACGGCAAGACTCATGGATGAAATCAGCTCGGACGCATGAATTCCGGCAATTGTTACACCGATTAATTTATCCTGATGAAAGATTGCCTTTGCCAAGCCCTGTCCGGCAAGTTCCGTACGGGCCATAATATTGGCGCTGTAAAGGGATTGAACAACCTCAACGGCAAGGCCCGCAGCTCGCGCCTGGGTCTCGGTCATGCCCACACGGGCGATTTGCGGATGGCTGTAAACAACGGCAGGAATAAAGTTTTCATTGTAAAGCGGGGCATCATAGCCGCAGATATGGGCAGCAGCGACTTTTCCCTGTTCGGCAGCCCGATGAGCAAGCATCATACCGCCTGTAACATCACCGACGGCGTATATGCCCGGAATGCTTGTCATCATATTTTTATCAATTTTAATTCCCTTGTGGTCATAAGCGATACCGGAACTTATCAACTCGGCCTCATTTAAGAGTGGCTTCCTGCCGGTGCAAAGCAAAACGTAATCCGCACTCCATTCCAGTTGCTCTGAATTTTTCTTTGCCTTAACGGCTACGCCGCCTTCTGTCTCTTGAAGGCCTGTCAATTGAGTGGAACTTTGCACGGCAATACCCGCACGGGTTAATTCCTGTTGTAAAAAAGCGGATGTTTCTTCATCTTCCTGAGGCAAAATATGAGTTAGAAGTTCTATCAGGGTCACTTTTACACCAAGTTCAGCAAAAAAAGTTGCAAATTCAATTCCTATAAAACTGCCGCCTACAATGAAAATAC
>CAZWCA010000024.1:0-12951 GCA_964632255.1 uncultured Smithella sp. | reverse complement strand
GCAAAAAAAGTTGCAAATTCAATTCCTATAAAACTGCCGCCTACAATGAAAATACTCTTGGGAAGGGTATTGAGATTTAAAATACCATCGGAGGTAAGGATGCGTTCGGACAAGTTTATACCCGGCAAAATCTGCGGTTCGGATCCCCATGCTATAACTACATTGCTTGTTGAGAAAACTTCAGATTTTCCGGATTGATCTGTTAATTTTACTTCCTGCGGAGAAAGAATTTCGCCCGTGCCGGCTTTTAGTTCCACACCGGCATCTGCCAGTGTTTTTTGAGCGCCAAGAGCAGCAATTTTTACCATCTGCTGCTGATGTTTTTTCATTGCCGAAAAATCAAAGGCGGCGGAAGTTACATTTATTCCCAGCCTTTTTATTTTTTTTAAGTCTGCATAATGCCCGCTGCAGGCAAGAAGGGCTTTAGTGGGAATACAGCCGCGATGAGTGCAGGTACCGCCCCAGCCGGTCTTCTCGATTATCATTGCACGCTTTCCGGCTACAGCAGCTCTTTGCGCTGCTTCCAATCCGCCCGGCCCGCCGCCGATAACAATCAGATCATACTTATCCGGCATTAAAGAACACCTCTGATTTTAGCCATTTCGCATCGAGAAGGAAATCCAACGAGCAGGCAAATTGGTATGATTTTTTTTGATACTACTATATTATCGAAGACAAAGAAACAACAATTACTATTTTTGGCCAAGATTTTCTTGACATACAAGGTTCGCGCTTCCTATACTTTTCATCTTCAAAGAGAAATTTATCGTCAAGAGATGAACTGCAATCATAGTTTTTCAACTGCGCCATGCAACCTGGAAAATGGCATTTCGCAGATTCATTAAAATCCCCCGATGGATTAAAGTTTAATCTTGCTGGAGTGACCATCATGACGCGACAATTCAAGAATTACTCCGACATTCTGCACCATCACGCTGTCCGGCGGGGGAGCCATACGGCCCTGTATCACGGGAGTGAAAGTATATCTTACGCCCTTCTGGAAGAAAACGTCAATCGTTTCGGGAATATATTGAAGTCACTCGGTTTAAAGCCCAGAGAAAGAATTGTTCTTGCTCTTCCGGACTGCCCCGATACCTTTTACGCCTTTCTGGGTGCTATGAAATACGGTATTAAACCAGTTCTTCTGAACCCGGACATGCCCCAAAGCAGCTACGAATATATTCTGCGCGACGCAGAGCCCTCGGCCTTGATAACGGTCAGCTCTTCCGCCGCCGTAAAGGCAGGGTGTGGTTCCCCGCCGATCACTCTTTGCATCGATGACGGTAGGTACGCCGAACTGCTGGAACAGTCGGGCATCAGCCTCATGCCTTCTCCGCCAGCGGAGGATGGAGTCGATTTTATCCTCTACAGTTCGGGCAGCACCGGCGATCCCAAGGGCGTGCCCCACTCGCAAAATGATATGCTGTTTTGCGCCGAACAGTATGCCGGCAAGATTCTGAAAATGTCCCAGGACGATATCGTCCTTTCCGCCAGCAAGCTCCATTTTGCCTATGGTCTGGGGAATAGCCTGATCTTTCCACTTTATTTCGGCGCGTCGGTCATCCTCAATTCCCTCAATGCCGGCCCCGCCGGTATTTTCCATATCTTCGAATTGATTGCCAAGCTGCGTCCCAGCCTTTTCTTCGCTGTGCCGACGCTCTACAGCATGATGACTAGGACTATGGACGAAAATGTATCCTTTCCGTCGATCAGGTTGTGCGTTTCAGCAGGTGAAGCTCTGCCGGCCGGAGTCTGCCGGGACTGGAAGCGATTGACGGGACTGGAAATTATCGACGGCATTGGTTCGACGGAAGCACTGCACATCTTCATTTCCAACAGTCCCGGCAGCGCGATACCAGGCAGGACAGGCTTTGTAGTGCCGGGCTACGAGGCCAGAATAACCGGCGAGGATGGTTGCGGCCTTCCTTCAGGCAGTCCGGGTACGCTCCTGATCAGGGGGAAAAGCACAGCGCCCTTCTACTGGAATCGTCCAGACATGACTGTGAAGACCATGCTCGATGGCGGCTGGCTCAACACGGGCGATGTGTTTATTGAAGAAAACGGCTGTTTTACCTACCAGGGGCGTCTGGACGACATGTTCAAAAGCAGCGGCGTCTGGGTTTCGCCTCTTAAGGTGGAGAATGTTCTGCGCGATCATCCGGCAGTCATGGAATGCGTCGTAACGCCGTGCCCCAAAGAGGGACTGCTGGAGCCCCTTGCCTATGTCGTGCTGAAACCGGGGTACGAAAATGAAAAGGGCCTTTCCCGGAAGATGCGTTCTTTCATCCTGGAACGCCTTCCGGCTTACATGTGTCCTGTCCAATTTATCTTTACTGATTATATTCCCAAAACGGGAACCGGCAAGATTAAGCGGTCTGTTCTGCGTTTGCAGACACCTGTAGACAGGTAATTGAAAGAAGAGGTTGCGCATGAAAGTGTTTATCGTGGGCGGAGGAGGCAATGTAGGCCAGGAAGTTGCCCTGAGACTGATCAGGCAGGAGGAAATCGAGAGCATTATACTGGGCGATGTAAACACAGACCCCACCTCTCTGCGCGACAGGTTGCGCAAAAGCAGGAAAACATCGCTTGTAAAAATCGATGCGAACGACCAGAAGAGTCTAACCGGTATGCTCAAGGATGCCGATGTGGCCGTCAACTGTGCGGGACCGTTTTTAAAGACGGCTGTGACCGTGGCCGGGGCGGCTGTGGAGGCGGGGGTCGATTACATCGATATTTGCGACGACTACGAGGCTGTCGATATCCTCCTTGCCTCCGATATAGACAAGGCCGCCAAAGAAGCGGGAATTACCGTGCTGACGGGTATGGGTTCAGATCCCGGCACGAACAATATCATCGCCAAATGGTATGCGGACAGACTGGACCGCGTGGATGAGATTTCCCTGTTCTGGGCCGTGGGCATCGCCGAGCTTGCAGGAGCGGCGGCCTGGGAGCATAGCCTCCGCATGACTACAGGCAAAATTCCCCAGTTTCTGGATGCGAAACTGGAATATGTGGAAGGCGGCGCCGGCGAGGAGACGGTTCAATTTTCCGAACCGCTCGGTCCTTGCACGGTTCGCTATGTCGGCCATCCTCAGCCCCTGACCATGCCCCGCTACATCAAGGGGCTGAAAAATGTGGTCGTCAAAGGCGCGCTTCTCCCCGGCTGGGTGGACCGACTCCTCCGGGAGCAGAAAGAGACGGGTCTTCTGAGTAAGACCCCCATTGATGTCCATGGTATGAAAGTAGCGCCCTATGATCTGGCTTTGCGGCTTTGGGATACCATTCCCCAGAACCGGGACCAGGGGCCTTCTTCTTCCGGTTTGAAGGTGGTGGTCAAAGGGGAAAGAAAAGGAAAAGAAGTAACGTACACGGCCGATATGGTGGGAGGTATGGCGTCGGGAACGGGCCTTCCCGCCTCGATTGCGGTCCTTATGCTGGGTGCGAGGGAGATCAGGGCCAAGGGCGTGGTCGCGCCGGAAGGCTGCATTGATCCGGAGAAATTCCTTGCTGCGCTCTTGCAAAGCGGGGCCAGGATACGGCAGACGGAAACGATAACATCCATTATTGAAGTGTAGCCTGTCTGCATTTCGCGAAAAGGGGACATCCATGAAAGAAGCCGCCAAGCTCAACATAGCGAAAAGTATCGAATTGTATGAAGAAGCCACCACACTGGTTCCCGGGGGAACCCTGTACGCCAGAAAGCCCGCCGATTTCATTCCCGGAGAATATCCGATTTTTTTTGAGTCCGGCAAGGGATGCAGGATCACCGACGTTGATGGGAACGAATTCATCGACTTCCTTTGCGGGTACGGACCGATCCTCCTGGGGCACCGGGAAAAAGAAGTCGATGATGCCGTCATCCGTCAGATAACAGAGAAGGGCCTTTGCCTGACGTTTACGCAGAGATGCCAAAACGAGCTTGCGGCAAGACTGCGGGAACTGGTGCCCTGTGCCGAGAAGAGCATATTTCTGAAGACGGGTTCGGACGCCACCACGGCAAGTATTCGCATCGCCAGGGAATATACGGACCGGATCAAGGTCATGCGTTGCGGCTATCTTGGCTGGCATGACTGGGCAATAGAAATGAAGGGCGGCATTCCGGAAAAGTTATACGAAGATGTGTACAGTTTTCGCTACAATGATCTTGCCCAGCTCGAAGAATTGATGAAAAAACATGGCGATCAGACGGCCGCCATCATTATGACCCCCATCGACCATTCCGATCAGTGCAAGATGGAGGAGCCGCACCCCGGATTCCTTGAAGGTGTAAGAAAGATTGCCGACCGATACGGTTCCGTCTTGGTCTTCGATGAAATCCGTACAAACTTCCGGCTCAGCATAGGTGGAGCGCAAAAGTTGTATGGAGTCATCCCCGACCTTTGCGTGCTGGGCAAGGGAATGGCTAACGGCTACGCCATCAGTGCGATTACCGGGAAATCGGACGTAATGATGGTCGCGGCTCAGGACGTCTTCATTTCCGCCACCTTTTTCCCCAATAGCGATGGGATGATCGCCGCTCTCAAAACAATCGAGATTCTGGAACGGGACAATGTCGTGGATAACCTGTGGGAAAAGGGTGGCCGCTTCCTGCAAAAAATTAAGGCCCTTCTGGACAAGTATGACGTTGGAGCGGAACTGAGCGGTTTTCCGCCGATGTTCTTCATCACCTTCAGGAGGGATAAGGGAGGCCTGCATATCAAGAGACAGGAAGACTTCTATACCCAACTCATTCGCCGGGGCGTCTTCATGTCTCCTCACCATCATACTTATCTCTGCCACCGTCACACCGAGGAAGACCTGGACATAACGGTTAAGGCGATAGATGAATCCCTGGCCTGGATAAACAAAAAACATGGGACGATCCGCAGGCCGGATAACAAGGCGTGATAGTCAGTCCGCCGAAGCAGCCAAATCAGCAAAGGAGTATTTGTTTATGAAATCAGCTTTTCCGCAGGATAAGAAGGAAGCCATCCACAGGTTGAAGGAAGAAGGCTATCGGATTGAACCCGGCCAGATCTTCGATATATACGGGATGGAACCGGAGGATGCATGGGGGGTCGCCCGCTGTTTTTATGAAGTATACGGCGGTCACTATCCATTCGACAACTATTACGTTCCGGAAAAGCTCATTGCCGCGAACAGTTCGGGCGACATGATCGGGGTTGTCTGTCGTACCGCATCCGGAGATATCATCGGATTCAGTTCGCTTTTTCGGAACTTTGCCCACAATCCGAGGCTTTACGAAACCGGCCAGGCCACGGTCATTCCCGCATACCGGGGCACTCTGGCGGTCATGTGCATGCAGGATTACCTTTTCGACACCATCGCGCCCACCGTGGACGTGGATGTTATCTTCGGGGAGCCGGTCTGCAATCATCTCACCATGCAGAAGATTGCGTCTCTCAGCGGATTTGTCGATACGGGAATAGAGCTGGGATTGATGCCGGGTGAAACGTATCACAAGGGAGATGCCTCCGGCGGCCGCGTATCGACCGTACTGTCGTTCAACGTCCTGCGCGACAGGCCGCACAAGGTTTACCTTCCCCTTGAATATGAAGCCGCTCTGCGTTCCACTGTGGCGAAAATGCCTTTGTCCCGGGATGTAGCCGTATCCTCGGCCCCTGTCCCGCCGGGGATTTTTTCGACGCTGGAAACACGATATTTTGATGATTCGCAGGTGCTTCGCCTTTTTCTTGTTACGCTTGGTGATGATTTTGAAGCGCGCTTGGCCGATATAGAAGAACAGGCTAGGATTCGGGGCATCGTCGTTTTTCAGGTGTTTGTGAACCTGGGCGAGCCGTGGTCCGGCAAGGCCGTATCCTGCCTGCGCAAAAAGGGATTTTTCTTCGGTGGATTCCTGCCGCAGTGGTTCGGCACGGACGGATTGCTCATGCAGAAGCATTCGGCTCCGCCGGAATTTGATTCCGTCAATCTGCTTACGGAGGACAGCAGGAAGCTGTTCGATGTCATCAAGGATGATATCCGGAACATTTCCGGCAACAGGATTTCATGACGGCAAAAAAGGGACGGGGAGAATAAATCCCGCCCCTTTTTTCCATAATGATCCTGAACCATTACTTCTTTTTGGCCTGCAAAAGCACAGCCACCAGATCATCGGTTGTTTTCACAGAGGCAAGCGCCGTAGGAGACAGCTTCACGCCCATCTCTTTGCTGGTGACGGCGACGATTTCCACAAGCTCGCGGCTGGTAACCCCCAGTTCCTTGTATGATTTGCTTGTATCCAAATCCTCATCCGCAAACTCCGGGATGGCTAGTTTCAGGTTTTTCACGAGCAGACGAAGCACTTCTTCCTTGTTCATGGCATCATTCTCCTTTGATTTTTTGGTTTATGCTGCCGGATTACCATCCGGATGGCACGACCCTCTGGATAGAAGAACAGTTTTGACTTTATCCGGTGCAAATTGGGCGCGGATAATGAACACCCAGGCTTTTTCCTCCGGCGGCCGACTGATCAAGGTCGATCAGGGATATCTCCGCAGAATGCAGGCCGAATTGATGCCGCCAAAACCAAAAGCGTTCTTCATCAGACAGTTTGTCCGGTATTCGGCGCTATGATTGGCGCAGACATCAAGATTAATCTCCGGATCGACTCTCTCTATATTTATCGTGGGGTACAGAATCCCGGCGCGCATCTGAAGAACGCACGCCACTATTTCCACAAGAGCCGACGCGGCAAGCTGGTGGCCAAGCATGGACTTCAGGGCGTTGACTTTCAGGTGGCTTCCGGAATGGTCACCGAAAACCCGTCTGATTGCTCTGGCCTCGGTGAGGTCGCCGAGCGGTGTGGACGTGGCGTGTGCGGATATGTAGTCTATTTCACTGCTGCCCACACCCGCCTCATTGAGTGCCAGTTCCATGACCCGCACCATGGAATCTTCCAGCGGTGCCGGATTGCGTGACCCGTTATTATTGATTCCCACACCCATGAGCTCTGCATATATCCGCGCACCACGCCCAAGGGCATGATCCAGTTCCTCAATGACAAGCGCGGCGGCG
Organism: uncultured Smithella sp.; assembly: GCA_964632255.1. Taxonomy (GTDB): domain Bacteria; phylum Desulfobacterota; class Syntrophia; order Syntrophales; family Smithellaceae; genus MVRV01. The sequence goes on along the minus strand of CAZWCA010000024.1, from coordinate 5,934 downwards.
CCTGTTGCGGGAACGAAGCCGTTCCTGTCCGCATCAAAGGGCCGGCTCGCCCTGGCCGGTTCTTTGTCGAACTTTTCCAGAGAAAGGGCTCCCAGTTTTCCAAGGGAATGGAAAGAAGCAGGCGTGAGTTCATGAAAAGCGGAAAAAACAAGGGCGGCATCGGAATTATGGTACCTGATCTCGTCAACGGCGGTCCGCAGGGCGATATTGCCGGCCGCGCAGGCACCTCCGGTGCTGAAGCAGGGGCCATTAATCCCGAGAAACTCCGTGATGCCAGCCAGCGCATCAGTGTCTATCTCCTTGAGCGCAAGGGAAACGTCGATTTCATCCGGATCGGACGCAAACGCCCGCCAATTTTCCAGCTTATATAATTCGTGCATGTAATAACCGGCAAGGATGATCGAAATCCGCTCGGGATTTGTCTTTGTCTCGAATAAACCTGCATCGATGAAAGCTTCGGCGGCAATAAACATGCTGACTATGGTATTGCGGGGGGAATTGACAGCCAGTCTGCGCATGAGCCGCGAAACGTCGGCGGGGACGCGGTTGCACAGGGATAACATTTTTTTGCCGATGTCGTATTCGGACAGATCACCGCCTATTTGGGAATAGCTTTCCGGATATAACGGGCTTTTCCAGTGTGTAATTCCCGATCTGCCCTGCAGAAGATTTGTGTGGAATGTTTCCAGTGTGTCTCCGAGAGTCGATATGACCGACATGCCGGTGACGACTATTCTTCTGTTGCTTTGGCAGGATGGGGACATGGTATTTTCTATATCCGGCATGACAGTAATACTCTCGTTTGTTGCATACGGCGTTTCAACCTTGATTATGTTCAAAACCTGTGCACAAGTGGGGATCGAAGCCGCTTGTCTGCTGATCTCCGCCGGCGGAGGACATGAGACCACAATTTTGTTTATTCGAAGGACATCCCTTCAAACCACACTCAATCTTTCATGCTTTATTTGATCAGCAAGGAATGGACAACTCCTTCTTACTTTTCCTGAACCATCTTGGTTATCTCGGTTACTATTTCCGGGTTGGCCAGAGTCATGACATCACCGACGTCTGCTTTATTGGAAATTGCTCCCAGTACGCGGCGCATAATCTTTCCCGAACGGGTTTTGGGCATATCGGTGACTATCCAGACTTTTCTCGGTCTCGCAATCGTGCCGATTTCCGAGACAATCGCGTTTTCCACTCTCTCGGCGATTTCGTCGCTGGGTGTTACTCCCGGTCTTAAAGAGATATAAAGATCCGGCTCTTTTCCTTTTAACTCATGTCTTACGGGAACAACGGCTGCTTCCGCCACTTCGGGAACGGAAAGGGCTGCCGATTCTATTTCCTTGGTTCCCAGCCTGTGCCCGGAAACATTAATTACATCATCAACCCTGCCAAGAATGCGGACATAGCCGTCAGCGGCGGTAACAGCCGCATCGCCGGTCATATACGGCCAGTCCTGCCATCTTTTGCTTGTGAGATTTTTGCAGTATTTTTCGTAATATTGCCTGACATACCGGTCACGGTCGCGCCAGATTGTCTGGAAACTGCCTGGCCAGGGATTTTGAATGCAAATGTTTCCCGCTTTTCCGCTGCCGGGAGGAATAACATTGCCGTCATCGTCAAAAACAACAGGATGAATGCCCGGCACGCCTGTCCCCGCACTGCCCGGCTTCATCGATTGGAGCGCCGGGAGGGTACTGCAGAGGAATCCGCCGTTTTCCGTCTGCCACCAGGTGTCACAGATTACCGCTTCGCCTTTGCCCACAACATTGTAGTACCACTTCCACACTTCCGGTTCGATGGGTTCCCCGACTGTCGTCATGTGTTTGAAATGGTAATTATATTTCTGCGGTTCGTCAGGTCCCAGCTTTCTTAAAGCCCGGATAGCTGTCGGCGCCGTATGAAAAATGTTAACATCCAGATCCTGAGCAATTCTCCAGGGCCGGCCCGGATCGGGATAAGTGGGGACGCCTTCATAAATTACCGAGGAAGCGCATAATGCCAGCGGACCATAAACGATATAGGAATGACCGGTGATCCAGCCGATGTCGGCCATGCACCAGTAAACGTCTTCCGGGTGGATGTCCAGGACGTACTTGGATGTCCCGGTGACATAAGCCAGATAGCCGCCGGTGCTGTGTTGACAGCCTTTGGGTTTTCCGGTGGTGCCGCTCGTGTACATCAAAAAAAGCGGATCTTCCGCCGGTATTGGAACGGGGTCGATTCTTACTCCGTAAAATTTTTTCAGCAGGTCATTAACAAAAAAGTCGCGGCCTTCGACCATCGGTGTTTGCGCTGAATTTTTTCCCGGATAGCGCTGCCAGATGAGAACCTTGTCCACATTCTGCCCGTCCTTTGCCGCCTCGGCAAAGGCGATATCCGCTTTTTCCTTGTGATCGATCAGTTGCCCACTTCGGTAATAGGCATCCATTGTAATCAGGACGCTGCTTCCGGAATCGACGATTCTATCCGCGCAGGCCTTGCCGCTGAAGCCGCCGAAAACCTGCGAATGAATTATGCCGAGCCTTGCACAGGCCAACATGGAAATGACGAGTTCAACTGCCATCGGCATATGCAGCGTTACTATATCACCGGCTTTCAGTCCGCAAAAATCTTTCAGGACCGCCGCAAACTCATTTACGCGTACATAAAGCTCCTGATAAGTTATATGTTCAGTCTTTTCATCTTCCGGTTCGGGAACGAAGTGCAGAGCGGTTTTGTTTTTATTTTTATCCAGATGGCGGTCAATGCAGTTGTAACTGGCGTTGATTTTGCCGCCGACAAACCACTTAAAGGAGGGAGCGTCGCTGGTATCCAGTGTCGTATGCCAATATTCATACCAGGACAAAAGATCGGCATATTCCTTGAAGCAATTCGGAAAATTGTCCAGGCTGAAACGTTCGAAAACTTTGGCATCGGTCATGTTGGCCTGGGCGATAAACTGTGCTGAAGGATGGATTAATTGCTCTTCCCCCCAGTGTACGGCGATTTCAGCTTCCGAAGTTTCTGCTATTTCTCTTTCCTGTCCGCTCATAAACCCTTCCCCTTTCATTAACTAAAGTATCAAGAGTTGTTCCAATTCCAAATTTAAGTGCTGCCTTTGCTGGTTCCCCCTTCGACAAGCTCAGGGCAAGCTTTACATATAGAACACAAAAACCCCGCTCTTTTCAGAAACAGGGTTTTAATATTCAGTCGTGGCATCACTCCCTGAAATAAAGTTCAAGTTTGTTCACCTGCTGAAGCTATTTAATTTATTGGATAAATTTTCCGCGACCCTTTAGTCAAGGTGATGTTTTCGGGGGTCTCCGAAAACGGTGATGCTTATAGTCGGTTATTGCATTGCCTAAAATAAAAAAATTCATATTCCGGCAATGGATTTTGCCGTTTTGCGGACATTAATCCTCATGAACCTGCCGGATTCATACTTAAGCCATGGTTATAATAATTTGATCTTACTTGTTTTCTTCAGCTTTTGGCGTCGGTTTCTTGGTAAAACGCATACATCCTTTAGCGTCCGTTTCCGGAGTCAACTTTCCACCTAAGCAGAGATTTTGCTTGCCGCCGCAAATATACCCGGCGCCGGCTTTTACTAAAAAGGCGCATTCACCACAAGTAGGCATTATTATTCCCCTTTTTTTGTTTATTAGTAGTTGCTTAAAATTAGAAAAATTAATTTTTATTTAAGCTGAGTATAGGAGAAATTTTTATTTTGTGTCAAGGCTAATTCCGATTTTCGAAAAGGAATATGAAAATTTTCCAATCTAATATTTTTATTGCTAATTCTAATTCTCTTCTATAATTTATTACATTAATTAAAAGCGTTGGATTAAAAAAAGGAAAAAGCATGGCATACAAAATTCTGGGCATTTCCGGTTCCCCGGTTAAAAAAGGCAATGTGGAAACATTTTTAAATCGGGCGCTGGAAGGATTGCCTTCGCAAACCATTGAACATGACATTGTCCATCTTTCCAAACTGAAAATCGGGGATTGCATTCACTGCAATTATTGTCTGACCAGACAGATTCCGGGAAAATACTGTTCCATCAAAGATGATGCGCAGGCTGTACTGGAAAAAGCGGAGGCGGCGGATATTATAGTTCTGGCAAGCCCCGTTTATTTCATGCGCACATCGGCGCGGATGGCATCAATGATCGACCGGTTCCGGGTATTTGTCTTCGGCAATCTGACGGCGGGACGGCTTAAAAATAAAATCGGCGTCAGCATGGCCGTGTCCTGGCTGCGCCAGGGCGGCATCGAGCTCACGCATCTTTCACATATCACCACGTTTCTGGGATTGGAGATGATTCCGGCAAGCGTACACAAAGGCGTAAGTCCCCTGGGCGCGTCGGCTTATGCCAGTTCTCAGGGATCGGGAGACTTTGATCCAAACGTCACTCTGGGTATCGAAAATGATGAAATGGGCCTGCAATCGGCGCGATTAATCATGAGGCGGGCTGTCCAACTGGCAAAACTGATCAGGCCGGAAAAATTTTAAATCGTTTCCGTTTGGAAAGGGCTTTTTTTAGCTCTCGAATGATCGATTTTTTCTATCTTCAGTTGTAAATTGGGAATTTCATTAAGGACAATATTCCAGATGATATCGATGTTAACTCCGAAATAATCATGGATTAGTTTGTCTCTGGTACCGGCAATATTTTTCCACGGGATCTCCGAATGTTGAGATTTAATTTTTTCTGAAAGTGATTTTACTGCTTCACCCATAATTTCAATATTTCGGACAACGGCATCCTGGGTTTTGAGGTCTTTCTTGAATTGTTCGTAATTTATATTTTCAGTGTAAGGAATAATTCTGTTAATGCTTTCAAAAATATCTTGAATCAGTTCGACATCATTTCGCCTGGACATAAACAATATTCCTTTTGATATCATCGGCTATGCTTTTGATCCGGATACTGTCAATGCCGTCCTGAGTTAGCAGATCGACTCTTGTCTGAAGAAGGTTTTCAAGATAATCGGCGAGATTAATAAATTTTAACCCGATTGGTTTGCTGAATTCAACGACAAGATCAACATCGCTTTTTTCCGTACTTGTTTCCTTTGCTACAGAACCAAAAATGCCTATTTTAGCCACGTCGAATTCGTCAGCAAGGTAGGAATAATTATTTTTTAATAACTTCAATGTTTGAGCTTTCGTTGTCATGAAAAATGCCAAAATTTACAGTAATGGGATTTACTTAAAGTTCATAATGTTATGATTCTAAGGTAAATGAATAGAATATTGTAGTCAAGAAAATATAATAGCTATGCAAGAAAGTTACTCCGTGCATTGAAAACAATAAAAAGGGTTTAAATTACGGCGCTTGTGTAATTATTAGGTCGGTTTTTCAAAATGATGATAATCTTTTGGCTGTACGAAATTTCCTCCCCAGTACCAGCCGAGTTCTAAAAATTTCCGTACTACGGGGTGCTCTTCGTCAAGAGTACCCGGCTTACCCGGTTTGTATTTCGCGCCTTTAGGAGCTATTTCCCCGTCGGGATAGATGACCGGATTTTGCACAGGATTAATATCTACAGCTCGTCCCAGGGAATGCATCGACAACTTGGTTGTTCCTTCAATCACCCGGAAATTAAACCCGGAAGCATTATTGGCAGCCATCGATTTATGGTCGTCCCACTGGTATTCAACAATAGGAATAACACGACCTACGGGAAATTTTTGTTTTTCGATGAAAGCAAAAATTTCGCAGACATCATCCTCGAGTTCTTTATTTACGATTATTTGCCCCTGATGCTTTTTGCCGTCAAAAGAAAAGTAAAAGACATCAACAAAGGCCAGACTGTCGATGATTTCCTCCGGGGCTATTGTTCCTGCAATAGCTTCCAAAAAGCTGATTGCACTGTCGATAATTACTAAACTTTTATCATTCATTTTCATTGCCCTTATGAACAAGGGGTTGCAACCCCTTGTTC
>CAZWCA010000023.1:10982-50033 GCA_964632255.1 uncultured Smithella sp. | reverse complement strand
GAAGTTCTTTCTTGATCGTCCTGTCTTTGCCTGGGTCATTGCTATGATTATTATGACATTGGGCGGTTTGGCGATTTATAATTTGCCCATTTCCCAATATCCTCCCATTGCTCCTCCATCCATCGCCATTGAGTCCTTCTATCCCGGAGCTTCGGCGGAGACTGTAGAAAACAGTGTGACCCAGATCATCGAGCAAAAGATGACCGGTTTCGACAATTTGTTGTACATGTCTGCTACCAGTGATTCGGCGGGTGCTTCCCGTATCGAGTTAACCTTTGCCCCGGGTACCAATCCAAATAACGCCTGGTCCGAGGTGCAGAATAAACTGCAACTCGCTATGGCGAGCTTGCCCGACGTGATCAAAAGTCAGGGTGTTACGGTCAGTAAATCCACGCGAAACTATCTGATGGTTGTGGGGCTGATTTCGGAAGACGGCAGTATGGACAGAAATGATTTACAGGACTACGCCAAATCGAACCTGGAGAAAGTTCTGTCGCGAGTGCCGGGCGTAGGTGAAGTGGTGATCTTCGGTTCCGGGTATGCCATGCGCGTCTGGCTGAATCCGGATCGGCTTACGGATTTCAATCTGACAGTGCAAGAAGTTATTGCGGCTCTCAAAGCTTACAATATAGAAGTTTCCGCCGGGCAGTTCGGAGGAGAACCTGCCGTGAAAGGTCAGCGCCTGAACGCGTCCATTATCGTTCAGAATATGCTCAAAACTCCGGAAGAGTTTGCCTCTATTCCAATCCGCATCAACCGGGATGGTTCCAAAGTCCGGATTAGCGATGTGGGACGAACGGAACTCGGTTCCGAAGTCTACGACATCCAGGTTAATCATAACGGCAAGCCTTCCACCGGACTTGCCATCCGCCAAGCCGCCGGCGCCAACGCCGTCAATACGGCAGAAGCCGTCAAAGCAAGGCTGGCCGAAATGAGTCCATATTTCCCCCCCGGCATGAAGGTCGTCTATCCCTACGACACGACCCCCTTCATCAAAGTGGCCATAGGAGAAGTTGTAAAGACTCTTGTCGAGGCGGTCGTTCTCGTTTTCCTGATAATGTGGCTTTTTTTGGGAAACATGCGGGCAACTCTGATACCTACCATTGCCGTGCCGGTTGTTCTTCTGGGAACATTTGCTCTTTTGGGATTTCTTGGTTATTCCATCAACATGCTGACTATGTTCGCTATGGTGCTGGCTATTGGCCTTTTGGTGGATGATGCCATTGTAGTTGTCGAAAATGTTGAGCGAATCATGGGTGAAGAAGGAATTTCACCCAAAGAGGCCACTGCTAAGTCGATGGAACAAATTACCCCTGCGCTGATCGGCATTGGCCTAGTGCTTTCGGCAGTCTTTGCTCCCATGGCGTTTTTTCCCGGTTCCACTGGCGTCATTTATCGCCAGTTTTCCGTGACCGTCATCGCCGCCATGCTCCTGTCCGTGGTAATTGCCCTGATTCTGACCCCGGTTCTGTGCGCAGCGCTCCTTAAACCGGTGACTTTGGGACATGAACCGGCGGAAAATGCGATTTTTTTCCTGCGTCCATTTTTTCTTTGGTTCGATCGCATGTTCTTCCGGTTACGCGACCGCTATGTAAGGCTTGTCGGTCATTCCATTTCCCGGAAATTACGTTACGTGGTAATCTTTCTTCTAATTGTGTTAGCTATGGGATTTTTATATCTGCGTATGCCCACTGCCTACCTTCCAGATGAGGATCAGGGGATACTTATGGCCCAGGTTATGCTGCCCAAGGGAAGCACTCTTGATCAAACCAGGGATATTACGAGAACGATCGAGAATTATTTTAACGAGAAGGAAAAAGAGGCGGTGGAATCTACAATGACCATTTCCGGCATTGGCTTTTCCGGGAGGGCTCAGAACAACGGTATGGTGTTCATCAAGCTGAAAGACTGGAAGCTCCGCAACCGGGCTGACCTGAAAGCCAAGGCTGTTGCTTCCAGAGCCACTGGAGCTCTTTCCAGCATTCGCAATGCCTTGGTGTTTGCCTTTCCCCCACCGGCCGTAGTCGAACTGGGTACCGCTAAAGGGTTCGATTTTCAACTTCTGGACCGCGGAGGCGTTGGCCATGCCGCCTTGATGAATGCCCGCAACCAGCTTCTCGGTATCACGGCTAAAGACAATAGATTAACCGCCGTGCGGCCAAATGGCATGGAAGATGTGTCGCAATACCGGATAGATGTGGATTGGGAAAAGGCCGGCGCTCTGGGGGTTCCCATTTCCTCCATTCATAACACTATTTCAGCGGCATTCGGCAGCGCCTATGTTAATGACTTCATAAAAGGTGGTCAGGTGAAAAGGGTATATGTTCAGGCGGATGCTCCTTATCGCATGCTGCCCGGTGATCTGGAAAAACTATACGTCCGGAATACCGAGGGCAAGATGGTGCCTTTTTCTTCTTTTGCTTCCGGCTACTGGACCTCCGGTTCTCCCCGGCTGGAGCGTTTCAACGGTTTTCCTTCCCTGAACATCTGGGGCGAGCCGGCGCCGGGCAGAAGTTCGGGAGATGCTATGCAAGCTATGGAAGAAGCCATGGCAAAGCTGCCCAAAGGGTTTGGCTTTGACTGGACAGGGCTTTCCTATCAGGAGCGGATGTCCGGTTCTCAGGCGCCTTTGCTGTATGCTTTTTCTATTTTTGTGATCTTCCTGTGCCTGGCGGCGCTTTATGAGAGTTGGCCTATTCCCATATCTATCCTGCTGGTTCTTCCTCTGGGAGTGATCGGTGGCGTTATCGCTTCGAGTATGCGGGGATTGGCCAATGACGTCTATTTCCAGATCGGTCTTTTAACCACCTTGGGTTTGGCTACCAAGAACGCTATCCTAATTGTCCAGTTCGCCAAGGATGGTCTGGAAAAAGGCATGAGTCTGGTCGATGCCACACTGGAGGGGGCGAAATTGCGCTTTCGCCCCATCATTATGACCTCGCTGGCCTTTGGATTCGGCGTCCTGCCTTTGGCCGTCAGCACCGGCGCTGGGGCAGGCGCCCAAGTTGCCATCGGCACAGGCGTGCTGGGAGGAATGATAACGGCTACCATCCTGGTACTTATTTTTGCACCGCTCTTTTATGTATTAATCGAAAAAACATTTGGCAAGAACCGGAAAAGTAAAGCAGCTAATAATTTTGAAGCGAATCCATCGGAAGGAGATAAAAATGAATAAAAATTTACCTCTTCTCATGGGTGTAATCTTCTTCTTTATCGATGGCTGTACGCTTGCCCCAAAATATCAGCGGCCTGCCGCACCGGTTCCCAACCAATGGCCGACCGGAGCCGCATATACTGAAACGATGTCCGGCTCTATAAAAGCACCGGACCTGGCATGGCAGGATTTCATAACAGATCAACGCCTGCAAAAGGTTATTGAAATGTCCTTAGATAATAACAGAGACCTGCGCGTAGCGGCTTTGAATGTAGACAGGGCACGGGCACTTTACGGAATTCAACGCTCCGAACTACTGCCAACTGTCGATGCCGTTGGGAGTATGAGCAAAGGACGCACACCTGCCGATCTTACGACAAACGGCGTTGAAACTACGTATGAACAATACAGTGTAAACCTAGGCATCCTTTCCTGGGAGATAGACTTTTTCGGCCGGATTCGCAGTTTAAAAGATCAGGCCTTTGAACAATACCTTGCCACAGATCAGGCCCGACTCAGTACCCGGATATTGCTTATCTCTTCAGTAGCTGGAGCATACTTTACACTGGCTGCCGACAGAGAAGCGCTCAAGCTTAGTATTTCAACCCTTGAGGCTCAGGAAGCCACTTACAAATTAGTAAGGAAACGTCATGAGGTGGGACTTGCATCCGAGTTGGATCTTTACCGAATACAAAGCCAGGTGGACACAGCAAAGGGTGATGTTGCCCGTTACACGCAATTTGTCGCCAGGGATGAAAATGCCCTGAATCTTCTGGTTGGATCTCCTGTACCGCAAGCCCTGGACCCCCTTGAATTGTCGAGTGTAAGCCCGCCTAAAGATATTTTGCCAGGTCTCTCTTCCGAGATACTATTGAACAGGCCGGATGTCCTCGCGGCTGAACATGGACTGAAAGCGGCCAACGCCAATATTGGTGCTGCCCGGGCTGCTTTTTTCCCTCGTATTTCACTTACTACAAGTATTGGAACTGCCAGTGCGTCTCTATCAGGCTTATTTAAAGATGGTTCAAGTACATGGAATTTTGCTCCGCAGATTGTAATGCCTATTTTTGATGCCCGGACATGGTATGCATATGATGTAACAAAAGTTGACAAGGAAATATCTGTTGCCCAGTATGAGAAAGCAATCCAGTCAGCTTTTAGAGAAGTGGCCGATTCTTTGGCCGTACAGGGCACGGTAAACCGGCAAATAGAAGCACAACAATCATTAATTGAAGCTTTTAATCAGACATACCGTCTTTCCACAGCGCGTTATATGAAAGGCATTGACAGTTACCTGGGTGTTCTCGATGCCCAGCGCTCGCTATTCAGTGCCCAGCAGGGACTGATCGGATTGCAACTTGCCCGGCTTGCCAACATGATTGTACTCTATAAGGCCTTGGGCGGGGGTGCCTGAGTGTATTTGTATGCAACATCGAGGCTCGCGTTTATTTTTCGCTTCTTTTGTCGCTTGCTGCCTGATTCCCTAATCCCGGTGTGGAGGCCGCTAAGACGGCCGGAAAATCACTATAACGAATCTCCTAATTTTCAAAAATTTGTCAGGAATCATGGAGGTGAAATACCTGCCACTCAAGTGCAACATTGAATTGAAGGGTGAAATTTCTGAAAAGACAAAGAGGGAAAACCGCCGTGGAACGTCATCATCAATGTGATGTTGCCTCATCAAAATAAAGGTGGTGGCGGCGGCGATTCTCCGTTATCCGGTGTTTTTCAGGGGCAATGGTTTGGACAATTGACGGCGGCTTTTTATACTGTTTCTCTAAGCATGATATGGATGAACAGTTTTTTGAAGATTTCCGGTGCAAAATAGAAAAACACATGTTGGAAAATCAGCGACGAGGCAATAGTCTCTTATCCGGGAAGAGCCTTATAGGATTATTCTTCCAGATTAATTTTGCTGCGTAAAATCTTTTTTTCGGCCTGATGGTGTTTGGCGCTTAAGATTTTTTCTTTTGCCCGCCGGGAGCGTTTTCTTTTCTGGCGGCGGATTTTTTCAATCTTCTCTTTTTCTTCTTCGATAATACCCTTTTGAGCACGTTCGATTTTATCCAGTAACAGGCGTCGGGCCAGAAAACGGTTTAAAGATTGAGATCGCTCCTGTTGGCATTTTACGGAAAGGCCGGTGGGAATGTGCAGCAACTGAACGCAGGTAGAACTCTTATTTACTTTTTGCCCGCCGGGCCCGGATGAGCGAACAAATGTCTCCTCAATGTCGTTTTCGGAGACTCCCAGCTCAAGCATTCTCTGCTGCAGCTCTTTTTCTTTATCGGAAGAGACAGGCATGCCCGATTTTGATCTTAAGGAATGGAATAAATTTCGTCGCCGATTCGATGAATCCAGTTTTGTTCCAGTATTTCCTTGGCTTCTTCCAGTTTGTCGACGCCGATGATTAGAATTGTTTCAGGGCCTATACGATTGATGGTTGTATAAATATAATGAATATTGATTTCCGCTTTAGCCAGGGGCTTTAATATGGCGTTCATGCCTCCGGCATGCAGAGGTACTTCTACAGCCAGAACAGGTTTTACTTCCACGTTAAAATTATAACTTTTGAGAAGCGCAGCAGCGCGGTCGGGATCATTGACCACCAGGCGAACCATGCTGTTTTCGGTGGTACTGGCGGCGGACACGGCTTTCGTGCTGATATCTTCCAAATCCAGAATGTGACAGAGCTTATCAAAAGAGCCGGGCACATTGCCCAGCAATACGGAAATTTGTTTAACGGCCATATTAAAACATCCTTATTTAATCTTCTACAAAATCATAGCCGGCGGCAAAAGCCTTGCGGTTAATTTCCGTTGCCGCCTTTTTTTTGCTGCCCATAACGGTTTCGAGACTCTTTAAGTAAATCTCCGTCGGAACAATACCTGTTTTTTTAATGAATGCACCCATCATAATAATGTTGGCTACTCTTATATTACCCAGATCCTGAGCCATTTTTCCGCAGGGAACGGAGTAAACCTTAACATCATCACGGCTGGGGCGGATTTCCACAATGGATGAATTTAGAAAGATAAGTCCACCATGAATGACTTTATTTTGAAATGTAATCAGAGAGGGCGAGTTCATTACCACCAGGTTATCCGGTTCTGAAGATATTGGCGAAGTAATTTCCTCATCACCGATGGCAATCGTACAATTAGCGGTGCCACCGCGAACTTCGGCTCCATATGCCGGAAGATACGTTACATGATAGCCCTTGCTCATCGCACTGTGCGCCAAGCTGTAGCCCATCATTAAGACACCCTGACCGCCAAAACCGGAAAAAATAGTTTTTGTCATCATGATGCGGCCTCCGCTGTTTTTTTGGCGGTGCCCGTATTATCCTTATAAACACCGAGCGGGAATTCTTTGCTCATAACATCATCTATCCATTTACAGGCGTTGATGGGTGTCTGTTTCCAGTTCGTCGGACAAGGCGAAAGAATTTCAACGAGAGAAAATCCCAATCCATCCATCTGGCATTGAAATGCTTTTCTTATCGCTTTTTTGGCTTTGTTAACATTGGCCGGAGAATTGACCGTTACTCTTTCAATGTAAGTTGTACCTTTTAATTGTGATAATGTCTCGCAAACTTTAATCGGATAGCCGTCCAATGTTTTATTACGGCCGACGGGGGAGGTTGTTGTTTTTTGATCCAGCATTGTCGTCGGCGCCATTTGACCGCCCGTCATACCGTAAACAGCATTATTTATGAAAATTACCGTGAAATTTTCACCACGATTGGCTGCATGAAAACTTTCAGACAGGCCTATAGCTGCAAGATCTCCATCACCCTGATAAGAAAAAACGAGGCGATCAGGCAAAACCCGTTTAATTCCGGTTGCTGTTGCCGGACCTCGCCCGTGTTGTGCTTCAATCATGTCAACATCAAAATAAAAGTAGGCTAATACGGCGCAGCCGGCAGGGGGAATGCCAATGGTTTTTCCCCGTATTCCCATCTCATCGATAACCTCGCAGATGATTCTATGGGAAATGCTGTGACCGCATCCGGGGCAATAATGAAAAAATGCTTCTTTTAAACTTTCCGGCCGACTGAATACTTTTTTTGCCATATTTTGATCCTAATTTTTTAATCTTCTTTGTAATACCGCGCAATTACATTAGCTAGTTCCGCCGGCGTCGGTACTACGCCGCCCGGACGGCCATGAAATTCAATGTCTGCATATCCTTGAAGTGCAAGCCTTACGTCTTCGAGCATCTGACCGGTGCTTAATTCAAAGACCAGGTAATTCTTGACCTTTTTCGATAATGCCCGAAGCTTTAATTCCGGAAAAGGCCACAGGGTAATTGGCCGGAAAAGACCGACCTTCATGCCGTTTTCACGCAGACGTTTGATTGCTCCCTTGGCGACGCGGGCTGCGGTGCCGTAAGCAACAATAACTAACTCTGCATCTTCCGTTTTATATTCTTCATGGAGAGTTTCATTTTTTGTAATAGCTTGATATTTACGTACCAATTTCCAATTGTGTTCTTCCATCTCGATGGCATCAAGGATGAGGCCGCGTATGAACTTGCTTTTACCGGAGCCGCAGCCTCTGAGCATGAATTTTTCACTGTATTGACGTGGTTTCGGTTTTTTAAAAATAACGGGTTCCATCATCTGTCCCATCATGCCGTCCGCCAGAATCATGACGGGATTTCGGTACTTATCCGACAGATCAAAGGCTTTCATGGTCAGATCGGCCAGTTCCTGGCAGGTTGCAGGGCCGTATACAATTGTTCGGTAATCTCCATGCCCTCCACCGCGGGTCGCCTGAAAATAATCTCCCTGAGAGGGACGAATGTTGCCCAGCCCGGGGCCGCCACGCATAATATTGACAATAATCCCGGGAATTTCACAGGCGGCCATGGAAGAAATACCTTCCTGTTTTAGAGATATACCGGGACTGGAAGATGAAGTCATGACTCTGGTTCCGGCGATGCTGGCGCCGATAATCATGTGAATGGCGGCAAGTTCGCTTTCCGACTGAATAAAGACGCCGCCTTCCACATTGCGCATATGTTCCGCCATATATTCAATAAGCTCATTTTGGGGAGTTATGGGATAACCGGCATAAAAACGGCAGCCGGCACGGATTGCCGCTTCTGCAATAATATTGTTTCCGGACATCAATACTTTATTCACGGTACACCTCGATCGCCACTTCCGGGCACATAGTGGCGCACATTGCGCAGCCGGTGCATTCCTTTGCCTCTTTTGAGGCTACCGGATGATAGCCGCGGGAGTTGTATTCATCAGTGGGAACGATACACCCTTTGGGACAGGCATAAATACAAAGGTGGCATTCCTTGCAAAACTCATTATTTATTTTTATGTAACCTTTCAAAATTAGTCTCCAAAACAGTTTTGGTGCGGCCCGCCAGTCAGGTTCCGGCCAAAGTTTTCTTGCGCAAAATAACAATAAAGTCAAGGGATAATTAAAAGAGGTAATGGGTTATGGGTAAGGGGTCATGGGTTATGGGTAAGAGGTTGTGGCCCTTATCCCTCACCCATCACCTCTTACCCCTTACCTCTTACCCCGTTTATACCTTTGATATTTGAAATCCTTCCAGCTTGATGGCAACCGAACGCTGCAGGAGTTCAATGGAAATAACGAAAAGCTCTTTTTCAACATTACTGCTGATTACGGTGCCTTCAATTCCGGCGAAAGGGCCGTCAATAATTTTTGCCGGTTCTCCCGCCTGAGGATACTGCAAGGAAAAGATTTCAACTTTTTTATTTAAAAGACGCTGTATAGCTTCGATTTTGTTGTCCGGTACGGCTACAGGTTCGGCGTTTTCCTTTTTGCCGAGGATTCGCACGACGCCGAATGTCTTCAGGATGGAGACTTTTACTTCATTATCCAGAGAAGGGGTTTCCACGAAAAGATAGCCGGGGAAAAGAGGAGTAAATATTTTCTTTTTCCGGTCTTTTCTCTTGCTCCAGACTTCTATCTCCGGTAAAAAAGTTGTCAGACCCTTTTGAGAGAGGCCTGTATTTGCTTTATATTCATGACGGCTTCTTGTACTTATGGCATACCAAGGCATAAAAATATCCACTATATTTATTAGATGTGGTTCCTATAATAACTATATGTATTTTGCAATCGGGTTTTTATGAAGCTTTTATGCATTTCCGGAATTAAACTTGCTTTAGATGAAAAAGAAGATCAGTTAATTTGTAAGGCTGCATCGATCCTGGCAATACCTCAAGAAGCTATTTTAAATTTTGAAATTATAAAAAAAGCAATTGATGCACGGCGTAATAAACCGCCTCATTTTGTTTATATTGTCCAATTAGAGGTTGCCGATGATTTCCGTATGCCCTGCAATGTGGCAGAGGGAATTCAACTTCGTGAAACGAGGGATAAACTTCAAGCGCCTCTTTTTTCCCAAACTGTTAGGCCTGAGCTTCCTGTTGTTGTTGCCGGAAGCGGCCCTGCCGGCCTTTTCGCCGCTTATGTTCTGGCTGCAAGAGGAATTCCGGTATTATTGCTGGAGAGAGGGCGAGCAATAGAAAAGCGAACGGAGGATGTGAAAGCCTTCTGGCGCAAAGGCATTCTTAATATTGAAAGCAATGTTCTCTTTGGCGAGGGAGGTGCCGGAACCTTTTCCGACGGTAAACTGACCAGCAGAAGTAAAAATCCATATTCTTCCTGGGTAAAAAAGATTCTGGTCGAGATGGGGGCGCCATCATCAATTCTAACCGATGCCAAACCCCACATAGGCACGGATAGATTAAGGAGTGTAATAGTTAATTTACGTAATAAACTTAAGGAAATGGGCTGCTCGGTCAGATTCGCCGCAAAGGTGACTGATCTTATAATCCTCGATGGCCGACTTGCAGCAATTGTCGTGAATGAAAAGGAAGAAATAAAAACCAATCAGTTGATATTAGCCAGCGGTCAAAGCGCTGATGATACATACCGGATGCTCCAGGCAAGAGGCATCAAAATGGAAGCGAAACCTTTTGCCATGGGAGTGCGGGTCGAACATCCGCAGGAACTGATTAATTCCCTTCAATACGGTAAATGGTCGGGTCATCGGAATCTTCCGTCGGCTGAATATTTTGTAACGGCGGCAATTGGCGACTTAAACCGTTCAGTCTATACTTTTTGTATGTGTCCGGGCGGCAGCGTAATCGGATGCAGCGCATTTCCCGGTTATGTTGTAACTAACGGAATGAGCAATTGTCTTCGCGACGGTGTTTTCGCGAACAGCGCGATAGTCGTCAATGTCCGGACTGATGATTTCTCCCGGGTCGATGAGCCGCTTGCCGGTTTGCAATTTCGTGCAAGATGGGAGAAAAATGCTTTCCTGGCCGGCGGCGGCAATTATTTTGCGCCGGCACAAAGATTAACTGATTTTTTAGATAGAAGAGCTACTGATCGTATTGGACCAACGAGCTTTTATCCCGGAACGAAGCCTGCCTTGCTGGACAAAGTACTTCCGGCATTTGTTGCTGATGCACTGAGAGCTGGTATTCATGAATTTAATAGAAAAATGCCGGGATTTATTACCGGAGAAGCCAATTTGATCGGGGTGGAAACGAGAACATCTTCACCGGTGCGCATTTGCCGGAAAAGTAATGGACAAAGTGAAACCGTGATCGGACTTTATCCGTGCGGTGAAGGTTCCGGTTATGCGGGAGGAATCATCAGTTCAGCCCTGGATGGAATAAAGGCGGCGCAGAATTTAATTAACAATCTGCAATAATTTTGTTTTTCGTGTATTGCCGTTTGTTTCCCTGCAGAGCATGGAACGAAAAAAGGGAAATATTAGCTCATACCAAATTTTTTATTTTTTTAACGAGCCGTCTCATCAAATCTGCTGTCGATAATGATATCGGGGCCATTTTTCGTTACGCTTAGAAAAGACAGGTTTTTGGCGTATTTAAGATCATTGATTCGCAAATCCCCTATGGCCTCGATTCCTTTACCGATGATTTTTGGTGCAATTATCGTCACCAGGCGGGTAGCTAAATTGTCATTCAGCAATGATGTGATAACTTGAGCGCCGCCTTCTACCAGGACAGAAGATACCCCTTTTTTTGCGGCAAGGAATTTAAATAACTTTCCTAAATCCACACGGCCTTGTTTATCGGCGTCGATCGTTATTATTTCCGCACCGGCTTCAGCAATATGCCGAAATTGCGGATCGACCTCTGTTTTTGTGGTGGCGACCAACGTTTTCGCATCCCACAGGTTTTGCAGTATTTTTGCTTTCAAAGGTATATTCAGGCTGGAGTCAATTACAATACGCAAAGGATTACGGCCCTGAGTGTGGCGCACTGTTAATTCAGGATTATCTTTTATAACTGTTCCCAACCCCACCAGGACCGCATCATGTTCCGCTCGCAATTGATGAGCAAATTTTAATGACGCTTCCGAACTGATCCATTGGGACTGACCGCTTGCCGTGGCAATCCGGCCATCCAATGTCTGTGCGTATTTTACAGTGATAAAAGGCATGCCGGTTTCCATATAATGAAAAAATATTTCATTGAGTTTGCGGCAATCATCTTCTAAAACACCTGTTATTACTTCGATTCCATGGCTTTTTAAGTAATTAATTCCTCTGCGGGACACCAATGGATTGGAATCAATGGAGCCGATCACGACTTTTCCAATTTTGTACTTTACTATGCTTTCCACACAGGGCGGCGTTTTTCCTTTATGGCAACAAGGTTCCAGATTGACGTAGAGAGTTGCTCCTTCAATGCTTTCACGGGCATTATTTATGGCATTAATTTCAGCATGGGGACCGCCGAACTGTTTATGATATCCCTGACCGATAATCTTGTCATTTTTTACAATCACCGCGCCGACCAGTGGATTGGGGCTGACCTGACCTCTTCCTTTACGGGCAAGTTTTAAAACCGACTGCATATAGTATTCATCATTCTTCATAATTTTGGTAAATACCTTAAGATTTGCCGCGATGTAAAGAAAATTATTGTTGGTATGTTCCAGTATATGATAAGGAAACAGCGGCAATTGAAATAACCGATATAAATAAGCCGAAAAGCAGAACGAATAAGGAGATGAAATGAAAGGTGTTGTCCTGGCTGGCGGATTAGGTAGCAGACTTTATCCTTTAACTAAAGTAACCAATAAACATTTGCTTCCTGTCTATAATGAACCGATGATTTATTATCCTATTCGGATTCTGGTGAATGCCGGAGTTGACGAAATTCTGATTGTAACGGGCGGAAATAATGCCGGCGATTTTCTGAAATTGCTGGAAAACGGTAAAGACTTCGGACTTAAGCATATCAATTACACATATCAGCAAGGGGAGGGTGGTATTGCCGCCGCATTGAGCTTGGCTGAATTTTTCGCAGATAGAGATAAAATCATCGTTGTCCTGGGTGATAATATTATTGAACAAAACATTAAGGAAGCTGTAAAAAAATTCCGTGAGCAAAAAGACGGCGCCCGCATATTACTTAAGGAAGTTCCCGATCCGCAAAGATTCGGCGTACCTGTTTTTAATGGAGGCAAAATAATCCGTGTTGAAGAAAAACCGGCAAAACCTGCCTCCAATTATGCAGTAATCGGTATTTATATGTACGATTACCGGGTATTTGACTTTATTCGTTCCTTAAAGCCGTCACAGCGTGGTGAACTGGAAATTACGGATGTCAATAATTTTTATATCAACGAGGGAAAAATGGAATGGGATACTCTTGAGGGCTGGTGGACGGATGCCGGCACTTTCGAGTCATTACAATATGCCGGAAATATGGTAGAGAAGACAGGGGCAAACAAGTTATGATTTATGGAGTAATCATTAAGAAACTGAAAGTCATACCCGATGAACGCGGACGCCTGATGGAGATTCTCCGTTGTGACGACAGCTTTTTTGAAAAGTTCGGCCAGGTTTACATGACTACGGCATATCCGGGTGTTGTAAAAGGCTGGCATTATCATAAAAAGCAGTATGACAATATGGCCGTAGTCAAGGGAATGATGAAAATTGTTCTTTATGACAGCCGGCAAGAATCGGCTACTTTTGGTGAAGTAAATGAAATTATCGCCGGTATCCACAACCCTGTCCTGGTGCGTATTCCGCCGCTGGTATATCATGGTTTTAAGTGTATTTCTGAAGAAGAGGCCATAGTTATCAATACCCCTACGGAAGTATACAATTACAATGAACCTGATGAATACCGGTTGCCGGCGCATACGGATGACATACCTTATTCGTGGGAAAGAAAGGACGGCTGATTCTTTTTATACCTTTGTATAGATTATTCTTGACTTTAAAAAGGTAAAAACTATAATGACGCCAATCTTGAAAAGGCAAACCGTTTGAAAAGACGGGACGCAAAGTTACTGGCCTAAGTCCTTTTTATACGGGATATGGTAGCAGAACTGCCGGGGTTATCCTGAAAAGTCCCGCAATTCTGTTGAAAATCACAAATCCATAGCGAATATGTTGGATCGGAACAAAGCTATGTTATCGAGTATTTTCCCTTTTGTTTTTGTATTCGTTTTTGGTGCGGCAATTGGAAGCTTTTTAAACGTCTGTATTTTCAGGTTGCCTAAAAACAATTCAATTATAAAACCTCCTTCCCAATGTCCAAATTGTCATCACCCGATACGTTTTTACGATAATATCCCACTTATCAGTTATCTATTCTTAAAAGGCAAATGCCGTGACTGCGGTGAAAAAATATCCTGGCGATATCCATTGGTAGAATTTGTTACCGCCATACTTGCCTTGTCACTGTTTGCCAAATTTTATATCAGCCTTGACTTTCTGGTGTTTTTCTTTTTTGCCGCAGTCCTGGTTGTTATTACCTTTATTGATCTCGATCATCAAATAATTCCGGATATATTGACTTTGCCGGGAATCCCGATCTTTTTCCTTTTGGCTGTTTTTGTTGTAGGGGTACCCTGGATGGACGCTGCTATCGGTCTGTTCATCGGCGGCGGCATTCTTTTGGCTATAGCCTTTGGCTATGAATTAATAACCAAGCGTGAAGGAATGGGCGGCGGCGATATCAAGTTGCTCGCTATGATCGGCGGATTTTTGGGCTGGAAATCATTGATCTTCATCTTGTTATTCAGCTCTCTTCTCGGCGCAATTGTCGGCATTGCGGCAATGATAATCCAAAAACAGGATATGAAATACGCCGTTCCCTTCGGGCCTTTTTTATCGGCTGCAGCAGTCGCTTATATTTTCCTTGGTGATGCCTTTATGCAGTTTTTGATTTTTAGAAGATATGATTAATGTTTTGGTGAAAATCACCGATACTTATGTGAAAATCACGTGCTTGATATCATAATAAAAAAGCGGAAAAAACCACCAAAAAGTATCTCCAATTAATAGATCAAAATTAAAAGTAATATTCATTGTTTGGAACTAATTAACTAATTTTGTTAAGTAATCGTAGTTTTTTGACAACGGCATGAGATTTGCTATTAACAAAAAAGGCTTTTTCAAAAGTTGCGGAAGTAAGAAAAGATGAAAACAAATAAAGGCTTCAGTTTGGTTGAAATGGTCATCGTGCTGGCTCTCATTGGTATTGCGGCATCAATATCCTCTTTTGCCTGGCAGCGTTATGTAAGCAACGCGAACCTTCGGACAGCGGCAAGAGAAATGGCCACGGATATTGGTTTAATGAAACAAAGAGCTGTTTCCAATATAGGCACTACTTATACTATAGATTTTGACAAAGCTGCCAATACTTACACATTGAAAAGCGCAACAGGAGGTGTTGCAACCGTGCTGGCGTCCAAATCTCTGGCGCCACCGGAACATAGTTCTGGCAATTCCCATATTTCTGATCTTCCCGGGGGAGGAACAGCATATACGTTGACATTTTTAGCAAGAGGGACTCTGAGCCCTTCTGTTGGCACTATAGTCCTTGAAAACAGCAGGGGATCAACGTCAAGTATAATTTTTAATATTACAGGAAAGACCTATGTCACGTTTGCTATGCAATAAAAGAGGCATCAGCCTGATAGAAGTGGTAATTGCCATCTTTTTGGTTGCTGTGGGTATTATGGCCATTCTTAACCTTCAACCTTCTGCCTGGCAGACACAGGCCAAATCCGATTACTTAGGCCGGGCATCGGGAATTTTGCATAAAATATTGGAGGATAATGAAGTATGGATTATGAATCCCTGCAATGCGGTTACGCTGGGAACGACAACAACGACTGTTCGAGTGAGCAATCAAGGGAATGACTTGTCAGGGGACATGACTTACACAGTAGACACAACCATAGTTCAGGATGGCGACAACTCGAATGCTTTTGTCGTTAATGTCACGGTAACTTGGGCTACCAATACAACCGGAATTCAAGAGAGCCTTACTGTTACACGTCAAGAATCGAGCCGCTTTCCGAAGGGGTGCCCAAACGTATGAAAAATAGTAACGCTGGATTTACATTAATAGAAATTCTCGTTGCCCTGTTTCTGGGAACGTTAATGTTGCTTGCAATTCACGCATCGGTTGACTCGGCGCAAAAATCATCCGGAAAGATTGAAAGAAGGGTTATTGCTCAGCAGGATGCACGAAGCGCTCTGGATTTGATGGCTCTTGAGATAAGTATGGCTTCCTATAATCCAAATTTAAATAAGAGTATCTGGGTTAGCGCTGCTGATTGTGCCAGCGCGTCTGCAAATCAAGACTATCGGGGGATACAGGAAGCGACAGCAAACTCGTTGGCACTGGAAATGGACATAAATGAGAGCTCTGCAATAGGCGATTCTGAGAATGAAATAATTTATTATAATTATAATACAGCTAAGCAATGTATTACAAGAAAAACAAATTGCGGCATTATAGCACAACCTTTTTTAGGTGCTTTGAATGATGATCTCGCGAAAAAAAATGTTCTTGTTGTCAACAGCACCGTCAATGTTCCTGTTTTCCGTTACTACGATGGTGCCGGTACAGAACTGGCATCACCCGTCATTGCCAATATCCCGAATATCCGGCGGATTGAAGTAACTCTTGTATTAGATACAGCTTACACCGATCCCGGTAGTTTGGGTCGGAAACGTATCATTTACTCAACAAGCATTATTCCCCGCAATCATATTAATGTTTATTTATACAATAACTAACTGAGGAGAATACATGGCAGATGTGAATAAACTAATTCTCGGCAACGAAAAAGGGTTTGCCCTTGTCGCGGCGATAATAGCCAGCTTAATAATTTTAGCTGTCAGTATCCTGGTAATTAATATGTCGACCGGGGACCTGCGGACAAGCGCGGCATCAGTGGGAAACAAAAAGGCCCTTGCCGCAGCAGAAAGCGGTATTCACAAACTGATGGAAGATTTCAATCCTGACCAGACAACATGGACTGCAGCGAATAGTTACTCCACTGCCTGTGCGACAGCCAATCCCAATTACATTTGGCGGAACATAGCTTCCGGCAATGATGACAACACGCAATTTGCTATTTGCGCCCCCACGGCAAACGACCAGCCTCCATTATCCATCCCTGGTTATTCCACTGATGACTGGGCAATGGTGCGTTATAACTCAACGGTAGTGGGAAGAAACACAGCTTATAACTCTTCAGTCGCTGTAGATATCGGTATCGGGTATGGTCCCGTATCAATGAAATAGGAGGTAAATGATCGTGTCTCAAAAAGTGATTTTTTTTATCTTTGCTATGCTATTAGCCGCCGTTTATACCTCAATATCCAATGCCGCGGATGAGGATCTTTGGACAACCGGAGTAACCCCCGATGCCCTGATTGTTTTCGACCTTTCGGGAAGTATGGCCTGGAGTCCCTCCGGCGATGGTTCCAAATATTACAACACTGCAAGTGACTGTACCGGTTCGTGGACCAGTACATCATCCGGTAATTATCGATGCCGAAGGATTGACATTGCCAAGTATGCCCTCTTTAGTCTTCTGAATGATTCGAATGCCGATTCGTTAAACCAGATCAACTCGGCGGACATGACCAGTTTGGGGATGCGGCTGGGGCTCATGCGTTTTTACAACTGCGACTCCAGTTCCAGTACTAAGTATTACACTAATTCCGGCAGTTGTATTAAACTTTCCTGGCCGATCACATCGGACACTCAAACCACAACAACACCTTACGCCAATCTCTTTTGCAACGATGCAACCTGCAGTGAGCCCAGCCATACATCAAACAATTACTGTACATCGGCCGATGCGGAATGTATGGTCGGCTATGGTGCAAGCGGTGGAACTCCGGTTGGTTATTCCTTAAGAGAGGCAAAAAGCTATCTTGATACTCACAAGGAATTGGACGATTCCCGGACCTGCCGTCAGAAGTCGGTCATCATTGTTACCGACGGCGCGGATACGTATACGTGTGGCGGAAACGGTTCCAGCACCGGTAAATCCCAAAGGAGAGCCCCCGTTTATTATGCCAAGAAACTGAAGGACGCCGGTTACTCGGTTTATGTTGTCGGCTTTGGCTCCTCTCTCTCATCTACTGATCTAAGGGTATTGAATTGGATGGCCTATTTCGGCGGTACCAGAAACCCGAATGCGACCCAGTCGACCGGGAGCAACATTCCCGCAATTGGTACGGATCCTTGCAGCAATGGTTCGGACCCCGGTGACTCTTCCTTTTCCATCAGTGGGTACGCCTTTTCGGCCAATAGCCCGTCTGAGCTTGCTGCCGCTATTCGGTCAGCTATTACTTCTATTCAGGAAGCTAACTATTCTTTTTCTTCTCAGGCTTCGGTTGCCGCCGCCCGCGTTCAGGAAGAAAACTTCATTTATGAAGCGTCCTTTGAACCTAAAAATGATGTTGGGGCAAGCAAGGAGCCATTCTGGACCGGCCATCTGAAAAAATATGCTATAAGTGCAGCAGGCCAATTAATTACTCCTTACTGCTGGGATGCGGGTGCTAAATTACGCGATATGGTTGCATCAACACGAAGTATGTGGACATATAAGGGGGGGCTGACCAGTTTCGATACAGCCAGTATCAAAGATGCAGACCTTGGTGTGGGCACATCCACAACGACCTGCGGTACGTCATGTACCAAAATTGTCGGATTTTACCGTGGCGTTCCAGACTACAATCTGGAGAATTGGAAACTGGGAGACCTCTTTCATACGAATCCTATGGCTGTCAAGACTCCTAAATCTTATTTTTATGATCCACGACAAAGCGGAGGAACAGCTTTTGCAGAATTTCGTTCAAACTATACCCGGTCGGCAGCCAGTGGCAAGCAACTTATGCTGGTAGGTGCAAATGATGGTCAATTGCACGCTTTCCGAACAGGTACTTCTAAGGATTGTGCGTCAGGCGGAGATGAAGTCTGGAGTTTCATTCCCCCTAACCTTCTGCAAAAGCTGACGCCCATTGCTCACTACAGTCATACCGACCGTACTTCACTGTCTTCCCACGCTTATTTTGTAGATGGACCATTACAGGTTGCCGATGCCTGGCTGCCAATAACAGCGGGAACCGGCTCCAGCAAATACGCAATTGAGTGGAAAACACTGGCAATCTTAGCCGAAGGGCATGGTAGCGGGGATTACCTATGGAGTTCCTCACCTACTTGTTATTCTACGAGTACATCCGGATTCAGCGCTACATATTCCTCGACTTATCCTTATTACTGCGGCATTCATGCTTTGGATGTCACCGATACTGTTTCTCTCAGTAAGCCCACTTATCTTTGGAATCTGAAACCGACGGCGGCTCAAGCTCTTTATCTGGCGGAACCCCGGAGTAAGATGCAAATAGGGCGTGTAAAAGTCGGAACCTTGGAAAAATGGGTGGGATTTATCGGAGGCGGTTATAATGCTGCCGCATGCCTATCGATCGACGGTGCAACCTCTTATGACTGTAATACCCCGGATACATATAGTGCCGGAAAGGGTTTTTTTGTGGTTGATCTAAAAGACGGAAGTATTCTCTGGAGTTTTACCCATGCCAATTCTTCCTACATGGATTTTTCCACACCGGCTTCGCCATTACCGCTGGACTTAGATAACGATGGTTTCATTGATACGGTTTATATGGGTGATCTGGGCGGCAATATGTGGCGCTTCCGCCTTTGCAGCAAGAGTGGTTCTTGTCCCGATAACCTGTCCAGTTGGACAGGAAGCCGCCTTTTTGCTTCGACTAATGCCGAAAGGGGTTCTGGCCTTGTCACCCCCACTAATACTCATAAACAGATATTTACAGCGGCGACATCTACGACGGATGCCAATGGCAATGTGTGGGTCTATTTTGGGACGGGTGAAGATACTGATCCCACTAGGAAACCTCCGGCAAATGACCCTGATACATCCAGCACAAAGAATCGTTTTTACGGAATTAAAGAAGACCGTAATTTTACGGCTACTTACATGTCATCCAATCTCACTGATATTACCGCGTATCCAACTTATGATGCAACTACGGCAACAACACATGGTTGGTATATAAATCTTTCCACCAACAGTCTTACTCGTTCTGATAGCTCTGTAATCGGCAACCCCGTGGGAGAAAAAATGATTTCTGATCCGACGGTATTTGGCGGCTATGTCAAATTCGCAACCTATGTTCCCGATCAGGGAAGCGGGGGCGGTTGCGGCTTAGCGGGGGATGCTTTCTATTACTCGATAAATTATCTCACCGGACAAGGGGAGTTTAATAACGCAAATAGAACTTCCTATATGGGACATGGGATAGGATCGTCGATCATAGTTTCAGTAGGAGACCCAGCAGGATCTTCTTCTAATCCTGGAGGCGATGTATTTGGAACTACCAGTGGCGGAGCCGGTACAGGCGCTCTAACGCAAAAATTAGGTAATACTCCATCGCTATCCAGTAGGACGAATATTCTTTACTGGAAAGACAGGCGGGTGCAATGAACAGTAGAATTTACATTAGAAAATTCTTGACACGGAACTGATATCTTTGTACTGTCCGCACTGAAATAATAGATTTAACAGCAGAAGGTTTATTATGAGTACGGATAAAAGATATTGTGTAATTTGCGCTTGGCGGGCAGGTTGTCAGAAGCGTTTCAGTGTTGCCACGGATGCGTCCGGCAATGTGCATTGTCCGGATTATACGCGTGATTTGTCCATTAAAGACAAGGATATTGAAGAAGCGGTAAGGAAAGATCGGGCTTCTTAAAATATAATTAATTATTGCTTCCGAAAACCTCAGTGACAAACAGCAAAATGCGGTTTGTCACTTTTTTTTAGTTCAAAAAGATCTTGAAGCGGCGAGCCAACGCAAAGACAAGATAATATTCGGAAAGCTTCGAAGAATCATGCCCGCCGGTAAATGCGGGTTGGAAGCTATGCTGCCTTAATCCGAACTATTAGAATGAATAAAAGGAATAATTCAAATGAAAAACAAAATTGCATCAATGTTGAAAGCAGCTATTCATGTTTGTGTTCAAAAAGGATTATTACCGGAGGTTAAACTGCCTTTTATTGAAGTCGAGGTTCCCGGCAATCCCGAACATGGCGATTATGCTTCCAATGTTGCTTTAATTCTGGCCTCTCAGGCTAAACAGAATCCGCGGAAAATTGCCGGAGTTATTCAGGAAAATTTAGCTGATCCCGAAAATATTTTAGAAAAAACGCAAATTGCCGGACCCGGTTTCATTAATTTTTATTTGCAGGAAAATGTCTGGCAAAACATGCTGCGAACTATCGAGGAACAAAAGGAAAAATACGGCTGTGAAAATATCGGTCACGACGAAAAAGTGCAGGTGGAATTTGTCAGCGCCAATCCCACAGGACCTTTGCATATTGGCCATGCCCGTGGTGCGGTAGTTGGCGATGTTATTACCAATTTACTTAAAGCTACAGGGTACTCGGTTGATAAGGAATATTATATCAACGATGCCGGCAATCAGATGAATAATCTGGGTAAGTCCGTGCTCTTTCGTTACCGGGAACTGCTGGGTGATAAAATAGACTTTCCCGAAAATTGCTATCGTGGCGATTACATCAAAGACATTGCCGGTGAAGTAATTAAAAAAGATGGAAGCAAGTACCTTACCCAAAACGAGGAAGAGACAATCCGGACTTTTACGGCAATTGCCGGCGGGACTATTCTGGAAGAAATTAAGGATGATTTACAGGATTTTGGTGTTACTTTCGATAATTACTTCAGCGAACGGGAATTGTATAAAAATAATGGCTTGGGAAAGCTCCTGGATGAACTGCAGAAGCAGGGATTTATTTATCCGGAGGGAGAAACACTTTGGTTTAAAACAACGGCCTATGGCGATGAAAAGGATCGTGTTGTAGTGCGAAAAAATGGCGAGCCGACATACTTTGCTGCTGATATCGCCTATCATCAAAACAAATATGCCCGCGGCTATAATATGATTATAGATATATGGGGTGCTGATCATCACGGTTATATGCCGCGCCTCTGGGCCGGAATTCAGGCGCTGGGACAGGAAAGGGAATCCTTAAAATTAATACTTGTTCAGTTGGTGAATCTGCTGCGGGGTGGAGAGCCTGTGGCCATGTCGACAAGATCCGGTGAATTTGTTACGTTACGGGAAGTCCTCGATGAAGTCGGAAAAGACGCCGCCCGCTATAATTTCCTTATGCGGCGGTCCGACAGCCATCTGGATTTCGATCTGGAAGTTGCTAAAAAGCAGTCCAACGAAAATCCTGTTTATTACGTCCAGTATGCTTATGCCCGTATTTGCAGTATTTTAAGAATGGCTGAAGAGAGAAACATTTCCATACCTGCCTACGGCGATATTGATCCCGCTCTATTGCGGACGCCGGAAGAAATCAATTTAATCAAGGTAATGGCTCGTTATCCGGAAACTATCAGCAGTGCGGCTAAAACTCTTGAACCTCATCGTCTTACTTTTTACTTAAATGAACTTGCCGGTCTTTTTCATAGTTATTACAATAAGAACAAAGTCATTTCCGATGATGAAAAGTTAACTGCTGCACGTCTGTTTTTGATGCAAACTATCCGCATCGTTATACAAAATGCGCTGAAAATATTAGGAGTAGGGGCGCCGGAAAAAATGTGATACGGTTTATGGAAGCTGTTTGAGCAGGCCCGGATATTTTCTTCTAAAAGTTCGAATCTGATATCTTTGATTTATAATTGGAGTATGATATTTAAACCTTAGAGAACAATAAGGTAGATAGTGGTTATGGCTTCCGGTAATACTAAAAATTTCGAATTGAAACTGGGAAAGACAGGGCTGGCTATTGTTATCGTGGGAATGACCGCTCTATTATGCGGCGTTTTTATCTTTGGTGTTGCAGTCGGAAAAAATATTGACACTTATCCGGAAAATATAGCTTCATTGCCTCAGAAATTATTGGCGCTTGTTTGGCGTCCGGCCAAAATAAAAGTTGCACAATCAGTTGAGGAAAATAAAACAGTTCAAAATCAATCGAAAGCTCAAGAAGAACCGGATCTTACGTTTTTCAATACGTTAACCGGCAAAAAAGGTGCGATCAAAGAGCAGCCCATCCCGGATAAGAAACCAGTTGTCGAAACCCCGGCGGTGGTGCAGCCACCTGTACAACAACCCCAAAATGATGCCTCTGCTCCCTCGGTCAATCCCGGTATGGAAGTAAAAAAGCCATTGGCATTATCTGCAACAACCGGGGAGAAAGATAAAAAAGAATTAAAAAGGAAAGAAGTAAAGCCTGCTGTTCCAAACAAACCAGTAGAAGATGAAATTGAAGCTAAAATTAAGGAAGCAGAACCGGTAAAAACAGTAAAGGGAGAAAAATTTGCTATTCAAATAGCTTCTCTGAAGGAGAAAGCTAAAGCCGCTGAATTGCAAAAAAAATTATCTGCTTCAGGATTCAAACCGCGAATTGTTGAGAATAATATTCATGGAAAGGGAAAATGGTTTCGCGTTGTTGTTGATGGCTTTACCAGTAAAGCAAGTGCACAGACTGCGGCGGAAAAAATTTCCAAAAAAACGGGTATTAGCGGCGGCATTATCAAAAGAATAGACACTGCAGTTAAAAGCAATTAATTTCATTATTTTTTCTGCCCACTTTATCAGAAATAAAAAAATAGGTATTTAATATGTTCGAAAACTTATCAGATAAATTAGATAATATTTTTAAAAAGTTAAAGGGACGTGGCGTCTTAAATGAAGAAAACGTCAATATTGCCCTCAAAGAAATCCGTATAGCGCTTTTAGAGGCTGATGTTAATTTCAAGGTAGTCCGCGATTTTGTTGAAGACGTCAGGTCAAAGGCAATTGGTAAAGAAGTCCTGGACAGTATTACTCCCGGACAGCAGGTCGTAAAGATTGTTCATGATCAACTCGTGGCTCTCATGGGCGGAGCCAATACCAATATTAAGTTTGGTTCCCGTATTCCAGCCCCGTTAATGCTGGTTGGTTTACAGGGTTGTGGTAAAACGACTACCGCTGTGAAACTGGCCCGTCTCTTATCACGCGAAAAGAGAGTTTATCTGGTCTCGGCGGATGTTTACCGGCCGGCAGCTATGGAACAGCTTGCCGTTTTGGGTAAACAAATTAATGCCGGTGTTTTTAATGCGGGCTCCTTAAAAGATCCTGTGGAAATATGTGTCCAGGCTGTAGAGCAGGCCAGAAAGGACGGTTATGAAGTGATCATAATCGACACCGCGGGCCGTTTGCATATTGATGATTTGCTCATGGATGAGCTAAAACGAATCAAAGCTCGTGTTAATCCAGCGGAAATCCTTTACGTTGCTGATGCCATGACCGGTCAGGATGCCGTTAACGTCGGCAGTAAATTTAATGAACTTATCGGTATTGACGGTGTTATTATAACCAAAATGGATGGCGATGCCCGGGGTGGGGCAGCTCTTTCTCTTCAGGCGGTTGTCGGAAAACCGATAAAGTTTGTGGGTGTCGGCGAAAAGATCGATGCTCTGGAAGTTTTCCATCCGGAAAGAATGGCCTCGCGGATCCTCGGCATGGGCGATATTTTAAGTCTGGTAGAAAAAGCTCAGGCAACAATTGATGAAAAAACCGCCCTGCAGTTGGAAAAGAAAATCAGAAAAAATGAGTTTTCTTTGGAGGACTTTCGCAACCAACTGACCCAGATTAGAAAAATGGGATCAATTAAAGATTTATTGGGGATGATACCCGGCCTGAGTAAGATAAAAGCGCTTCAGGATGTAGAGCCTGATGATAAGGAATTAATCAGGATTACGGCTATTATTGATTCTATGACACCCAAAGAACGTTTAAATTACTTAATTATTGATGGCCGCCGCCGTAAAAGAATCGCCTTGGGCAGCGGAACTACTGTCCAGGATGTGAATAGATTATTGAAAAACTATGCCGATATAAAAAAAATGATGAAAAAATTTAGTCAAAAAGGCGGTATCAAATCCTTCAGGAGGAATTTCCCCTTTTAAATTAAAAAAAACTATGCTAAAAAAATTATGGTTAATTTATTTTAAGGAGGTTTTATTTAAAATCAATGGCGGTTAAAATCAGACTTACTCGTATGGGCGCAAAAAGCAAACCATATTATCGTGTCGTGGCAGCGGATATTAATTCACCTCGCGATGGAAAATTTCTGGAAATTTTAGGGAACTATGATCCCAAGAAAAATCCGGCAGAAATAAATTTGAATGAAGACCGTGTTCGAGATTGGTTGTCCAAAGGAGCCATTGCAACTGTTACAGTTTCTAACTTGCTGAAAACAAAAGGTATTGAAGCTAAAGTGAAGTAACGTTTTGATTCTCCTCAATGAACTAATCAAAATCTGTGGAGGTTGTTGCGATGAAGGAATTGATCAAGTTTATAGCTCAGGCCTTAGTTGATAATCCGGACAAAGTTGAAGTGACGGAAGTAGTAGGTGAGCAAACATCTGTGATTGAATTACGCGTAGCAAAAGAAGATTTGGGGAAAGTCATTGGGAAGCAGGGACGAACTGCGAAAGCAATTCGTACGATTTTAAGTGCCGCTTCAACCAAAATTCACAAACGAGCGGTGTTGGAAATAATTGAATAAAGAAATGGATCTCTTCGTTATCGGTGAGATCGTAAAAACGCGAGGTCTCCGTGGTTGTCTCAAAATTTTGACACAAACGGAGGCCAAAAATATAATTGCCGATCTTAAATTTGTTTATCTTGAAGACGTTCGTGGACAAAGAATAAATCATGACATCCGGGGGATTACAGCATCCGGAAAATTTGTATTTCTTGAACTGAAAGATATTGCCGACAAAGATACGGCCCAAAGACTGGTTGGGTATAAGGTATTGATCCCTAGGGACAAGCTCGAAGATCTGCCTCAGGGAGAATATTACTGGCAGGATATTATCGGGCTTGATGTATTCGATGAACAGGGAAAATATCTGGGCCGGATTGAATCAATTTTCCCGACGGGCAGTAATGATGTTTATGTCTGCCAGGGTGAAAGAGAAATACTTTTGCCGGCGATAGTTGAAGTAGTACGGCACATAGATATTGAAAAAAAGATCATGACGGTGAAATTATTGGAAGGGCTGTAAAAAGTGATTAGATTTGATGTCCTTTCCATTTTTCCGGAAATGTTTTCTTCTCCCCTTAATTTCAGTCTGTTAAAAAAAGCTCAGGAAAAAGGTCTGATAGATATTTATTTGCATGATATCCGGCAGTGGACGTCAGACAAACATAGAATGACTGACGATGCCCCTTTTGGCGGTGGCTGTGGTATGGTCATGAAAGTGGAGCCTGTGGAGAGAGCGGTATCCGAGATTAAAAGCCGGGGAGGCGAATCCCGGGTTATTTTGATGACGCCGCAAGGAGAAACATTCAATCATAAAATTGCCGCGGAATTGGCCAGGGAAAAACAACTTATTATTATTTGCGGCCGCTATGAAGGAGTTGATGAGAGGATAAGAACTCATCTGGCAGATCGGGAAATATCAATGGGCGATTTCATTTTGACTGGTGGAGAACTTTCCGCATTAGTTCTCATTGACGCGGTTTCCCGTCTTATTCCTGGAGTTTTAGGTAATGTTGAATCATCATGTAATGAATCATTTTCCAACGGACTTCTTGAATATCCGCAATATACCAGACCGGCCAATTATAAAGAATGGAGTGTGCCTGAAGTTTTAATATCCGGAAATCATGCGGAAATCGAACTTTGGCGAAGAAGGGAATCGCTAAGGAGAACTTATAGACGACGGCCGGATTTATTGAAGAAGATTGAACTATCGGCGGAAGATAAAAAAATACTGGAACAAATTAAATTAGAAGATACATAATGTCTTGATTTTAAGAAAAGATTGAGGTAAGAGAAGCATCTTTTCCAAAAAGATGCTTTACTCGTTATAATCTTTAGCATATTTTTATCTGAAGCTTTAATCGGCGGGTAAAGCGTTTATGTTATACATTGCTCTTTTACATTATCCGGTTTACAATAAAACTGGTCAGGTTGTGACCACGTCCATTGCCAATATGGACATTCATGATATAGCCAGATTATCCAAAACATATGGTATTCAGAATTTTTTTTTAGTCCATCCTCTGTCTGCCCAGAGAAAGTTGGCTTGCGAAATTATTGATCACTGGCGTGAAGGCTATGGTGCTGTTTTTAATCCGGCGCGGCGGGAAGCTTTTGAATTGGTCAAACTTAAGGCCGGTATGGATGAAATAATTGCCGAAATTTCACAGCAAATCGGTTGTCCGCCGAGAGTCATTGCTACAGGGGCTAATTTTAAAGACAGGCTTCTACCTTATTCCGATTTGAAAAAAATGATTAAAAATAATAACTTACCATATCTTTTAATTTTTGGTACAGGTTCGGGCATAGCTGGTGAATTAATTGATATCGATTATTATTTGGAACCAATAAAAGGATATGGAGATTATAATCATTTATCGGTAAGATCAGCAGCGGCTATTATTATTGACAGGATAATGAGGGATTAAAATTTATTATTTAAAGCGAGTTTTGGCTGGAGGAGATATAAAATGAACATCTTGGAAATGATTGAAAAAGAACAAATGAGAGGGGACATTCCCGGTTTTAAATCCGGTGACACTGTTAAGGTATTCGTGCGTATCATTGAAGGCCAAAAGCAAAGAATTCAGGCTTTTGAAGGAATTGTCATTCGCAAGCGCGGCGGTAATAGCCGTGCCAATTTTACGGTCAGAAAAGTTTCCTATGGTATTGGTGTAGAAAGAACTTTTCCTCTGCATTCACCGGTTATTGACAGGATTGAAGTAGTTACTAGAGGAAAAGTACGTCGTTCACGTCTTTACTATTTGAGAAATTTGAGAGGTAAGAAGGCAAGAATTAAAGAACAGACAAATCATTAGTAAGAAATTTGTTTTCTTTTCCAAAGAAAACCAGGAAAGATGCTTAATATTTTTAAAGCGTTGAAAGCCATCGACCGTTATCCGGAGGTGGCTTTTTTCCATAAAGACAATCTGTTGTAGGGTATATTTTTATTTTTAAGCGATAGATTCGGCAAAAAGACGAACAGAAGATGTGTTGTTTTATTTACTTCGGTTTTCGTGATATTGCTTGCAGAACCATAATAATTAATGCAATGTCTTGTCGGAAAGGGCAAAAAGTGAAGGATATATAACTTCACTAAGTCTTAAAAAATGGACACGTTTGAGAAGCTTGCTTATCAAAAAGGGTACAAGTCCATTGCCGGCGTTGATGAAGCCGGAAGAGGGCCTCTGGCTGGTCCTGTCGTGGCTGCAGCCGTAATTTTTCCCCCTGATTATCAAAATAATCAAATAAATGATTCTAAAAAGCTTTCCTCATTAAAAAGGGAAGAACTCTACGAAGTTATAATTAATGATGCTATAGCCGTCGGTATTGGTACCGCTGATGCTGATTTAATTGATCGTATCAACATTTTGCAAGCCTCCCTCCAGTCCATGCGTGAGGCGGTTTTAGAATTGTCCCATGCACCCGATTTTTTATTGATTGACGGTTCGCATAAAATCCCTTTACGAACTCCCCAAAAGCCGATAGTTAAAGGCGATGCTTTAAGTATCTCCATCGCCGCCGCATCAATTATCGCAAAAGTTTCGCGGGATAGAATTATGGAAATATACCATCGTCAATTTCCTCAATATAATTTTCTACAGAATAAGGGTTATGGAACAAAGGAACACCGTGATGCGATATTGGAATTCGGCCTATGTAAAATTCACCGCCGGTCATTTCATCTGAAGAATCTTGATCCGAACCAGACATCGCTGGATCTGTCCTGATAAAATGAAAAATATGTCGAAGATAAATACCGGCCGGGATGGGGAAAAAATTGCCGTCGCCTATCTCAAGAAGCAAGGGTACAGTATTTCTG
This sequence comes from uncultured Smithella sp., assembly GCA_964632255.1. Classification (GTDB taxonomy): domain Bacteria; phylum Desulfobacterota; class Syntrophia; order Syntrophales; family Smithellaceae; genus MVRV01. The sequence continues at coordinate 21,647 of CAZWCA010000023.1, read as the reverse complement.
AAACTAACTTTCGCTGTCCTCTCGGTGAAATTGATGTTATTGCCCGGGAGAAAAATGAAATAGTATTTATCGAAGTAAAAACAAGAAGATCAAATCAATTAGGTTATCCTGAGCAGGCTGTCGGCATGAGAAAACAGTCAAAGCTGTCAAAACTGGCTTTATGGTATTTGCAGGAAAAAAAACTGTCCGATGTTAATGCCCGCTTTGATGTAATTGCAATTACCCTTCTGCCCGAAGGAAACGAGATCAAGTTAATCAAAAATGCTTTTGACTTGGCTCATTTTTAGAAACCTCTTACTTGAAATGACTTAGTGCCGGTTTACCAATTGGATATACATTAAAACCGGTTTCAAAGCATTTATTATGATCGACGATATTGCGGCCGTCGAAAAGAAAAGCCGGTTTAACCATGGACTTATATATTTTCTTATAATCCAGATTCTTATATAATTCCCAATCAGTCAGTATAGCAAGTGCATGGCATCCGGCGGCGGCGCGATAGGGATCTTCCTCAAATGAAAGATTTTCTTTTTCATCTGCAAGATCAAGCGCCGCATTTTTCAAAGCTTTCGGATCGGAAATTATTACTTCGGCATGTTCCGCCAGTAATCGGCGTGCAATATTAATTGCCGGACTTTCCCTGGTATCACCTGTATTGGCTTTGAAGGCAAAGCCCAAAATGCAGATTTTTTTGCCGGCCAGCGTATTGAACAAAGAACTAAGAATGTTTGTAATAAACCTTTCCTGCTGGTATTCATTTATCGTTACTACGCTTTCCCAATAATTGGCTACATCGTGTAAGCCATAGAAATTACAAAGATAAACAAGATTTAAAATATCTTTTTTGAAGCATGACCCGCCAAAGCCAATACCGGCATTAAGAAATTTTCCGCCTACGCGGCTGTCCATTCCCACTGCGCGGGCAACTTCCGCTACATCGGCATCAGCCTTTTCGCACAATGCGGAGATGGAATTGATTGACGAAACCCGCTGAGCCAGGAAAGCATTAGCGACTAATTTCGACAACTCGCTGCTCCAGATATTGGATGTAATTATTTTCTCCTGAGGAATCCAATTTGAATATATCTCAATCAATTCAGCGCGGGCTTTTAAACCGCTTTTTGTTTCGCGGGAGCCGATAAGCACCCGATCCGGATTTTCCAAATCTTTAATGGCTGTTCCCTCAGCCATGAATTCCGGATTCGAGAGAACTTCAAAAGTGACTTTGCCTTTGGCGGAACTCAATATTCTTTCCATAGCCAGAGCGGTTTTAACCGGCAAAGTACTTTTTTCGATTACTATTTTTGATGACTCGGAGTATTGCAGAATTTGCCGGGCGGTTTTTTCTAGATATTGTAAATCAGAAGCCTTGCCGGCACCTGTGCCGAAAGTTTTGGTAGGTGTGTTAACGCTGACAAAAATAATATCATTTTCTTTTATCTGATTCTCGATATCTTTGGTAAAAAATAAATTCTTTCCCCGTATTTTTTTTACAATTTCATCCAGTCCCGGTTCATAAACCGGAAGCTCATCCGAATTCCAAGCATCAATTCTTTCATGATTAATATCGACAACCGTTACGCGGTAATTGGGACATTTGCAGGCAATCATTGCCATCGTGGGACCGCCGACATAACCTGCGCCTATACAGAGAATCTTTTTTTGAAATTTCATTTTACCCGATGTTTCCCTCCACTCATTGAGAAAATTTTATAATGTTTTGAAAGTATTGGATTGTGTTGATCAATCCTCTTTCCAATTCTACTTTTGGATGCCAATCCAGTTTGTTCCCGGCCAAAGTTATATCCGGCTTGCGCTGCACCGGATCATCAGCAGGCAATGGCAGATATATAATCTTTGAATTACTGCCGGTTAATTTAATAATTAATTTTGCCAACTCGGAAATAGTGAACTCGCCGGGATTGCCCAGATTTACCGGTCCATAAAAGTCATTAGACGTATTCATCATACGGATAAGACCTTCCACTAAGTCGTCAACGTAACAGAAAGAACGGGTATGGGAACCATCGCCATATACGGTGATATCTTTACCATGCAAAGCCTGAATAATGAAATTGCTGACTACACGCCCATCTTTGATGGCCATGCGTGGACCATATGTGTTAAAAATTCTTACAATTTTTGACTTAACTTCGTTTTGCCGACGATAGTCCATCATCAGGCATTCAGCAGCCCTTTTTCCTTCATCATAACAACTACGGATTCCGATCGGATTTACTCTTCCCCAGTAGGATTCATTTTGCGGATGTTGTTCCGGATCGCCGTAAATTTCTGATGTAGAGGCCTGAAGAACTTTTGCCTTTGTTCTTTTGGCGATTCCCAAAACGTTAATTGTGCCAAGAATATTAGTTTTAATGGTTTTGATGGGGTTTGACTGATAATGTACCGGCGAAGCAGGACACGCCAAATTATATATCTCATCAACTTCCGGAAATATTGGATTGATGATGTCATGTTCAATTAGTTCGAAACGGGAATTACCCGAAAGATGATTAATATTTTCCCTGCTTCCCGTATAGAAATTGTCGAGACAAAAAATATGATTTTCTTGATTATTGAGGAGTTTCTCGCAAAGATGAGAACCTAAAAAGCCGGCGCCGCCGGTAATAAGAATACGCTTAGTCATATAAAATTATTGGCCTTAGACAGGTTTATTGTGGTAATTTCAGTCGGGCGCCGGTATTTAACCTGAAAGAACCATTAGATGTCAACTATAAATTTTTTGCCGGAAATTAAAAATTATGAAAGCTGTTTGAGCAGTATGAAGCTGCCGTTTCCTTACAAAGAGGATTAATGTTGGTAAATATGAATAAAGAAGAAGGGGTTTTGTATATTGTTGCAACACCAATTGGAAATCTGGAAGATATTACTTTACGTGCACTGCGGATACTTAAGGAAGCAAATCTTATCGCCGCGGAAGACACGCGGCATACCAGAATACTGCTGAACGCCTATAACATATCGACGCCTTTAATCAGTCTCCATGAACATAATGAAAAAGAAAAAAGTTCGGCAATAATTGGAAAAATTCAATCCGGTATGAACGTAGCTTATGTTACGGATGCCGGTACCCCCTGCATTTCCGATCCCGGATTTCATTTGGTAAAAATGGCGCAGGCGGAAAATATTCGTGTAATCCCTGTTCCGGGAGTGTCTGCCTTAATTACGGCTTTAAGCGCCTCCGGTTTACCCGCAGACAACTTCTTGTTTTGCGGATTTCTTCCTCCCAAAGAAAATAAAAGGAAAAAATGTTTGGAAGAACTTAAAGAAGAAACGAGGACGATTGTATTTTATGAATCCCCTGCACGATATTTGTCGACACTTCAGGATATGTATAACGTGCTTGGTGATCGAGAAATTGTGGTTGCCCGGGAACTAACTAAAGTTTTTGAAGATATTAAGCACGGTAAAATTTCAAGTGTTCTTGCCGATAAGGCTCAAGGCAAAGCAAGAGGGGAATTTACAATTATTTTGCAGGGGAAGGAAAAAAATTCCATCTCTGTTACTGATGAAGAAATTGAAGCGAAATTATTAGATATTTGGAAAAATGAAAAGATTTCGTTACGCGATGCAGTCAACAATGTTGCAAGGCAAACCGGTTTATCTAAGAAAAAAGTATATGATCTTGCCATACGATTACAAGCAAAAAAGTTTTAACGGCAGACTTGACCGATATATTCATTATCCCTTGAAAGTTTAACAAAATTCAGATTGTTGGTAAGCATATATCACTTGAACTGTTAATGACACTATGGTAACTCAACATAAATTTTGTAAGAAGTCTTTAATGACCGGGGGGAATTAATTAATGAATGAAAAATCTGCCGCAAATCATAAAAAAATATTTGATTTGACGGAAATATATGAAGAAAGAAATGGAAGAAATAATCAGGAAGTTATTTTGATTGACGGGCGTGGTTATGAGAAAATAAATAAAGATCATAAATTTATTCATGAATTGGTTGATATTGCCGAAGATCAACCTGCAGTAAATAATCTTCAGGAAGAAATGGTGGAACGTATAACCAGGATAGCTGAAAGAATTGCTCGTGAATTGATCCCGGAAATTGCAGAAAGAGTAATTCGGGAAGAAATTGAAAAGTTAAAAAAAATAAGTGAAAGCGGATCAACATCTGTTAATTAAAAGAGTACATCGGCATGGATTCGGTATTTGCTTTCGTTTTATATGACATGCTTTAAATGATATAAGCAACTAAAAAACTTGATCTTTTATACTAGAGGAAGGAATCATGAAAAAAAATCAATATATACTTTTAATGGCTATTCTGGGAATTTTGTTATTCAGTGCGTGCACATCCCAACAATCAAACCTTGCAAAAAACGATTCCGAGAAGTCCACCGCTAAAGTAATCGCAGTTCTGCCTGTTGATAATAAAACTCGAGATTCCAGGGCATCTCAATTGCTGAGATTAAAAGTATTGGATGAACTCTACTTTAAGGGGTATTCCAAACTTTCATTAGAGGAAATCGATAAGAAGCTGGAGCCTTTGTACACAAGTGATAAAGATCAGGCTCCAGGTATTGTGTCTCCTTCAGTGATCAAGGAATTGGTGGGGGCGGATGCTGCCATGTACTGTACCCTTACCGAAGGCAACCGTAATACGAGTTTTTTTTATGTTCCCGTAACTGTGGCTGCCCATTGTGAATTGCGCAGTACACAGACTGGTGAGATTTTGTGGAAATCTCAGTACAAAGCTACCAGTAGAAACTTTGATTTGCCCGGTAAAAGGTTGGAGGGAAGGTCATATGAGGCATTCGAGCCTGTAATTGAGACTGTTGTTAATAAAGTACTCGAAACTTTGCCGGAAGGGCCTAATTTAAAGGGATGAAGATTATAGTAAGATTTTTTTAATAAAAAAATGATAAAAAGGTGGAGATGCTAATGAGAAAAAGTATAAGGATAATATTGGGTTTCTTTTTTTTATGTGTTTTCACTACCTATGCTTATGCCAAACCACCGGTTGTAGTTAAAATGGCTAAAGGAGAAGCAAGAATTACCGTGCTGGAAGGCGCTGCCCAGGCACTCTTTCCTGGTCAAAAAGATATACGAAAATTGAAAGTCAATGATTTGCTAAAGGCGGGTTGTGAAGTTACAACAGGAGAAAAAACCCGGATGGAACTTTTACTTCCTGATAACAGTATCGTTCGTTTTGCTGAAAATACGCGTTTTATGATTATGCAAATTGATGCCGGAAATGTTGGGAAGCGTAATATAAAAATCTTTGTACCAATCGGCAAAATTTGGTCGAATGTTCGTAAGGCTCTCGGCAGTAAAGGCGGTTTTGAAGTTTCATGCCACAATGCAGTAGCCGGAGTCCGTGGTACCATATACCGGATGAATGTTGAAGAGGACAAATCAGCTCTGGTCAAAGTTTATGATGGTGAAGTCAGTGTTGCATCAGCTTCAAATTTGCAAAAAGATAAAAGTGTTCCGGTTGCCGGTCCGCCTAAACCAGTAGCAGGACCAACGGCTGTCGCAGGACCTAAGCCTGTTTCTCTCGAAGAATGGATCTATATATTGAAGTCGATGCAGCAGATTCGTATTAAATCAGATGGCAAGGCGGAAGAGCCAAAAGAATTTACTGAAGCCGAAGATAAAGATGCCTGGGTAGATTGGAACAAAGCAAGAGACAATAAACTTTATTGAAAATTGATTTGGAATGAATATACCTAACTTTTTATCCTTACTGCGTATTCTTCTTGTTCCGGTTGTGGTGATATTTCTGATTCAAGGATCATATGGAAAGGCTTTGCTTATTTTCTCTTTGGCCGGAGCAACTGATGCTCTGGATGGAACTTTGGCCAGATTGCTTAAATGTCAAACTGTTTTAGGCGCTTACCTGGATCCTATTGCCGATAAAATGCTTTTAACGGCAAGTTTTGTAACTCTGGCTATTTTAGGTATAATTCCCGGCTGGCTTACGGTAATCGTAATCAGCCGGGATTTCATTATTCTATTAGGTATTGCGGTTCTTACAATAATATCAGTACCATATGTGATCAAACCGGCCTTTATCGGAAAGGTAACAACTGCTCTGCAAATTGGTACAATCTTTTTGGTTTTGTCATTTCAGATATTTACATATGAAGTTGGTTGTAATTGGATTAAAATAATTTTTTGGTTGACGGGGGCCTTTACGGTTGCTTCCGGTTTAATTTATATGATCAGAGGAATTAAATTTATAAACAATGTCTCCTTGAAGGAGGGTAAAAAATAAGATATTTGCTTGACACAATAGGCTTTTATTGCTAGTAAAAGTGAATTCTAAATAGGTTTATATAGGCAAGTAGCTCAGGGGGAGAGCGCCATCCTGACGCGGTGGATGTCCAGGGTTCAAATCCCTGCTTGCCTACCATTTTTTGCTGCAGTTGAGTTTGAAAAAATGGCAAATTAACGAAGGGCATCAGCGAGACGGTGATGCCCTTTTAAAATGAATCAATGCTTAATTAATGTTTTTCTATGCTTAGTGTAATGATTTATGGAAATTAAAATTATTTTTCCCGATAAAAGTGAAGCGACTTTCCCGGCGGGCATCACTGTTAAAGATGCGGTTTCCGGCTGGAAAAAAGAAGCTTTGGATCGTGCTGTGGCCGCAAAGATTAATAATATGGCCGTGGATTTGAGTTACCCTCTTAATGAAGACGCTACCATTGCTTTGATTGATATCTCTTCTAAAGATGGCTTGTCTATTTTACGCCATAGTATTTCCCATGTAATGGCTCAAGCCGTACAGGATGTATTTCCCGGTGCAAAGGTCAGTATCGGGCCATCTATTGAAGATGGCTTTTACTATGACTTCGAATATAAAGAGACATTTACAACTGAAGATTTTGAAAAAATTGAAAAACGAATGAAAGAAATTGTTGCTGCCGATTTTCCTTTTATTCGCGAGGAGGTTTCCAGGGAAGATGCCGCGGGCCTTTTTGCCCAAAGAGGCGAAAATTACAAGGTTGAATTGATTAATGATTTACCGGCGGATGTAAAAACAGTCAGTCTTTATAAACAGGGTGGCTACGTTGATTTATGCCGCGGGCCGCACATACCGCGAACAGGCATGATAAAGGCGTTCAAACTTTTGAGTGTGGCCGGTGCTTATTGGCGCGGTGACGAAAGAAACAAAATGTTGCAGCGCATTTATGGAACCGGTTTTGCCGATGTAGAAGCGCTCAATGATTATTTAACCTTACTCGAAGAAGCGAAAAAGAGAGACCATCGCCGCTTGGGCAGGGAGCTGGATCTGTTTCAAATAAATGAGGAAGCAGGGGCCGGCTTGGTAATTTTTCATCCAAAAGGCATGCTGCTGCGTTATCTTATCGAAGAATGGGAAAGAAAAGAACATTTAAAACGCGGCTACGATATGGTTCAGGGACCGCAAATTCTAAAGGCTGATTTGTGGAAAAAATCCGGTCATTTTGATCATTACCGTGAAAATATGTATTATACGGAAGTGGAAGAACAGCTCTACGGCATTAAGCCTATGAACTGTCTTTCGCATATGTTAATCTATAAATCGAAAATAAGAAGCTACCGTGATTTACCGTTGCGTTATTTTGAATTAGGAACCGTCCACCGCCATGAAAAAAGCGGCGTTTTGCACGGACTGGTCAGGGTAAGGCAATTTACCCAGGATGATGCACATATTCTTTGCACACCCGAACAATTGGATTCAGAAATTACGGCTATAGTAGATTTTGTTAATTATGCCATGGGCATTTTCGGCTTCGAATACGAAGTGGAACTGAGCACTAGGCCGGAGCATTCCATCGGGTCTGATGCCGACTGGGAATCGGCGACTAACGCTCTGGAAAATGCCCTGAAAAACAATAAAATGAATTACGATATCAATGCCGGTGACGGAGCCTTTTATGGTCCCAAAATTGATTTCAAATTAAAAGATGCTTTAAAAAGAAAATGGCAATGTGCAACTATTCAGTGCGATTTTACTCTGCCGGAAAGATTTGATTTAAGTTATATTGGGGCAGACGGTGAAAAACACCGGCCGGTCATGTTGCATAGAGTTATTTTGGGATCGATTGAGCGCTTTATAGGGGTTCTAATAGAGCACTATACCGGCGCCTTCCCTGTTTGGCTTTCACCTGTGCAATGTACAATATTGACCGTCACGGATAAGCATATACCCTATGCCGAGGAAGTCTATAATAAACTTATCGAGGCGGATATCCGGTGTGAAAAGTTTTTTGAAAATGAAAAACTGGGATATAAAATCAGGCAGGCCCAGATGCAAAAAATTCCTTTCATGTTGGTAATTGGCGACAAGGAAATGGCGGCTGGAACTGTTGCCCCGCGAGCCCGTGATGGGAAAAATTTAGGAGCCTTGTCAGTTGATGATTTTATTGCACTTGTGCAGGAAATGTGTAAGAAAAAAAATTAGCTTGTATCAGGAGGTGACATATAGCTAAGGATTTAAGAATCAACAGGGAAATAAAGGCACCCAATGTTCGAGTAATTGACGCTGAAGGCAAACAGCTGGGAGTTATTACTTTGGAGGAAGCATTGGCGAATGCCGAAAGAGTTGGTTTGGATTTAGTAGAGGTATCGCCCACTGCCGAACCGCCCGTTTGTAAAATAATGGACTACGGGAAATATCGATACCGGGTAAATAAAAAACAGCATGATGCTAAAAAGAGCCAGGCTGTTATTCATGTTAAAGAAATAAGACTGAGACCGAAAACAGAGGAACATGACGTTCAGGTCAAAGTCAAACATATTAAAAAGTTTTTAGAGAATCAGGATAAGGTTAAAATATCGATGATGTTCCGGGGTAGAGAGATTGCCTTTACCGAAATCGGCCGGCGCATTATGAATGAAATAAAAAGTCAGTTAGGTGACGATTGTATTATTGATCAGGAACCAAGGCTTGAGGGCCGGAACATGGTTATGATCGTTTCACCCAAAAAATAAAAAAGTAATGATGATAAAGAGGTGATTTGATGCCGAAACTAAAAACACATCGAGGAGCTGCCAAACGTTTTTCATTGACTGCAAGTGGAAAAGTTAAGCGTAATAAAGCTTTTGCCAGTCATATCCTCACGAAGAAAACCACAAAGAGAAAACGGGCTTTAAGAAGAGCAACACTTGTTGATTCCGCCAACTTAAAAGAAATCAAGAGGCTGATTCCTTATCTATAATATGAATATGCCGAAATCAAAATTGCTTTAGACTAGGAGAAAGAGGAAATGTCAAGGGTAAAAAGGGGTGTTACTGCCCGGAAGAAAAGAAGAAAAATATTAAAGCTGGCTAAGGGGTTTTTCGGAGCCCGCAGCCGCCTGATCAGAACCGCTACTGAAGCCGTAAATAAGGCTTTGAAATATGCCTATCGTGACCGCAGGGCAAGAAAGCGGGAATTCCGTCAGTTGTGGATTGCCCGCATTAACGCAGCTGCCCGTCTTAACAACATTACTTACAGCCGGTTAATCAATGGTATGAAGAAATCCGGTATCGAGTTGGATCGTAAAATGCTGGCGGAAATTGCCGTCAATGATCCACAGGGTTTTGCTCAGGTTGTAATGGCGGCAAGCGGTGAGCAGGCAGCATGATTGAAAAGCTTCAACAGCTGGAAGATGATGCTCTGGCCGAATTGGCAGCGGCAACAAATGAAGAGCAGAGCCTTGCTGTTAGAACGAAATATTTAGGCCGTAAGGGACTTCTTACGGGATTGTTAAGAAATATTGCGCAAGTTCCGGATGAAGATAAGCCTTTGTTCGGAAAACGGTGTAATGAAGTAAAGAATATCCTGAATTCCAAAATTGAGGATGCACTTAAACTACAGTCCATTAGGAAAAGAGACGGCATCCTGCTTAAGGAAAAAATTGATGTCACTTTGCCCGGTCGTTTTATTCCCTTCGGTCATATTCATCCCGTCATTCAAGTGCGCCGTGAAATATGTGATATTTTCGCGTCTTTTGGTTTTTCTGTTGTTGAAGGCCCGGAAATAGAGCTTGATTATTATAATTTTGAAGCCCTGAATATTCCCAAGGATCATCCGGCGCGGGATATGCAGGATACTTTTTATATCGAAGAAAATATAGTCTTACGTACACATACTTCGCCGGTTCAGGTACGGGTGATGGAAAAAGTACAGCCACCCGTGCGTATTTTGTCACCCGGCAGAGTCTACCGTCCGGATTCCGATGTTTCCCACACACCAATGTTTCATCAAATAGAAGGATTGCTGGTCGATAAAGGTATAAGTTTTGGCGATTTAAAAGGTATTTTAACCGCATTTCTCAAAAAAGTTTTTGGCGAGAAAACAGTTCTGCGTTTCCGTCCCAGCTTTTTCCCCTTTACTGAACCTTCGGCGGAAGTGGATATCTGCTGTGTCATGTGCGGCGGAAAAGGCTGCAGAGTATGCGGACAAAGCGGCTGGCTGGAAATTCTGGGATCAGGTATGGTCGATCCCGCAGTGTTTAAAAATGTCGGCTACGATCCGGAAGTTTATACCGGCTTTGCTTTTGGCCTCGGCCTGGAACGTATTGCCATGCTCAAATACGGCATTTCTGATATTCGGTTGTTTTTCGAAAACGACATTCGCTTCCTTAGACAATTTTAGGAGAGCCTTTCTTTATGCTGGTTAGTCTTAAATGGCTCAAAGATTATATAGA
>CAZWCA010000023.1:0-10882 GCA_964632255.1 uncultured Smithella sp. | reverse complement strand
GGCACTGCGCTTGGAAAACCTCTGGAAGAAATCCTTGATCTGGGTGATACGATTTTTGATGTAAGCATAACTCCAAATCGTGCTGATTGCCTGAGTATGATTGGTATTGCCAGGGAAGTGGCAGCCATAACCGGTAAAAAATTAAAATATCCGGTAATCGAAATTCGTGAATCAGAGGAAGATATAAATTCGATAACATCGGTTAAAATAATTGATAGTGATCTTTGCCCACGCTATACTGCCAGAATGATTAAAGATGTTCAGATAGGCCCATCCCCTGTCTGGATGAAGACAAGGCTGGAAGCTGTGGGTTTGCGATCAATCAATAATGTGGTGGATGTAACAAACTTTGTCATGCTGGAGATGGGGCAACCCCTGCATTCTTTTGATTTCCGTTTCCTGGAAGAAGGCCGAATTGTTGTGCGCAAGTCCATTCAGGATGAAGAATTTATTTCTCTTGACGGCAAGGCACGGAAACTCGATGCCGATACTTTATTAATTTGTGACGGGGTGAAGCCTGTCGCCATCGGCGGGATCATGGGAGGATTGAATTCCGAAGTCAAGGACGATACTCAGGTTGTTTTCCTGGAGAGCGCCTACTTTAACCCTTCTTCCATTCGCCGTTCGGCAAGAAGACTGGCCATGCCTACCGATGCGGCTTTCCGCTTTGAAAGGGGAATTGATCCGGAAGGTGTACTAAATGCACTAAATCGGGCGGCTCAGTTGATTGCTGACCTTTCGGGCGGCAAGGTTTGCAAAAACTATATTGATGAATATCCTTCAAAAATTCCTGCTGTAAAGGACATACCTCTTAAACTCAGCCGTATTAATGCAACAATCGGAACGGCAATTGAAAGTAAAGAAGTTGTCAAAATTTTGCAGAGCATCGGCATGGATGTAAAAGAAACGGATAAAGAATATTATTTAGTTACTCCACCTACATGCCGTGTCGACATTACGAGAGAAATAGATTTAATTGAAGAAATTGCAAGACTTTATGGCTATGACAAAGTACCGGTAACACTGCCTGATGTGGCTGTTACGGAAATTACCGCAATTCCTCGTCTGAATCTTGAAGAAAGAATTCGCGCTGTCTTAACGGGGACCGGCTATAACGAAATAATTAATTACAGTTTTATAACTCCGCGGTCAGTTGATTACCTGGGACTTAAAGAAAATGATGAAAGACGCAAGCTGGTTCATATAAAAAATCCGTTGGCGGAAGATCAGTCGGTTATGCGGACGACAATGATTTTTGCTCTTTTGGATACACTGAAGAAAAACGCCAACAATGGCTGCTTTAACTTAAAACTATTTGAAATAGGTCGAATTTTTCTCAACTGTGGCGAAGGTAAATTGCCGGAAGAAAGAAACATACTGGCCGGACTTCTATCCGGAACAATCGGTGATGATTTATGGAACTCCAAGTTGAATGCCGATTTTTATTACATCAAAGGCTGCATCGAGAATATATTATCTGATTTAAAAATAAATGGCTGCCGTTTTGTTGCCGATAATCCTGAACCATTTTTGCACCCGGGAAAGTCTGCAAATCTTTATTTGAATAATAATCGATTAGGTTATTTAGGTGAAGTTCACCCTGACGTCCAGGAAAAAATGGATTTAAAAGTAAAGCCTTATTTATTTGAAATTTATCTGGATATTTTGGTAAACAATATTGCTGAAAATATTACTTATAAAGAGATATCTAAATATCCGGCAGTAACACGGGATGTGGCTTTTCTCCTTGAGTCAGGCATACAAGCAGATTATATGTTGGATATCGTATTGAATCAGAGAGAAGATTTGCTTGAAAATGTTAGTATTTTTGATATATATGCAGGTAAAGGTCTTCCTGAAGGAACTAAAAGTCTGGGCTTGCGATTTTCTTACCGTTCGCCTTACAAGACATTAACCGATCTGGAAGTAAATAATGCTCACGAAAAAATAGTGCATAATATCATTAACCGAACTGGGGCAAAAATAAGAGGAGAATCGTCCTAAGAAGCTAAACGGAGGAAATAAAATGACAAAGATTGACATTATTCAAAATGTTTATGAAAAACTTGGTTTTTCCAAGAAGGAATCAGCAGATATCGTCGAAACCGTATTTGATATCATCAAGGATAGATTGGCCGAGGGTGATAAAGTAAAAATTTCCGGATTTGGCAATTTTGTTGTAAAAGAAAAAAGGGAACGTCGCGGCCGCAATCCACAAACCGGCCAAGAAATATCAATTACTGCCCGGAGAGTTCTGACTTTCAAATCCTCTCAGGTTTTGCGCAAAGCTTTGAACTAGCATTTTACGACTCCTCCGTACTTTGAGCTTTTCTTTGGCTTCTAATAAAACTTGAATGTCTTTACAAGTTTAATGGAAAGCAAGGAAAAATTGTGTCTTTTCCCAAAAAAAGGGCAAAAGGTGCGGCGGAGGATTTTGCGGTAAGGATTTAGGAATTTTATGGAAACGGTAATTCCCGAAAAGGCCTATTTCCGTATTGGAGAAGTAAGCAAAATCCTTAATGTAGAGTCTTACGTTATTCGATACTGGGAGACGGAGTTCAAATCGGTAAAACCGGTGCGAACAAAATCCGCTCAACGATTATACCGTAAGAAAGACGTGCAGGAATTATTGATAATCAAGGATTTGCTTTACACGCAACGCTTCACAATTGATGGAGCAAAAAAACAGCTGGCAAAAATGCGCCAAGAGGCAACGCCGGAGGCAAAGGTCAGTGATCGGGAAAAGCTGATTCTGATTAAACATGAACTGGAGCGGATAAAAAGTATAATTAGCTGAAATCTTTGAATATCCAATAAAAAAGCCGACCATGAGTAGCCGGCTTTTTTATTGGACTTAAGAAAATCTGCTGCGTAAGATTATTTTTTGTTTGCTCTTTTAGAAGCCTTGAGCGGATTTACCTTCTGCGTTGTTTCTTTAACTTCTAACTTAATATGTGTCGCTGTCGGACATTTGCCGGTCAGCCATTTGCTTGCCGGGTCCGGATAAACTTTGCAGTATTTTCCCGATTCGAAGTCAAAAATTTTACCACATTCGTTGCATTTATCAACTATTACATGGCAGCTGCCGCCAAAGAAGCCACAGCCTTTCTTGCTCATAAATCCGCACTCTGATCCTGATTTAACAGTCTGACAAATCATTTTGCTATCCCCCATAATATACTTTCCATTTTATACTCATCTGAATTTAAGCCTTATGAAAAAAAATGGATGAAAAAATTCCATAGGTTCCGTTTGCGAAAAGCAGGCGTGTCCTTAGCAACAAAAGAAATACTTGTCAAGAGAAATTGAAATTGCTCCTGGGCGAAATTTTTAAAAAATAAGTTTCAATAATTATTTTGAAAAAAAATCTTAAAAGCTTTTTTTCAGTAATTACCGGGTCCATTTTGATTAAATTGACTTAGCTTACATTTTATGCTACTGAAAATAAAAATAAAAAACGGGGTTTCTGATTTTTCGGCCATAAAAATTGAAAAAAATGGTCTTATACAAAATTTTTTTCAGATCTTTTTTTATCCATGCAGTTCTAAATTTTCGCAGGATGCAAAACCTCGGCTTTGCAATGGCGATTATCCCCTTGATCAGGGAATGGAATCTCACTCAAGAAGAAACGGAAAAATTTTTAACAAGGCATTTGCAGTTGTTTAATACGCATCCTTATTTTTCCGCGGCTATTATAGGTTCGGTAATTAATTTAGAAGAAGCACATTATAAGGAGGCGAAGTCTTCAGAGGATGTTGTAGCTATAAAAAAAATCTTAGCAGGTCCTTATGCAGCAATCGGTGATACGTTTTTTTGGAGTGCCTTACGTCCTTTTGCGGCAATTATATCCTGTGTTTTTGCTTACTGTGGTTATATTATTGCTCCACTGGCATTTTTATTGATATATACCCCCTTTCACGTGTGGGTGAGATTGGTCGCTTTCTTTGGAAGCTATCAAAAAGGAAAACAAGGTATAGAACTTATTCGTAATTTGAATTTGCCGCTTATCGCTGTAAGGATTCGATGGCTGTCTTTGATTTTATTGATCGTCTGGACATCTTTTTTACTCAGCAGCAAGGAATATTTGCCTGTTCATCTTTTATCTGATATTGGAATGAAAACACTGGCTATTGCGATTATTGCCGTTTTCATTCTTTTGATCAAAAAAAGAATTTCGCAATTTTATATTTTGTATGGTGCCGCTTTAATTTTATTTTTAATTTCATTGAAAGAATTCTAAATTGGCAGAAATTAAGACATTTACATTAAAAAACAAATTGGGAATGCATGCCCGGCCGGCAGCAGCTTTTGTAAAAATTTCTCAACAATTTAAATCAGACATTTTCATAGAGCGCAACGGGCAAACCATTAACGGAAAAAGTATTTTGGGCATACTTACTATGGCGTGCCCTTATGAGGGAAAATTAACAGTTCGAGTGGAGGGACCAGATGAAAAGGCTGCCATGAAAGCACTTGAAACTTTAATTGAAAACAAATTTGGAGAAGAATAAGTAAAGCATGAGTGTTGATCACGGGAAGAAAACTTTTGTTCTTAAGGGCATAGGCGTTTCTCCAGGTATTGTTACCGGTAAAGCCTATCTTTTTGACCCACTGGATATTCAACTTTCTTTTTATAAACTTAATGATCCATCGCTCATTCCCAAGGAAATCAAGCGTTTTAGAAATGCTCTAAAAGAATCGGAAAGTCAGCTTCTGGAAATTCAGGAAAACCTTCGGAAAAAGAAAATCAATGAACCGCTCTATGTTATTGATGTCCATGTATTAATTTTAAAAGATAAAAAATTCATCAACCGGACGATAAAATATATACGTCGATTAGGCATCAATGCGGAATGGGCGGTACGACTGGTGCTTGATCGATATAGAAAGATCTTTGCCGGGGTTGAGGATAATTATATCCGTGGCCGCATCAGTGATATTCAATATGTTACCCAAAGGATATTGAGAAACCTAACAGGCAATAAAGGATCAGCCATCTGGGAATTAGGTGACGAGGTTATTGTTATTGCGCAGGATATTTCTCCTGCCGACACGGCCCAGCTGAAAATGGATAAAGTGATGGGATTTGCCACAGATATGGGTGGCCGTACATCGCATACGGCAATTGTTGCCCGTTCCATGGAAATACCCGCTGTGGCCGGCTTGGATAATATCACCCGAATGGTGCACACGACTGATAATATTATCGTCGACGGCACAACCGGGTTGGTAATAGTTAATCCTCATCCGGAAATGATGAAAAGGTATGAGGAGAAAAAAATACATTATGCCGCCGTCAAGCATGAATATCTCAAGTATGCGAAACTTCCGGCTGTAACAAAGGATAGATATCGAGTACAAATCGGCGGGAACATTGAATTTGTTGAAGAAATACCAATGGCGATTTCTCATGGCGCCGAACATGTGGGCCTGTACCGGACAGAATTTATTTATATCACCAGTGAGAAATTACCGACCGAAGAAGACCATTTTAATAATTACCGCCAGGTTCTGGAATATAAAGAATTGCAATGTTCAACCATAAGAACATTCGATCTTGGCGGGGATAAATTCCCTTCTAATCAAAACCCGTTGAAAGAAATAAACCCGCAGATGGGGTTACGCGCAATTCGATTTTGTTTAAGAGAAGTTGAGCTGTTCAAGACGCAATTAAGGGCTATCTGGCGGGCCAGTGCCATAGGAAATGTTAAAATTCTCTTTCCTATGATTTCCGGAGTAGAAGAAATAAGAGAGGCGAAGCAATTGCTGCAGCAGGCTCGAGATGAGCTTGTGGCTGAAGGTATGAAAATACCTCACAAAATTGAAATAGGCGCTATGATAGAAGTACCGTCGGCAGTCGTAATTGCTGATAAGTTGGCTGAAGAAGTTGATTTTTTCAGTATCGGGACCAATGATCTGATTCAATATGCTTTGGCCATTGACCGGGCAAACGAGCATTTGGCCTATTTATATGAACCTTTGCATCCGGCTGTTTTGAGGCTGTTAAAAAGAGCGGTCGATGAAGCTCATAAGGCGCATATCCGGGTAGCCATGTGCGGCGAAATGGCGGGCGATCCGATTTGCTGCCTGATTCTTTTGGGTATGGAACTTGATGAACTGAGCATGAGCCATTTAGCTATTCCACGGATTAAACGAATAATTAGAGGATCAACTCTCAAAGAAGCTAAAGTTTTGCTTGAGAAAGCCATGTCTTTTAGTGTTGCTTCAGAAGTGCGGGCTTACCTGCAAGATTACATGACGCAGCATTTTCCTAAAGAATTCCAAAAAGAAGAAGATTAGTTTTTGGCTTTCCGGAATTTTAACTGACAGGAACAGATACCGTCAGGCCAGCGGAAAAAGAATGGTTGAAGAAAATAATTCACAATGAAAAAGCTCCGGGAAATCAGACTTCCCGGAGCTATAAAATTTGAATTTATTTTGAGGTTTTAAGTTGAGACTTACTGCTGAGAACGGAAAATTCCGCCCGCATTGTGAAATCATTAAATCATTTCTTCTTTTTTGCTGCTTTTATTTCCTGCTTAATGCTGTAAAAGGCCTTTTTCCCCCGGTAATTGGCAGAATCACCCAGTTCCTCTTCAATTCTTAACAGCTGATTATATTTAGCCAGCCTTTCCGAGCGGGAAAGTGAGCCGCTTTTAATTTGACCGCAGTTGGTGGCTACCGTAACATCAGCCATGAAAGTATCTTCAGTTTCACCGGAGCGGTGGGAGACAACACAAGTGTAATTTGCTTCCTTGGCGCGTTCGATGGTTGCCAGTGTTTCAGTGAGTGTTCCGATCTGGTTGAGCTTAATCAGGACGGAGTTGGCAATACCCAAGCTGATTCCCTTTTCCAGACGGTTGACATTGGTGACAAAGAGGTCGTCGCCGACAATCTGTACTTTTTTGCCCAGTTCATCGGTAAGCAGCTTCCAGCCTGTCCAGTCATCTTCCGCCAAACCGTCTTCAATTGAAATTATTGGGTATTTTTCAACAAGGTCGGCATAAAATTTAACCATTTCCTCCGCCGATTTCTGCGGTTTCTCTTCCGCCGCGAGAACGTATTGACCTTTGGAATAGAACGAGCTAGCCGCAGCATCCAGGGCAATCATAATATCCCGGCCGGGTTTGTAATTGGCTTTTTCGATTGCGGTCATAATTACACTGAGCGCTTCTTCATTGGATTTTAAATTAGGGGCAAATCCGCCTTCATCGCCTACTGCCGTATTATAACCTTTAGCTTTGAGTACAGACTTCAGGGAGTGAAATACCTCAGCGCTCATGCGTATTCCTTCACGGAAATTTGCGGCGCCCACCGGCATGATCATAAATTCCTGAATATCTACATTATTATCCGCATGCTGACCGCCATTTAATATATTGGCCATGGGAACAGGCAGATCTTTGGCATTGACGCCACCCAGGTATCTATAGAGCGGCAATCCGGATATTTCCGCCGCCACTTTGGCTGCAGCCAGTGATACGGCAAGCATGGCATTTGCGCCGAGTTTACCTTTGTTTGGTGTGCCGTCAAGTTGAATCATGGCATAGTCGATATCACGCTGCCTGCGGCAATCCATACCGACAATTTCCGGTCCGATTTTATGCAGAATATTATTTACGGCGTTTTGAACACCTTTACCATTATATCTCTTCTTATTGCCGTCACGGAGTTCCAACATTTCATGTTCACCGGTGGAAGCGCCGGAGGGAACGGCAGCCCGTCCTGTAAATCCAGATATCGTGCTAACTTCAGCTTCAACTGTAGGGTTTCCCCGGGAATCCAGAATTTCCCGCGCGTGAATATTGATAATTTCGGGCATATTTCCTCCGTTTTTATTTAATTCTATAACAAAGAAACCGCAGCATTTCAAGACGATAATCCCTTTAGCCACATCTTTAATCAGGGTAAAAATTTTACAAAAGAGATCGTTTAATAATTGACAAAATGTGAAAAGTGAGGCACGAAAACACACTTAGATTGGAAATAATTAAATCAATTGTTATTCCATTTAAGTCTCTTTACTTTGGTTCAAACCAGATCTGAAAGCTTCATTAACAATAATAACAATGCACTGGGATGAAATAAGGGTATTATTTAATTAATTTATTGAGGGGGGAACCATGGATAAAAAAGTAAAGAAGATTATCGCGTTTTTTTTAATTTTTCATTTGGTAATGCCCTATTCGGTATATGCCGCTGCCGTGGGCAAGTTTGTTTCCGTAGTTGGACAGGTGACCCAGGTGAGGGCAGGTAAAAAATACAAACCGGTCGTAAATTCACCGATTGAAGTGAAAGATGTTATTATAACCGGCAATAATTCTTCTGCAAAAATGGTTTTTTCCGATGATAGTAGTATTAAGCTTTCCCAAAACTCCAATATGGAAGTTAAAGATTTTTTTATTCAGGGAAAAGCAACCAGAAGAGGAATCTTTTTTATGACTATCGGAAGATTAGTAGCCGATGTAACCAAATATATTGGGGGAAAAAATACTTTCGAAGTTCATTCGCCTACTGCTGTTTGTGGAGTTCGAGGTACAGGGTTTGAATTTATAGTAGGAGCACAGCTTACGACAACAGTTACCTGTACAACCGGTTCACTTTCAGTGTCGGCATTATCGGCTTCAGGTGCTGTGGTATCGGTTGCTACGATTACCGCCGGTCAGACGGCAATTATCACTGCCAGTGGTATTACCGTTTCTGCCGCTGGTGCCGCAGCCGGCGCAGGTACAGCGGTTTCCACAGCTACGGGTACAGGAACTGTAACTACGACAAGTGCTGCCGGAACAACAGCCGCGGCCGCCGGAACGACAGGTGCAGCTGGAGCAGCAGGGGCTGCTGCAGGGACAGCGACAATTGCCGGAATAAGTGCAGGAACCGTGGCAGCAGGCGCAGTTGTTGCAGCCGGGATTACGGCGGCAATTATTTCAGCAAGTGGCGGTTCATCAACAACTACACATACCACCACTTCTCATCATTAGAAAAACGAGAGTTAATGTAGAGATAACATATAAATCCCCTTTTCATTCAGCCTAATAGTCTTATGGAAAGGGGATTATTTAACAGCCAATGTTGGATCTTATTTATTCGTATTCCATCGCTTGAATTTTCCCGAAGTAATTAAAATTAATGTCAATAAATTTATTATTAAAAGGAGTTAAATTACGATAAAGAAAAATACAAAGCTTTTTCTGCATTTAAAGAAATGGCTGGAAAAGGCGGTGCTGGACTTTAATATGATCGAAGAAGGCGACCGGTTATTAATCGGCGTCTCGGGCGGTGCAGATAGCTTTGCCCTGCTGGATTTGTTGGATTCTCCGATGATCTTCGTACCTGACTTTTCTTTTATTGCCGTCAATATTGATATGGGCTTTGATTCCGACTATATTGCCTACAATCAGTTGGAAAAGTACCTGCAGGAAAAAGGTTATAATTATGTTGTAGAAAAAACTGCTATTGGACTATTGGCGCATAGTGAGTATAATAAAAAAAATCCATGTTTTTTGTGTTCGCGACTAAGGCGTAAAAGAATTTTCGAGATAGCGGAAGAAAAAGGCTGTAATAAGATTGTTTTTGCCCATCACAAAGATGATATCATTGAAACGTTGCTTATCAATTTGTTCTATGGAAGAGAAATCAGCACCATGATGCCTAATCAAACAATATTTGGTGGAAAACTGCATATTATCCGGCCCCTGGCTTATTTGCCGGAAGAATTAGTCAAAAAATACAGCCGCGAGCGGCAATTTCCGGCAGTGAAGAATGCCTGCCCATCGAGTGAAAATTCAAGGCGGATTTATATTAAAAAGCTTTTAAATGAACTGGAGCGAGAAAACAAGGACATCCGGCATAACATTTTCACGGCCATGAGTCATGTTAAACCCGACTATCTGATGTCCCTGCCGAAAAAATGAATATTTTTTAAAAAAATGATATAAGATTAAATTATGATTAAAGAAAATAAAGCACAAAAGTTAATAGCAGCCAATAAGAAGGCGCGTCTTAATTATGAAATCGGCGATACCTACGAAGCCGGATTGGTCCTGACCGGTACGGAAGTAAAAGCTCTGCGTAATGGTAAAGCCAATATAAAAGACAGTTACGCTGTGGTTAAAGACAATGAAGTCTTCATACGCGAAATGAACATCAGCCATTATGATCACGGCAATCGATTTAACCACGAACCATTAAGACCGCGTAAGCTGCTCCTGCATAAGCGGGAAATAAAAAAACTCTACGGTAAATCACAGGAAAGCGGGTTGTCACTTGTTCCGCTTCGACTCTATTTCAGTAACGGAAAAGTAAAAGTGGAAATCGGCATCGGCAAAGGTAAAAAATTGTACGATCGCCGTCAGGATATAAGATTGCGCGAAGAGCGCCGCACACTGGCTCGTGAATTCAAGTCCAAGCAGATTAAGATTTAGTCAATTCATCACGATTTTGGAAGCATGGCAAATCCTTGCATCTCATGGGCTCTGGAAAGATTGTTTTTGACAAAATCAAAGTAACTATTATATTTAGACAAATAAGGGGGCGTCACGGTTTCGACGGGGACATTTGAAGTTGTAGAAGCGTACCGAGGTTCCTACAGGCCTCGTTAAACAGGTAGGAAACATATAATCGCAGACAACTACGATTACGCTTTAGCCGCTTAGACGGCTAACGTTCCACCCGGCTTGCCTGTTGGTTGGAATGGGACGTCATTTAGACAGGATAACCTAACTTCTTTCCTGGGGAAGGGTGGCCAAAACTTACAGGATAGCTCGGAGCTGATCCGGCCTTAGGGAGCAATCCGATGCGAAATTCAAAACGAAGGCTACGTACGTAGAAGCTGCAGCGGAAGGTTTTCGGACGCGGGTTCGACTCCCGCCGCCTCCACCAT
>CAZWCA010000022.1:0-50862 GCA_964632255.1 uncultured Smithella sp. | reverse complement strand
TTCGATTCCCATGCACTTCCGCCAGTAGCAATCTAAGACAATTCAATAAAGTACAAAACCCGTTAGAAATAGCAACTTTTAAAGTTGCTTCCTCTGTTCTTTTGCCGATCGGGAGAGCTCCGCCATATCGAATGGAAAGAAGTTGATTTTGATACCGACATAGGCGATATGTTAAAAAATTCTCGCTGTCAGGGCAATTGAATCGAGACGGAAAAGGCTATATTAGTACGTCACTTAATCATTACGCAATCTTCGGCAACCTTATTGACCATACTCTGCTTGAATTGATCCAGGAAGGTAAAGAGCAATTGATCGATGATCTATTTTTCAATCTCTTAAACGACGACCCTGCCTATTTAGGTACTGTTATATTTCAGGAGAGAATCAGAGAATGGCAAAATATTTGCCAATGGCCGGAACTCTACTCCAAGAAAGAAGAGACTGCAGCTAAATCAAACCTTCAAAAGATCGGGCGTGCTCTGACTAAAAGTGCCTTGGGGACGGGTGCGCCAAAGCAGTTCCATGAAGATGTTATACGCTTTTGGTATAATGACGTTGCCGATTTCCTTAATAAATTCTTTAAAGATGCGGACGAACCGTCATCAACACTATTCACAAAGACATATCCACAATGGAAAAAAGCATTTCGTGATGAAAAGGGGTGCCATGAACACCGGACTGTGAATGAAATTGCTGATTCCGATAGGTTCATGGATACGTTTGAGGAATTAATGGCAACGCAAGCAAAGAGCGTCAATTATCATCGCAAACGTTGAGTTTACTCACGTCTTTTTCTGCTAATAGGTAAATAGTCTATCTATTAAGAGTCAATTAAATCTATATTGTAAATTTATATAAATTAGACTAGCTTACCTTCTTTAAAAGTGAACTGGATTTAATCTGACAAAAAAGACTCCACAACCTGTGTTTGCGGACAGGATTAACCTTAACATACAGAGTTTATTATAGCTTCTCCATTATGATTTGGTACAAAATTTTTAGTTTCTTCTTTTACCAAATATTAATAAATAATCAAATTCAGATAAGGAGGACGAATTTTGAAAAACCAACAGCTTGCTTTACTATGCCTAATCTTGTTATTTGTTTCAGGATGCGCAACAACAACACAGTACAAACCGGAACAGACAGAGGCACCGGCAACAAAAATACAGCAGGTAAAAGCACAACAGACTGCTGCATTACCAACAACAAAAAGATATAAACAGAAAATTGCTATCATACGTTTCACAAACGAGACAAATTATGGCAAGGCCTTGATGACAGACGCTGATTTCGACCGCTTGGGGAAGCAGGCATCGGATATGCTCGCAAGCCGATTGGTTAAATCAGGTAACTTCATGGTCTTTGAGCGTTCCGACATAAAAAAAATTCAGCAAGAGCAAGCAATATCCGGCGGTGGGCTTATTGGCGTCGATACCGTCATTGTCGGCTCAGTAACAGAGTTTGGCCGTTCAATATCGGGCAAAGTTGGTTTCCTTAGCTCTACAAAGATGCAGGTGGCAAAAGCCAAGGTTGAAATCCGGCTTGTTGACATCAAGACAGGACAAGCTTTTTTTTCAGCCTCTGGAGCAGGAGAAGCAAATACAGAATCAGGAGAAATTGCGGGGTACGGCAGTAGAGCAGAATATGATGCGACGTTAAACGACAGGGCTATAGCAGCCGCCATCACAGATGTTATAGACAAAATGGTCTCCACTCTTGAAGAAAAAACTTGGCGCACATGCATCCTCGAAGCTGAAAATGGCCAAATTTTTATCAGCGGCGGGGCGCGTCAGGGCATCAAAGTGGGAGACACCCTCAAGGTTATGTCTCCCGGGAAAAAAGTAAAGAGCAAACAGACTGGAATGGAGATTAAACTTCCAGGCAAACAGGTAGCAACAATCAGAGTGCTTTCCTTCTTCGGCGATAACGAAAACAACGAAGGTTCGGTTTGTGAAATAGTATCAGGGACAATTGATTCATCTTTAATTGCAAATCTTTATGTAGAAGAGGTGAAGCTATGAAAAAGGTTATTGTATTTTCTTTCTTGGTGTTTGTTTTTGCTCTATGTAGCTGCAGTATGCCTACTACTGCAGTCCGAACAGTGGATGAAAGGCCATCCCTAGCTTTCAAAGGAGCACCCGAAGGCGCTATTCTTTTTATAGACGGCCTTAATATGGGTTCTGCGGGGCAATATGACGGCCAGTCTAAGGTCCTGGTAATTGAACCGGGAACACACACAGTCCGTGTTACGGTCGACAATGGAGTAATTTATGAACAGCGAATCTTTGTGGAGAGTTCATTGAAAACTATTACCTTAAGATAGGAGACGGCATGATATCAACAACTAAATATCTATGTGCTATCTTTTTATTTTTCTTTTTAATAGGCTGCGGAACTAATAGTCGTTATAATTGGAATGGTTACGATGCCAAAATGTATCATCATTATAAAAATCCGTCGGAAAGAGAGCAATTTGTTCAAGCATTAAAAGAAATTTTGGATTATGCTGAACCGCAAGGAAAAGTGCCGCCAGGTATTTATGCAGAATATGGCTTTGTTTTGTATGAGGAGGGAAACAATCAACAAGCTGTCCTTTATTTTCAGAAAGAGGCCGAAAAATGGCCTGAGTCACGCGTTTTTATGACTAAATTGATTGCCATGGCCAATAACCGGGCAAAGAATAAAAAGGAGAACATAAAACTCCCCGTTGGCTCGGAAGCCGATGCCAGTAAAAATGCGTCAAAACAGCCGTCGGAGGTACCTAAATGAAACGAATACACTTACTGCTCATATTGCTGATATTCGTTACACTCTCCGGATGCATTCATAGAGAATTAAATAAACAGGAAAAATTTTTGTCTGCTTCACCCCGTTCTATTCTGGTCATACCTGTGGTCAATCAAAGCATGGATGTTACAGCTGCTGATTACATGCTCTCCACCTTAACCATCCCTATCGCGGAACGCGGATACTATGTTTTCCCAATAAACGCAGTAAAGCGAGTCCTTGAAGAAGATGGTCTGGCAGACAGTTCGTTGGTGCATTCTGCTCCGGCATCAAAACTTGCCAATCTCTTCGGTGCTGATGCAGTTCTCTATGTCGTTATAGAGCGGTGGGATGCCAAGTATATGCTCTTAACAACGACGGTTACAGTCGCCCTTCATTATCAGATAAGGGACGGCAAGACAGATGATGTGCTATGGGAAAACAGGGAGCAAATGGTCTATCAGCCTAATGATGGAGGGTCAGGAGGTGGCAGTCCTGCTGGATTAGTTGCAATGCTGGTTGTAAAAGCTGTCCAAGCAGCAGTAACAAAGGCGGCTCCTAACTATATGCCATTAGCCCATCAGGCAAACGCCAAAGCTTTGTTGAACTATCCAGGGAATGGAATTCCATTCGGGCCCTACAAACCAATTGAGTAAAAGAATTAAATTTAAAAAATAATTAAAAAATTGGCGACACTAACAGAAAAGCCCCATTGTTACGACAGCGGGGCCTTTCTTATTTCTTTCATAAATGTGAAAATTTAAAATCATTCGAGTCCGACTATAGCAATGCGGTATGGGGTATTGAAGAGAAAGAGGTTCAGAATATCCTGATGAATGAAGTAGGTTGAACATCACCACATTTTCATATCCCCTTTACAGATATAAATTGAATCTTATCCTGCCATGCAGGAATTAATGGCCTTTATTGTAACTATCCTGCGAAATTCTTTAACCTTCCTTTAACCTTATTAAATTTTCTTTGTGCCCGTAATACTGCGTGCAATTTTTTATCCATTTGTAATCGTAAAAATAAACAATAGTAGATTTGGTTTATTAATTTTTTCTTGTTAAACCCTCATTGTTCTTTACCATGGCGATGTTAAACTTTTGTAAACATTGCAAATTAAACAAGCCTAATATGAATTTATCCGACACCTGCCAAAACGGAAAGTTTAGAGATGAGCGACTGCATAAAAATTAGGGGAAAAATTCAAAAAGGATTTGGCCAAGCATCGCATACTATCGGCAGACAAAAGAAATTCTTAAAGAAATATATCAAAGATATTGATTCATATTATGATGGAACGATCAATCTTTTATTGGAACGACCAATAATTATATCTAATCCGGATATCTTTACTGAGCCCATTGAATGGACCAGGGGTACTAAAGAAGAATTCAGTTTTCTAAGTGTTAAGCTTGAAATAGAAGCATTCTTTCAAAATCTGACCTACAATGGGTTCATATATATTGCACATGGATCGCCCCACTATGTTGATCCATTTTACCATGAGATCTTAGTTCCATATGTATATGGATGTAACTTAATCTATTTGGGATATATAAAAAAAATAATGGCGAAATTTACGAATAAATATAAGAATTTTACCGTGATTATTGATAAACCTGTAAAAGAGGAAAATGGATTTTTAATTATATAACAAAAATATTGGGCAAAACTTTATTAATTAAAAATAATATTTTGCCATTTTTGGCCATGTAAAAAATAATAATCTTAAATTTCTTTTTCTTAAGTTAATTCATGGCTGTCGACATTCCATCTTTCCAGTTTTTCAAATGCATCTTGAGCTGCCTTTTTGAGTAATTTAATCCCTACAGGTTTGACAAAAAAATCATCAAAGCCGGCTGCGCGACACTCCAGGAGACTGTAAATATTGTTATAGCCGGTGATTGCATGAATAATGCAAATTTGATTTTCAATTCTGATTTTCTTACAAAGCTCAATACCACTGATGCCAGGAAGTTTAATATCTAAAAACATAACCATAATACTTTCATGCCGGAGTATCTTCATTGCCTCTTCGCCGCTTTCAGCGGTAAGTACCTTAAAACCGGTAGACTCGAATACTTCTTTAAGTAAATCAAGAATCAAAACTTCATCATCGACAACCAAGATTTTCTTCTCATTCATAATGATTTTTGCTCAGTCTTTCATTGTTTTGCTGGAACTTTTATTTATATCCACTATTCGACTAACTCCCGCATAATCTTGAGTTTCATAATCTTCGATAGTCATTAGCTTTTTTGTTATAGCCGCCATTCTGCCTACCTGTTCATTAATTATTTTTATTTTTTCTTTAACGGGATCATTTTCTGAAACAGACATGGTCAATAATTCAGAAAGTCCGGAAATAATTTGCATTGGTTGATTCATTTCATGACAAATTGCACCTGCCATTTCCAAGACTCCCTGAAGTTTTTCCAGGCGTAACCTTTCTTCCTCTTCCTGTTTGCGGTCGGTAATATCACGATATATCCATATTCTTCCGTAATGTTTTCCATCTTTACCCAAAACGGGCGAAGAATATCGATCCAGAACCATCCCATTTTCAAACTCGATCTCATCTCGACTGGTTTCATCCGGATGATCATAAAGATAAGTGACTTTTTCAAGAAATTTTTTTGGGAATTTGGTTAAACTTTTTATATACTTAAGCAATGGTATGCCGTCTTTATCATCTCGAATATTTTGAGGAACTTTCCATATGTTAAGTAGTTGTTGATTTGCCAGAATTTTTTTACCGTTATTGTCAATAATCAGGATGCCGTCAATAGTGGATTCCACTTGCGCTTCCAACAATGCTGTTTTCCAGACAAGTTCCTGTTCAGCCCGCCTGCGCTCGGTGATGTCTTGAACGGTGATAACAAAAATTTTATTAAAAATATCTTTGGTTTGAAGAGGTACGACAGTTAAAATAACGTCACGGATGGAACCGTCTTTCCGTCTTTGCGTCGTCTGGACTGATGCAAATCCGTTTTTTGAAAGACTTTTGCGGACTTCCTGGCTGACACGGTTATATTCTTCTTCACTTTCATACAGATGCCTTGTATCGCGGCCGATAACTTCATCTTCAGAATAGCCTGAATTTTTTAACCATTCATCATTAGCGCTCATCAAAATATAATTTTTCAATACGCAAATGCCGATAGGGGCAGCTTTAAAAACAATGCTGAGCATTGCTTCGCTTTGACGCAGTTCTTCTTCGATTCTCCTGAGTTCGGTAATATCGGTCACCATCGTCAAGAAAAAATCTTCACTATCGATAGTGATTTTTGAGGAATTGAATAGGCCGCGTCTCAATTCGCCGTCTTTCACCCGCATTTCTAACTCAAGATTTTCTACAATTCCTTTTTGATTATATTCTTCCAGAAATAACGCTCGTGATTCGCTGGTGATGTATCCGGCACCGGTTGAACTATTGCCTATCAGCTCTTCGTATTTATAGCCCATGGTTTTCATGAACGATTCGTTAACATCAAGATACCGGCCATCTTTTATTGACGTTATGGCCATAGGAATCGGGCTTTTATAAAAAGTTGCCGCAAACTTCTTCTCGTTATCTTTTACCACTGCCTCGGCATGTTTACGGGCAGTGATATCCACTATGGAACCTTCAAGAATTCCTTGTTCGGGGAAGAACGTTGCTGAAAACGATATCCATATACGGGTTCCATCCCGGCGGGCGATCTCGGTTTCATAATCATGGACAGCTCTTTTTTCCTGCAGAATCTTCAACAGAATATTGCGCTCGTTTGGATCAACCCAGGCTTTCACAGCGTTAAACTCTGCCATACATTCTTCAATGTTTGAATAACCTGCTTTTTCTACAAATCTTTTATTCGCCGCTAAGAGTTTGCCATCATGCGCTCGTGTCCTAAACAGGGCAACTTCGGCATTGTTGAATAATGCTTTGTATTTTTCTTCTTGATCACGCAGTTTATTTTCCGTTTGCCTGCGCTCAGTGATGTCTTCGACAACTTCATTGAATCCCCTGACCTTACCATCCGGATAAAAAAGTGGAAAAGCATAAATCCTTGCTAAAAATCTGCTGCCGTCATCTCGAACACCTTCAGTGTCTACTTGATGAACCCGGCCCGTAGCCATTGCGAGAACTCCCGGACAGTGTTCACAAACTGCTTGCCGTTTTTCGAATTCCTCAAAGCAGTATTTACCTACGAGTTCACTTGCCGGTTTATTAAATTGCCTGCCTGATACAATGTTTGTAGTTATTATTCTAAAGTCCTTGTTGATCAGGTTGATTCCAAAATTGATATTATCCACGAGAGATCTGTATTGCTCTCTACTTTCCAGGAGAGCATTTTCCGACTGGCTAAGCTTTGACTCTGATTGCTCCAGTTCTTTGATTCTTTGCTTTAGATTGGATATTTCTTCGAGAAGCTCCTGATTTGTCTTAGATAAATATTTCATTTAACACTCTCTGCGAACTTTTTGAAATTATGAAGAACAATGTAATCAGTGCTTATGAAGCGCGAAAATTACTGTATATTTTATGAGAAGTCAATGTAAAGCATGTTTTCTATTAGGTTTTTCAAAGCAGCGTTTCGTCATGGCAACGTGTTTCAAATAAAGATGACTCTATTAATTGGCAAGAAATAGCCGCCAAAGACGAAAAACGGAGGTTTTATCACCTAAAATACTACCAATTTTTTCATATTTTCTATAAGTCTTTTAATTTATACAATATTTTTTTTTAAAGGCAGGAGGTGTCTGAATGAGAGAAACAATAGGAATAATTAATAAAAAAAAGAATTTTAAACTTATGTGCGAAAACTGTGGCATTATTGAAGAACAATATATTCTTGATAAGGGTTCTTCTTGGAATGGTTTATTATGGCAAGGACTCGCAAAATTCCAGAATTTCGAAACAATTTGGATCGATGATCGTAAAAGTGAGCTGGATATTTTTACAGCGACATGTAAACAATGCGGCGAAGCGGCTAAGGTTGAATCTTATTATAATGGGTTTTAAAAAATTGCTCGACATGAGTATCCGGCAATTCTATACATTACCCGCTTGCTCCGGCATTTACAGACGTGAATAAAAAGACGCAATTTTTTTCGAAAACTTTCTGCTTGTTCCTGTCAACCTAAAAGATTCTAAGAATTTCATTTAGGGTCGATTACCGCATAGGTATTAAACTCTGCCTTTTTTACTATTCCTTTCACCTTCATTTATTGTCTACACAGGGTATTTTCGAAGTTGTAATTCATAATTTTCCTCTCCTGCGCATTACTAACATTGAGAATAAAATATAAGAAAAGGGGAAGAAGCGCGAAGCGGCATAGCCGAGCTACATTCAGCTCCGGAACAATATCGAGAGAACTAGTCAAATAACACTAACGCTAAACAAGCTCCGGTCAAGAATGTCTGAGGATAGTTTATAGCAGCAAGGGCTGTGCAGGTAATGTTATAACTTTTAACATAATTATAAATGAAGCACATTGAGAGCAATATGCTTCAGTCAAAAAGGAGGATTAGTATGAATGAAGATATTATTAAAGGAAAGTGGAAGGAGATAAAGGGAGAAGTAAAACAGAAGTGGGGTAAACTTACCGATGATGAACTTATCGAAGTGGAGGGGAGTGAAGAAAAAATGGTGGGTCTATTGCAGAAAAAATATGGTTACGCAAAGGATAAGGCGGAGGAGGAATATAGAGGTTTCATGAACCGCCATCAAAATCCTCCTCCCAGATAAAAAATTAGGTTACATCTGAGTAACGACATAGCTTCAGCAATATAAGAGAAAATTATCATGAACGCTATAGAATTCCAAAATTGGCATCGTCGTGATGGTCCCATGATCCATGAAACTGGGGCTATTGCAGGTGAAATCGATTAATTGAGTTTGCCCCTTTTCGCTTAGTTCACTTCAAAAAGTATAGACAATGAATGGAGGAAACGATGAAAAATTTTAAATTATTGCGCAATAACTCAGGAAAAATTGGTTATATCCTGCTCTGGCTTTTAGGCATTCCGATTCCTGTTTTGATTATTATTTATTTGTTGCGTGGCTGTACATAATAGACTGAAAGTTTCACATGGGAGATAATTGATCTTCGTCGAATTCAAAATTATTTTTCGTTTTAACTTGTGCTAATTTAATTTTATTTTTAGATGTTTTTGCTGTCTTTTTCAAATCTGAATCATTAATCCGCGCAGTTTTTTTGTTTCCATTTTTTTCATTAAAGCCTGCTTTGATCCAATTTCCTTTTTCTTTAATTTTTTCTACAACATCTTCACCTTTAAGTTTTGCGAATTGAGTCTTTTTTAAAAATGGTTCCCGTCTTACTTTGCATATGCTGGGATCTCTTCCAATAATATGATTTTTTTTTGTTTTTTTGATATTTCCTTTGCTTATAACTCGATATTTCGCTTTGCAAATTTTATTACTGCCTGTCTTTTTTTTACATTTAGATTGATTTTGTATTCTTTTATTTGAAGTATTATGTTTGTTGGAGACAATATAGGAATAATTTGCAGAACAAGATAAAAGAAATGCTGAACAGATAATAAGTATACTTAATTTTAATGCGTTCAAAGGCGCACACTGAAAAATTAATGAGGAAAAGTAAGAACAATAGGCTCTTATAATTTTGCGAGGCATAAAATTTTCCACGCCCCCTTGTTATCTTTTTCAAGAACTACATTATACAATGTCGTTGCCGAAAAATTCCTCTCTGTTTTTTTATGCTGGGCATAGAATTCCCATTCGACTAATCCGGAAGCTTTATCTTTAAGAATTATAAACCCTTTAATATTGTATTTTAATAAATTGTAATTGTATTTATCCCAGATTTTCAGCCTGCTTGCTTTTTTATCATTCAGCGACTTATATCTGGGAGAATAGCAAGACATAAAAAGATCGATATCTTTAGCTATATTTGCCTGCTTGATGATTTCAAAAACCTGGTTAGGTGTTTGTGATTGTATTTTAACTTCCTGCGGTGACTTAACCAATATCGGATTCTGATTTACAATCTTCTTATTAACAGATAAATATTTAATATAGCCCCAATAACTTCCGGTTATCAAAAAAAACGAAAATATTATAATCGCCAGTGGCTTAAGAACCGACATTTTCAGCATTGTCTTTAATATGGCGGTATGAAACGATTTTAAAAGAGGAATATGTAAATTTAAATTAGCATCGGGTAAGCTCTGCTCTGATTCTTTTTCCTTTTTTTGATCGAGGTTCGAACTTTGAGTAAGCAGAGCCAGATTGGTAAGAGTAGCATTATCTTTGCCGTTTAAAGTAAGCTTACTTCCACAGGCCTTGCAGTGTTTAATTCCGTCGCCATAATCTTTTTCGCACGTTTTACAATACGGCATACAATATTCCTGAAAAAAGGTAATAGTCCTTTAATTCTTAGAATAAATCTCTACAAATAAATGTCAATAGTTCTTAATGATTGTTTTATCTAAGAATATTGTTAAAAAGAATTTACCATCGGAATACCCGGAGATTATTAATTCCATTCATTGTTAAACAAAAATAGTATTGGAATTTTTTATTGAAATTCACCCATTTGCCGAATCGTGTTTTCTTTTTTGAAGTTTTTCATAACGTCATTAATCGCGTCTTCGTCCAACACTTCTCTGGTTGCATCAAAAAGTTCTTCCTGTTCCTCTTGAATGTGATGTTCCACCATTTCCTTAAATACACTCAATTTGGCGCCCCATCTCTCGTTTTTTTTGCTTAATTTTTCCAACTCATAAAGAATGAGTTCTGCGGCGTGGTGTTCTTCCGCAGCTTCCAAGGCCTGTTCCTTGGATTGATCCTCATCAATAAGCCTGGGATAATAAGCTGCTTCTTCGGCTTTCAAATGAGGAATTAATCCCGATTTAAGCTCTTTAAATAACTGCTCCCGTTTTTCAACTTCAAACTCGTCGGTTTCTTCTAATTGCTCCAGAATATCTTTTACTTGCTCATGCTCTTGAATAAGCAAGTCAAAAAAATCATTATTCATAATTTTTACCTCAAAACTTTTTTAGATTTATCAGATTCTTGCCTTAATAAAGTTTAAACATTTCCATTGTAGAAATTTATAAAATCATTCCTTTACATGATGCCGATGTTGATTGCACAGGAACTTCTTTTGCTTGGTTGTTGTAAAACATTCTTTTACATTCTTCACCACAATCTCTGCAAATTTCAGCACATTCAATACAATGAGCATCTTTAAACATATTACATTCCTCTGAACATTTATAACAAATAGCAGCGCACAATTTACACTGTTGCATAATAAATCTGCCGCTCATTGACATTTCAGCCACCAACATTTGGCACATCATGGCACATTCAATCAGCATGCTTATGCAATTTTTTCGTTCTTTGACATCGGGCTCATTAAGACAAGCATTAAAACACTCAAAGCATGCTTGCATGCATTTCATACAGGCATCGATACAACTTTGCATGGAATCGGTTTTATCCGTTACAATACCCATATCTGTCCTTTCATTTAAAAAGTTATTTTTAAATATAGGACTTTATTTCTGCTGCAGAAATAACAACCTGGTATACATCTATAAAAATTTTTGAAATGTAAGTCCATTGAGAGTCAATCTTGATAATAATTCAGATGAACTATTGAAATTTATAAAAGGAAATTGAAACTGGGATAGCTCGGTAACATGGCAAACATACTACCGAGCTATCCAGGGAGTTTGGAAGCAAAAGGAAACTTAATTTCAGATTTCCAAATTCCTCTTTCGTTTCATTAGCCCGGTCGTAATTCCTGTCAGGCAGTCTACTCGCTCTTTAAAATTCCGAATTCCTCTTCTACTTCATTAGCCCGGTTGTAATCTCTTTCAGGCAGTCTGTTCATATACGCCATGACATTTTCCGGGGCTCCGTTAGCTTTGGCGACACTTATAATCTTTTGCCTGTCTGCGGGGAAATCAATCCCTTTCAGGTATTGGGCAAACTGGGCTGCGCTGACTTTTGTGCTATGCAATGCAGCCTCACCGCCTCTTTCACCGCCTCTTACCGCTGGGTCTTCTGTTGAACGAGCCATAATTACCTCCTTTTACATTTCTTCTTTTAATTTGCCGAATTCTTGTTCGACATCGGTTGGATAGTTATATTCTCTTTCAGGCAGTCTATTCATATACGCCATGACATTTTCCGGGGCTCCATTGGCTTTGGCGACACTTATGATTTTCTTCCTGTCCGCCGGGAAATCAATACCTTTCATGTATTGAGCAAACTGAGCCGCACTGACTTTTGTGCTATGTAATGCGGCCTCACCGCCTTTCACGCCGCCTCTTACTGCCGGATCTTCTTCTCTTGAACGAGCCATAATACCTCCTTACATTTCTTCTTTTAATTTACCGAATTCTTGTTCGACATCGGTTGGATAGTTATATTCTCTGTTAGGAAGTCTGTTCATATATTCCATAACACTTTCCGGGGCTCCGTTAGCTTTGGCGGTACTTATAATTTTCTTCCTGTCCGCCGGAAAATCAATACCTTTCATGTATTGAGCAAACTGAGCCGCACTGACTTTCGTGCTATGCATCGCGGCCTGACCACCCCTCGATGCTGGATCTTCAGTAGAACGAGCCATGATTTCCTCCTTAAATTTTATTTGTGGAGAGTATAGTGTGCAAATACAAGGCCAGAAATATTAACTATTAGATATGACGAGATATATTAATAAAATTGATTATTATTTTAAAATTGTATTTTGAAATAAGTTTTTACAGTCACCAGCCGATATTGCAACTATGTTTTGAAAAATAAAGGGCGAGATCAATATGATTAATTATTATTGCATCATGTAAACAATATTGACAACTTTATAAAAAGAAGCGGCTTAATAATCTGCGAACATTGTGTAGAACCGGACACTGTAAAATCAAGTATTGTTCAAGATATTTTTAATCAATAGTACGTACACACTTTGCATAGGGGATTCCGGCCTGATGCACAGGCCCGCCTGAACTCGCGAAATCGATTGCCATGCCATATTTCATCAAATTCCTGTTGAAGAAGATTGCCCATAAAAACCAGCTTATCAGCCGGAAACAATGCACTGCACGGCACGACATTTCCATCTGCACGAACTTGCATGTAATCCCACGGCATAATACAACGAACTAACGATTTGGGTGGTGTCTGCTTTCTTCGCATCCAATTGAAGTTAACATCCAGCCCGAGTTTCGTTCCATATTTGCAAAGGTATTTTTCATTGAGCTTAGATATATCAGTCCATGAAGGGCAAACTGAAGCTGCTACACTATCTATCGGAATTGGATCTAAAAAATTAATGGTTTTAAAACCAATATCCGCGGCAAAACGAATGGTATTTTCGATTTCCTTCAGGTTATGTCTGCTTAAGACCGACATCATCTCAATCTTTAAATGGCGGGTCTTTTTTGCTTCAGCCAAAAATGCATGGACATTCTGCTTCCATGTTTCGAAATCCGCTCCTACACGGTTCGCCTCGAACGTTTCTTTTCCTGCTCCATCACATGAAATACCGATGAAAGCTATATTAGCTCTTGAAAGAATTGCAGCACGGATCTTAGGTCGCAACAATGTCCCGTTGGTAAAAAAGTGACACCGGATATTATTCTCTGCGAGAATATCCACTAATTTAACAAAGTGTGGATTGCACAGGGGTTCACCGGTTCCGGACAATATTATTGATTGGGGTTGAAAAGGTAACTGGCTCAGGATCTTTATAAGTTCATCGGGCTTAAGATGTTTACCGCCTTCTGCTTCACGGGAGTTCGGACACGAAGGGCATCGAAGATTGCATCTGCTTGTTGCCTCAATTTGAATTTTGCGGGGTAGCTGGCTTGGATAAGTTGACGTGATATATTGGATTACCAGCCGTAGATAAAGCCCATATAAATTATTACGTGTTCTAATAATTATATCGGACAGCTTCTGACCGCGAAATCTTCTGAACTCTTGGCGAATATACCGGGATAAAAAGTAATCCATAATGCCTCCCATTTAAGGACTCAAATCTTATTTAAGATCACTTTTTATAAGAAATAATATTTTTAAGATACTAAAACCTTATAACAAAACAATGTTAGTTTAATAAGAGTGTAACAATAAGTTAGACATAATCATACGGGAATTAAGAATATGATCCCAAGATATTTATAAAAGAGTTCCTTATTATTGTTTGAATAATGCTTGAGCTATCCGGAACAGTACTAGTTACCAGAAGGCCGGTTTTTTTTCTATACTTAGGCAGGTAATAATCAGTTACGTAATAAATTAAATTTTTTCAGGAACTTTTGCCGCTAATAAAAAGTCAAACTTATGCTTAGTATTTACAATGCTTCGAAATCAATTTATGCAAAGCACTCTTTTTAATTATTCTTTTCTTTTCGGTTTTTTTTCAGATCCGCAAAGTATTTTATATAAACCATCATGTAATGAAGTAGGAATAATATTTTCCCAATTATTGTAAAAATAATTTTTACTTAATATTACTTTATCATTTGAATCATAGAATGTGAGAGATAATATCCGCAGCATATTTTTTTCACAATCTATTTCTTTCAATCCCAAACAATAGGAAATATTTTTATATTGTTCAGTCGGAATATCATTCTTTTTGGATACCTGGATAAACTCCTTTCTGCCTTCATCAGAATATACTTTTTTTTCCCATACCCGAACTATGCAATTTTTCTGGCGCTCAATGTTTACTTTGTTATAAAAAAAAGAATTCCCATTATCTGTTCTTCCAAATTCAATCCAGTCATCTGAACTAAATACCGGTGTTAAAAATAACAACATGATTAAACAATGCAAAATCATTCCCGAACAAAATATTTTCATAGCAAGTCCCTCAAATTTTTACCTTTGAAATTAATTGAATTTATTTCCGGATCTACTCAACCATTAATGCACTATTACTGGATTACCCGCTCAAAGCCGGGCAAAGACACGCTTTATATACTTGTTGCTGAAGAATGTTTTCTAAACCATAAACGAGATTATTTTACAATACTATTAACATTTCAAAATTTTTTCTATTTTACAAATTATTGACTAAAAAGTTTTGATGGCTGAAAAAGTAAGAATTAATTTGAATAACAATAATGGAAGGTTAATGAATTTCAGGTAAAAGCGAAAAGTTGTCCATTTTTTTGCCTGAGGCATTCTCAGGTCAATTTTAATACTTTGGGCTTCACCAGACCGGCGAAGTCATCATAAGGCATCATAATCAACTCCGCATGAGAGCCGGCATTGAAAAATATTTCTTCATCATCCGTTAGATGCTGGTCTACATATACATCCATTCCGTACAGATTACCAAAAGGAGGCATGGCGCCGACCTCGCAATCCGGAAACATATCCTTGAATTGCTCTTCGGTGGCTAGTTTGATTTCCCCGGCGCCGCTTTCCTTGCGAAAGTAATCGAAATCAATTGAAAGATTTGCAGGAAGTACTGCCATGGCCATCTTTCCGTCAATGAAGACCATAATGGTTTTTGCTATTTTCCTTCCCTTGATATGCATCGACTGAGCTATTTCCCGAGCCGTATAAGCCGGTGAGTGAGAAATACTAATGTATTTAGCTCCCTGTTTGTTTAAAAAATCTTTTAATTTTTTAGATGGCATAAAAGTCCTCCTCCCAACCTTAAATTGTTGAAATAGCTTCTTGGCAGGCATATCGCTCTTTCCAAAGAGCGAAACAAATTCCGGAAAATCAGGGGAAAATTTGGAATAAATTAAATTTTTTATTAGGATAACACACAAGAAAGAGATGGGAAATAAAAATAATATGAAATAATTAAGTGATTAAAATGGAGAGAAGGAAGTAATAATTGTGAGAAAAACTTTGTCGACCTTCTGCGTTATGCTAATGACCTTCTGCAAAGTCAACAGAAGAATGCCTGCCTAAAATTCCTAAAACAAGGTGGTAGAAGGCGAAGAGTTCCCAGGAAAACGGGATATAGCCGCCGTAGCCGAGGATCGGCATTTCGAAGATTTTCAAAAAACTGACATAAGGAATTTCGTAGATCCACTTTGGGTAAGATAGAGAATTCCACATCTCCCAGAAGAAGCCACAAACAAGACATCCGATAGACAAGAAAACAACGGGACGCCAGTCACCTTCGCTGAGGAAGCCGATGAGCGTCCTATATCCTCTCCAGGCATTGACAGGTTCCAATATAAAAAAAAGTGAAATCCAGACAAAAGGAAAGAAATAGCGGGGCCAGACTAAAAGTAATGCAAGCATTGTCCATCCGGAAATGAACATGCTGATCAGGAGCAATTTCGTCGGCTCCAGACGGGGATCAGTCTTTAGATCCGGGATTGGGCGAAATGTGGCGGCCAATTCTGCTGTTCCGAAAACAGCGGGAATGACTGTTGAAAAACTGAGCGAGGAAAAAAGAAAAAATGCAATCGGACTGAAATTCTCCTCGCCAAGATAAATCCAGTTGCCTGTCCGCCAGTTGATGAATTCAAAGATCCACCACGCCGGAACCGATATAAGGAACATTTCAACGTATGCGCCGGGATCACGAAAAAAGAGTGAGGAGCCTTTCCGGAAAAAAACAGCGGCATCGACCGTAAGGCAGTAACCCAACCAGAGAGGAAAGAATCCCCAGTGCGTTCGAGGACCATCAAGCAGCCAGTTAAGAGGCCAGAAGATGGCGATAAGAACCAGGCCAACCCAACCGCGTAATGGCCAACGAGAAGTAGAACCGGTCATAGTGTTTCTTCCTTTGCCTGAAGCATCCTGCCGTTTATTGACCCCGTACATGATCTATTAAATAAAAATTAAAAGTTAATCTAAATATAAAATGAGAAAATCCTTTATGTCAAAGGATATGGAATCGTATTAGGATGAACAGAAAATTTTATAAGCAAATGATAATTGTTTATTGTATTGTAAAATAAACAATCTTTTAAGCAAAATTAACCGCTGGTCTTCTTGTGCCGAAATGATTAAACAACCACCTGTATACTGGAGTATTCATCAGACTGATTTACTGACCGGACTCGATGCTCGACCGGAAGGATTGAGCGACGAGGACGCAAAGCAGCGTCTGATTAACTTTGGTGCCAATCTTTTGAAACCACAAAAACGGTCCGATGTTCTTTCCCTGCTCATTGCCCAATTTAAAAATCCCATCATCCTGACCCTTATTTTTGCCGCCGGATTATCTTTTTTCCTTCAGGACTCTGTAAATGCTCTTATTATTCTTTTTATCGTTTTAATCAGTGGCCTTTTAGGATTTTGGCAGGAATGGGGTGCCGTAGATGCCGTTGAAAAACTCCTGGCTATGGTCGGTGTCAAAACCACAGTTCTCCGCGATGGAAAAACAAAAGACGTTCCTCTTGAAAGTGTTGTACCCGGAGATATTCTTATTCTGAGTGCCGGTGATGCCGTTCCAGCGGACAGCCTGATACTTGAATCAAAGGATTTCTTTGCAGACGAAGCAACATTAACAGGCGAAACCTACCCTGTCGAGAAGGAGGCAGGGCTGTTGCCGGCAGAAACGCCGCTTAGTGGACGTACCAATTGCATCTTTATGGGAACTCATGCCATCAGTGGGACAGCCAAGGCAGTTGCCGTTTTTACCGGAAAACAGGCAGAATTCGGAAAAATTTCCGAGAGTCTTAAATTAAGGCCGCAGGAAACAGAATTCGAACGTGGTATTCATAAGTTTGGATATTTTCTGCTGGAAGTGACCCTGGCTTTGGTAGCTCTGGTATTTGCAATCAATGTTTATTTTCATAAACCGGTTTTGGATTCTTTTCTCTTCTCGCTTGCTCTGGCAGTGGGCCTTACCCCTCAATTGCTGCCGGCTATCATCAGCATTAACC
Organism: uncultured Smithella sp.; assembly: GCA_964632255.1. Taxonomy (GTDB): domain Bacteria; phylum Desulfobacterota; class Syntrophia; order Syntrophales; family Smithellaceae; genus MVRV01. Next base: position 33,233 of record CAZWCA010000022.1, on the reverse strand, counting down.
TGGCTCATGGCGCAAAAAATATGGCCCGGCAAAAAGTCATTGTAAAGAGATTGGCGGCGATTGAGAATTTCGGGAGTATGGATGTACTGTGTTCGGATAAGACGGGGACCCTGACTGAAGGAAAGGTAGAAATGCATTCGGCATTAAATCTGGATAACTATGAAAGTGATAAAATATCCTTTTATGCCTACCTGAATGCCTTTTTTGAACAGGGATTTTCCAACCCTCTGGATGTAGCGATTTTAGCTTACAAAGAGCAGGATACCTCCGGATACAAAAAGATAGATGAAGTGCCTTATGATTTCATTCGCAAACGGCTGAGCGTTCTGGTCGAAAGAGAAGGCAAATATTTAATGGTTACCAAAGGAACGCTTCCCAATATTATTTCGGTTTGTTCACTGGCTGAAAAACCGGATGAAAGTAAAGTATCCATAGCCGGTGTCGCACAAAAAATCATGCGAAGATACGAGATATTAAGCAGTCAGGGATTTCGTATTCTCGGTCTGGCATATAAGGATATGGATGGAGAATCCGTCATCAATAAAAATGCCGAGCAAGATATGATATTTCTGGGTTTTTTGCTTTTTACCGACCCTCCGAAAAAAGGAGTTGCCGAAGCAATAAGTAGCCTGAAGCAGTTGGGCGTATCTCTGAAAATAATTACCGGCGATAATCGCCTTGTTGCCTCCAGGGTGGGACATGATATCGGGATGACTGGTGCGAGAATTCTCTCGGGGAGCGATATCCATAAAATAAGCGATGAAGCTCTTTTACGGCAAGTAGTCGAAACAGATATTTTTGCGGAAATTGAACCAAACCACAAAGAACGAATTATCCTGGCTCTCCGGAAGGCGGGACATGTAGTGGGTTATATGGGAGATGGAATTAACGATGCATCAGCCCTGCATGCCGCAGATGTTGGTATTTCAGTGGACACTGCGGCTGATGTGGCAAAGGAATCGGCCGATATTGTGCTTCTGGAAAAAAATATTTCAGTTTTAGTGCAGGGTGTGCGGGCAGGAAGAACTACCTTTGCCAATACTCTGAAGTATGTTTTTATGGCCACCAGTGCCAATTTCGGAAATATGTTCAGTATGGCCGGTGCTTCACTATTCCTGTCTTTTCTGCCCCTCCTGCCCAAACAAATTCTTTTGACAAATCTGATGACTGATTTTCCGGAAATGACTATAGCTGCAGATCATGTAGACAGAGAATGGGTTGAAAAGCCCCGTAGATGGAATATTGACTTCATAAAAAAATTTATGATTACTTTTGGCTTTGTCAGTTCTGTTTTTGATTACATGACTTTCGGCGTATTAATATGGATTATGCATGCAACACAGGCGCAGTTTCAAACCGGCTGGTTTTTGGAATCAGTGATTTCTGCTTCACTTATAGTGCTGGTTATACGTAGCCGGAAGCCTTTCTTTAAGAGCCGTCCGGGGAAATATTTGCTGGTGGCCACAATAATAATCGCTCTGATTACTCTTATTTTACCTTTTACACCTGTCGGCGAAATTTTTGGCTTTGTACCTCTTCCAGTGTCACTTCTATTGATGATCGGTCTTATTATCGGGCTTTATATATTGACGGCTGAGCTGGTTAAGAAAATTTTCTATCGTAAAACAGTTCTTTAAAAAGCATCTAATTTTTTGCCTGATTGTCCGACATGTTCATTAAATATTGTACCGTGAAGTTAAGTTTGGTAATACCAAGTTCGGAAAGGAATCTATGCAAAAGCCGGTTTTTAAAAGGTCTTGGAAAATAACAGTAATAAAAATATTGGAGAACTGAATTTGAAAAACAGAGAGATAGATGCAGTTTTATTTGATTTTGGCGGTGTGCTTGCAGAAGAAGGATGGAAACAAGGTTTTACCGTAATCGCAGAGGCCAACGGTTTGAATGGCGATAAAATGATTCAAACAGCATCCGACACGGTTTATGAAACGGGCTATATTATGGGAAAAGGTACGCAGACCAGCTTCTGGAAGGCCATGAGAGAAAAAACGGGAATTCGCGGCGATGATGCTTCTTTAAAGAATGAAATTATATCCCGGTTCATTTTGAGAGGCTGGATGATGGATTTAGTAAGGAAAATGAAAGCGGAAAATTTGCTTGTCGGAATTTTGAGCGATCAAACGGATATGCTGGATAAATTAAATGACCGCTTTGATTTTTTTAAATGTTTTGATTATGTTTTTAACAGTTATCACGTGGGAAAAGGGAAGCGGGATATATCCTTATTCGATGATATTGCCGGAATTTTAAAAACTCCTGCCAATAGAATTTTATTTATTGATGATGATCCCGGACATATCGAACGTGCAAAACTAAAAGGCTGGCAGACCATCCTTTACACCAATCGAGAATCATTCCAATCGGATTTGGCTAAGATTTTGAAGATATAACTTTCGAACTCAGCTCTTAGCCGGTTTCCATCCGGAAAGGCTCTTTTCCGCTCCGGCGGTGTCGATCCTCGGTATTGCTTGTGCGGCGTACAATTAGGCGCGCCTTCAGCAACCCCTTGACCTCCTTGCCGGAACAAAAAATATCTCCTTTTCGGCTTGGAACGAATATTTTTGCCATCGGTCGTTTCCGGATGACACTACTGACTATTGCTTCGTCATATCCCTGCGTACAAACGTTGTCGGAATTTGTTACAAATATAAATATGGATATTTACTGAATTTAGCAATTATTTAGCTTTCCTTTTTTATTTTAAATGTCGGCCTAATTTACATCTTTAGAATTGCAAAAGATGAAATAAATGTAAAAAATTATGTAAATACAAACAGTTATTGAATTGGTATAGTGTTTGAATATATAGAAATAAAAAAAACATTGAATTTAAGGTAAGCAATGAACGTAAATACGGGTCTTTCCAAAAGAAAATTAAAAAGATAGACCCAATCCCGAGACCGAGTTCTTGGTAACTATGGTTTCTTCGGGAGAGGGGCAAGGCAGGGTCTTGATTGACCCTGCCTTGTTTTTTAAATCTTATCAAAATTTTTCATATAAATGGATCATTAAAAAACCTGTCTAAAATAGATTATTTTTAAATGATGATGGAGGGATTACCGAATTTATCTGAAATTTAACTTATTCATTGACATAACCTCTCAAGAATCTGGACTTCATTTCGGCCTTGCATTTATGTCTATTCCATAACGGGGACTCCATCATCAACTTTGATTCAAGAAATATCCCGCATTATTAATTCTTTATCAACAGTATATAAAATCATATCAACTAAAGCCAATAATCAGGCTTTTGACTAAAAACAGCCTGCCTGAAATTTCATCAATGAAGACTCTCCATGAATTAAATTTAATAAGGTTAACAATTTAAAATATTTCCAGGCGAAGGAAATATCATTATTATGATAAAAGCTTAAGACAAAAGAATGCATTAAGTCAGAAAATACAAAATAGAATAAGACATGGACATGAAGCATGAGCTGCCGGACTTATTCATCTAAGTCCAATATCTCGGATCGGGGATTTACATCCTTTAAGAATTAATACTCCCGCCTCCCCGCCAACGACATCCAACGAAGGCAAATCTATTCTCGTGGTTCATTTCTCTTGACAGACATATTTATTTAATATTTTATCGGCTGTGGGTAACACAACCATTAATTAATGCCTGTTATCGATTTTCCATGCCGTTCTCCCTGGCTTAGTCTTGTACAGCATAACAAAAGCCGAAAAATGGAGGCAATGAAAAGAATAATGAAAGGAGCTGCTTCATGAAATTCGAACATCTTCTCACACCTATTTCAATCGGAGGCATGAAAGTTCCCAACCGTGCAGTCATGCCCGCTATGGGCAGTGCGTATGGAACGCCTGACAACAAAGCCGGAGACCAACTGGTTGCCTATCTTGAACGCCGTGCCCAGGGCGGCACCGGACTAATCATCGCTGAAATCTGCGCAGTGGACCCGCGCGGCAAAGCTCTCCCCAATGAACTGGGCGGCTGGAGTGATGATTTCATTCCCTCACTGACACGGATCACCGAAGCCGTACACCGTCATGGAGCAAAAGCGGCTATTCAGCTCCATCATGCCGGACGTGAAACCCTGTCCAATATTATAGATGGCGCCATGCCGGAGGCTCCCTCGGCAGTTCCCAGTGTTATTTACAAACAGCAGCCCTGCGAAGCCATGAGTCTTGAACGCATAGCCGAAATTATTCAAGCCTATGCAGCGGCTGCCATGCGCGCTCAGGCGGCGGGCTTTGATGCCGTAGAAATTCACGGAGCCCATGGCTATCTGATTTCCCAGTTTCTTTCGCCCTTTACCAACCATCGCGAGGATGAATATGGCGGTGATGATGCCCGCAGATCGCGCTTCCTGCTGAATGTTATTGCAGCAGTGCGAAAACAGACCGGGCCGGATTTTCCTATAATCGTACGTGTTTCGGTTGATGAGATCATCGATGAAGGTTTTCATCTGGATTTCATGCGGGCTTTGGCACCCAAAATGGCTGCGGCCGGAGCAAATTCCATTAATGCCTCTGTTGGCGCTTATTCCACACCTGGATTTTTGAACGTTGCTTCCATGGATACCGAGGCTGGTTTCAATCTCTTCCGGGCCCGGGCCATCAAGGAGGTTGTAAACATACCGGTTATCGGGGTAGGCCGGATTTCTGATCCTGCCCTGGCCGAGGCAGCCATTGCCCGGGGCGATGCCGATTTGATCGCCTTCGGCCGCGCTCTGCTTGCTGACCCGGATTTCGTGAGAAAGGCCAAGGAAGGGCGTGCTTCCGATATCCGGCCATGTATTGCATGCAACCAGGGTTGCATAGAACGCCTGCTTCTGGATATGGATACCATGACATGTTCTTTCAATCCTGAATGCGGCCAGGAATTTTTGAGCGCTGCCAAGCCGGCCGAAAAAAGCAAGCGTATCTGGGTAATCGGGGCCGGTCCGGCAGGTCTTGAGGCTGCATTGACGGCCGTCGGTCGCGGTCATCAAGTGGAAATCTTCGAACAGGCCCCTGCACCCGGCGGTCAACTTCTGCCGGCGTCCGTGCCGCCGCATAAAGAGGTCTTAAAGAACTGGCTTGCCTGGATTCAGACCCAGCTTGCTGCGGCCAATGTCGAAATACATTTGGGAAAGAAGATTACCCGGACAGATCTGGAGGCAGCACGGCCGGATGCCGTTATTCTGGCCACCGGCGCAGATCCCTGTGCGCCCGCCATTCCGGGACTGGACAATCCCTTGGTGGTCGATGCCCGGGCGCTTCTCATAGGGCAGGCCAAACCGGTTGGTCCGGCAGTCATACTGGGCGGAGGCCACGTCGGCATGGAAACGGCGGACTTCCTCATCAATCAGGGTATAACCGTAACCATACTGGAGCAGCGCAAGCGCCAGCCTGTTGCCACTTATACGGTTCGAGGATACTGGCTATATAAGCGTCTGCGGCCATCGGGCAGCCGTTTGATTACCGGGGCAAAGGTAACGGAAATTGCAGGCGGGGAAGTGCGGTATATTCAGGAAGGTCAGGAAGTATCTCTGCCCGCAGCCCTGATCGTCACCGCTTTGGGAGCACGTACCAATAATGAGCTTAAGACCGTACTTGAAGAACTGAGTATTCCCTGCATATTGGCGGGAGATGTGAACCAGCCACGCCGTTTCCTGGAAGCCGTGCATGAAGGTTATAAGGCCGGTCTTGAGCTTTAGGGAGTTAAAATATGGGCAATAACCTCATCATGGGCAAGAGCTGCGATGCAATCGCTTCTCTTGCATACAGGGAGTAACAACGCTTCACGTTCTAACTTCTATAACTGCTCCTGTAGTATCTCTGTCCGCTTCATCCGTTACTCCTATATTGGGTAACTTATTAACCGGACAATTTATTTGCTTCTTACAAGCCGTCATTTAATTTCTTGACCCACAACGAAGCCAGATGATATGGTATCAACCAAAGGTAAAGATAAAATATAAAAGTGTTGCAAGTCATTTTGGCTTGGTCTGCTAGAACTCATCCCTTGGTTCCTTTTTTCTCCCAATAATCGTATTTCACTATGAATAATAAATGAGATGTAGGAGGTGTATTATTTTAAAAAATAAAAACATAAATAAAAACATAATCAATATTCTTTACCATATTTTGATATTTATTTTGAGCGCTACAATTGCGCTTTCGTTACCTTACACAGGCAAGTTCATTGCAGACAATTACCTGACCTATTGGGCGTTGATTGAAAGTGAAAAATCATTTTTGATTTCCGTTGAGGTAATTGTTGCTGTGCTTCTGATCATGTTTTTCAATTATTTAGTCATGTCTTGGAAAGACAGGAAATTATCCAAAATAGCACTTCACGACTTGGGACTTGTCCTCGCCGCGCCCGCGGAAAGTCATCGTTCGAAGAAACGGCTGAAGGAATTTAAAAAACAGCAAGGCGGTGCGAAGGATATTTTATTACTCGGATCGACTGGTTGGAGTACATTTACTGATCCGGAAAGCGACATGCACCACGTGATTCAGAATTGTCGAGAGGCAAAAATTATGCTTCTGAATCCGTTTGGTGAAGGAGCATCTGTCCGCGCGAAAAGCATTCCTGATTCTGCTGTGACACCGGAACATTTCAGGGAAAAGATCATCAGAAGCATCGATTTCTTAAAAGATCTTAAAGATCTGCAGAAAAATATAAGATTGAAGCTGTATGACGAGACACCGCTGTTTAAGCTCACTGTTCTAGGGGATTATATATTTTTGAAGTATTATAATTCGGGACTGAATGTCCAGCAGATGTCGGAATATATTTTCAGACATTCCGCAAAACATAGCAGCCTCTTCCACCCTCTCTATCAGTATTTTCTTTCCAAATGGCGCGATCCGAATATCCCGGAATACGATTTCGATTCGGATGAGCTGATCTACAGAGATGATTTCGGCAATGAGGTTAAAAGAGAAAAGTTAGATGGAATGCCAATAAGAAGAGCATCCATGGCATAATCTGACATTGGCGGTAGGGTAATGAGAGTAATTGGGGACAGCCATCCCTGATTACTCTCATTTACGCCAGTGGCACTCTCGATTTGTCAAATATGGACCGCATATTTTAATTGGTGTCACCGGAGAAAGATAAAAACTCTATCCTGCAAGCGGTCTTATCTCTTCTATATCAACTTTAACCTTGAGCGAGGCTATAATCTTCTCTTTCATATTTGCCTCAATGCGCAGGCAAACACCGCAATCGGAGCTGATAGTCTTGGGTACAGGAATGAGCTTACAAGGGAGGCCGCCCTGTTTGAGAATCTTCTCCGCTTTCAAAACGTAACTTACCGATTTGAACAATAACACATAGTAGGAATCCTGCCCGGTCATGGTGTGATCAACCGCCGTGCACTGCTCATGATTTCGACAATATCAAACATATTCGAGATGATTCCGGCAGCCGGTTTGATATTAAAATAATTGAGGCAGGTGCCGCAAATGAGAATTTTAACGCCTTCACTTTCGAGTTTTTTCAAATCTTCAAGCACATCCGAATCCTGCACAGTGAGTTTGACGCCGGTATTGTAGAAAATCATTACATCCGGCTTTTTGGCCTGCCCGGCAACAGTGGACAGAAATGCTTTTATCAAAACAGTGCCCAGTTCATCATTTCCCCGCCCCATTTTATCTTCAGATATGACAATGACAAAAGGCCCGGACTCGACGGCAACATCCGGTGTGCAGGAAGGAGAAAAAGCTTCCTGATTTTCTTCGAAATCGTCCCCGCGAGTTATTTGAATTTCATAGACACCGCCGTCTTTGGCCTCGACCTTGACATCGCAACCCAGCTTGCAGCCCAGACGGGTAACGTTCTCCAGCGCTACTTCATTATCTACAACCACCTTGACCTGCTTATTTGATTCCAATGCCTGTTTAGCCAGAATAACCGGTTGAGGGCAGGTAAGTTTTCTTGCTTCAACGATTTTTATATTTTTCATATTGTCATCCTTTGCTTATTTTTCTCAATGCTTCAATCGCTTCAACTATCTCTCCTTCAGTATTGAAATAGCTGAAACTGAAGCGTACCGTACCTGAAGGAAAAGTGCCGATAGATTTATGTACCGATGGTGCGCAATGCAGGCCGGACCGGGACATAATGTTAAACTGTTCATCAAGTTCCAGGGCCACGGTGCCTGGGTCCATACCGGTCATATTGAAGGAAGCAACCGGTATGCGTTGCCCCGGAGAAGTCTTTCCATAAAGAATTATTCCGGGAATATCTCTTACGCCTTCGATAAATAATTTTACTAATTCTTCTTCTCTTTTTTTTATTTGACTTATGCCTTCCGATAAAACAAATTCAACACCTGCCTGCAAACCGGCAATACCGACAGTATTGGGTGTGCCGGCTTCGAAGCGATCGGGCATGAAGTCGGGCTGCTTTTCCATTTCCGAGCGGCTGCCCGTTCCTCCGATACAAAGAGGCTCGATGCTTTTTTCCAAACCTTCACGGATATAGAGCCCGCCGGTTCCTGTCGGGCCGAAAAGTGATTTATGTCCGGTAAAAGCCAGAAGATCAATATTCATTTCTTCTACATCGATGGGAAAACTTCCCGCTGTCTGGGCGGCGTCAACGCATAAAATCAAATCATGTTTTTGTGCAATGCGGCCGATCTCGGCAACAGGCAGGACGGTTCCCGTAACATTGGAAGCATGCGTAATAAATATCGCTCTAGTGTTTTTTTTGATTGCCCCGATAATTGGTGCGGGATCAATAAGGCCTTCGCTATTTCCAGAGATAACTGTCAGCTCGACTCCACGGGCTTCCATTACCCTAAGCGGCCTCATGACTGAGTTGTGTTCCATGCTCGAAGTAATTATATGATCGCCGGGCTGCAAAAGACCGAAAATGGCGATATTCAGTGCCTCTGTTGCATTTTTGGTCAGCACTATCCGAAGAGGGTCGGAAACATTGAACAACAAAGCCAGCTTCTCTCTGGCTTCAAATACTAATCGTGCCGCTGCAATGGACAAGCGGTGTCCCGAACGGCCGGGGCTGCCGCCGATATTCTGCATGAAATTTTGCATGGCGGCAATTACTGCCGGCGGCTTCGGCCAGGACGTGGCTGCATTGTCAAAATAAATTATTCCCATATATTAAACATTGTTACTCCGGCAACTAAATATATCAATTTTGTCATTCCCGCGAAGGCGGGAATCTAGAGCTGGACTGGATACTGGATCAAGCCGGGCCATGATGATTGTAGTTATTAATTGCCGACGTAATAATTCCGAAATGAAATCTCATTAATCAGGTGAAGCAAAAGTTCCGGCAACTTAAAAATCTATGATTCTTTTCGCTCGTGCATTTATCATTCCATGCTCATTTTGTCACCATAACTCTATAGTTCTTTTTTATTTTTTTGGCAACGTTTCCAGCAGTGCTTCCACTCGTGTACGGATTTGTTCCACATCACTTTGTGAATAATCGGTTTCAATTTTCAAAAAAGGCATGGAATGCTTGTTTGTCACGTGTTCTTTAATCTTATGGGACTCTACATTATAGGAATGGCAGGCATGCAACACAACATCAATAACAGCGTCCGGCTCAAACCTCTCAATCATTTTATCCAGTTCCGACAAGCGGCGATTGTTTGGTGTCATACAGGAGCAGGGCACTTCCAGATAGTGTTTCGCAATTGCAGCATAAGGATCGGATGCATTTTCCTCGATGCTTCCCGCAAACGGCTTCATTCCCGAGCAGCTATCCAGTACGGCGACAACGCCGCCCACCTCTTCGATAACTTTAAAAACCTTAGTCGCATCGCCGCCCACCGGGCAGCCCGTCACCAGAACACGCGGAGAATCGGGATTCCCGTGGTAAATACCGGCTTTTACACGCTTATCCAATTTGGCGATGCAGTCTTCCAGAAGTGATATCATATCTTTTGTCGATGAAACCTGCGCCAGAAATGTCAGGTCGTAAATTTCTGTCCAGGTAACGGGCAGAGGTTTAAGCGCGGCAAAATCAAAAATTTTATTCATCAAAGTGTTTTTTACGTTAGTTTCTTTGATTTCTTCCCGAACAGCATCGTCTTCAATCTTGCAGTTAAAGGTTGTTTCCAGAAAACTTTTGAGCTTTTTGATCATTACCGTCCAGTTATTCAGGGCTTCCTTTTGATCGGGCAGTTGCGGCAGATCCATCACACACATGGGTTTGATAGCGGAAATCAATTCAAACATCTTTTTTTTCCCATTGCAGGTGGTTTCAGCAATGACAGCCTCGGATAAAGCAAAAAACGGGCAGGTGTCCGTCTTGATAAATCCGTAACTGGATTTGATAAGCGGGCAGAGATTGGCTGGAAGCACAGTTTCCGCAGCTTCAATCGTTTTATTGGCAAAAGCGCACAAGACCGCCGGCACAACATTCATCGCCCGGATAACTTCCGATGGTGCATAGCCGCAATAGATTCCCACAACATTTTTGCCCTTTTCCCGCTGGGATTGAATATAGGCAAGAGACCGTTTTGCCGGTTCGCCAACAAACCCGTCATTTACCAATGGTTCCACATCTACGTTCATAAAGCTTTCTCCAATTTCCTTTAATGATAAAGCGATATATTATTTTATTGCATCTATCCAATAGATAATAGTTATGCAATTCCAGAATTTATTTCTTTTATTTATTGATGAAAACCGGGGTTGAATAGTACCGGACGGCCGGTCAATTTGATCAGAACAATAATTTTAAATAAGGATAGAGGCACTGGCCAGGCGTGGTGGAAAAAAGGAATAGCGGGCTTATCCCAATATCAATCAGGTCTTTCTTGCCGAATGGAAAGAAGCAGGGTTAGCTGTTGAAAATAAGCCGGCCGGAATGTTGAAAAACGTAAAAATAAGCGGATAAATCAAATTCTTATCCGCTTTCTTCCTAAAGTTTCTTTATCAGCTTGCTCGCAGGCCCCAGCGCCTGGACCTTGGCCGTTACCCCCTTGATGACCTGGGCAAAACGATCACCTTCGGAGGCGGAAACCCAGGTAAACATGATTCTGTCGCTTTCCAGTCCAATGTAACTCAGGAAACTTTTTAACGTCGCAAACTTGCGGCGCGCCACTAAATTTCCGGATATATAGTGGCATTCACCCGGATGGCAACCGGAAACCAGAACACCGTCGGCTCCACCCTGCAGGGCCTTCACTATATAAAAAGGATTTATTCTGCCCGTGCAGGGAACACGGATGATCCTGACATTGGGTGGATACTGAATTCTGCTGATACCAGCCAGATCGGCTCCCGCATAAGTACACCAGTTGCAGACAATGGCGACTATTTTCGGCTCCCATGCTTTGTGTGCTAAATTTTCAGCCATATATTCTCCTTCCATTGGATAATAATCATCCTGCTAGTCTATATATGATCAATAAGAATAAGTCAAATAACTAAAAGGAATATAATTGAATGAATTATTCCATATTCTTATCTTCTGCACAGGCAAATCCGCTGCACGGTTCCTGTTGTAATTATTACGGTTGTGGTATGTTTGCGGGAAATATAGTCACCAATTTTGAGGCTGTATGTGGTTATTCAGATTCACTTTTGAACGTTTGGAAAAACTCAGGAATAATGAGTTGAAAAGGAGGATTTACAAGCGAGTTCCGCCCCGTCTCGGGGCTTTGTCCTGCGATATTATTCAATTTTCAAATCAATGATGCTATCGTGACGGCTATGAGGCGTGGTTCGACAGGCTTACTACTTGTCTCGATGATAAGTGTAAGCCTGTCCTGAGCCTGCCGAGGGGCCGACAAAGGCAGCGCTTAATTTGGAAATGGAATTAGTTCGCCGTTACCTGTTTCAGGCCATTAATGATAAAGCCGAATTCATCCTCGGTGACTGTTCGCAGATCAATCAGTATCTCATCTTTATCAACACGGACAATAATCGGGACTTCCAGCTTCCGTAATTTTTCTTCCATTTTACCCGCGGGCATTTGATTGTTTTTAATGCCGATTAAAATCGTCGGTATCTCTTGCGTGGGCAGTGATCCGCCGCCTGCAGAAGAGAAATCCTCATGCATGGAAAATTGTAACGATTTAAATTTCTCTTTATGTAATAGGGCCATTAATTCTAAGGCATGCTTTTTGACTGCGGTTATAGATTGAGTGAGCGCCGCAAGCGATCTTAATTTTCCGGGTGCCCTATCGGGTGCCAGATATTGTATTAATGTGCCTTCGAGCGCGGCCAGAGTGAATTTGTCAATACGGAGGACGCGGTTTAAGGGGTTGGCCTTGATCTTTTCCAGAAGGTCTTTCTTTCCAGCGATGATTCCGGCCTGAGGACCGCCCAGCAGTTTATCACCGCTGAAGGTAACCACATCGGCACCAACGGCCAGTGTTTCGCGCACTGTAGGTTCATGTTCCAGGCCATAGTGATCGAGATCAATCAGACAGCCGCTTCCCAGATCATCCACAACCGGAATGCCGCGGCTTTTTCCCAAAGCGGCCAGAGAACCGATATTAGCTTCCTCGGTAAAACCCACTATGCGAAAGTTGCTGGTGTGTACTTTTAAAATCAGAGCAGTATCGGCATTGATGGCTTTTTCGTAATCGCTCAGGCGGGTGCGGTTGGTCGTTCCGACTTCACGCAAGCGGCCTCCGCTTTTTTCCATAATTTCCGGTATGCGGAATTCTCCGCCGATTTCGATGAGCTCTCCGCGGGAAACTATCGCTTCTTTTCCTTCCGCCAGCGTGTTTAAAACCAGCAAAACCGCACCCGCATTGTTATTGACGATCAGCGCATCTTCGGCTCCGGTGAGAGCACAAATCAGTGAATTAACATGATCATAGCGGTGGCCCCGCTCGCCTTTGATTAAATCATATTCCAGGTTGGAATAGCCCCGGCCTACTTCTTCAATTCTCTGCATAGCCTCCGGACAAAGCGGTGCACGCCCCAGATTAGTGTGCAGGATAACGCCGGTGCCATTGACAAGCCTTCGTAAATTATATCTGTATAATTCCTTTATTTGCTTTTCCACCTCGCGGGCGACATCCGCAGTATCAGGAAAAAATTGATTAGATTGGATTTTTTTAGCATTCACAATCTTTTCTCTTAAGTCTTGGACAACCTTCCGGCAGATTTCTTTGACGATATAACGCTGGGCCAGATCATAAATATGTTGTTTTTCCAGTATCAGAAGAACTTCGTCAATTTTCGGCAGTTTTTTTAACAACTCTTTTTTTACATCGTCCATAGTTATCCTTAATAAACAATAATTTTGCCGGGATGATCTTTCACAACCTCACCGACAACAGCGGCATCGCTTATACCCGATCCTTTCAATTTCTCTACAAATTTTTGCGCCCTATCGCCGGGCAGGCTGAAGAACAAACCCCCGGCCGTTTGCGGATCAAAAAGAAGATCAAAAATCCAGGAAGGGCAGGTTGGTTCTTTCTCGACCTGATTTAAGCGATAATCTCTGTTGCGATAAAGGCCTCCGGGAACAAATCCCATTTCCAATAAATCGCGTACTCCATCAAAAACAGGTATGGCAGCGGAATTAATACGCAGGCCAACATCGCTGCCTTCAATCATTTCGCAGGCATGTCCCAGGAAGCCGAATCCGGTTATATCGGTGCAGGCATGAACATCGCCTTCGGCAATCATGATCTCGGCTGCTTTTTTATTCAGTCCGGTCATGGAGCCGATTACCTGCTGCATCTGTAGCGGAGATGCTTCTCCGGCCTTTATGGCAGTGCTTATAACGCCCGTACCCAGGGGTTTGGTTAAAATCAGTTTATCACCCGGACGGGCGCCATGATTGTACAGAACTTTGTCCGGATGAATAACGCCCGTTACGGATAAGCCATATTTAATTTCGTTATCTTCAACGCTGTGCCCGCCGATCAATAAAACCCCGGCCTCATGCGTTTTATCCAATCCGCCGCGCAATACATCCTTCAATATGCTTTTGTCCATTTTTTTAATGGGAAAGCAAACAATGTTCATCGCGGTCAGCGGTCTTGCGCCCATTGCATAGATATCGTTGAGAGCATTCACGGCGGCAACCTGACCGAATATGAAGGGATCGTCAACGGTCGGCGTAAAAAAATCCACTGTCTGAACAATAGCAAGGTCGGCGGTAAGTTTATAAACTCCCGCGTCTTCCGCATGCTCGAATCCAGTCAGTAAATTCGGATCGTCAATCAACGGTAAATCCTTCATAATTTCGGCAAGGTCGCCCGGACCTATCTTGCAGGCTCAACCTGCGCTTTGGACGGTTTGCGTCAGGCGAACAATAATTTTCTCTTCCATTGTTTCCTTTGATATCTTTAAAAATTTTCCTGAGTATAATGAAGAATATTGCTGTGTGTCAATGAAATCTTGGTTGTATCCTCAACCGGAGTACGTTTGTGGAGAAGGGGTGGACCATTAGCCTTCAATGACTAAAGAACACCTTAGTTACCGCGGCTTGTTTCCGGATCGATTTCTTTTTCACATATGGCGTCAAGGCGCTTCTCAAACATTAAGAATTGCTTATTTGCAAAGTTTTCCACTTTCGACTCATAAGTGGTGAAAAGGTTGAGCAACTTAATGGCCAGGGGAGTCAGTTCTGATCCGCCGTAATCCTTTCCACCGATAGTCGTTTTTAGCATTTTTGCTCCAAGACAGTTCTCCATTTTTCTAATAATCTTCAATGCTTTTACATAGGACATATCCATTTCTTTAGCGGCTTTATTAATTGAGCCCTGTCGCTGTATGTTCCTAAGCAAATGAATGCTTCCCTTGCCGATTATGGCGACTCCCTGATCATCTAAAATGTTTAATTTGAGATAAAGTTTCATATTTTTTACATATCACAACCACGTACAATATGTGAAGAATAAAATATTTCGTGTAAGGAAGGTAACTGGCCGTGAATATTAGTTAAAATTATATCTGACAACAATAGCAGCATAAAAATCCTTGATTGTGCGTTATGCATTGTGATACACAACGACGTTATTTATTTCAATAGATAGCGAAGTCCGGCATTTTTGTAAATCGCGACCCCTGTCCTGCTATTGAGATTGCAGAAGGCGAGGCGCGCACTATCTCTTAAGTATCGTGTGAAAAAGATTTACATGCTCAAGGAATTAAACGCCAAAAACTTCGTTTAGTACAAACTGTAAACGAAGACAGAGATGGACAAATGAGAAACTCATCCATAGGAAAACTTTGATGGAGGAAGGCAAGATGGAAGTGAATAACAAGTTGGATTTTGATGTCTGTATAAATGAAGCCAAAGCATTTCATGGTGATGCATGCGCCGGGATCATCATTGGCACACGGATGGCCATCCTTGGCCTCAATAAAATCAGCATTGAAGATCCTAAGGGCGCTGACAGAAAAAATCTTATAGTTTTTGTTGAGATGGACAGGTGTGCAAGTGACGCAATTCTTGCGGTGACTGGTTGCCACCCGGGCAAGCGAACCATGAAGATTTTCGATCATGGCAAAATGGCGGCAACATTTGTCAACTTGAAAACCGGGAAGGCCGTCCGAGTTTGGGAAAAAAACAGGGATGGAAACAAGGTGACGACAAGGGAAGAGATTGAGAAGTCACCGCATAATGAGGAATACGCCATGATGCCCGTGGAAGATCTTTTCGAAACAAGGGAAGTTCATGTAGAACTCAAGCCCGAAGACTTGCCGGGCAAGCCATTGTGTATTGTCACCTGTGAAGCATGCGGCGAACGGATCATGGATATGCGATATGAACGGAAGAATGGCAAAATTTTGTGCAGGCCCTGTGCGGTGGGAAAGAATTATTACTCCTGCTTAGAGGAAGCGGAACATGAACCATGAATCAGATGTAAATGAGTTCGGCCAAGGAAATTGTAATAAGATTGAGTTACCGAATGAAGTTATTGATGTGAAAGCGATCGATTGGAACCGTGTTTGGAGGGCTCAGCTTGCCTTACGCAACTCTCTCAAGCGAGATGCCTGCTTTTGGGACGGGAGAGCATCCTCCTTTGCCAAAGCTACGGAAACGGAATATATCGATCACTTTCTGGCGATCATGAAACCCGAGGCTCATTGGACTGTATTTGATATGGGCTGTGGAAGCGGTACTCTTGCCGTGCCGCTTGCGAAACTGGTTTCTTCCGTTACTGCAGTCGATTTCTCCCGCGAAATGCTGAATATTGTTCGTAAGCGTTGTGAAAATGAAGACATTCACAATGTAAAAATCGTCCACGGCCAATGGGAAGATGACTGGGAGAAGCTTGGCATCAAAACTTGCGATGTGGCTATAGCTTCCCGTTCAATGGTTGTGGACGATCTTCAATCTTCTATTCTGAAGCTAAGCAGGATGGCAAGAAAACGCATCTACATCGTGACCGTTGCGGGGGACGGTCCGCGTGACCGCCGTCTCTTCGATGCAATCGGCAGACCTTTTGATTCAGGTCCCGACTATATTTACAATTACAATTTGCTCTATCGTATGGGCATTACGGCGAATGTGATGTTTATTGAAGAAATACGCAACAAGAAATACGAAAGCCCTGAAGAGGCTGTCGAATCGATGCAGTGGATGTTTGACGACATGAATCCCCGCGAAAAAGAAAAGCTTACTGCCTATGTTAAAGAGCACCTGATCTTTTCTTCCGGCGCCTGGAAGCTCTCGTACGCCAATGTTGTGCGATGGGCGGTTATGTGGTGGGAGAAAGAATAAAGTGAGGACGGGAAAAATCCTGTTTCCGGTCCTTACGGCGATACTTGTCCTTACGGCCGGTTTTTCGCTGCTTGTGGGCAAGTACCCGGTTAACTTCACGGACATGGTCGTATTCTTTACTTACAAGATTTTTAATGTGGGACAGATAGCGCCCCAGACCCGCCAACTTCTTGAAAGTATTTTCCTCGAACTCCGCCTGCCCCGCATCGCGGCCGCCGGCCTCATTGGAGCATCTCTTTCCGTATCGGGGGCCGCCTTTCAGGCCATGTTCATTAATCCTCTCGTTTCTCCTTCACTCCTCGGCGTGCTAGCCGGAGCTTCATTTGGAGCGGCGCTGGGTATGATTTTTTCCGACAGCTGGATTGCCGTGCAGTGCCTCACTTTTATTTTCGGTTTCCTGGCCGTTCTCATCGCCGTCGGCATCGCCAAGGTCCACAAAGGTGATATGATCCTGCTTCTTATTCTCGGCGGTGTCATTAGCAGCGCATTATTTACGTCTCTTCTTTCAATCGTTAAATATATTGCTGATCCCTATAATCAGCTGCCCGCTATTATTCAATGGCTTATGGGAGGACTGTCTCTTGTAGATCATAAAACGCTGTTAGCTGCAGGAATTCCTCAAGTTGTCAGTATTATCCTCATGGTCACGTTTTCCGGATATCTTAACGCGCTCAGTATGGGTGACGAAGAGGCCCGATCACTCGGCGTCTCTGTGGAATGGGTGCGGATGTTCCTTATATTTCTGGCGACGCTGATGAGCGCGCTGACAGTTGTTCTGGCGGGAATGATCGGCTGGGTCGGTCTAATTATTCCACATATTGCACGCATGCTGGTGGGGCCGGACAATAAAATACTAATTCCCGCCAGCGCCTTTATCGGGGCGATTTATCTGATCGTTGTCGATGACATATCAAGGATCATCTTCAATGTGGAAATTCCCATAGGTATTACAACATCGCTTTTCGGAATACCATTTTTTATATTTATTTTAAAAAAGGCGAAAAAAGGATGGAATTGAAACCATTGATCAAGGTGGAAGGAATATCATTCGGTTACACGAAAAAAACAGTGCTGGACAATATTAGCTTGTCTATTGCGGAGGGCGAAATCGTGACATTGCTCGGACCGAACGGGTGTGGAAAAAGCACACTCATTAAGGCCATGCTCGGCCTGCTGCGTCCAGTCAAAGGCAGTATTTTTTACAACGGTGAAAATATTTTGAATATCAGCTCCAAATTGCTGGCCAGAAAAATAGCCTATGTGCCGCAGACTCATAAAGGTTCTTTCCCTTACACAGTCAGAGACGTAGTGCTTATGGGAAGAATACCTCATAAGATTTTCTTCTTTAAATACTCCGGGAACGATATGAAAATAGCGGATAACGCACTGGACAGGCTCTCTATTTTGCACCTTGCCGACAGGCCGTACACGGAAATAAGCGGTGGCGAGAGGCAGCTCACGCTTATTGCGCGGGCGCTGGCCCAGGGAGCGCGGACATTCATCATGGATGAACCAGCAAGCGGTCTTGATTACGGAAACCAATTGAGGCTGCTCGATCAGATTATTAAGCTTTCCCGGGAAGGATACACTTTTATTAAATCAACTCATTCTCCCGAACACGCACTCTGGATAGCGGACCGCGCCGTCATGATAAAAAACGGTTCTATTGTGGCGGACGGTTCATGTGATGAAATTATAAACACAAATAATCTTCTTAAACTCTATAATGCCCGGGTCAGTGTGTTAAAGCTCAACGGTTCATTTGATGTCTGTGTTCCGCAGGCGATATGCGGTTGCATGAAGAAGGTTGTAAGTGAGCAGGAGATCAGGGAGATTCCGGCATGAAGTCGCAAAGGACACAGCGTATCGTTGAACGAGGAGAGATATGACGCCGTATTATGACGATGCCGTGAATATAATACTGGACAATGTTCAAAGGTTGCAGGCGGTGGAAAAACCCCTTTCGACCTGCGTTGGTCTTGTGGCGTCCGAAAATATTTATGCGGATTTTGATTTACCTCAATCGGCCATCGCCGGCTTTGATGGATACGCAGTAAGGTCTCAGGATATTAAAGGTGCGACTAATGATAATCCGGTGGTTCTGCGGATCATTGCAAAGGTACGCGCAGGTCTTCCGACTAATTGTGCTTTGACTCGGGGCACTGCTGTTCGTATCATGACCGGTTCCATAATCCCCCGAGGCGCCGACTGCGTTGTCGGATTTGAAGATACCGATGAACCAGGTAATAAAAATGGGCCGAACAAAAATAATCCGGTGGAGGTGAAAATCTGTCGCGGATTGATGCCGGGGGACAACATATGGCCTGCCGGAAGCAATGTCCGGAAAGGAAGCATCCTAATACCTGAAGGAATTTTGATTGGTCCTGTGCAGATTTCCGCCCTTGCATCCATGGGAAAGACGCGAATCATGGTAATTCGCAGGCCGACTGTAGCCATTATTGCCACCGGCGATGAACTTGTCCCTCTTGGCGGAAAGATGACTTGTGGAAAAATATACAGCGGCAACAGTGTCGCTATTGCGTCTCTTGTAAGGCATTATGGAGGCATACCGAAGATTTTGGGGATTGCCCGTGACAAAGAAACAGCCCTTATCTCGAAGTTCCAAAAAGGAATGATGGCTGATGCCATTGTCACTATCGGCGGTGTTTCCAAAGGCGATTACGATCTGGTCCGGCTTGCTGTGGCGAAAATCGGTAAAGTTGTGTTTTCCGGAATTCGGATGATGCCGGGAACGTATACTGCGTTCGGTATAATCAAGCCATCCTCCGCACACGATGAACAAAAGGCAATTCCCGTATTTTCCCTGTCCGGCCCTCCTGCAGCATGCCTGATCAATTTTGAAACACTGGTAAGGCCCGGTCTCCTTCGGATGCTGGGTTTTAAAGCGGTTGCTCATCCATTGGTTGAAGCGACCGCCGCAGACGCCATCCAGCAGGAAAGACCAATGGCTTTGGCGATGTTTACCGGTTTGCAGGTTCTGGAGGGCGGGTATCAGGTAAAATTCAATATAACAACGGAGAAGAGCGTGCAGGCTTCTATGGCGGCGGCCAATTCGCTCACCATTGTTCCGGAAAGAACTACCGTAAAGGCCGGAGATAAGATAGAGGTGCTGCCGCTGGACTGGCGTCGCGATCAACTGTTTATTTGAGGAAATAACATGGCAAGAAAGGAATTACATGGAAATTCTTAATAATATACTGAAAAGCATTAAAGAAGACGCCCCTGTTGATGACGTGCGAAGAGGACTTAATTGGACTGCCGTGGTGAGTAGACGGGTTGGTCTGGCCTCTACCGTGGCTCAAGATTTTGGATGTCATCATGGGAAATCGGAAGGAAGAGAAGGGACTTTTACGGACATGACGGCCCTGGAACTGGCCCGCTACTGCCTCGAGGACGGGATGGCAAATGCATCTCTGGGACTGGCGGCCGTCAATTCACTTCTCGACATCAATCCGCGCCGGTACGCCGACATTGACGGTTTGCAGATCGCCAGAGAAATGGGTAAGAGAAAGAACATTTCTATTATCGGCCACTTTCCCAATATGGAAGCTCTGGCAAAAGACGCTCGAAACCTCTGGATCATAGAAAAACGGCCCGGACCGGGAGACTATCCGGAAGAGCAGGGAAGTGTTTTTATTCCTCAGTCAGACATTGTCGTTATCTCCAGTACGACACTCCTCAACAATACCCTGCCGGGAATTTTGGAACTTTGCCGAAAAGGAAGTGTCAAAATGCTTCTCGGTCCTACTACGCCCCTTTCCGAAGTACTTTTTGAATACGGAATAGATGTCCTTGCCGGAAGTGTGGTGACGCAAAAGGATACCGTGTTGAAATCGATCAGCGAAGGAGCCTCGTTCATGCAGATCAAGAAAAGAGGCGGAATTCGCTTCGTGACCATCATCAGAGACTATGACGATATCGTCCGGAGGCTGGCAGAATAAGGAAGAGCGGTTACTGGATTAATAAAGATATTGAGGAAAGTCTATATTGAACAAAAAAACAACAAAACAGGAGATACGATTAAGAGTGCTGTGCGCATGGACTGTTTTTTTTATAATTGTCCTTGCATCTACAGAACAATTACAAGGCAGGGAGATCACCGACATGTTCGGAAGAAAGTTCTCCTTTCCCGATACCCCCCGGAAGGTTTACAGCGCTTCGCCGCCCATGACCAATTTGCTTTATGCCATTGATCCGGCCATGCTGGCAGGGCTTACCGTTCCGATCCGCGAATATGAGAAACGATATCTTCGTAAAGAAATACTTTCCCTTCCTTTGCTTGGCGGATGGTATGGTCAGGCAAATACGCCAAATATAGAAATGATATTAAAAGTCAGACCTGAGGTCATCGTTGTCCAGAAATTCGGTTCCGCCTTTAACTCAAGAACCAATGAAATAATTCTGAAGACGGTGCCGTCGCCGGTGGTGGCTGTCAACCTCACCAATGTTTATGACTATCCCGAGGCTATAAATTATTTGGGAAGCCTGCTGGGACGTGAAAGGCGGGCCAAGGAGTTGGCGGCTTATGCGCAAAAAGCGATATCAGACATAAAAGTCTTCACCGCGGGGATAGATAAAGAGAAAAAAGTATCCGTGTATTACGCCGAAGGTGTGGATGGTCTCAATACTGATTGTGACGCCTCAATGCACACGGAACTTATCAATCTGGCCGGCGGCAGAAACGTTCACCGCTGCGCCGCACGTGATTTATTCGGCATGGAGAAGATATCCATTGAACAGGTGATGCTATATGACCCGGATGTGATTCTTGTTTTTGAAAAGGCCTTTTACCGGAAAGTATTTAATGACCGCCGCTGGCGAAGACTGCGGGCCGTAAGAAATAAACATGTTTATCTTATTCCGAATCAGCCGTTCAACTGGTTTGACCGTCCACCTTCTTTTATGCGGCTGCTAGGGGTTAAGTGGGTAGCAAGCCTCCTGTACCCTGACCGTTACCGCCTAGATATGGTAAAGGAGACGCAGCGGTTTTTCAAGCTTTTCCTCGGAGTTGACCTTACCGCTGATGAGGCGAAGAAGCTAATGTATCAATGATTGAATCGACTCATTACATTGAAAGGTGGAATATGCAGTGTAATTATTGTGAACGGCGATGCAGGATTGCGGAGGGACATACAGGTTTCTGCCGCATGTATACCGTTTCAGGATGTAATATTGAAGAAAAATTTCCATACCGCTGGAGTTCCTGCGCCTCATCAGTCATAGAATCGATTCCTTTTTATCATGTGTATCCGGGAAGCCTGTGCCTGGCAATAGGTACTACCGGCTGCAATTTCCGGTGCCGGTACTGTTCAAATGCATACTTTGCCAAAGAAGACCCGGAGATTCAACAAGACCGGCTGTACTATCTTACACCGCGCGAATTGGTAGGCCTGGCGCGGAAGCTCCGCTGCCGGAGCATTGTCTTCAGCATCAACGAGCCCACGGTTTCTCTTCCTTCCTTAATTGAGGTGGCAAAGGAGGCAGGACCGGCCGGAATTCCCCTGGGATGTCTCACAAATGCCTATACAACAGAGGAATCTACTGAACTGCTGGCCTCAATCTTTTCCTTCTTCAACATCAGTCTCAAAGGACTTTCCGATGATTTCAACAGGAAATATATCGGCATTGAATCCGTCAAACCGGTGTTGCGTAATATCCGGTATTTGGCGCAAATCGGGCATGTGGAAGTGGCGACACCTGTCATTCAGGGAGTCAACGACGGCGAGATTGAGCCTATAGCGGACTTTATCAGGGAGATTGATACTGAAATTCCCTGGCATGTGTTTCGCCTCCTTCCGGAAGATGAGATGATAGATGCGGAATATCCCAGCATTCAGGCTATTGGTAAGGCGTTGGAGCCGGTTCGAAAAAAACTTTCTTATGTGTATTTTCATAATTTTGTCGGTTCCGACTGGGTAAGCACAATTTGCCCTGTTTGCGAAACAGTCGTGATTGAGCGCTTCAGCCTGGGATGCGGCGGCGACAAATTGAACAGGATACTTTGTGAAGATAATAAATGCCCGGGTTGTGGCCGGGAAATAAGGGTGATGCGGTAGAACCAGGAAAATACAAGAGGCACGATGATGAGTATGGCGATTGTGGACGCTAGAGGGTGGCAAAACGCGTTCGAGCTGAAAACAGGAGAAAAGATTTCGATCTCCGGGCCACTAGTTGAAATGGTCAAAGGTGTTCTGCAAAGACACGCCTATCCGGGTGATATGAATCCTAAAAGCAACAGCTGGGTCAGTGATACGGCTCTTGACCTAATTGACGGCTATCATCCCCGCTTTGTCTTTCTCACTTATGCGGCACAGTACTATTCAGGTCGGTATACAACGATGACAAAGGAAATGCGGGCAAAGATGATCGCGGATGCTTTCCTGGAGGTGGATCGTTTTATCCGTGAATCAGGCATGTCCGCCATAATTGTGGGAACAGGAGACATGACGCCGCTTTTAGGATCAATTGATGTGACCAGACTCGATGGTCTTGCCATTTGCACCCATTGGTCTACACGGTATGCGGGATTGCATGAGCCAAGTCCCGCGGATTTGCAATCCCTGAAAGATAATCCGCACATCGAAAAGATCATTCCGGGGGAGGAAGTCGTGAGGCTTTTCGGCGGGACCGCCCAACAAGCGCTGAGAGTGCCTGAGTATCTGATGCTTGCCTGCAAGGGTTACGCTTTCAAAACCATAACCGACACCAAGAGAACACCGGTAATGATTCCCTCCATCAATTTCAATATCCCTCTGTATGCGCCGGGGCGCACCGTCGAAACCGTTACCGGCATCCGGCAGGCCGTGGAAAAGGATCTTTCCGAAAAAAACGTTGCTCTCATTGTAATGGAAGGCGTGGGCCTGGATGATTTTCCGTGGCCGAACGAGCCTTGTAAAAACAGCGTGGAATGGTACTACTATGAGCCCGGAAGCGCTCAGTATCTGACAATCATGTCCGGTGAGCATCGCGTTTTCGATTATCCCGCAGGCTATAAATACTATAAAGAACTTCATGAAACAAACGACTACCCGTTTTCCGGATATTTCAAATCCATTCCGCAAAGAACCCTGGCCGGTGCTTTTCCGGGAAAGAGTATCGCCGTGGGAAACAGGAGCATGTTCATGCACATGGTGGCCGGGGCGGACATTGCCGTGGAATGCTTCGCCCGTAATCTCTATAACCAGGGTACAATGGCCGTAATTCATCGAACGGACAAACCATGGTAAGTACAAATTTAAACAAACAAAACATCAGGGTTCTTACACTCCTGATCCTCCTGCTTTTTCTTTTTTTTACTTCCTGTACGTGTCTGGCAGCATCACTCGAGAGATATTCCTCTTCCTGGAAGTTTGCCGTTGTCAGTGATACTCAGGGAAATAATAAAAATATCAATAAAACCTGCATTAATGATGCCGTGTTGCAGGCAATCGCCGATGACATTGCTAGGGAGAAGCCTGATCTCGTTGTTATCGCGGGAGACCTGGTCAACGGATGGTTTCGAAATGGAGGAATTGATTACGATACGCAGTATAAAAATTGGAAAATCGCCATGAGATCGGTGTATCATGCTGGAATACCTGTATACCCGATCCGGGGTAATCATGACAGCGGGCCGGAGCGTCTCATCTTAAAACCACTTCCCGCCCATCTTGAACCGCCCGCCGACACGCCTCTCATACTAAAAGAATCCTTTCGAAGGTCTTTTGCAGAACCTTTTATCCCCGAAAACGGTCCTGTTAAAGAAGTTCGTCTCACCTATAGTTTTGTTCATAAAAATGCCTTTTTCATATGTATGGATCAATTTACGGAGGGCCAGCATAAAGTCAACCAGGGCTGGCTGGAAAAGCAGCTTGCCGGAAATCAAAGCCGCCATATTTTTATTTTTGGTCATGAACCCGCATTCGGGGCGGATCATGTGGATAATCTCGGCTTTTATCCCAAAGACCGTGATGCCTTCTGGAATGCCGTCGGCAGGGCTGGTGGTCGAACTTACTTCTGCGGGCATGACCACTTCTACAACCGCTCCCTGATCCTTGATGATGAAGGCCATCAAATCTATCAGATCATCACGGGTACCGGCGGAGGCATTTTAAGAAAATGGTCCGGCAATTATCAAGATGGAAAAAGAGTAAAAGGGGAGTACCATAACAGCGATCATCATGGATATATTCTGGTCACGGTGGAGGACAAGAATGTAACAATTATATGGAAAGCCTTAATGACACCGGGGCCGATGAATGCCTGGAAATATCTGGATACCTTCACATATTCCATTCCCATCCAATAGGAAGTTACCCAAAGAATAAATATTTAACGACACATACTTGTAAAGCATATTAATTATTATGCTAATAATAACATATAGATATAACAAAGAAAGTCTTGACATGCGTTATACGTGCCTGTATATAGCGCTCGTTCTATAATCTTATAAATAACGCCTGCAAAGAGACCTGTTTTCCCGAACGAAAGGTCAGAATTTGAAGATCAGCCCTTATATTACCAATATTACCTATCATAAATGATACCTATTATATTCAATGAAAGGAGAAAGAAGTGAGAGGAAGGAAAGTTGTATTTTTGGGGCCGCTGTTTTTGTTTATTTCTTTTCTTTTTAACATCTGTTGGGCTGCAGAGCAGGTTACAAAGCCATCCAAGGAATTCGAAGTTTATACCCTGGGAGAGGTTGTGATCTCGGCAGAAAATGCCAAAGTCAAGGAGGTGACTATTGTTGACGAAATTACCGCAGATGATATCAAAGCTACAAACAGTAAAACTTTGGCTGAGGCTTTATCCTATGCTCCCGGCGTTCGCGTGACTCCCAGAGAGAAAAGTATGCCTAATATTTCCATCAACGGATTCGCGCAAAACCAGCTTCTGGTTTTGATTGACGGGGTGCCTTATTATGAAACCAAATATGGTAAACTGGATTTGAATCAGATTCCGACGGAAAATATCGCCAAAATAGAAATCACCAAAGGAGCAGCCTCAGTACTCTATGGAGCCAATGCCCTGGGCGGGGTAATCAATGTTATAACAAAGAAACCTTCGGAAAAACCGTATACCAGTGCATCCATGGAATTTAGCGAAAACAGTACCCAGCGTTATTCCGCCACACATGGCATGAAAGCCGGGATATTCAATTACTGGTTGAATTACACTTACGCAAAATCGAATGGTTATGATTTATCCAGTGATTATGAACCAAGGCAAACTGCGATTATCAAACAGAAAGGAAAAACAAAAACAACAATATATAAAATTATACAGGATAATGGTAAAAGGATCAATTCCGATTATGAGAGTAATAATTTCTGGGCCAAATTCGGAATAGAACCCAAAAAAGATTCCGAGTATTACGTGAATTTTCACTATCTGGATAATGACAAGGCCTGGGCTCCCTCAACTGATTCCGTAAGATATATTGACAGCAGGCCCTACTTTACCAATTTTGCCCGCCTACCCGATTACAACGATTGGGGAATAGATCTGGATGCCAAACAAAAGGTTCATGATAAAGTGACCTTAAAGGCGAAACTTTTTTATCACAATCATACAGATAATCTGGATTCCTATACGGATCAAACTTATACCACGCAGCTTGCTCATAGTACCTATAAAGATTACATTCTTGGCGGGGCTTTCTTTGCCGATTATCAACCGGTCAATTGGGACATTCTAAGATTTTCCGTTCATTATAAAAAAGATAATCATCAGCAGCGTGATGATGAATACCTGCCTTTTGAGGAATCCGCATCTTTTACCGGTTCAGTGGGTGTGGAAAATGAATTCAATCTGGTTAAAAATTTGTCGGTCATAGCCGGTATCAGTTATGACTGGTTTAATGTGGACAAGTCAGAAAAAACCAACACAAAGAACAATGGAGATTTCAATTATATGAGTGAAAATCCGACCGGTGACAGCGATTCCGTTAATCCGATGGCGGGTTTGACCTACACCTTTTCCGACAAAACCAAAGTTTTTGGTTCTTTAGCCCACAAAAGCCGTTTCCCGACTTTAGACGAGTTATATTCCAGTAAAGGCGGAAATGCTAATCTACGAGCGGAGACAAGTTGGAATTATACATTGGGGGCGGAACGTCCAATCTCCACTTTCGCTAAAGCCGGCTTATCTTTATTTTATTACGATGTTTCGGATATGATTTCCAAAGATGGACCTCCCGGTTGGTTCGGCACCAGTTACAACGTGGGTAAAGTTCATCTATATGGTTTCGAGGTGAACACCGAAATTTATCCGCTGGAAGGTCTGATTATGCGGGCTGACTATACTTATGAAGAAGCTTACAACCGGACCGAAGGCAGGGTAACCGATGATGTAACCTTCATTCCCAAACATAAGGTAGACGTTGGAGTTCAGTATGCGATTCCTGTGGTTAAAACCCGGCTTAATTTCAACATGACTTATGTTGGTCAGACCTACTCCCAATTGCCTACCCCGTCAAGTCCTACAACGGCGGTACTTGAAGCTGGTGATTATGCAATATTTGATGCCAAAGTCACGCAGCCTATCTGGAAATATTTTGAAGCTTATGTAGCTTGTAAAAATATTTTCGATAAAAATTACGAACCGGAACTGGGGTATCCCGCACCGGGACGAAGCTATTGGGTAGGCCTACTGGCAAAATTTTAAACTAAGGATTTTGTCTTAGAACAAGGGGTTAAAAGCCCTTGTTCTAAGATGATAATACAAATAACAGTAAGTTTCCCAGAGGAAAAAATGGAATGGCTTAGAGTTGTTGTCGACTATGGAATTATGGGAATTTTGATGATCCTGAGTATAATTGCTATCGGTATTGCCATAGAACGTTTTTATTTTTTTAAACATATAAAACTGAACACCTTTCCGGATCGAAAGAGTCTGGAGCTGGAGATTACTAAAAAAATCCACCTTATTGCCACCATCGGCAGCAATGCCCCATATATCGGTTTGTTAGGAACAGTTTTGGGAATTATGCTGACTTTTTATATGATCGGAAAAGAGGGTTTTATGGACACCGGCAAGATCATGCTCGGGCTGGCCCTGGCCCTGAAAGCCACGGCAGTCGGCCTTCTGGTGGCTATTCCCGCCGTTTCCTTATACAATTTTCTCTTGAGAAAAGTTAAAGTTTTACTCATGAGTTGGGAAATTGAACATGGAAGAAAAGGATTTTGATTACATCAATATTATTCCCCTCGTCGATGTTATGCTGGTGCTTCTAACGATTGTGCTTACCACCTCTTCCTTTATCGCCAGCGGTATGATCCCTCTGGATTTGCCCAAAGCTAAAAGAAATGCGGGTGAAATCCTGAAAACCCAGACGATTGAAATCGACCGGGCCGGAAGAATTTATTTAAATTCGAGAGCGGTATCATTGGAAGAATTGAAAACCGACATGGGAAGCATGAACAAAAACATTCCTGTTTTGATCAGGGCGGATCGTACCATCATCTTGCAAAACTTTGTCAGTGTCCTTGACGTTATCAAAGGGTTGGAATTTACCCGGATCAGCCTCCAGACCGAGGAAAAAACGTGAATCATCAGACCAGGGCCTTCCAAATTTCTTTCCTGATTCACAGCGTGATTCTTGCCGTGGTTGTCATTTGCAGTACCTTCCTGTCGCAATACAAAAAAGCGGTTGTCTTGGATTTCCATTTACTTAAACCGGTGCCTGCTGTCCACAAGGTCGAGCCTCTAGAACAGATTTCATTTATAAAAACGAGGTCCATTAGTTCCACAGCCCATCAAAACCTAAAGAAAAAAGAATCACAGCGGCAGCTAAAAGAAAGTTCCCGGCCAGCAAATCTTCCGGAAACCCCACCGGTGGTGAAATTCCCGGAATCTCTTAAATTCGAGAGCAGCCTCGGAGTTGGAATACTCGATCAGGCACAAGAAGTAAAGGAAGCTTCACCTGGAATTTCAAAGGGAGTAAAAGGAGGAGTGGGGACAAACCTAGTCAGCGGTAATTCGGATGGCGGTAAGGAGTCGGCTAAAGCTAAATATTTAAACGACCACTTTGCCTATATTCGGGATAAGATCCTCCGGAATGTCAGCTATCCCGATGCAGCGAGAAGAATGGGCTGGCAAGGGAAAGTTCTTCTTTCCTTTATCATTAGGGCAAATGGTTCCGTCAAAGGATTTAATATTATTCAAAGTTCCGGTTTTACAGTACTGGATAAGGATGCCATTGAGACTGTGAAGGATACGGCTCCTTTTCCTAAGCCACCCGTAGAAGCACAGCTTGTTATTCCCATCGTTTATCGCCTGGAGTGATTATTTTTAAGCGAGAGGATTATAATGATTAATAAAATCAACGAATGTTTTATGAAACGGCCGGAATTCAAATTGCTGTTTGTGAATTAAGTAAAAGCTTCTTTCCATCAAGCAGCTCTGGATTGGAACTTCAAAAAGTAATCCCTGAGACAATTCCCGCGAAACAGCATAAACTGAAATCACTGAGACTCCTAATCCGGCAAGCACCGCTTCCTTTATCGCTTCCGAACTGCCCAATACGCTGCAAACATTAAACTGAGAAAGGTTTATTGATTTGTTTTTCTTTAAAAACGATTCAAATAATTCCCGTGTGGCTGAACCTCTTTCTCGTATAACAAATGGTTCTTTTAACAGTTCCGGCCAGGAAATTGACTTCTTTTTTCGCCAGGGGTGAAGCTTGGGAACGATCAGGATAAGACGATCTTTCCACAGAGGTAACGACGCAAGTTTGCTATTCAGTGGTTTCTTGCCAATACAGCCGATTTCCACTTCATTATCCAGAACCATACTCATTGCCGCGTCGCTGTCTGCGGTTTTGATGTTTATCTTTATATCGGGATTTGTCTTTCTGAATGTACTTAAGGCATGCGGAAGAATATAGTTGGCCGGAATAGTGCTTGCACCGAGGTAAATATTGCCGCCGGTATTCTTGCCAAGAGCAATAACCTTTTCTCTTGCCTCATCTCTGAGTTTAATCATGCGCCGTGCATAATCGTAAATAATTTTTCCTTCCGGCGTTAACGAAATGCCCGTGATGCTTCTGTTTGCCAGCTTCACGCCAAGATAATCTTCTGCATTTTTAATACTTTTGGTAAGCGCCGGCTGGGAAAGCAGCATTCTTTTGGCTGCACGGCTGAAACTTCCCTCTTCGGTAAGAGAGATGATTGCTTCCAGTTGCTGAATTGTTATACCTTTGAAGTGATCATTAAACATAGCCGTCCATAACACAACACAGCCGTTTAATAAATAAAAATGTTCGCGGAAGATAAGAACCTTGTTAATTACTATTAATTGCATCCGGTCCATCAGAGAGAATGTTTTATTTGACTTGTATGTTATTAATAACACAGACAAAACACATTTATTATTATTGACAAGGCATAGTGTATTTTATATAAACCCGTCCAAATAAACCCTGTATTCTTATAATTTAAGATAAGAGAACGAATTATAAGAATATTTTGTTTATCCGAAAGCATGAAGATTTAGAGAAAATCTGTAATTGTCTCTGAAAATACCGCCGTGAAAGTCGCATCCATGACCGTTTAGTCTCTTGTGAGGTCCAGCCGTGGGAAAGCGTAAGGCAGGAAGAAGGAGGCAAAATGATTCAATTCTTTTTTCCATAATTTAAAATAAGCAGTTGGAGTTATCTTTTTATTTTGCATGGCCCATACAGCCTTTTCACAGGTTGGGTTGGCGTCATGGAAAGCCTTTTATTAGTGTTTAAAATGATTATAGGGAGCGATAAACATGAGTAATAAATTTATATTGAATGGAAAGGAGACGCCATTCGAGCCGGGTCAGGTGATTTTGGACGCGGCGCGCAATGTCGGCATAGCAATTCCCACACTTTGTTATCTGAAAGGTTCCACACCCACCGGCGCCTGCCGGGTTTGTTGCGTTGAAGTCAAAGGCGCAAGATCACTGATGGCCGCCTGTTCTACGCCGGTCACGCCGGGTATGGAAGTATTCACGGACAGTACCTCTGTGCATCAGGCCAGAAAACTCAATATCGAGTTACTGCTTTCCAGTGGTACGCATAACTGCCTGGTATGTGAAGCAAACGGCAACTGCCGTCTGCAGGATTTGGCCTATTCTT
Source organism: uncultured Smithella sp. (assembly GCA_964632255.1). GTDB lineage: Bacteria > Desulfobacterota > Syntrophia > Syntrophales > Smithellaceae > MVRV01. The sequence goes on along the minus strand of CAZWCA010000022.1, from coordinate 2,470 downwards.
ATAAGATTGCACAATCCAGGTTCAAGGAAAAAGAAAAGGAAGATATTTATCCAACGGAAGACCAAAATCCCTTTATCGTCCGCGATTTCGGCCGTTGCATCCTTTGCGGCCGCTGCGTGCAGGCCTGTAATGAAGTTGTCGTAAACCGGGCCATCTCGCAGGGCTATCGCGGCGGAGAAAGCAAAATAGTTACCGGCGGCGATCTGCCTTATGACGAAAGCGAATGCGTTTTCTGCGGACAGTGCGTGCAAGTCTGCCCGGTCGGCGCATTGACGGAGAAAAAAGCCAAAGGAATGGGGCGTCCCTGGGAGACACAAAAAATCCGCACTACCTGTCCCTACTGCGGCGTTGGCTGCCAGCAGTTGCTGCATGTAAAGGATGGCCGGATAATCAAAGTGACAGCCGTCGAAGATGCCCAGCCCAATCAGGGCCGGTTATGTGTAAAAGGCCGTTTTGCTTACGACTTTATTTACTCCGAAGAAAGACTCAAAACACCGCTTATCCGCCAGGCCAATGGAGAATTTAAAGAGGCATCCTGGGATGAAGCGCTCGACCTGGTAGCCAATAAATTTAAAGAAATCATTCAAAAAGACGGGCCGGATGCCATTGCCGGCGTCAGTTGCGCCCGCAGTATTAACGAAGATTCCTATCAAATGCAGAAACTATTCCGCGCGGTAATCGGTACTAACAATATCGATCACTGCGCGCGTACCTGACACGCTCCCACCGTCGCCGGTCTGGCGACTTCATTCGGTTCAGGAGCAATGACCAACTCTTTTGCCGATTTCATGAAGGCGAAAATGATAATCCTGGTCGGCACCAATATGACCGAAGCGCATCCGGTTGCCGCCACATTCGTCAAGGATGCCGTTTTGAATGGCGCCGAATTGATCGTGATAGATCCACGGCGTACAGCTCTTGCCGATTTTGCCAACATTCACGTACAGTTGAAAGTCGGTTCGGATGTGGCTCTGATCAATGCCTTAATGAATGTTCTTATTGAAGAAAATCTTTACGATAAACAATATGTGGAATCCTGCACGATCGGCTTCGAAGAGCTCAAAAAGAAAGCAATGGAATATCCACCGGAAAGAGCAGCGGAAATCAGCGGCATCCCCGCCGGTACAATTCGGGAACTTGCCCGCAAAATGGCTTCGATCAAACCGGCCATGCTTATGTACACACTCGGCATTACCGAACATATCTGCGGCGTGAACAACGTCATGTCCTGCGCCAATCTTCAGATGCTCCTGGGCAATGTCGGCTTTGAGTGCGGCGGCGTGAACCCGCTGCGCGGCCAGAACAACGTACAGGGCGCCTGTGATATGGGTGCACTGCCCAATGTCTTCCCCGGCTATCAGAGAGTGGATAACGCCGATGCCCGGGAGAAATTCATGAAGGCGTGGAATGTCAAGTCACTTCCCGACAAACCCGGCATGATGATGCCGACAATGATGGACAATTTAACAACTGGAAAAATCAAAGCATTTTATGTTTTTGGTGAAAATCTGGCCAATACCGAACCGGATATTCATCATGTTGAACATTGCCTGCAGTCGGCGGAATTTCTGGTTTGTCAGGATATCTTCCCAACAGAAACAACCCGTTTTGCGCATGTCATTTTGCCTGCCGCCGCCTGGAGCGAAAATGACGGAACATTCAGCAGCTCCGAACGGCGTGTCAACCGTGTGCGGACAGCCAGTGTTCCCCCCGGTGATGCCAAACCCAACTGGTGGATCTTCAAGGAGCTGGCAAAGAAAATGGGTCAGGAATGGACTTCGAACAGTGCCAAAGAAATCTGGGATAATGAATTGTCCGTGCTTGCTCCCTCCATGGCCGGGATCAAATATGACAGATTGGAAAATGACGGCATTCAGTGGCCTGCTCCCACCCAAGATCATCCCGGTACACCGACTCTGCACAGAGACGGAAAATTCACGTGCGGTCTGGGCGTTTTAAAAGCCATCGACTGGATACCGCCTGCGGAAGTTCCGGACAGTGAATATCCCCTGGTTCTTTCCACTGGCCGGCGTTTGTATCATTACCATACCAGAACACAAACCGGACGTTGCGAGGGAATTAACGATCTGCTTGGCGAGGAGACGGCGGACATATCCGTGGCCGATGCCCAGGAAAAAGGCATTGCCGATGGAGAAATGATTCTGGTGAAGTCACGGCGTGGAGAGGTTAAAGTGAAAGCCAATGTAACCAGCCGGGTTCCCAAGGGGATGGTCTGGATGGCGTTCCATTTCCGCGAAGCCTGCGCCAACTGGCTGACCAATGCAGTCTATGATCCAGTCACGCAAACGGCTGAATATAAAGCCTGCGCAGTACGGATTGAAAAACTGAAATAGGTAAACTTTAAAAAAGTCCCGCTCCAAAAAAGCGGGACTTTTTTTGGATGAAAAAGGGGACGGTTCTATTTAGAAAACTGGAACTAAAAAGATAAATAGAACCGTCCCCTTTTAAT
>CAZWCA010000021.1:28367-52784 GCA_964632255.1 uncultured Smithella sp. | reverse complement strand
TGGGAAAAAAATCCAGAGGCGGCCTGGCAGGAAGCCCAGGAAGGAGGATGCTCGCAAAGTCTCTGGATGAATCTTGCTGCAATGCGCGAAAAAGATCATCCAATAGATGCTATAGAAGTTTACAAAAAAATGGTCGATTCCACGGCCAATCAAAAAACTAACCAAGCTTACAAAAATGCTGTTGATTTGATTAAAAAAATTAAAGTATTGCTCGGCGGCCTCAACAAAGACCAGGCATTTGCCTGCTACGTTCTGGAAATCCGGACAAAACACAAACCCAAACGTAATTTCATGAAACTGTTGGATAAGATCAAGTAAAGAGGAATCAAGATTTTATCTATGCCGGTTTATCAAAAATATTCGATTTGACGTATCAAAAATAATAAGCTAGGCTCTTTAGAAAAAAGGAGATTGACCAATGTTTGAGGGACTTTTTCAACCAATGCATTTGCTTGTAATTCTGGCGATCGTATTGATTATTTTCGGCCCGGGTAAATTGCCGGATATGGGCAGTGCTATAGGCAAAGCAATACGCGGCTTTAAATCATCCATGAATGAACCGGAAAAGAAACCGGAAGAGGAAGCAAAAAAGCTAGAGAATCAGGCTAAGTAACAGGTAAGCGTCATCCGCATGAAGAACCGCCTGGCCTTAAGAGAACTCATTCTCATTCTGATAATTATTGCAGCAGCTTATCTTTTCAGTCATTACAATCTTTACCTATTCTTTACCAGCAAAAGTAAACTGATTGATTTTATTAAATCAACTCACCCTTACGATGCGGCAATTTTTATCGTACTCCAGATATTACAGGTTATTGCGGCACCCATTCCCGGAGAATTGACCGGATTTATCGGTGGATATCTTTATGGGCCGGTTCTGGGAACCATTTATTCAACCATCGGTCTGACAATCGGTTCCTGGATCGCTTTCGGCCTGGCTCATTTCTTTGGCATGCCCCTGCTGGAACGAGTTGTTAAGCCTGCTGTTATTGGTAAATTTGATCATTTCATGGAACACCAGGGCCTGCTGGTGTCTTTTTTCCTTTTTCTTATTCCCGGATTCCCTAAAGATTACCTTTGTTACATTATGGGAGTAAGCCGGATGCCGGCCATGGTTTTCCTGATTGTTTCCGCAGCAGGACGCCTCCTGGGAACAATAATGCTTTCAATAACGGGAAGTTCCGCCCGTAATGGCCACTATTTTCTTCTGGGCTGTTTCATCACTGCCGGCATAATCGCCTTTCTTGCCGCATATTTTTATCAGGACAAGTTGCTGGAGATTCTTAAAAAGATATCGAAAAAAAACGGATCACAAACAGGGAGTAATTAAAAACTTTGCATGACGGTAAGTCTTTAGAATTCCCAACGGATGCCGGTTCCGATGCTGTGATCATGATAATTACCGAAATTGAAATGGACATTGTAGCTCAGATAAACAGAAATACCGGCTGGCCCTGTCGCGGTGATACCGGCACCCGCCTGGAAAAAATCTCTTCCGGGTGCAGCATAATCCGTTATGGCGCAGGAATTACCGCCTGCTGCCAACCTGACCGTTGTAGAAGTGGTTTCGTCGCCGAACTCATGAGCGTAAAAAGTCCACAAGGATGGTTTTAACAAGAACGTTCCCGCAGCAAGATCATAGGAAATTCGGCCGCCCGCCTTACTTCGGACAGATGTTGCCGTATGTCCTTCCACTTTGAGGTTGAGCGAATCGGCACCCGATTCGACATAGGAATCGACATTATACCTGACGTATTGCAGGGAGATGGACGGGACTGCGCGTAGCTTGCCGAAAATAAACTCATTGCCGATACCGCCGTATCCCTCAATTTGATTACCCATGGGATCGGAATGGGCGGTCCGATTGACTCCCGGAAAAATAATTTTCCTGTCGTTATCATAGCTGTTCCACCCGTAGCTGAGGTAGCCTTCGGTGAACAGTCCTTCCCGTTTGTAGGTTCCGTAAATACCGAGTGACGTGTTGTCCATGTTTGCTTTGCTGCCGTTGTCATCGATGTCCGTCCGGGCCCAGTATGATCCGAGTGTCATTCCGGCGCTGATACTGTCGGTAAATCGATAGTCCACACCGATAGTGGTTCCGTAGGACCGGAAGCTGTAGGCATCATCGCCGCGCTTATTCCCTGTTCCGTAGTTTCCGGAAGCGAAAAGCCCCCAGCGCTGGTCGGGACTAAAAAGTAAACCGTTCAAAGCTGAAATGTCCGTTGCTGTCGTCCCCTGGTTCCCGGCCGGTGTCCACTCCGCCGCCGGATCGTAATGATTATTCATGGCCAGTGTAATTCCCCGAAGGCTCAGGCCGCGGCTGCCGGACCGCAAGTCTTCCAGGCGACTCGTAACGTTTGCCGACTGATAGGATGCTCCCTGAATCCCCATGTTGAACATCGCTCCCTGTCCTCTGGGCTTTATCTGGTCAAGAGCGGCAGCAACAGCCGCATAGGTAGGAAGAACGTCAATGGCAGAAAGTACTGTGTTCATATCACCCGTTGTTCCCGTATCCGTGTTGGCGATGCTGTTGAGCATCACACTTACGGCACGCTGATTCGCCGAAAGGAAAGAAGAAAGCGTGGTATTGACATAATCGCGTTCCACGACGAAGTAAACCTGATTAGCTATGTCATACTTTGGTTGGAAAATAATCGTTGGTGTGATGTTGGTGAGCACTCGGGAAAAGTAGCCGTTGACCCCGCCCGTTGCGGTGAGAAAAGTATTGAAGTTCGTATTGACGGCAGGTATGTATCCACCTGTCCATGTCGTCTGCAAAGTACCATTCAGATCGGCGGAGCCATTCACTGCAAGCAGGTCGCAGCTTGATGGAGAGGCGATTTCAATGGTGAGTTTTCCCTGCGCCCCCTGATAATAATTACCGTTGATCGTCAGGGTGCCCACGGAGTTGCCGGGAGACAAGTTGCCGCCGCTGTTGTAAAAACCGCGGGAAGCGGTGATATTTCCAGTACCGCCAACTATTCCTGACTCCAGGCTGAACATGTTTCCGAAGGCGCCGGATGCTTCGGTGATCAGACCGTTAACGATCAGAGTTCCCCCATCCACCCGAACGTTGTTGCGTACCTGAAACGTTCTTCCTGACGGAATCTGGTAAGTGGTATCAGCATTTAACAATGTTAGGGACTGGGCGTTGATATCAATACTCTGCGTCATGACTCCCGGAGTCAGCAAAACCATCTGCCCCATCAGGAAGGTTACGTTATATCCCAGCCACGTTCCGGTGAAGCCGTCGGCTATGTCGGCCACATTTAGTATCCAGTCACCGGTACCGCTTTCTCCCCAGAAGGCATTCGTGAGCAGGGAAGGATTGAAATTAGTAACGGAACTTGTTTCCCACTCATTAGTGTCAAGATGAAAGGTTGAGTAGAAGAGCTGGCTTTTCATTCCGGAAGGAGATGTCATTGTGGCGTTCAGATCGCCCAATCTCTCGTGGGTAAGCTTCAGTCCCACCTCAACGCCTTCAAGCGGCTGATTGGCCTCCGCCGCCGTCAGGGTGATTGTTTTGCTCACTCCGTCGGCGTCGTCGTCGGGAATCGCCGCACTGAAAGAATCACTCTTTGTAACGGAAGTCTGTTCCGTTATGTAGGCTACATTACGCACTTTCTGGACGAAGGCCCCGGCGTCGATGTTGCCGAAACCATAGTTGGGATTGAACTTGTTTCCGGCTCCGTTGGTCCGCCAGCCGCCAAAACTGCTTGCCGAGCTGTCTGTGGCGTCAACAACTACGCTGGTCTTGACCAGAGCATGTTTCGCCATGCGGATGTCCATTTCCGGATTGGCCTCTTTGCCCAGGGCCATAATACCGGATACCAGGGGTGCCGAAGAAGAAGTGCCGCCGAACGTGCTCGTGTAACTGGTATCGGCAAAGAGGTCGTCGATATCGCCGCTCGGATTTATCACGGCTGAGTAGCGGTTATAGCCGGAATCATTCCCTGTTCGATCAGTGGTCGTAATGCCAAAACCCGTATAGTCGGAGCGGCTGGAAGGAGCTGTGATAAAGACGCTGGCGCCGTAACTGCTGTAATTAGCATACTTGCCGTCACTTCCCAGGGCGGCGACGGTAATGATACCCGAAGAGGAATGAACGGGTCCCTTGCTGGCATCCTCACCTTTCTCGCCACGGGCATTCCCGGCTGAAAAAACATGGATCACACTGTTTGCTGCTGTGCGCTGCAGGGCAAGAATTATACTTGCATAATTTCCGGCTACATCAAATCCGTCCTCTCCGTAACTGTGGTTTCTTACCTGAATTTCCGCAATGCCTTCAATAGCGCCCGTGGTTGGATTGACGCCGCTTTTCCAATAGTAGGCATCAAGATAATTTTGTTGTGAAGCCGAAGGATCAATTGCGGTTACCGCATCCAAGTTGACACGAAGAGCGGCAATCGAAGCATAAGGGGCGGCGCCGGTTCCGCCGATGCCGTTTCCTCCGCGGGCCGCGGCCACCCCGGCAACGGCCGTACCGTGATTATTCTTACCGGATTGTGGTCCCTGGGGGACGTTGGCGATAAGGGCGTTGTCGCTGAAATTGCGGCTGAGATCCGCCCGGTAGTTGGGAGCGATATCGTAATTGGTGCCGTCGACGCCGTCATCGACAATGCCGATAACGACGCCGCTTCCCGTATATCCAAGATTCCAGGCGCCGGCCAGATTTGCACTGACACCGGTGTTTATCATGGTGTAGGTTTGTTTATCGGATTGTGCAAAGAATAACAGTGCGGCGGGCGCGGTATTGTTCAGATGCCATTGACCGGGAAATCCGGAACGGGAGGAGGCATCATACATATAGTAAGGATCATCGGGTACAAAAGCCGCACCGCTGAAAGCATCGCCGGGAAACAGAAGAAAGACGAAGACGACTGGAATAAGGAGACGTAGGGCAGTTCGTTTCAAAAGAATAAATCCCTCTTGCAAGAGAATTTAATATATTTCTTTTTCGGAAGAGGGATATAGGGTAAAGGCCGTTTTATGTCAAAGGAATATTTCACAAATTTGTTGTCGTGATAGCTGATAAGTTCCTAAATACTGAAAGTTCTTTGCCGGCATCTACTGAACATAGCGCACGTGCGTTTTATGTTTATGATCATTGGGTTCCTCGATCATGGCAATAATGACAAGACGTTTATCAGTCTGTTTCTTCATACTTCGTAAGCTTGGTGCGGAGCGTTTTCCGGGTAATGCCCAATCGCCTGGCCGCTTCGCTTTTATTGCCGCCTGCGGAATTCAAAGCTTCCAGAATGGTTCTTTTCTCAATTTCTTCCAGGGGAACATTTTTGGGCAAAACATTTTGGTCAGCATCTTCAGCAGCGACATTATCGGCCATCAGCAGGGAGAGTTCTTCGGCATCCAGATATTCCGTGCGGGAAAGGACAACCGCCCTTTCCACGGCATTCATCAACTCGCGGATGTTACCCGGCCAACTGTATTTTAGAAGCTTATCCATTGCCTGCGGCGTGAAGCCTTTGGTTACTTTAGAATTCTTTTGGGCAAAGACATTTAGAAAGTGTTGTGTAAGCAATGGAATATCTTCTTTTCTTTCTCGCAGGGGCGGCACGTGCAATGCCACAACATTTAAGCGGTAAAACAAATCTTCCCGGAAGTTCCCGCTGGCTATTTCCTTTTTCAGATCCTTATTCGAGGCCGTGATCACACGAACATTAATTTTAATAACTTCCGCGCCGCCGACCCTGGTCAGTTCCCTTTCCTGCAAAACCCGCAAAAGTTTCACCTGCATGGCCTTGGACATTTCGCTTACCTCATCCAGGAACAAGCTGCCGCCGTCGGCCTGCCGGAACTTCCCTTCCCGCCTGCGGTCGGCACCGGTAAATGCTCCTTTTTCATGGCCGAATAATTCCGATTCCAGAAGCGTTTCGGTAAGCGCCGCGCAATTTATTTTTATAAAAGGCGCACTCCGTCTTTGTGAATTATAATGGATAGCATTGGCAATCACTTCCTTGCCTGTTCCCGACTCACCGGTAATGAGAACGGTGGCTTCCGTAGAGGCTACCTGGGAGACCGTATCCAGAAGTTTGACCATGGCCGGGCTTTGGCCGATAATGTTTTGCCTGTCCAATCGCTCACCCAGTCTTTCCTTCAAATCTTCGTTTTCTTTTTTAAGATGGGTATGTTCGGTTGCGCGGGCTATGGCAATTTTCAGCTCATCGAAATCAAGAGGTTTTGTAAGATAATCATAAGCGCCTTTTTTCAAAGCATGGACCGCCGTTTCCACGGAAGCATAGGCGGTCATAATAATCACCGGTATGGCCGGATTAAAAATTTTGATTTGTTCGAGGGCTTCGATACCGGAAACATTGAGCATGCGAATATCCATTAAAATCAAATCGAATGCCCGATTGCGGACATTTTCAACGGCCACTGAACCGTCTTCGGCTTCCGTAATGTCATAGCCCCAACTGCCGATCAGCTTTTTGAGCATGATGCGATGGGCAACATCATCATCGACAACCATTATGGATTGATTTGTTTTCATTTATACTTCCTCGTTATTGAAAAGATGTTTAATCTGTTTTCAAAAATTAATACTATCCCGGTGATAATACCCTGCTCCGCCGTGGAAGCAGAAGCGGCGAGGCGTGGTTTGGCTGGCTCACCATATTAATTATCAGTGTTAAGCCTGTCCGGATCCTGCCGAAGTACCAGCAAAGTTACGCTTGATCAGGAATTGGAATAAGCGGAAATTGCAGGCGAACCGTAGTCCCCTTCCCGCTTTCGCTTTCCACATTAATTGATCCTCCGTGTGCCTCCATTATTTTCTGCACGACGGCCAGCCCCAGTCCTGTTCCGGCCGGTTTCGAAGTAAAATAGGGATCGTAAATATGCGGCAGATCCTTCATCTCGATTCCTGTACCGGTATCGGACACGAGCACGACAATGTTATCTTTTTCGCACGCAAGTTTTATCTTTAACTCTCCACCGTTTTGCATGGCGGCGAGCGAGTTGAGAAAAATGTTCAGCAGCACCTGCTTGACGCGATCAGGATCAACTTCCACTAAAGGCAAATCAGAAGCCATATCCGTGGTAATAATCACCTGATTCTTTTGGGCATCGGCGGCGGTCAGGTTCAGTGTGTGTTGAATCAATTCGGGGAAAGACGTCTTTTCCCGCTTTAATTGCAGAGGCCTTGCAAATTCTATTAATTGAGTGATTACTCGATTGAGACGTTCAACCTCATCTATCATAATGTCCGCCATCTGCTGATCTTCTTTATTACCGGAAAAAAGTTCCCGAAAATAGACGGCAAAACCTTTGATGGAGCTGAGCGGGTTTCTGATCTCATGAGCAACACCGGCGGCCAGGCTCGCAATGGAGGTTAAATGACGGCTTTTTATCACTTCGCTTTCCAGCCGGCGCTGAGCTGTAACATCGCGTAACAGCATTATTTTCCCGGTAGAAATTCCATTAGCAGCAAGCGCGGCAGCGACAATTTCCAGTGTTTTGTTTTCCTTCGAATCATCCGTTAATTGTAAATCCTCTTCCATCAGGCCACCGCGTTCAGGAAGTTCAGTAAAAATTTTTTGCAGAGCATGAGGCAAAACGGAACTTGCCTGTTTGCCAATATTTTCATCACTGATGATCTTTAAAATAGCGCCGGCTTTTTCATTACAGGTGGCAATATCATTGTTTTCATCAAGTGCAATAAGACCAATGGGCATATTTTTAACCAGTGCTTCGGAAAAAACTGTAATGCGGGAAAGAGAAGTGCGCGCTGTACGATAGGCCTGAGCAAGAAGTAAAGAAACAATCGCCGATGAACCAATCAGCAAAAGGATAAGAGCAATGATGATTGTATTTCTGGTATCCTCCCGGTTGGCTTTCTCAATCGTATCCATGTTGAAGCCGACGTAAATAATCATACTTTCTCCTGATAAAGGAGGAGGTGGTGATTCATCTAATCTTTCCCGGGGAAAGAAACCGCGATAAACTTCAAACGTGCCGGCACCTTCCGGATTAGCCGTCTGCCGCCACTTTTTATCCCGGCTCAAAGCAATTTTTTCAGTATTTAAATCGAGGCCGTATTGCTGGCCGGTCATGGAAGGGTCGCTGTCGGCAATTATTCTGCCTTTGTTGTCGGTAATGATAATGTAGTCGATATCGGGTTGCTGCGCTGTTTCCATCAGCAGTTTTTGTAAACGAAAGCTATCTTCGCTTGCTTCACCCTGACTGCGTAATCCCGCTTCCAGCGATCTGATCAGGGTTGTTCCTTTTTCCATCAACAGCTCAACCGCCTGCTCCTTTTGCCTTTGAAAATGAGTTAAAATCATCACTGCGGAGATAACAGCCAGTATGGCAATTGCGCTTACGGCAGCCCAGATCGAAATATCAAAGCGAAATCTTTTCAACATTTTACTCTTCATCTTACTTTTTCATTTGTAACCCAAGAAAATTTACGAGCCATCATTGGATATATTTTATCCATTTGGATACCTTCATGTGGGTACGTATTATCCGAGTATCCTGGAAAAATACAAACAATAATTTAGTCCATTAAAATATTTTTAATTATTCCAAGGCATTAATTTAATTTTGGGCCCTGGCATGTCATTTGCTCAATCAATAAACAAACGCTTTATGATGAACATGAAAGGAATTTGACTATGAAAAACACCGCACTAACACTGATGAGTATCGCGGCGAGCGCGCTGCAGGTTAGATACAATCCTTACATATCAAGGAAATTACTCGTTGAATATATAAAATCGACTTATCTGTCTTTTAAATCCGGTAACTTGCTAAACAGCAGTAATGCTCAAAATAAATAAAAATATTAAAACTAGGGAAAGGAGTTTAGTTATGAAAAAGTTAACAATTACAATGGTTATTCTTGCTATGGGCCTGCTTTTGAGTATGCCGGTATTTGCTCATGGACCAGGCCGTGATTGCGGCCCGGGCGAAGGCAAAGGACCTGGTATCGGCATGGGGCGTGATTTTCATCATGGTGCAATTTGGGCAAAATTGAATCTTTCCGCCGAGCAAAAAGCAAAAATTGAAGCTCTTGAGCTTGCGCACCGTAAAGAAGTCAGACCGATCAGAGAAAAGATGTTTGACAAATCGGTAGCTTTGCGCAGGATGTGGCTGCAGACAAATCCGGATAAGGATAAAATTCTGGCCTTACAAAAGGAAGTGAGAACACTGCGCGAGCAGTTGGAAGATAAAGCAACTACGCATATTTTGGATATTCGTAAGGTGCTGACTCCGGAACAGCGGGACAAACTGGTTAACTCCGGTTGGGGTAAAGGCATGGGTTTTGGTCCCCGCGGCGGCATGCGAGGCCACCATGGCGGAAATGAGCCGGGAATGTGTAACTGATAAATTGGCCCATATTTCACCAGAAGGAAGGAGTGTCCGGCACTTCTTCCTTTTTTTATTACATCAATTTTTTTGTGAAATTGGTGTAACTGCGTAGACGTACTACATGGCCAATGCCCATTCTTTCATTGACATAAAAAGCCATTTTTTCTATAGTTCCTCCTTCAATTTCGAAAATCAACTTCATTTATTAGTAAGGAAAGGATATTAATATATGCACAAAATAGCGGTTATTCCCGGTGACGGGACAGGTCCCGAAGTAGTAGCGGAGGCTTTGAAGGTATTGAACGCGGCTTCGGTTAAATTTGGTTTTAAGTATGAAACCACGACTTTCGACTTCGGCGGTGAACGCTATAAAAGGACGGGTGAGATTCTACCCGACAGTGCAGTTGATGAACTGAGGAAATTCAATGCCATTCTCCTTGGCGCAATCGGCCATCCCGATGTCACTCCCGGCATTCTTGAAAAGGGTATTTTATTAAAAGCCCGCTTTGAGCTTGATCAATATATAAATCTTCGTCCGATCCGTCTTTATCCCGGTGTGGATACGCCGCTGAAGGACAAAGGCCCGAAAGATATCGATTATTGTGTAGTCCGCGAAAACACCGGTGATCAGTATACCGGAGCAGGCGGCGTTACCATGAAAGGAACGCCCCACGAGGTGGCTGTTCAAACCGCTATTTACACCCGCCACCAGGTCGACCGCTGTCTGCGCTATGCTTTTGAATACACTCGCAAATACGGGAAAAAGGCCACAGGTAAGGGAGAAAACAATACTCTGGCACTGGTGGGGAAAACAAACGTATTAACCTATTTGTATGGTCTGTGGGAACGGGCGTTTCATGAGATGGGAGAAAGAGATTACCCCGATATAAAACGTGAATATTATCATGTTGATGCCACCTGCATGTGGATGGTGAAAAGTCCGGAATGGTTTGATGTTCTCGTAACCGGCAACATGTTCGGCGATATAATCACGGATTTGGGCGCCATCACCCAGGGCGGCATGGGTCTTGCCGCTGGCGGAAACATTAACCCTGAGGGAGTAAGCATGTTTGAACCGATCGGCGGTTCGGCACCGAAGTACACCGGACTTGGAGTAATCAATCCCCTGGCCGCCATTTGCGCCGCCGCCATGATGCTGGAAACCTTGGGCGAACAGCAGGCGGCAACGGCAATCGAAGAAACGGTGAGAGACATCACCGCCAATAAAATGAAAAGCATGGCCGCCGGCCGCATGGGCTATTCCACCAGTGAGGTAGGTGATCTGGTTGCTCAAGGTGTTGCTGATAAAAAATAGTACAGGGTAAACAATGACAACCTCGTAAAAGAGGTGAATGCTATGTTGCGCTTCATCCCTCGTCACTCCGTATGCTAAGTACGCTCATTCCCCGCGCTCCGAAAACGCCTTTTCCTGAGCTCCTCGGAGCGAAGGAACGCAACAAAATAGATGAGTCATTACCAGTGTGCGCCGACGGGCAGACACATTCGCGCGCCTTGCCTGCGACCTTTTTACGAGGTAGTTAGGAAATTGGTAATTTTACTACTTACGAGTCCATCATACAGTAGTAATTTTGTCTTATATTAAGAGCAACTGATTAAATATTAATCTTTATAGGTATAAATAGTATGTAGGCTGACTATTACATTCCAGAAATCGTATTCAAGGTGTGCGATGCTGCCTGTAAAAATAATTAAAAAATTTTTATCTTTTTTATTAATATTTTTTTTCTTCAATGTAATTTCCTGCGCTCACACCCAGCCTTTGCCATCTCAAGCAATGGATTTTGAGCAGGGCATGAAGGTTTTGGCCGGTAATCTGGCCGATCAGTTGGAGAATTCCAGCATCGGCAATGTGCTCAACAAGATTGTCATCAACCCCGTGACTCAACAAACACAATTGAAAAAAATCGTCATAGATCCTTTCATTAATGTCGAGTCAGGCTATCCCGTCAAGATTAATACCAGAATCAAAGAGATTATTTCCGCTGAAATCAAAAAAAGATTTCATGTAACCGGGGAAATGGAGCCTGATAACCTGGAGATATCGGAGTATGTGTTAAATGGCATGATCAGCATTGAAGAGAAGCAGGCAAATATCTACAAGATAAACGCTGCCGTTTTTGAAAAAGCATCAGGTAAGGTTCTTGCATCCTCCTCCATAAGAATCAGCAGATTTGATACGACTCCAATGGATATTTATAAAGACAGCCCGGTGTATCTTAAAGGTAAAGGTTATAATCGGCACCGGGAATCTGTCAAGAAAGGCCCCGGCGAGGCAGTAGATAAGGAGTATCAGAACAAGCTGACCATAAAATCCATGCTGGTTAAAGGTGACTTGCTGTATGAGCAGCGCGAGTTCAAGAAATCACTATCTTACTATAACCAGGCTGCCGGAAGCCAGGCGGAGCAACCAATGGAAGTTCTAAACGGGCAATACACAAATCTGGCCAAGCAGGGTCAATGGGATAGTGCGGAAGAAATCTATGGCAGACTCGCCAAAATCAGCGTTAATGAAACAAATGAAATCACGAGCAAAATTACCTTCAATCCGAATTCCACCAAACCAGTGGAAAGTAAAATGGCGCAATACAATATCTATATGAAGCAAATCGCTAACTTAATATCCTCTTCGCCGGAATGTACCGTCCAAATCATAGGCCATTGCAGCAAAACAGGAAATTCTGCATACAATGAAAAACTTTCCCTGCAGCGGGCTATGTGGATACAGAAAAAAATGGCCTCCTATGTTCCCGGTGTAATGAACAAATCGAAAACTATTGGCCGCGGTTTCCGGGAAAACATTGTCGGCACCGGAAGAGACGACGTCACCGATGAAATTGACCGGCGTGTCGAGTTTAAATTCAGTCACTGTGGTCAAAATGATATATGAAAAAATCATCAAGGTTGTATCAGCCGGGAAACACCCCCACACTGCTTCACAATTACTCCGGATGCTTTTTGACAGGCTTACTTTTCCTGCTCAGCCTGGTGGCGTTGCCGGCTGCAAGCCGCGCTGACGTTGTAACCTACACGCATACTGTGCAACAGCCGTTCAATGGCAGCCAGTCTCCCGATGATGCGAGGACGGCTGCCATAGCCAAGGCGAAACGCGAAGTTCTGGAAAAAGCCGGGACATATTTAGACAGCATCACGGTTGTCAAGGATCATCAATTAGTTCAAGATCAAATTACTGCACTTTCTTCGGCTGTGTTACAGGCCGAAATCGTTTCTCAGAAAAACTATGTTATGGGCGAAACATTTGGAATAGAAATTGAAGCCAAGGTCAGTGTTGATACATCCACACTGGAGGAACGAATCAAGAGCTTTTTGCAGGACCAGTCGGCTTTGGCCAAAGCTGAAAAACTGGAGCGCCGGGAAAAGGAACTGCTGGCCAAAATAAAGGAACTGGAAGACCGAAGCATACCTTTGGCGGCCACTGCAAAAAAGGACGACAAAAACAGGCAGGTTCAAGGAAAGTTATCTCAAGAGTTTACCGCAGTAACCCAAATGCTCTCGGCCGTTGAGGCGAACAGGAAAGCCCTGGCACTCTGGGACCGGGTTAAATTTACCAATCCGGGCAAGGCTCTCACATATTTGAACGAAGCTATTCGCAAAGATGATCATTATGCCGAGGCCTTCAACAACCGGGGCATAGCCTATGCCGACCTGGGCAAGTGGCGGCAGTCGATCAGAGATTACGACAGCGCCCTGAGGCTGGAACCCCAATTTAGCGACGCCTTCAACAACAGAGGAACAGCATACGCAAACTTGGGAGAAACGCAAAAAGCCATTCAGGATTTTGATAAAGCCATTCAGATTAATCCCCGGTTTGCCCGTGCCTACTATAACCGTGGAACAGCCCATTTATCTCAGGGACATTCACGAGAGGCAATCGATGATTTTGATAAAGCCATCGAGCTTGATCCCGCGCATGATGCTTCGTATTACAATCGTGGCAATATATGTATGGAAATGGGAGACTTTAAAAAAGCTATCGAGAATTACGATCAGGCAATTAAGCTCAATTCCACGAATGCCGCGTTTTACTTTAATAGAGGGATGGCCTACTCAAATCTTGAGCAGTTTCAACTTGCCTGTAATGATCTGGATCGGGCAATTCAATTAAACCCCGGGGATATTTCGGCAGTCACAAACAGGGGAATAGTATTATTTAAATCTGAGCAGTACCGTCAAGCCATTAATGACTTCGACAAGGTACTGTCTTTTCAAAAAAAAGAGGCCAGGGTTTATAAATACCGCGGACTCAGTTACCTGATGTTGGGCGAGCAAAAACGGTTTTGTTCTGATCTTAAAACCGCGTGCAAATTAGGCGATTGTGGAGGCTGGGAAAAAGTCCGCAATAACGGGTTATGTAAATAGGCCGACGGACAATGCCGACCCCGTGCTGAGGAAAAATCGTACAGTAGAAGTATTTCATCATGAGGCGGGTGCGCAGCAAAAATACGGACTAAATATCGTTACGATTAAAGCAAAAGAGATTGGCCCTAATAATTACATTATTATTGACCGGAAGGATGCCTATCTGCTGAGCCTTCTGCAGGAAAGAGAAAATCAACTATTATTTAAGGAAGCGAGAATCGGTGTGGCGGCACAAGATTGAGAGCTTGAAAATCAATCAAAAACCTTTTGACAATTATTTCAAGATAGTTTAGGGTCTTATATTCAAATTAAGCAAAGGTTCTCTTAAACAATGTTCGGCATGGTGAGAAATTTGAATTTGGGAATTAATATTCTGCCCCTGCTTTTGGGTCTCACCCTGTTGCGCCTTTTATTAGCCAAGGCCATTCGCCCATTGTTTTCGGGTTACCTGTAAAACGAAAAATAACAGATTACCTGAGAGGCCGTGGGTGGCAAAACCCACGGCCTTTTTTATTGAAAAAAATGAAAAATTCCACCTCGATAAGCTGCGCTTAACGGGATAATATGATTAAGGAGATTGATATGCAGAAAGATAAGAACAGAATTTACATTTTTGACACGACTTTGAGGGACGGTGAACAATCACCCGGCGCCAGCATGAATACGGAAGAAAAACTGGTTATCGCCAAGCAATTGGAAAGCCTGGGTGTTGATATAATAGAGGCGGGGTTTCCGATTGCCTCGGAAGGTGATTTCAACGCTGTCAAACGTATTGCCAAAGAAATAAAGAAGTGTCAAATCGCCGGGCTTGCCCGCGCCAACAAAACGGACATCGATCGCGCCTGGCAGGCCATAAAAGGTGCCAGCCAGCCGCGAATTCATACTTTTATTTCTTCATCGGATATTCATCTGAAATATCAATTGAAAAAATCACGCGAACAGGTGCTGGACGAAGCGGTAGCCGCCGTCGCCCGGGCCCGTTCTTATACGAACAATGTGGAATTTTCGGCGATGGACGCGACAAGGACTGATAAAGATTATCTTGTAGCGATGGTTTCCGCCGTAATTGAGGCCGGAGCCGGGACGGTAAATATTCCCGACACCGTGGGCTACGCCATTCCCGAGGAATACGGCAAGCTGATCGCTTATTTATTTGCCAATGTAAAAAACATGGGTGATACGATTATCGCCGTCCATTGTCACAACGATCTGGGACTGGCGGTAGCCAATTCTTTGGCCGCCGTGAAAAACGGCGCCCGCCAGGTGGAATGCACCATCAACGGCATTGGTGAGCGTGCCGGCAATACGGCCCTGGAAGAAGTTGTCATGGCCCTGGATACTCGAAAAGATCTTTTTGGTTTTCAAACTAAAATTAAAACCGATCAGATATTCAAGTCCTCGCGGCTTTTAACTCAGGTCACCGGCATTCAAGTGCAACCGAATAAGGCCATTGTCGGCGCCAATGCTTTTGCTCATGAATCGGGCATCCATCAGGACGGTTTGATTAAAGAGAAGAGCACTTATGAAATTATGACGCCGCAATCGATCGGCATAACCGATACGCATATCGTCATGGGCAAACATTCCGGCCGCAATGCAATATCGCAGCATTATAAAAAAATGGGTTACGCCCTGACCGACGAGCAATTAAACGTAATAGCGGCAAGAGTCAAAGATCTGGCTGATAAGAAGAAGGATATTTACGATGAAGATCTGGAAGCAATTTTTTATGAGGAGGTTTACCGCGGCAAGGATAAATATTCTCTGGTTTACGTAAATGTTGTGAGCGGCAATGTCGCGATCCCGACGGCAACTATGGAAATGCAGGTGGACAAGGATATTATCCGCGATGCCGGATTCGGCATCGGTCCGGTGGATGCAACCTTTGCCGCAATCAGGAAAATCTCCAAAACCAATTATCCTTTGTTGAAATATGCAGTAAACGCAATAACCGGCGGCAGTGACGCTCAAGGCGAGGTAACTGTCCAATTAAAATTTGAAGATTACTCCGTAATCGGCCGCGGAGCTCATCCGGATGTAATAGTCGCCTCGGCAAAAGCGTACATCAATGCCCTCAACAGGCTGGAATTTCTCAAGGAAAATATAAAAAAAGGGAACGTGAAAAAGGTTAAAGTTGAATAAAAGCCGGAAGTAAGATAAACAGAACTTTATTTTTAATAATCGGGGAGAAACGATGGGATATACAATCACTGAAAAAATATTGATGGCGCACACTGATCTCAAGGATATTCATGCAGGCCAACTGATTAATGCCCGGGTGGATATTGCTCTGGGCAATGACATAACCGCGCCCATAGCAATAAAAGAATTCCGTCAGGCGGGAGGCAAAAAAGTATTTGATAAGGACAAGGTTGCCCTCGTACTGGATCATTTTACGCCGAACAAAGATATCAGCTCGGCCATGCAATGTAAATTTGTTCGTGAATTTGCCCTGGAGCAGGGTATAACTCACTTTTATGAAGGCGGTAATGTCGGTATTGAGCATGCCCTGTTACCGGAGGCGGGTATTGTACTGCCTGGTGATCTGGCGATCGGTGCGGACAGCCATACCTGTACCTATGGCGGCCTCGGAGCATTTGCTACGGGAGTCGGCAGTACCGACCTGGCGGCGGCAATGCTCACGGGAGAGCTTTGGTTTAAAGTTCCTCAATCGATGAAATTTATTATCTCCGGTTCTTTGCAGAAATGGGTTTCCGGAAAAGATTTGATCCTGCATGTAATCGGACGCATTGGTGTAGACGGCGCGCTTTATAAAGCAATGGAATTTACAGGTGAAACAATCAGTAAACTACCTATGGCCGATCGTCTGGCCATGGCCAACATGGCTATTGAAGCGGGAGCTAAAAACGGCATTTTCCCGCCGGATGAAATTACCCGCGAATATGTAGAAAAAAGAGCAAAACGAAAGTACACTTTTTATTCTTCGGACGCGGATGCGGAATACAGCGACGTTATCGAAATTGATGCCGGGAAAATTGAGCCGCAGGTTGCTTTTCCCCATCTGCCTTCCAATGTCAAAGGCGTAAGCGAGGCAGGCAACGTCAGAATTGATCAATCTCTGATCGGTTCCTGCACGAACGGCCGCATCGAAGATTTGAGAATTGCCGCTCAAATTTTAACAGGCAGGAAAGCAATCTCTTCAGTACGGTTGATTGTCGTTCCCGCTACCCCGGCAATTTATAAACAGGCATTGGAAGAAGGACTGCTGACCACCTTTCTTGAGGCCGGAGCAATTATCAGCCCGCCTTCCTGCGGCGCCTGTTTAGGCGGTCATCTGGGGATTCTGGCTGAAGGGGAAAGAGCGATTGCGACAACCAACAGAAATTTTGTCGGGCGAATGGGCCATCCCAAAAGCGAAGTTTATCTGGCCAGCCCCGCAATTTGTGCGGCTTCGGCAATTTTGGGGAGAATTGCATCGCCTGAGGAATTAAAATAAAAATAGTCAGAGGATGAGTCTCTGAAATAAAATATGTATCCCGCTGTTGCGGGAAAATAGACTTTCAATTTCAATGTGCTTATGAAATTGAATTCTCATTAAAGGAAGGTTTTCAACAATGATTTACAAAGGCAGAGTCTGGAAATTCGGCGATAATATTGATACTGACGCAATTATTCCGGCGCGGTATTTAAACACCTCCGATCCCAAAGAACTGGCGGCTCATTGCATGGAAGATGCTGATCCCGAATTTGTCAGCAAAATCAAGGAGGGAGATATAATCCTGGGTGGAGAGAATTTCGGCTGCGGTTCTTCCCGCGAACATGCACCAATCGCGATAAAGGCAGCAAACATTTCCTGCGTTGTCGCAAAAAGTTATGCCCGGATTTTCTACCGTAATGCTTTTAACATGGGGCTACCGATTTTTGAATCCGCCGAGCTTTGGGCGGAAATCAAAGAAGGCGAAGAAATATCCGTGGATAGCGCGAAAGGCGAAATAACAATCACCGCCACCGGCAAAAAATTCACTATCAATCCAATTCCGCCCTTTATGGAGCAACTTATCGCCGACGGCGGCCTGATGAAACACATTGCCCGGAAATAAGACAATGAGCAAAGAGCTTTGTAATATGTTCGTGAATGATTTTTGATTAAGTGGAGCAAAAACTTTTAAGGTTTTAAAATTTATTACCGATAAAATAATTTGACTTGAATTTCGGACGCGTTCCGAGTTTAAAAATTTCAGCCCGGAAAGGGCTATTTTCCGCTTGTAATGAAAAACTGCTCCTTTCCGGTTCGGAAACGAGCAGTTTTATTATCCGTAGTCCAGATGCTATTAAATAAATGCCAAAGTATCAATATCTTAAAAATATGATATATAACCGGAGCTTATATTTTCGAATCTATTTTAAGCGGGATAATCTATTTTCTGAGACAGCATGACTAATCAGGGCAAAATTCTCATTGTTGATGACGAAGCTTCAATACGTGACTTATTTCAAAGCTTTTTTAATGAAGCGGGGTACGATGTTCTTCTTGCCGAAGGAGGTCAGGAAGCTCTTGTCGTGCTTGAAATCAACGAAATAGATGTCATTTTCATAGATTTGAAGTTATTTGGAATGAACGGAATAGAGCTTTGCCGTCAGATTCGTAAAACCAGACCGGTTTCAATGATTTACGCAATCACCGGTTGGTCAGCCCTGTTTGAAATCGGCGAATGCCGTGAAGCCGGATTCGATGATTATTTTGAAAAACCACTGGACATGGACAAGCTTCTTTTACTGGTTGAGCAGGCCTTTGAAAGGTTGGAACGCTGGAAAAAACCTTATAAAATTATAAACAAGCATTGAAATTGAATTACACTTATACATCAGTTCGGAAAGGAAAATATCCCGTCGCGCTCCTGCGATCTCAACATTATCAGGCAAAGTCCGCAAGCAACGTTAAAAATAAAACTCAAAGTCAAAAAGTTTGTGAGCTCAATCTCAATGTCATTGACTTAAGCGCTACAGCCCCCCTCTTTTCTAAAGAGGGGATGGGAGAGATTTTACAAAGTGTAATAAAAATCCCCCTGTATCCCCCTTTACGAAAGGGGGAATTGGAAGGCAAATTTCTTAATTCAACGACATTGAGCTCAATCCTGGATAGGAAACCATGAAGCCTGTTAATATTCATGAATTAATATCAATTAATCCTCCTTATAACAAAATTTACCGCCGCCTGGGTTTCAAGAAGAAAACTACAAAGCTTACATTAAAACAAAAAAAAGAGACCGATATTTTAATTGAAAAAGCCCTGTCCTTTATTGCCTTAAAAGGATGCACGCTAAGGGAAGTCATTAATAATAATGATGGTTGCAGGGTGGCTATCGGACAAATGGTTTTTGAAAGCAAACAGTTGTCCAGATTTTTATTGGGATGCAGGGAAACCTTATTCATGGGCGCAACTGCCGGTCATATGATTATGGAGGCAATTTCCGATCAAACGGCAATAGGTAATTTTTCAGCGGCGGTAATCTATGATGCAACAGCCAGTGAAATGACCGATGCGGCGCTTAGCTGGCTAATGAATTATAATAACAGCCAATTGCAGCGTGAAGGCAAAAGGCTTTTGCCGCGAAGAGTCTCCGCCGGATACAGTGATATTAACCTGGAAAATCAAAAAAATATTTATGAGCAGTTAGAGATGCAAAAAATAGGAGTGGATATAAGCCCAAGTTTCATTTTACAGCCTGAAAAATCAGTCACAGCTATCACCGGGATTTACGGATAAAAAAAGAATTTGTAAAATACTCATAACAACTGAAATTCATTCAAGGAAACAACATGGAGCCCACATTTTACAAAAAACTATTAGAAAATGTCAGTGATGCAATCATTGTTATTCAAGACGACGAAATTAAATATGTAAACTGCAAATTATTGCAACTTCTCAACTATAATGCAGATGAACTGGTTATCAAAGGATTGGATCAGATAATACATCTCGATGACTATGAAAAAATTCTAGTCAATCAGGAACGAGTAGTTAAAGGTGAAAAATTTGAAGATGTTACTGAAATTAAGGTTATCGGCAAAAATAAAATTTCCATCCCTGTAGAAATCAGAATAAAGGCATTCGAATTAAACGGCAGACCTGCCGCCATAAATTTTTTAGCCGACATCTCCGATCGAAAAAAAATTTATGAAGTCCTGCAGGAATCAAAAAATATGTATAAAACCATCTATGAAAATGCAGGTACGGCAATTGGTATCGCCGATCAAAACAGATGCATTGTTATGGGCAACAAGAAAATGGAGGAACTCACCGGATTCAAACAGGAGGAACTAATCGGTGAAAAAAAGAAGTGGGATTATTTTATTGCTCCTTCGGACATTGAACTGGTAAAACGTAATCATCAGGAAAAACTTGCCAATCCATCCGCGCCTCCCCGACAGTATGAATGCTCGATTGTGACCAAAAATGAGGACATTAAGAATGTCTATATAACCGCGACATTGATCCCCGGGACAAACAAATCCCTCGTTTCCATGGTTGATATTACCGACCGTAAGAAAATGGAAGCAGCATTACAAAAATCAAATGCACTTGTACGGGAGCTTTTCCGCAATTCCCTCGATGTTATTGCTGTTTTGGATGAAAAAGGAATTTTCCAGTACTGTTCTCCATCATTAACTGCCATTACCGGTCATCAGGAGCATGATTTATTAGGAAAAAACTGTTTTGAATTTATTTTTCCCAATGATCAAAAAATGGTCATGAATGATTATTCAGATCTGGTTGCCGGTAAGGTTGATGGTTTTACTACTGAATTCCGTTTCCGCAAAACGGACGGCTCGTGGATTTATTTCGAAGCACTGGGTAATAATTGTGTTAATAATCCCGCCATAAACGGCATTATTATCAACGCCCGCGATGTAACTCTGCGTAAGCGGATGGAAGATCATTTACTTCAGGCGCATAAAATGCAGGCAATTGGCACGCTGGCCGGCGGAATAGCCCATGATTTCAATAATTTGCTGATGGGAATCCAGGGGTATATCTCTTTGATACTTTTATATAAAGATTTTGACGATCCGGATTTTGATAAACTGAACAATATACAATCACTGGTGCAAAGCGGCGCCGATCTGGCGGCAAACCTGCTCAGTTTTGCCCGCGGTGGACAGTACGAACTGGAGTCAACGGATTTAAATGAACTTGTTACAAAAACCTGCCGGGTATTCGGACGAACAAAAAAAGAAATAATCTTAAATGAGAAATATGAACAAAATCTCTTTCCAGTGGAAGTTGATCGTGGCCGGATCGAGCAAGTATTGATCAATCTTTATATTAATGCCTGGCAGGCCATGCCTTCCCATGGTGGAGACATTTATGTAGAAACGGACAGTATTATATTGAGCGAACATGAAGCTCTAATCATGGATATTAAAGAAGGAAATTATGTGCGCATTATGATTACCGATACGGGCAGAGGTATGGATGAAGACACGTGCCGCCGTGTTTTTGAACCGTTTTTTACAACTAAAGAAAAAGACCGTGGCTCAGGGTTGGCCATGGCTTCAGCGTACGGTATTGTCAGAGAGCACGGAGGAACTATCGATGTTACAAGCAAGCCGGGTCAGGGATCAGCTTTTACTATTTATCTTCCGGCATCTACCAAAGAAATGGCAAGAGAAACAAATCTTTCAAAGAAACTGCTTCCCGGTGATGAGACTATATTACTGGTCGATGATGAGACAACCATTATTGATGTCTGCGAAGAAATGTTGAGTACACTGGGCTATAATATTTTGACGGCGAATAATGGCCGGGATGCGCTTAAAATTTATGAGGGAAATAAGGGTAAAATCGATCTGGTAATATTGGACATGATTATGCCCGGCTTCAGCGGCAGTGAAACTTTCGAGCAACTAAGATTAATAGACCCGGAAGTCCGGGTTATGCTCTCTACCGGGTATATTATCAGCGATCAGGTAAAAAATTTAATGGCAAAGGGTTGCCGGGGATTTATCCAAAAACCGTTTCATATGGAAGAACTTTCCGAAAAAATCAGAGAAGTTTTGGAAAAGAATGATTAAAAATCGAATGGGTTGTTTTTTTATTTAATTTTTATTATTTAAGCATTGTATTTGCCGGTACCGTCATCTCAACTTGCCGCCTGATTATCAAAAAGCCGTATCCGAATATTTTAATTCCGCTGTCCATTTCGCCAAGGATGATTAATTCAAACAAGCCTTTTTCATGAGCTTGTTAAGCAATGCCTTTACTTCTTTCATACCGGTAAAAAAAATCACACTTCCCGGAACAAAGATGGTATAGGAATGATCTTGAAAATTATTCAACCGGAGTATATTTATGAGTAAAAGCGGTAAAATACAGAATTTATGGAAACAAAGGGTGGTTATTCTGGATGGTGCAACCGGTACCGAGTTACAGAAAAAAGGGATGCCGTCAGGTATTTGTCCCGAACTGTGGTGCATCGAGAATCCCCTGATAACCAAAGAAATTCATGCCTCCTATGTTCAGGCAGGGGCGCAGATAGTTTATACCTGCACATTCGGGGCCAATCGCTTTAAACTCGCAGAGTACGGCGCTGCAGAAAATGTTTATCAAGTAAACCGCGATCTGGCTCTTCTCGCCAGGCAGGCGGCGGGTAAGAAGGTCCTGGTTGCCGGGGATATCGGTCCCTCGGGATTATTTGTCGAACCTTTCGGCCCTCTTGCTTTTGAAGAAGCCGTGTCCGCCTATAAGGAACAGGTGCGCGGTTTAATCGACGGCGGCTGCGATCTGATCGTCATTGAAACCATGATTGATATTCAGGAAACCCGTGCCGCACTTCTCGCCGTCAAGGAAATAAAGGATATTTTCGCTATAGTCTGCATGACTTACGAAAAAGATGGCCATACCTTAAACGGCACGGATCCTGTAAGCGCACTTATTACGTTGCAAAGCCTTTGTGCGGATGCCGTTGGATGCAATTGTTCCACGGGACCGGAAAAAATGCTGGAATTTATTTCTCAAATGAAACCGTACGCGACAGTGCCCCTGGTGGCTAAACCCAACGCCGGAGTCCCCCGGCTGGAAAACGGAAAAACGGTCTTCGGCATGGATGATTCGACTTTCGGCTCCTGGGGAGAAAAACTTGCCGAAGCCGGAGCAAACATGATCGGCGGCTGCTGCGGAACGACTCCGCTCCATATTCAAAAACTGGCCCAATCTCTGGCTGGAAAAAATTCAAAACCTCCCCTCAGGAAATCAATCAGCGCCGTCAGCTCTTCTCGTAAGCATTTGATTTTCGAAAGCAATAACCCACTTTATATAATCGGGGAAAGAATCAACCCGACCGGTAAGAAAGCAATGCAGCAGGAATTACTGGAAGGGAAAAATACCATTGTTCGTCAGATGGCGGCTGAGCAGGAAAGGCAGGGTGCTCATTTACTCGATGTCAACGTAGGCCAACCCGGTATTGACGAAGTTTTGGCAATTAAATCAACAATCGGCCTGCTTACTCACGCAACAAAACTGCCTTTGGTCGTCGATTCTTCCAAGACGGAAACAATTGAAGCCGCTTTGCGCATATATCCGGGCAGAATGCTGATTAATTCAATTTCCGGTGAAAAGGAAAAAATGGCGAAACTCCTGCCGCTGGCGGCCAAATATGGGGCGATGTTTATTCTTCTGCCGCTGACCGAAGGAGAAATCCCGGAAACTGCGGAAAAACGCCGGAATGTGATTAAAGATATTTACAACTCGGCACGGAAACACGGTTTTACAAAAGATGATTTTATCGTGGATTGTCTTGTTATGGCTGTGGCCTCTAATCCGGGGGCGGCGCAGGAAACTCTCAAAACTTTGCGTTGGTGTACGGAGATTTTCCGGAGCAAGACAATTTTCGGTTTGTCCAATGTATCGTTTGGTATGCCTGGACGTCCCTGGCTCAATGCTGCGTTTTTAGCCATGGCCCAGTTTAACGGCCTGACTGCGGCCATCGCCAATCCCGGAAGTATGGAGTTCATGAACATCAAGCAGGCAGGAGATGTGCTCACAGCTAAGAAAAAAAGCGCGCTGAAATTTATCGAATATTTTTCAGATAAACAAGAAACCGTGCCAAAAAATGCGGCGCTGGAAATACTTTCCTTACCGGAAAAGATAAATTCAGCCATTATGGAAGGTGACCGGGAAAACATTGTATTATTTATTAAATCGGCGCTGTCTACCGGAATTGAAGCCCCCGATTTGGTAGATAGGATTATGATCCCGGCAATCATCAAAGTGGGTGATTTATATGAAAAGAAAATTTATTTTCTGCCGCAGCTCATGGCTTCGGCCGAGGCGATGAAGAACGCCCTTAATTATCTCGAACCGCATTTGAAAAAAGCAGCAGGCAACGGTAAAGGTAAAATATTAATGGCGACTGTCAAAGGAGACATTCATGATATCGGCAAAAATATTGTGTCACTGCTTTTGCGTAATTACGGCTTCAATATCATCGATCTCGGCAAGGATGTGGCAACAGTCGATATCCTAAATGCGGCTAAAAAAGAAAATCCCGATGTCATCGGCCTTTCCGCATTAATGACGACGACGATGGTTAAGATGAAAGAAATTATTGACATGGCAAGAGATGAAGGCATAAAGACACATTTTTTGCTTGGCGGTGCGGTCGTAACCGAGGCCTACGCACATTCCATTGGTGCGGCTTTTGCCAGGGACGGTGTGGAGGCTGT
>CAZWCA010000021.1:0-28267 GCA_964632255.1 uncultured Smithella sp. | reverse complement strand
AGGCCTACGCACATTCCATTGGTGCGGCTTTTGCCAGGGACGGTGTGGAGGCTGTTAGGGTTGTAGAAAAGTTACTAACAAAGTAGAAGTAGGGGCGAATCCCTGTATTCGCCCTAAGTATGGCATGTGCGAAAGCATCCTCCCCCGCCCCCTCCAGAGGGGGACAAAAAAGGGGAGCGTTTGGGTAAAAGGAGTTGTAATGAACACGAGCACAATGAAAGAAAGACTTGGCGAAATAATATTGGAGCGGTCTTTCAAGTATAGTGAAAACCCGCCCTTTACGCTGGCTTCAGGGCGGCTCAGTAATTATTATTTCAATTGTAAACCAACAACGCTTGATCCGGAAGGCATGAATCTGATCGGTGAAATAATTTTTGATATGGTTAAAGACAGCGATATCACTGCTGCCGGCGGACTTACACTGGGCGCCGATCCCATTGCCAATGCGCTTTCCGTCATTTCTTATCAAAAAGGAAAACCGATTAAATCATTCATCGTCCGGAAGGATGTAAAGGATCACGGAACAAAAAGCGCCATCGAAGGCAATGTACAAGCCGGTGAAAAAGTATTGATTATTGATGACGTAATTACCACCGGCGGTTCCACGATTACGGCCATCGAACAGGCCCGCAAAGCCGGCTTAATTGTTGAAGGTGTCATTACCCTGATTGACCGGGAAGAAGGCGGCCGGGAAAATATCGAAAAGCACGTCGCCAATATCAGATCAATTTTAACAAGAACAGAGGTTATGGCTATTCGCGCGAAAAGGAATGACGGTGGGAATGTTAAATGAAAAGCAGTACCGTTGTTCTTTTTTTTACCGTTATAGCCTTGTCTATTGTTTGGCCCGGTGATGGTAAAACCAATCCCGGAATTATCCCTGTAACCAAATTTAATACTCCGGCAATGCCCGGTGGAACACCGGATGGCTGGAAACTGGAGAAAAAAGTCGGTCGTCCCCTGATGACTATGGAAAAGGACGGCAATGTCTTTTACCTGCATCTGATTTCGAAGGGTGATTCTTCTTTCGGTGTACGCAAAGAAGCCAGAATCGATGTTAAAAAATATCCAATGTTATGCTGGCGCTGGAAAGCCACAAAATTACCCAGGAGCGGCGATGTCCGTAAAACTGCGACTGATGATCAGGCCCTTCAAGTTTATGTTGCTTTCAAGCCGGCAGGCATAATGGGCATGAACACTCCCATAATTGGTTATATTTGGGATAATGATGCCCCCAAGGGCTGGAGCGGCAGAAGCTCGCAGGCCGGCGGCGGCAAATTAAGATACATAGTATTAAGAAACAAGTCGGATAACGTCGGCCAGTGGTATACCGAAAGACGCAATGTTTATCAGGATTATAAAAGGCTTTTTCCTGATATCAACGGCGGTGAACCTCAGGGAGCGACAACGGGAATGCAGATTCATATTAACTCTCAGCACACAAGAAGCCCTGCGGAAGGCATGATCGGTGACATTTATTTTAGTAATGAACCTGCCTATATTGCTCAAGCTGAATCCAAAAAGGAAGCGCCACCCAAAAAGATAGTCCGTATATCAGCAGTCCGACCTCCGGTAATAATGAATAAAAAACAGCAGGGAAAAATATTCAGTCTTCTGAATTGCTTTAAGACTTTGATTGAATTTGACTCGAATTCAACAACAATCAAAGATGATGATGAAAATAAATTACAGGCCGCCGCCGATTACCTTATGCAGCACAAGAGCGCAAAGCTTAATATTGTGGGGCATACCGATAATGTCGGTTCTCCAAAATCCAATATGGCCCTGGCCTTGCGGCGGGCGGAGACTGTTGCTGATTATCTGGCGGAACAATTTGATATCGATCCGCAACGCTTGAATATACAGGGGGCAGGTTCTACAGATCCGCTTTTCGATAATGATGCACCGGAAGGCCGCAGGCAAAACAGAAATGTTTTAATAAGCCACTGCCCGGAGTAGTATGCCTGTAGATAATGTCTGTAAGGCCCTATTCAGGGGCTCATTTTTAGAATTTGGTATGTTTGAAGCTTTTTTTGCCGCAGCCGATGCTTTAATGCAATTTTGTAGCAAGAATAAGGTTGAAATTAACAAGCCGGCATGGTGAATTAGTGTTTAGAAAATTATTGTTTTTGTTGTTTAGTATTATCTTCTTAATTTTGTCGGGATGTAATACAATTTACCGCAAATATGTAGATCAAAGAAATTATTCTGCAGTCGAAGCAGAAAAAAATCGGGCAATACGTGGCAGTATCAATGTTATCTTATTGCCTGGCTATGCAGAAAAACCCGGTGACCAGGATACACTTTTCAGCAGTTTGAAATTATCACGGAATGTTAAGCCGGAATCGGTGAAATTACCACCCGATGAGAATCTTTATCTTGACCATGTAACTGAATTTATTTTACGCACATTAAAACATTATCAACTTCAGGAAAGCTTTAAGGATTTTTATGGCTACCGCATCATTTTGAAATTCCGGAAATTAACTCCGCAGGAGATGGATTCCAGAAAATTTGCCGATTATTCGCATTTTGCAGTCGGCACGGCGGGAATGGTAGCGGGCTTGGTCACATTAATGCCGCTTAACGCAATTTTATTTTTGGCGGACGGCGTTAAAACTGAAATTGACCGCCAGGGATTTGAAGATCGTGCGGTAAAGATGGGTCTGCCGCAGCCGAAAAAAAGTGCCATAACTACAAAACTGGAAGAGGGAGGAAGGACCCTTTTATATATTAAAGATGAAATAGGACAGAAACTGACAGGTAATGCCAGCGCCAGGATTGAATTTGAAGAGAAAATATCAAGTTATCTGATAGAAGAGTGCACTCTGAAAAAAGCTACCCCGAAAGAGATCGCACTTTATAAAGAACAGGTTCAGCGCTTTAAAAATTGATAATAACAGAATCATTTACCGGCTCTAAAAAAATTGTGAGGAGATAAAAATGACGGATCAATTAAATTGCCCCCAGCCCACGTTGCAGGCAGGTGCTGTGCTGCATGGTTTTAAAATTTTGCGTGTAGAAATGATGCCGGGGGTAAGAATTACCGCCTATGAAATTGAACACGAAAAAACCGGAGCCAATATTTTACATTTACATAGCTTTGATCGGGAAAATTTATACGCCATCGGTTTTCGGACTCCGCCTGCCGATTCCACCGGTCTTCCGCATATTTTGGAGCACTCCGTACTGGCTGGTTCCAAAAGATATCCGCTCAAGGATGTTTTTAAGGAACTGATGCGTTCCACTTTGCAGACATTTATCAACGCCTTTACATATCCTGACAAAACCGTTTATCCCGTGGCCAGCCAGATAAAGGAAGATTTTTTTAATCTTGCCCGTGTTTATACCGATCTGGTGCTGCATCCACGCCTGCTGAAAGAAACCTTCCTGCAGGAAGGCCATCATCTCGAATTTAACATACCGGATGATTTGAAAAGCGGTCTTACGGTCTCCGGAATAGTTTACAATGAAATGAAAGGGGCATATTCTTCACCGGATTCACTGATGTATAAGGCTATTCAGGAAAACTTATACCCCGATAGTGTTTATGCCTACGATTCCGGCGGTGATCCTGAAGTTATCCCTGTTCTAACATACGAGCAATTCCGTGAATTCCATCAAACTTATTATTCGCCTTCCAATGCCCGCTTTTTTATTTACGGCGATATTCCGACGGCTGAGCATCTTGCATTTCTTGCCGAAATGCTCGAAGGATTCCATCGGGTGAAAGTTAACTCTTCCATAAAAAGTCAACAACCTCTGGCTGAGCCGCGAATTATTCGCAGCACTTATCCGGTACAGAAAAATGAACCTTGTGCGCGGAAAACCTCGGTAAACGTGGCGTGGATGTTGTCGGAAAACACGGATTATGAAAATTCACTCATTTTGGAAATCATTTCCGGGCTCCTGGTCGGCAGCCCGGCCAGCCCTCTGCGCAAAGCCCTGATTGATTCAGGACTTGGTGAGGATTTGACACCGGCCAGTGGAATCGAATGCGATTTGAAACAGTTGTCGTTTGCCGTCGGCCTGCGCAATACGGACAGCGGTGAAGCGGCGAACATTGAAAAGCTTCTTTTAACAACCCTGGAGGACATAGTTGCCAAAGGGTATGATAATGAACTAATTGAGGGAATTCTGCATCAAATTGAGTTTCACGGCAAAGAAATTGTTCGTGGTGCATATCCCTACGGGATCGCCTTAATGGGTAATGTATTTCAAACCTGGCTTTACGATGGCGATCCTTTAGTCAGCCTGGATTTTCCGGTAATCATCGAAAGAATTCGCAAGCTGTGGACTGATGATCCGCAATTATTTCAAAAAATGACCAAAACCTGGCTTGTGGATAATCGTCATCGAATTCTTGCCATTATGGAGCCCGATCCCGCTTTCAGTGAAAAGAGAGAAAAAGCATACCGGGAAAAGATGAACAAACTTCAGGAATCCTTTACACCGGACCAACTTGCCGAAATCAACAAACAAGCTAAAGAATTGAAAAAATTCCAGTCAGAACCTGATTCACCGGAGACGGCGGCCGCCATTCCCAAATTAAAAATTTCCGCTATTCCGGCGAAAGTGGAAACAGTTCCGACGCAAGAGGTCACAATAGAAAATATCAAGACATTGGAACACGATATTTTCACTAACGGCATTGCTTACTTTGATTTCATCTTTGATATTTCTCATGTTCCCGAAGAACTCCAGCAATACCTGCCGCTTCTCGGCAAAATCATTTCCGGTATGGGAGCCGCCGGATTGTCATATGATGAAATGGCCAAACGCATTGCTCTGAAAATGGGAGGATTCGGTTATGATATCAGTTCCGGCTTAACGGTCGACGCCGGTGCCTATTGGCAAAAAATGATTATTTCCGGCTCTGCCCTTTATCGTAATTTGCCGGATGCACTGGAAATTATGAGCGATATTATTGGTGCCGGCGATTTGGAAGATAAAGCCAGAATGCGTGACTTAATTACTGAACGAAAAAATAATCTGCAATCGGCAATCGTGCCTTCCGGGCACATTTTCGCCCGCCGGGCGGCTGGCGCCGCACTTACATTGCCGGCTTATCGTGATGAACAATGGAACGGCCGTACCCAGCTTCGTTTTGTCCAGAATGTCGTCCGTGATTTTTCTTCGCTCCGGGAAGAGCTGGTGGAAAAATTTGCCGAGTTAAAGGCAATCCTTTTTAACAGGGACAATCTTATGATCAATGTTACAGCAGAAAAAGATGGTTTAAAACTGTTTGAAAACAGTGTTGCCGGATTAATTAATAAACTTCCGGAAAAAACATCCAAACAGAAGCAGTCATTGCCGTTACTGCCACAGGCTCAAGCGGGAATAGCTGTGCCTTCCCAGGTATCGTATGTTGCCCGGGTGCTGGCTGCACCGGCTTATGCTGATCCTGCCTCGGCCATGCTGATGGTTGCCGCCAGGGAATTGTCCAATGGCTATCTCTATAAGTATATCCGGGTACAGGGCGGAGCTTACGGCGGAATGTCTTCTTATGATCCGACCCTTGGCCTTTTTTCTTTTCTTTCCTATCGCGATCCTCATCTTGCGGAAACGCTTAAAATATTCGAGGATGCTGAAACATTCTTTTCGCAAAACGAGATTTCCGCGGACGATATGGAAAAGGCTATAATCAGCACAATAGGCATGCTGGATCGCCCCATGGACCCGCAAGGCCGTGGACATGTAGCAATGATGCGCAGTATAGCGGGAATCAGTGATGAAACGCGTCAACAATTCCGGAATGAAATCTTATCGGCAACTCCGCAAAAGCTGAAAAATACATTAAGTGAATTTTTCTCCCGTTCATCAAAATCAGCAGCCACGGCAGTTTATTCATCTCAGGAGAAAATTGACGAAGCCAACGCAATTTTAAGAGAAAAGTTCTTTTTAGAGCACATTTTTGAGGACTAGATTTTTTGAAAATATGAACTTTGGAGAGAGACATGACCGATACAAATAACGAAGAGACAGAGCATATCAACTGTTTCTCCTGTGAGCATTTCTATATCACCTATGAACCGAGATACCCGTACGGCTGCCGCATTATCGGCTTCAAATCCGCCCGAATGCCTTCTGTTGATGTTTACATAAATTCCAAAATGAAATGCGGTCTGTTTGTACAAAAAGAAACAAAGCATGAGGATTGATGGCGGTTTCTATTAATATACCGCACCTATGGTGCTAAAAAAAGCAGCAGAGCAGGACATTATTGATAGATAACGGGAGCAGCAGAGCAGCGAAATATCAATAGGTAACGTCAAACGTGAACAATACATCAGCTCCGTAGGAGCGGTGTATAACATGCCGTGCTCCAGCATTGCATAGAGCTGCAAAGAAGCGATATATTGTCGAGGCTTAGATAACCGGGCTAGTTGTAATTGCCTGGTTGTCAATATCTTCGTAAGCATCCTGGCAAAACCTGGGTGTGCAGATAGCCAGAAAAATCAAATCACTTGTTCCGGTATTGGTTATTCTTTGACGGCATAGCGGCGGAATAAGAACAACGCTACCGGCAGTTACTTTCTGCGGCGGCAAATCTCCTATTTCCACAATTGCCTCGCCTTCTATAATATAGTAGCGTTCGGCAATGCCGTGGAGCCTGTGCCACCTGGTTGTGATGCCTGGTGCTACCCGCGCCCGGGCAATGGATAGGCCGGGATCATCAGAGGTATTGGAGACTTCTGTAATGAAGCAACCCTCCTCAGTGTAAAATTCCGCATGATTATTTAAATATTTGATATTCTCTTTCATTCCGATCCAGTAATTTCTTATTATACATCAGGAAAGAAGGCAGCCACATCCTGCCGGACGAAGTTTAGCCAATTCCTGCGCTGGACGTCAGTACTTGTCACAACAACGTTAAACATCCGACGATGAAAATTAGTAATACTGCAAAGACCGAAGATGCAGTTTTTCCAGATAGTTTCCAACGGATCACCAAAAATATTTATTTCCCGTTGGGCTTCGGTATTGGATGTATTGAAAACCAGTGCCGCCTTTGCTTTGAGCAAACCTTTCGGTATGCCTTCACCGGCATCTCCTTCCAAAAATTCATAAGCAACGCCAGGACGAATAACCCGGTCCACCCATCCTTTCAGTATGGCCGGAGGTTGTCCCCACCAGTTTGGATGAATTATTACAATTCCATCCGCCGCCGCAATTTCTTCACAATGTAAAGCAATTGTCTGAGGTAATACCGCATCTTTATCAATCTCCCGGCAATGCAACAGCGGATCGAACTTTTCCTGGTAGAGATCGTGATAAAAGACCGTATGCCCGTTTGCTTTTATTGTTTCAACTGCGACTTGCGCAATGGCATAATTGAAGCTGCCTGGAGCAGGATGAGCAAGAATTACCGATATTTGCATGTCAGTTCCTTTGCTTAAATTGATAATTCAACTATCGGATGTAATGTCGCCGGCCAGTTCTTTCTCCAGTTGCTCCAGAGACGGAAGAACTGCGGAAATCGATTTCTTCAGGCCCGGCAAATCCCGCTCAATGAATTGCCACACATCCGCAATGCTCACACCCTCATACTGATGAATCAGGATATCACGAAAGCCCGCAAGAGCTCTCCACGGGATCAATGGGTATTTGATCCGGTAGTCTTCCGGGATGCGTTTCGCAGCCTCGCCGATCACTTCAAAATTCCTGATCACGGCATCCTGAATGAGCGGGCTGGACAGAAACTCTTTTTTGCCCGGCTTAGTGAAGATGATGATTCTTTCAATCCATTCAAGAATCTGGGCAAGATAAACGCGAGGGTCCTTTGTCATATCGATCTGGCCTCCTTGAGAATTTTTCGCCGCAACAGCCAGTATAGTCCGTCCTCCGACACCACATCCACTTTCCGGCCAAGCAAATCCTGAAGCGCGACAACCAGAGAGCTGAAATCAAGCAGACTGCGTCCGTCTTCCATCTGAACTAAAAAATCCACATCGCTTTCCGGGCCAGCTTCACCTCTGGCTGCGGAGCCAAAGACCCTTATATTTTTTGCCCCATGCCGTGAAGCCAGAAGCAGGATATCATCTCGTTTTGCTTCCAGAATTTCCGATACTGTCATCCGCCGAACCTCCTTGCTGAAGATGGGGCAATATTATACCACAACATATTTGCACCTCGGTACCGCGAGCAGCATTGCGTCAAGTAAACATTTTTAAAATCCCATGCAATGTCAAGGGAATAAGCCTGAAGCCCTAAGCGAAGGAGATGACCGTCACCGTCATAACTGAAGCCGGAATTAACAATGGATAGCGCATCAATATCCTGTGCTGTCAGCGTAACTTTTCAAAAGCGTTCAGATTGCATTCCAACAAGACCAAGTGTCCAAGCCCTATCATGGCTGCAATTGGCTGTTGGCATCCCCTAATCAGCTTTCTCATGATTATTACACTATTTTCTTTCAGAACAGGCACCGCGAGGCATTATATAGCAAACCTTTGTTGAGTCAAATAATTTCTATAATTCCAGATTTAGCAATAATAACTTAAATTCCGTTGTAATAAAGAACTCGTAGGGCTTTATTGGGACGTTGGATGGATGATTTTGGAAAGGCAGGCGGGAGAAGCCTGGGAGAAGTCAATTGTCCAACAATTGGCTGGAGATTTACAAATGAGTTTCCCGGCATCAAAGGCTTTTCCGTTCAGAACTTGTGGTATATGAGGCAGTTTTGTCTGGAATACAAAGGCGCTGCGATACAAGCCGATCAGGCGAAGATGGCGAAAAAGAACCGGCCAAATCGGAAGATATGCCGGGCTTTGTTCTCGAAATTCAAGGCCTGCCTGATGGTGGCGGGTATCAATGCTTCGTATATCGTGTCTATCCGGAACTGCCGTCGCCTTTTTATCAAACCGCAGCAACAGCGTGATAGAAACCATGTCATTGTTTCACAAATCTATCGGCAGTCTCTTTCTCATTACATAGCTTCTACTTGGCTACACCGCATGCTATACGGCCTCCCCCTCCGCCCAGTTTTTCCGGTATGTCGGAATAATTATCTCCGCCGGTATGGATCATCAATGACCTTCCTTTTATGTCGGATACTTTCAGACGCGGAGCTAATACAGGCAATGATGCTTTTCCATCTTTATCCACATATAAAACGGGCAAATCACCCAAATGACCTTGCCCATAGGGACCTTCATGTTTACCGGTTTTTAAAGGATCATAATGTCCGCCGGCCGCGGAAGCAGCCATAGGCTTGTCCGTTATCATGCTGCTGCAATCAGGATTTTCGTGAATATGAAAACCATGGATGCCTGGGGGAAGTTTGCTTAATTGCGGAATAAGTATCAATCCGTACTTGCTGTCTTTAATCGTAATCGTACCGATATTTTTTCCTAAGCCTTGTTCATTGACTAAGTTAATCCGGATATTTTTTTCTTCGGCCGTGACGATGCCAGAGGAAAAGATAGTGAGGAGCACAATAAGTATAAGTTTTTTCATTATCAACCCTTTCTTTCTTTTATTACTTCGGCAATCAAAACCCGCAATCATCATGGCGAGACTTGTTACCGATATCCAGTCCAATCCTGGATTCCCGCCTGCGCGAGAATGACCAAAATTGATATATTTAGCTGCCGGAGTATAGGTGCTCCTATAAGATATTTAATTATAATGAAGCTCTGTCATTTGAACCACAATGATAATTTATGGTTTGATTATTGTTAGCGAATAGCCACTATTCCCGAGAAACTGGCGGGTACCGGATATAGCTGGGCCAAGGGACCAGGGACATCTTACAATCTTCCTGTTAAGAGAAAAAGGAAGCTTTTTAGGAAAAGAAGGGATCGGCTTCGCCAATGAGCAATGGTGATTGATCGTTGTGCAGAGTCAGATTTTTTTTAACTTTGTCCGGACTGACATTGGCATAGCAGTAACTGCACAGATGACGGCAGGTATTGTATTCGCCGATATCAACGCTGCCAACGCATCCGCAAAGTTCTCTTTGATATTTATCTTTTGCAATTTTCAGATCTCTGCCGGTTAACTGCCTGATCAACCGATCATCAATGCATTTGCCATGTTTAATTCCCAGATCGGCAAGATCAATCTTTTCCGCGCATGTCTCCACTTTAATATTATGGCGGGCGGCAATTTGCGCCATTCCTTCAGCCAGTTCACGCGCTTCCAGGTCATCGGGCGGACGAATAGAAAGGTCGGATATTCTTCTCTGGATATGGCGATATGGATCAAGAAAACTGATAATGCATTTTTCTGTATAGCCGGACAATCGGCGAGTCAAGTCGTTGAACTGTTCGAGGTGATATTCAATGTTCATGCTCTTTGAAAGCATGATCGGATCATAGCGCCAGATGATTTTTTCCCTGCCGATTTCTTGAGAAAGTTTAAGAAACGTATCGACAATTTCCCTCTTGGGCCGAATATTTTGCTCAATATCCTTGCCGTAGGGCGTTACCGTGAATTGAAAATAATAGTGGTAGTCATTAAGAAAATAAAGTTTGTCGAGAAGCGGAGCAGGATTCTTTGTCCAGAAAACGATACAGTCAACATCCACCGGCAAAAGCGAAATCCTACGCACCTGCCGGGCATTCATCGGATTGCGCACCAGAACAAAGCCTTCGCGAATCCGGTTGATAAACCAGTCACTGTAAAATGCGGGAATATCCGTTCTTCGGCTGCAACTGATGATCATGATTTTTCTACATTACATCCAGAGCGCATTAAAATCCGCTTGCTTACTTCCTCAGGGAAAAGCGCGGGTTTTTCATACATCCTTTATCCGCCATCCTGTCAGGAGATAGGTTAATTGGTCAACTGTTTCCTGCTGCTTTCTTTTCCACTTTGAGCTTATCACGGAGGGTTTTACGGTCAATCCTCAGGATTTCCGCGGCGCGCGATTTGTTGCCGCCGACGCTTGCCAGAACTCTGCGGATATAAGCGGTCTCCTCCTCGGCCAACGGCCGGAACGGGACGGATCCGGGCATGGCGGAAAAGCGCATAACTGAAGGCAGATCGGGAATCTCAATCTTCTTCCCGTCCGTCATGACGATAAGCCGCTGGATAAGGTTTTCAAGCTCCCGGATATTTCCCGGCCAGGAATACTCCATGAAGGTTTGCAAAACTTTATCAGAAAAGGCAGGGACGCTCCTGCCGATTTCTTCGGCAAACTTTTCGGTAAAATGAGTTATGAGCACGGCAATATCTTCCAGCCGCTCTCTCAGGGGGGGCACCACAATCGTAATGACGTTTAACCGGAAGAAGAGGTCCTCACGGAAAAGATTTTTATTGATCAGCCCTCTCAGATCTTTATTGCTCGAAGCAATAATGCGGATATCGATCTTCCGGGTTTTTCTGGCGCCGACCATGCAGACCTGCTTATCCTGCAGCACCCGGAGGAGTTTTACCTGCATGGCGGGACTCATTTCGTTAATTTCGTCAAGCAGGATGGTGCCGCCGTCGGCTGTCTGAAAGAAGCCGGCACGCGATTCGCTGGCGCCTGTAAAAGCTCCTTTTACATAGCCGAAGAGTTCACTTTCCAGCAGTTTCTCCGGTATGGCGCCGCAATTAACGGGAACGAACGGCGCCGACGCCCGTTTGCTGCTGTAGTGAATGGCGCGGGCGACCAGCTCCTTGCCGGTGCCGCTTTCCCCCAGAACGAGCACGGTCGCCGATGATTTGGAGGCCTTTTCGATCTCCGCGAGCATTTTCCGGACGGGTTTTGATTTGCCGACAATGCCGTGCGTCTCGGCCGTCCCGCGCGGCTTCCCGCTCTGCACGACCTTGCGCAACTCCTGTTTGTTCAGCACGCGATTGACTGCGTTAAAGAGCTCCTCATCTGTAAAGGGTTTCGGCAGATATTCTTCCGCTCCCGTCTTGACGGCTTCCACGGCGCCCTGCACGGAAGCATAACCGGTCACCATAATCACCTCGGTTTCATGAAAATTCGACCGGATATGGCGGATCAAATCCAGACCGCTGATTCTGGGCATCTTGTAGTCTGTAATGACGAGATCGATGGGGGCGCTTTCCAGGATTTTCAATGCATCCACGACATTGGAAGCGGTAAAGACGCGGAAACCTTTCGCTTCGAGGTTGCGTTGCAGGATATCCACGGCGGTCGGAGCGTCATCCACAACCAGGATGCTGCTGTTTTTTGAGGCTTTCAAATCGCTTCTCCCTGCAGGACGTTTTCCCGGCGGCGGGGAAAGGTTACAAAAAAACGCGTCCCCTTCCCTTTCTCGCTTTCGACGCGTATCCCGCCTCCGTGTGAAGACACAATGCCATGCACCACCGAAAGCCCTAATCCGGTGCCCTGATCGACATCTTTCGTGGTGAAGAAGGGCAGAAAGATGCTCTCTTTGATCTCGTCGCTCATGCCGATTCCGGTATCCTCAACCAGCAGGTGAACCGAAGATTCATCGCAAGAACTCTGCAGTGTGAGGATGCCTCCATCGGGCATAGCCTGCAGAGCGTTGACGATCAGATTGGAGATGACCTGCCGGATCTGTGATTTGTTGGCTGTAATTTCGGGCAGATCAGGATCGACGATACGCCTGATGTTCACCCCGGATTTTCCGCACAGTGAATCGAACAGGTTCAGTTCATCCATGATGATCCGGTTCAGATTAACCCCGGCGTCACCGGGCTTGCCCTGGCGGGCGAAAATCAACAGTTCCGTGATGATGCTGCGGGCATGCAGAGCGGCGTCCACGATTTTTTCGAGATCCGTCAGCGTCCCGGCGGGCAGACCGGGCGTTTTCCGGGTGAGCTGGGCAAACCCCAGTATCGTGTTTAAAGGCTCGTTGAGCTCATGGGCTACGCCGGCGGCCAACTGACCGATGGCGGCCAAACGATCGGCCTTGATCAACTGTTTGCGAAGCTCGGCTTTAGCCGTCCGGGCCTCCTGATGTTCAATCAGCAGAGCGATCTGCCCGGCGATATTGTCAATCAGGTTCTTCTCTTCATTGAGAAACGGATTCTTCTGTAAGAGACCGCGGTCGTCACGGTAATGAATCTCCACAATACCGCGGCTCTCGCCCGCAATGCAGATCACGGCGGTTTGTCGATGCGCTCCCTCGCGGAACCCCGGCGTCTGAAAGATATTTTCATCGATGGCGATCCTGGCGCAGGCGCGACCGGAGTATTGCCAGGCGGCGGGAAGCAGGCAAACGATGTCGGCAAGTTTGCTTTCCAGGGGAAGATCGGGATTCGAGGCGATCTGCGCAATGCCGTACAGGCAGGTCAGTTCCTTGACACGCTCGCGCAGCTTAACGCGTGAAACCACCGCTTGTGAGTTGGAAGGCTTACGCCTCTTTGCCGTGGTGTTTTTCTTTTTAGGTTTTGACAGCATCAATGATTCACTGATTCACTTTGTCCCGCATCTTAACACCCCCTTTACCGGCGGCGCCGCATGCCTCCTCGACTGAAAAAGTAAGGGGAATGGTAAGGGGAACCTGTTTTCGTACAATTTTGTAACTGTCCTTTACCAGATTCACCGAAAAAAATGAAATTTTATTAATTTCATGTCTGCGTCGTAAAACAACTCTATCCCGGAAAATCCGTAAATTTTTTAATTAAATTTGTTCGCGGCCCGTCTATCCGGTATATTGAAGGTAAGGCGAAGCTTTTTGCCTGTGCGCGGATAATCCGGGGGAGAGGACGGATTTCTT
This sequence comes from uncultured Smithella sp., assembly GCA_964632255.1. Taxonomy (GTDB): domain Bacteria; phylum Desulfobacterota; class Syntrophia; order Syntrophales; family Smithellaceae; genus MVRV01. The sequence continues at coordinate 14,621 of CAZWCA010000021.1, read as the reverse complement.
CTTACAGATCCGCTACATGCTGCATATTCCGGAATTCCATGACCGTTGTCATCGCCAGGTTGTCGACGTCAATGCCTTGTTCATGCGCACAGGCCACCGGATTTAAACCGCCGATTAGAATCATTCCCGCTTTGTTTACCTCGACCATCGTTTCACAAATGGCATTGCCGGCGCCGCCGACGGCGAGGACGCCGCCCAGACCGATTTCCCGCATACTCTCCATTAAGTCCTCTGCACGAGACATGCTGACAGCCGGTATTTCCCGGAAATTAGCCAGTATCTTGCCTTCGCCTTTTTCGACGACCTGATTGACGGAGGTCATTTTACCCCGGATAAAGATTTCCGACGGATCCAGGGAAGATGCGGCATAGTGAATAAGTTCCACAAAACGAAGAGGCACACCGTTTTTCATCTGGAGAATCCCCCCGAATTTTGAATTGACCGGTATACCGCTTTTCAAAAAAATCCCGTTGATCAGGATGCTGCACACCGTTGCCAAACCGACCTTGCCTTCCGGCACGGTTATGTCTCCCAGTTTTTCGCCGCCTTCGGCAACGGCAATACGGTCGCTGACGGCCATTTTATCCTGAAATGCAGGCTTCATCGCCTCCAGGGCGTCTTTGAACCGGTCTTTCGTAAACAAGGAAATGTTGACCGGCACCATTCCCTGCTTTTGGGACAAATCAAAGGTTGTTTTGAAGGCCAGCATGTCGATGCACGAACTGCACAGTCTGACTTTATCCTGCACTCGTGCATTCACCAGTTCTTCCTTGCCGTGATCGGTTATTGTCCGGCCGTCGCGCCGGCCGACGAGCATGGTCAGACCCTTCTGATCCATGAATTTCAGATGGTAGCGGACGGTGCGCTCACTTAAGTCCAGGCCGCTGTCTTTCATCCGGCGGGCAATCACGCGCGCTCCCAAAGGCTCCGGACTTTCGCTCAAAACCCTGAGGATGAGCAGAACTTTTCTTTCAACGTCTTCGATATTAAATGAATGTTTCATATGGCAATATTCAAGGCTGGATCAACGATAATGAAGAATTTCGGGCTGCCCCTCCGGAAAGAGACTGGGTCATAATTCATTTCTGTCATTTCGAAGCAAAGCGAGAAATCTTTATGTTAAATAAATTCAGGATATTAAGATTCCTCACGTCCGTTCGGAATGACAATCCCGGTAATTGTGACACAGCCTCAAAGCGGAGGGGCATGTTTCATGTTTTAGAAATCGAGGATTTTGGCAGCTTCTTCCTTATCCACGTCCATGATGTAATTGATCCCGCTGATACGTGCCGCATCGGGGGTGAGGGCGGCCAGATCATTGCGCGAGATATAATCCAAAGAAAACTTTCTGCTTCCGGCCATAAGCTGGCGAAGCCCCTGGGCTAATCTCTCATAGTATGTGTACAGTCCAATAGCGCCGGTGGGCAGTTTTTCAAACTCTTTATCACCCAGTTCCTTGCGCAGCGTCCCGGCAGTCACAAATATTTCATCTTTCGAATTGCCGAAGCGCTCGATATAAACGGGAACCTGTTGAGCGTCAATAGTCTGGCCGATGGTCTTGCCAACCATGGCCGCCGCGATGGGAGCCCTGGCCATACCTACCATTTTTACGTAAGGCGCGCCCATAGCAAGAGCTTTAAATATCTGGTCTTCGAACGAAAAACCGCCGTTCACGGCAATCGCCGGCAGGTATTTATTCTGATCCGCAAGCTTCTTGGCAAATTGATAAACAAGTGTATGCAATTCCACCGGAGGCACGCCCCACTCGTTCATCATCCGCCACGGGCTCATGCCCGTGCCTCCGCCGGCGCCGTCCACGGTGAGCAGATCCAGCTTATATTTTGATGAAAAGGCAATGGCCCTGGCCAGATCGGCCGCCCGGTAAGCCCCTGTCTTGAGGAATATATATTTCGCCCCGGCCTTGCGGAGTCCCTCGATGGCTGCAGCAAAGGATTCTTCGGTGACCATGCCGACACGGGAATGTCTTTCGAATTCTTTGAATGAACCCCGCTCAAAGGCCTTGATCACGTCCGGATCATGAGGGTTGGGAAGAACGATGTAACCGCGGTCCTGCAGCATCTGGGCTTTCTTGAGTTCCTTAATTTTCACTTCGCCGCCGATGTCTTTGGCGCCCTGGCCCCATTTAAGCTCCACACATTCAACGCCGAGCTTTTCAATGGCATATTCCTGAACCTTCAAACGGCTGTCTTCCAGATTGGCCTGCACGATGATCGCCCCGTAGCCGTCCCGTTGATGGTCCTTGTACAGCTTGATCCGGCGTTTCAAATCAACGGTATCGATAATTTTACCGTCTTTGAATACCGCCTCGGGGTCCATGCCGACCACGTTTTCACCGATGGTGAGTCCCGTTCCCGCCAGAGCGGAACCGATGGCCAATCCTTCCCAGTTATTTTTGGCGATATTGGTGGAACCAATGCCGGAAATCAGCCAGGGCAGGCGGAACTTTATACCCTTGTCACAGCCAATGGCCACTTCGAGATCAACGGCCGGGAAAATGGCCTTGTCGCTGTCGGCCTCAATGCCGCATGCGCCGACCGCCGTGCCCATAATATTAAAGTGCGAATAATCAACCGGATATTGCTTCTCCGCAGCCGTGGTGATGACGCCGAAGGGCTGAGGATAAATAACTTCGTGGCCGCGGTAAGCCGATTTACCTATTTCACACATGCCTATGCAGCCGTCGATGCAGGTGACACACATGCCCGACGCCGGCGTAATAGACCCTTCGGTCCTGTTTTTTGTGAGAGTTGCGCTTGATGTATTGACTCTTGAAAAAGACATCTATCATGCTCCTTTCTGGATTTGGTCATTTTTTGGCTTCGCATGCCACGCAGGGCGACATGTAACACATCATATCCTGAAACTGTTCCTTCTCGATGCAGGGCGGACTCAGGTTCGCACATCCTCCGCAGATGGCTCTTTCCGGCTCCGTAAAGGTACAGCGGGCCTGACAGGCGGGGCAGACCTCCATGCAGCCTCCGCAAAGCCGGCAGACTTCGGAGCGGACATCAAAAGGTGTTCCGATGCTTCTGTTCCGCCCGCGGCCGCGAAACCCGATGGCCCCGGCCATCATTTGTTCTTTGCACATGCGCACACACAGCCCGCAAAGAATACAGTCCTCATGCTCCTGCCGGAAGCGCTGCCGCCGAACATTAAAGCTGGACGCAATATCCTGAATCTGCTTGGATTGCGGACAGGACGCCAGCAGCAGTTCGATAATCATTCTCCGCGCCTTCACCACGCGCTCCGAAGCGGTTCGCACCTTCAGCCCCTCTTCAACGGGATAGGTACAGGATGAAACAAGTCGGGATCTTGGATCCTCGCCGATTTCCACCACGCACAGCCTGCATGCTCCATAAGGGGAGAGCCCCTCTTTGTGACAAAGTGTCGGAATGGGAAAACCCAGATACCGGGCGGCTTCAAGGACGGTGATCCCCTTCTCGACGGACACGGATACACCGTTAATTGTAAGGTTAATCATTCTATGCTCCTTCCGTTACAGCTTTTGCCGGCTTATCTACGGACTTTTCTCTGGTGAACTCCAGGTCGCAGCGCAGACAGCGCCTGCTTTCCAGCCGGGCTGAATTTTCAGGCAAAGCCATTTCCACCTCCCGGAAATTTTTCACTCTTTCAGAAGCAGTCAGTGATGGGTTCACGGCGCGAGCCGCCGCCTTGGCCTCTGTTTCAGCAACTTTTCCGGGTTCAATGAAAACAGCGGGAAGCTTCGGTGCCGCCGGTTCAGGCAGCGGTTCGTTGCGCAGGTAGCGGCCTATGCTTTGCGCCGCCTTCTTGCCCGCCGCAATCGCATCAATAACGGTGTTCGGACCGGTTACCAGATCGCCGCCGGCGAACACCCCCCGAAGACTCGTTTCCAGAGTCCTTACATCCGCTTTTATTCTGCCGCCGCCATCCAGCTCCAAGCCCGTAGAGGCGAGAAATTCGCTCTTCGGTTTCTCACCGATGGCCACAATGAGCGTATCGAGCTTGACCTGGAATTCGCTTCCCGGAACAGGTACGGGCCTGCGCCTTCCTGTAGCGTCTACATCGCCCAGCCGGTTTCTGATGCATTCAATGTCCACCAGCCGGCCTTTTCTGGAATGTATTTTTATGGGTGAAACCAGTGTTTCCAGCTCGACCCCTTCCCGGATCGCCGCTTCGATTTCCTCCTGCCGGGCGAGAATCTTCACTGGTGATATCAAAGTCTCAATTCTTACCCCCTCTTCCAGGGCCGCCTCTATTTCTTCTTCATATGCGGGCATTTCTTCACGGGTGCGCCGGTAGAAAAGGGACACGCCGGTGACATCCTTTTGCCTTAAGGCGACACGCGCCGCATCCACCGCCGAATTTCCACCGCCGATGACTCCCACGTGGCCCCGTGCAAGTTCTTCGCCTCTCATGTTGAATGCCTTCAGGAACTGTATCGAAGGGAAAATGCCCCGGACGTCTTCATTGTCGAGGTCCAGACGCATGCTTTCGTGCGCCCCGATGGCAAGGAATACCGCTCCATATCTTTCGTCAAACAGGTCTTGTAAAGACATGTCTTTTCCCAGAGCACGGCCATATTCGATAGAGATATTCTTATTTAGAAGGCTTTTAATTTCTTGCTCGACGATGTCCCTGGGCAGCCTGTAGGCGGGCAGGGAGCACGACAACATGCCGCCCGGCTGATTTTCCGCCTCAAAAATGGTTACGCCGTATCCCTGCAGAGAAAGGCAATGAGCGGCTGTAATGCCCGCCGGTCCGGCGCCGACGACGGCGACCTTCTGTTTCTTTTTTCTCGCCAGAGCGGGCTTATAGACCGACGGCTTAACCCGGTCGGTGACAAACCGTTTGAGGGCGCGAATGGAGACGGCCTCTCCGCCGCTTGTCCCCAGACTGCAGCGGCTTTCGCACTTCCGGTCACAAACCCGGGAGCTTACGGCCGGAAATGGATTGGCCGACCGGATGACCCGGTATGCTTCCTCATAATCGCCCTTTTCTATCATGGCAACGTACCGCCATGGCTCCGTGTCCACAGGGCATGCGGCCTGACACGGGGCGCCGGTCAACTGTTTACAGGTAAACGCATCGCATCGTTTGTCGCTGATATGCCGTTCATATTCATCACGGAAATATTTCAAGGTACTCAATACGGGATTGGATGCGGTCTGGCCAAGGCCGCACATGGTGGTGTCCTTAACCGTCTGCGCCAGCTCCTCCAGAAGAACCAGATGCTCCGGCGTCCCCTTGCCGAGCGTAATGTCTTCAAGGATTTCATACATTCGCTGTGTTCCTTTACGGCAGGTGAAACATTTTCCACAGGACTCGTCTTTCAGGAAATTCATGAAGTATTTGGCGACATCCACCATGCAGGTGTTCTGATCCATGACGATCATGCCGCCCGATCCCATGATCGACCCTACTTTCGCCAGGCTGTCATAGTCGATATGCAGATCGAACATGGAGGAGGGGATGCATCCGCCGGAGGGTCCTCCCGTCTGAATGGCTTTGATCTTTGCGGCACCGACAGGTCCGCCGCCGATTTCATAGACCACCTTGCTGATCGCAGTTCCCAGGGGAACCTCGACAAGTCCGGTATTCTTGATCTTGCCGACCAGAGAAAATATTTTCGTTCCGCAGTTGTTTTCCGCACCGATTTTCGCATAGGCGACGGCGCCGCGGCTGATGATGTAAGGAACATTCGCCAGCGTTTCAACGTTGTTTATGCAGGTGGGATAGCCGAAAAGGCCTTTATCAATCGGATATGGCGGACGCTGACGCGGCTCACCCATCATCCCTTCGATGGACTTTATAAGCGCCGTCTCCTCTCCGCAGACGAATGCGCCGGCTCCGTGAAAGATCTCAATATCGAAATCAAAGCCCTGCCCCAGAATATTTCCGCCCAGAAGTCCCAGGCGCCCGGCTTCCTTGATGGCGATGGCCGCGTGCTTGATGGCCAGGGGATATTCCGTGCGCACGTAAATGATGCCATGGCTGGCTTTTATGGCACGGGCGGCGATGATCATCCCTTCAATGATGGCGTGCGGGTTGCCTTCCAGCATACTCCGGTCCATATATGCTCCAGGATCTCCTTCGTCGGCATTACAGATAATATACTTCCGGCCGGAGCCGTTGTTCACGTTCCGCGCCAGCTCCCATTTTCTGCCCGTCAGGAATCCTGCTCCGCCGCGTCCCCGCAACTTGGATTGCAGAATTTCATCGACAATCCATTGCCCGTCGGGCTTTTCCAAAACCTTTTCCAGCGCCGCATACCCGCCCATTTTCAGGTAATCATCGATCCGTATCGGGTCGAGATTCTGGTTCTGTCCGAGAATAATTCGCGTTTGCCCCTGGAAAAACGGGATTTCCTGTTCTGAAAAGCGCTTGACCGTGGAACCCGGTTCCCGGTACAGGAGCTCTTCGACCACCTCGCCTTTGACGGCCGCGGCAATAATCTTGGGCACATCCTCCATTTTCAGTTTCGGATACAGATTATATCCCGGTTCAACAATGATAAACGGGTCCATTTCACAAAACCCCAGACACCCTGTGATCCGAAGAGACAGTTTGTCGTGCAGGTTCTGCTCCAATATCGAACGTTTAATTATCCGGATCAAATCGTTCGAGCCACTGGCCTGGCCGCCGGTTCCCCCGCAGATGACAATGCATGGTTTTTTATTTGTTCCGCCGGCCGGAATTGATTTCCGGTACGCCTTGAATTCGGCGATAGTCTGAAAAGTCTTCATCTTGTTTCCCTTCGTCGGTCTTATGACATATTTGTTTGATCCAGATTCAGCATGTGGCCGGGACAACCCCGGCGCGTGCAGACCTCGCAGGCGCAGCCCTCATGGATAAACAGGGCGGCCATGGGGGAACCGCATTCCGTGCAGTTGGAAAAACTCGGCAGCTCATTGAGGCAGTGCGGGCAGTAAAACCGGGATAACTCGTTTACCGGAATTTGGTATTCCGAGGCGATGGCGCGGCTGCCGTAAAGGGAAGATAAACGGAGCCAGCCTTTTGCACCGTTAAAAGAAACATCGCATTTAATGGACGGATGACCATCGATACGGTAATCGTAATCCATGAGGCTTTTTTTACAGGCGGGGCAGGCTACATGAATGGGGAATATTCTACGGTCGGTTGTCACATCAATTCTTCCTCCGCCTTCCCTGGTTTCAGCGATAATTTCTTGCACCTGGTTTTTTGTCACATGCGGGTAATATTGCCCGTCCACCACCACTGTCGGTCCCAAGGCGCAGGCCCCAAGGCAATTTACCGTTTCAAAAGTAATTTCATTGTCAGGGGTGGTCTCACCCGGTGCTATATCGAGCAGCTGCTGAAATTCTTCGGCAATGCCCTGAGCCCCCCGGACATGACAGGCGGTTCCCAGACAAACGGAAATCAAATGTTTTCCGCGCGGCTTAAGGCTGAAGACCTTATAGAAAGTCGCCACCCCGTAAATGTCCACAAGACTCCGTCCGGTGCGACGGGCGACGATTCTCAGAGCTTCTTCCGGCAGATACCGGCATTGCTTCTGGATATACTCCAGTATTGCGATAATCGATCCCTGTTTCTCCACATGAGCCGCAACAATTTTTTCAATCTCTTCAGGGGTCATTCCTGTTCCTTTCCCGGCAAAGCTATCCTTTAATCAATCTCTGCCGTTTTCCTCTTTAATTAGTCTACAGATAGTCTTCACAGTGCCACACGCCCCCCTCCGGTTTGGGAAAACTGCAGCCCGGATAGTGGGCGCAATTACTGCAAAGGCCCAGAGTTTTGGAAGAAGCCTGCCTGCTGAGCATTATCGGCAGCTGTTCGCATGAGGGTACGGCAGTAAGAAAATGAGCCGGTTCATACTCCTCACAAAACTGGGTGCCATTGAAGGCGCTTTCCACGGATGTCAGTGCGCAATTCGAGACATGCGCGCAGGTAAAACATATACCCTGGTTTTTTTCAGTCATGATATCCTCCCTGCTCTGTGATGCCGATCTGAAGGGCAAGTATTGTGCCAGGCGGGTAAGCGCCAGAATCACCGGGTGTAACATGGATGAACAGCTTGAATATTCACGGTTATCAGGAAGATGAATGCAACTTGAAGGAAGGACGGCGGCCAGCCCGGCTGAAAATAAAAGTGGGGAAGATCCACCCAACTGATTAGATATTCCTCAAAACGCGACGGATCATTTGTACCTGCATATTCGAGCAGAGATTTCGCGTCGTAAAGCCGGAAAGCAAAAGTTAATGCAACACACCGGTTTGAGCATACATATGTCTTTGTGACATAAAGCGGCATCTGTGCCGACTTTCTCCCGGCAGAACTTTTCCTGGATTTTTACCCGCCGTCTCGTTAAAACACATGTTAACTCAACTCCCGCAGTTAAAAGCGGCAGCATCATTGATTTAGAAACCGGAAAAACAGCAACACGATTGCCGTTAAATACTTTAAAGGCTCACACCAAAAAATTCAACCGAAGCAACCCCAGCCTAAAGGATCTTACTAATCTCTTATCTTCACTTTGCCTTCAAACGACCAATCGTTGTGACCTCCGGTTATGAGTGTAAATTTCGCCCCAGGAATAGCAGCGGCAAGAGCTTTCGCGTGCTTTACGGGGATAACGTTATCGAACTCAGTCCCAATAATCTCGACCTGGCCTTTATAGTTCGAAAGCGACTTTACATTGTCCCGGTTATCTTTCAGGATTAAACGCACGAGAAAGGAGAGAAAATGGTCTTCAGCAACAAAAGAAAGCTTGTCAAAAGGAACGATAAGAACCAACTTTTCCGGTGGCCGGTTAAGCTTTGAAAGGGTTGATGCCGGACCGGAGCCGATGGATTCAGCAGCTACACATAAGGGAATGTTGGGGTAAGTATCCCTGAGAAAGTCGTAGGCTTCTTTGGCTGCATAGTCAATGGATTCTTTCGATGGGGTACCTTTGCGGTTCCCGTAACCAGGATATTCGAGAATATAGACAGAGTTTTCAGAGGGAAACACGGTACCGCATAAAGATGGTCAGATGCCTGACCTGCATTTCCGTGAAGCATCCAAAAGCATTTATATTGTCATCATTTTTGCCAGTAGCCGTCAACAGTCTCGTATTCTTTGATCATGTATTCTTCCACCTGTTTACGGAATGATTCGAATTGATCATTGCCGGTTATTTCAGGTACGGGAAAGATTGAACCAAACCTGAGAAGAACTCTGCTGAAGGGCTTGGGAACCATAAAACGATCCCAACTGTTTGCTATCCAGGCTTTTTCATAAGAAGCAAGAGTCGGACAAATAACGGCATTCGCGCTTTGGGCGAGAGAAATAAGGCCGGGTTTGATGATGCGGGGCGGGCCGGTTGGTCCGTCTACAATGTGGCCGCCGATTTGATTTTCATTGACGCCCTGCACCATAGCCCGCAGAGCCTCTCTCCCTCCCCGCGAACTCGATCCCCGTGCCGGAATCCATCCAATACGCTGGACGACGTTGGCAATGAAATCACCGTCGCGGCTTTTACTGATCATGATACAAGGTGACCACTTAAAAATTTTCGGAAGGAAAAAGCCGCCAAAAAACCGCTGATGCCAGCTCGCCATGATGACTCTTCCCCCGTTTTCCAAATGCTTCCGAATTTCTTCGGTGCCTTCAAATTGCACACGAAGTGTCTTGGTATAGAGATTCAAAACGTGAAATATGATTGAAGTAAGTAGAGTGTTTAATAGGAAGTATTTTATTTCTTTTGTAGTGGACATGAGCCGATTTTAAAACCTTTGAACTTGCCTAAAAATAGGAAGAAGTGCCCATTATAAGCACTTCTTCCTATAATTAAATTCATCTGAAGTAGTAAACTCTATTTCGCGAGCAATGTGTCCAGCGCCGCAAAAATCTTCCCGAGATTTTCCGGCTGGGTACCGCCCGCCTGGGCCATGTCGGGACGGCCGCCGCCTTTACCGCCGACAATCGGGGCCAGTTCTTTAATGATATTTCCGGCATGATATTTCCCGGCCAGATCTTTCGTGACCATGCAAAGCAGCAGCGCTTTATCATCCGCTTTGGCAGCCAAAAGAATAACTCCCGATCCCAGTTTATCGCGAAGCTTGTCGCCGAAATCACGCATTGTTTTGGCATCGGTAATATTTACTTCCGTGGCCAGCACTTTCACTCCGCTGATTTCCTTAACATGGTTCAATAAATCACCGGAATCTTTAGCGGCCAGCTTTCCCTTCAGTGTTTCTATTTCCTTTTCCAGATCTCTGGTGTGTTTAATTGCTTTTTCTATACGATCCGTTACTTCCAGAGGATTCGCCTTAAATAACCCGGCGGCCTTTTTCAATTCCTCTTCAACTTGCTGCACATGTGCGACCGCCTGCCTGCCGGTGACGGCTTCAATCCTGCGCACGCCCGCGGCCACCGCCGATTCATGAAGCACTTTCAGTAAGCCGACATCGCCCGTGCGGCCGACATGCGTACCTCCACAGAGCTCCATGCTCATTTCACCCATTTTAACTACCCGCACCGTTGCACCGTACTTCTCATCAAATACCGCAGTAGCTCCGGTTTTGAGCGCGTCTTCTAAATCGCATACATCGGTTACTACTTCGTCATTCATTCTAATGATGTCGTTGGCGATTTCTTCGATCCGCTTCATTTCTTCATCGGTGATCTTAGAAAAATGGGAAAAGTCAAAACGCAGTCTTTCGGCATTGACCAGCGAACCGGACTGTTTAATGTGATCGCCCAACACAGCCTTGAGTGCCGCCTGCAAAATATGGGTTCCGGAGTGATTGGCGGCAATGGCCTTTCTTCGATCCAAATCAACGATCAAACGCACTTTGTCGCCGACTTTAACCATCCCTCTTTGGAGAATTCCCTTATGGACAAAGAGCTTTTCCACCGGTTTAATTGTATCCTTTACAGCGAAGGAAAAATCATCGCCCTCCAGGAAACCGGTATCGCCTACCTGGCCGCCGGATTCGCCGTAAAACGGCGTTGTCTCCACGATAATTTCGGCTTCCTGCCCGTCGTAAAGGGCTTCCACCGGATTGCCATCAGCAATGATGGCCGTAATTTTCGATTCGGTCTGAGTTACTCCTCCATAGCCGCAGAATGTGGTTGCAATTCCCGAGCTGGATAATTTTAGATAACATTCGGCAATAGCTTCTTCACCGCTGCCTTTCCATGCTCCGCGAGCTCTTTCCCGTTGCTGCTCCATTTCGGCCTCGAATCCTGCCGTATCCAGAGTAAAGCCGTCACGCTTGACAATATCTGCTGTCAGATCGGTGGGAAATCCGAATGTGTCATAAAGTTTGAAAACCAGAGATCCAGGAAGAACATTCTTGCCAGCCTGCTTCAGCGCTTCTGTTTCTTCCTTCAGGATGCGCAAACCGGCATCAAGCGTTTCCATGAAACGTTGTTCTTCATTGATGATGACCTTGGTGATAAAAGACGCTTTGGATTCCAGATCGGTATAGACATCCTTCATCATGTCAATAACAACTTCCGCGCACTGATAAAGGAAAGGTTTGTCGATTCCCAAAAGCTTTCCATGACGTGCGGCGCGGCGCAGAATTCTTCTCAATACATACCCCCGGCCTTCGTTGCTGGGCAGAATGCCATCGCCGATTAAAAAAGTCACTGCCCGGCTGTGGTCGGCAATGACCCTAATGGATGTATCGTTTTCGCTGTTTTGGCCATAAGTTTTACCACTGATTTTTTCCACAAAGTTTATGATCGGTGTAAACAGGTCGGTATCGTAATTGCTGTGGACACCCTGAATGACGGCGGCAAGACGTTCCAGTCCCATGCCGGTATCAATGTTGGGCTTGGGAAGCGGTGTTAATTTGCCGGTTTCGTCGCGGTCAAACTGCGTGAAAACATTATTCCAGATTTCAAGATGCCGGTCACATTCGCAATTGATATCGCAGGTAGAACGGCCGCAGCCGGTGCCTTCGCCCTGATCGTAAATGATTTCGGAGCAGGGGCCGCAAGGACCGGTTTCACCCATCATCCAGAAATTGCTCTTTTCGCCCAAGCGTATAATACGGTCTGCCGGTACTTTCATCTTGTCATGCCAGATGGCAAACGCTTCGTCGTCGTCTTTATAAATCGTTATCCAGAGTTTTTCCTTGGGAAGTTTGAGCACATCAATAAGATATTCCCATGCCCAGGCTATCGCTTCTTCTTTGAAATAATCGCCGAAGGAAAAATTGCCCAGCATTTCAAAAAAAGTATGATGGCGGGCGGTGACACCCACATTTTCCAGATCGTTGTGTTTGCCGCCGGCGCGGACACATTTCTGGCATGAGACAGCCCGGGTGTAACCTCTGTTTTCCAAACCCAGAAACGCATTTTTGAATTGTACCATGCCCGCATTCGTAAACATTAATGTTGGATCGTCTTTGGGAATCAGGGATGAGCTGGCAACTCTGGTATGCCCCTTCCCTTCAAAAAATTTTATAAAGCTTTCCCTGATCTCACTGCCCGTCTTCACCATGAAAATCTTCCTCCGGTATCTTTTCTAATTTATTTAAAATCAAAGCCGCCGGAAATCCTCTGCCCAGCAATCTTTGAAACATTCTCTTTTTTTCTTTATTATCCCGCAGGCCGCCTTCATTCCCGCCGGATATCTTTTTATTGATAACCAGGGTAATGGCTTTCTCCTCCGGAATTTCCTGCCTTATCTCTTCTATAGCCTTTTCAATCAAATGCGGGGCTACGCCTTTTTCCCTCAGATTCGCGATTATCTTTTTGTTACCCCAAAGTTTATTTACCGCCAGATTATGGGCCCACCGGGAAGAAAAAGAGACATCATTCAGATACTTCAATTCGTGAAGTTTTTCCAGTGCTTCTTTAATGACTGCCGGGGAAAATCCTTTTTCCTGAAGTTTCTTTTCTATTTCATAGCTGCTGTGCGCCCGCATTGATAAAAAGCGATATCCTTTTTGCAGAGCGTTTTCCAAAGTGTACAAGTTGTAGTTGTTCACTCCTTTATTTGGGGCTTTTTTACGTTCATACAGCATATTGGCAATTATTCTCCCCTATTGGAAAAACCGGCACTTTGTTCTTACTTATCAATTAGCTTTTTAATGATGTTTTTGGCGAGATTTTCGTTGATTTCATTATGGCGTGGAACAGGTTGGGCCATTTTTGTATTGGGATTCTAATACCAATCATGTTTACCACCATGTCGAATAAGAATACATCCCGATTCCAGGAGCTGTCCTATCGGATCCATTCTTTTCATGCAACGTGCAGTTCCCCGATCTTATGAACAGAGAGTATTTCGCCACTGGAGAGATCTTTGTATAAATCAAGCAAGTTTACCTCCAGTTCCTCCAAGGACATACCCTGCGTTATATAATCTGGATATTCTTCAATATAACCGAGCCAAAACTCGCCGTCTTGCCAATATATATAGCGAATCTTTTTCATGAAAATCTCCAGTTCTCATTAATTTCCAATAATATTAATGAGAGACAACTAACAAGTCAAGTTCATTAAACAAGACTATACTTACATTTCTGCACTTCTCAACTTTACACAGCTTTCTTATAATCAACGCTCTTATTGCTGTGGGCAGATATAGTTGTCTGCTCTGATGATTTTGCAATCTATTTTGTTTCTTCCAGTTCGGTCGCCTTTAATCCCAGCTTCTCTTTCAATTCGTTTTCCACCTGCGCCATAATATCCGGATTTTCTTTTAAAAAAGTCCGGGAGTTATCACGGCCCTGCCCCATGCGGTCGGATTTATAAGAATACCAGGCGCCGCTTTTTTCAATAATACCGTGTTCAACGGCTAAATCCAGCAAATCACCTTCACGGGAAATGCCTTCGCCGAAAATAATATCGAATTCTGCTTCCCGGAAAGGAGGCGCCAGTTTATTTTTAACAACTTTAACCTTTGTCCGGAAGCCCGTTACATCCTGCCCTGTTTTCAAAGAAGTCATTTTGCGAATGTCCAGGCGCTGGGAGGCATAAAATTTCAGGGCGTTACCGCCTGTTGTCGTTTCCGGGTTGCCGAAAAAGACACCGATTTTCATGCGTAATTGATTGATAAAGATTACGGTTGTTTTGGATTTGCTGATACTGCCGGTAAGCTTGCGCAACGCCTGCGACATCAGTCTGGCCTGCAGGCCCATCTGGGCATCGCCCATGTCGCCCTCGAGTTCCGCCTTGGGAACCAGAGCCGCAACGGAGTCGACTACCAGGACATCCAGCGCCCCGCTGCGCACTAAAGTCTCGGCAATTTCCAGAGCCTGTTCGCCCGTATCCGGCTGGGAAATAAGCAGGTCATCCGTGTTGACACCGATTTTCTGAGCATAGGTCACATCAAGGGCATGTTCGGCATCGATAAAAGCCGCGAGACCATTGGCTTTTTGGGCCTCGGCAACAATGTGCAGGGCCAGTGTTGTTTTACCGCCTGATTCCGGCCCGTAGATTTCGACAATTCTGCCACGTGGAACACCCATAGTCCCCAGAGCAATATCCAGGCTCAGAGATCCGGTGGATATGGCAGTAACATCGGCAACGCGCTCCTTTCCACCCAATCTCATTATTGATCCCTTGCCGAATTGCCTTTCAATCTGGGTTATGGCTAAATCGATCGCTTTCGATCTGTCTAAATCTGCGCACATAT
>CAZWCA010000020.1:0-53817 GCA_964632255.1 uncultured Smithella sp. | reverse complement strand
AATAAAAAAAGAGAAAATTGGAATAATATATCGAGGTGTAAGCATTTAGAAATTCGATTAGATAAAATAAGGACTTAGCTGTACTTACCATTGTCGCCTTTCAGCATGAAATTGGTGGTTTGTGGAGCTAATCATAGTGTTTTTTTCTTTATGACTTGATTCTTCAAAAATTTACCTCAGATTGGTTTAATCATCCTTCGATTGAACCAATATTTATTGGACTGTTCCCCCGTACAGTCCGAAGCACCGTACAAATGACAGGCGCGCTCAGGGATCGCGCCCTACAGGCTTCCTGTTTTCCTGGAATTTACTTTAAAATTTATCCTGCATATCTGATGTGGTCAAGCAGGCAAAGTTTTGGAATGCGGTGGCAAGACACCGCTTGGTTTTGTAAGGTTCCGATGCGGTCAAGCGCACTTTGCAAATTGGCATGTCCAATGTGGACTGCTCCGTTCGAAGTAATTGATTTGATACGTTATTTATTGACAATAGATTTGTTTCGTGCGATAAGCACGACCAATGTTAAAGGATATTTATATCTTGATTCACTAATGTGATTACGGATCGGGATGGAGATAGTTTCCCCGCGCGTTTGACCTTTAACATCTTAATAAGTGGAATTCTAATAATTGGAAAATGATAGGCCATGATTGCTCCAGCAAAGAAGAAATTAAGGAGAAAAAATGAAAGCATTTGTAATTATGCCATTCGCACCTGACTTTGATGAGATATACAACCTGTTTATTGCCACAACGCTTGCCGATGCAGGCTTTGAAGTATTCAGAGCAGACACAATTTTGAGTCAAAGAAATATTCTGGAAGATGTGATTTCATCGATATCCGAAAGTGATCTAATTGTCGCTGATCTAACTGGAGCAAACGCAAACGTTTACTATGAACTTGGTCTGGCACATGCCTTGGGAAAAAGAGTATTATTAATGACCCAATCTATTGATGATTTACCCTTTGATCTAAGATCGTATAGAGTCATAGCCTATAATACGCATTTCGCCTCAATCCAGAAGGCTAAAGAGGATTTGACTGTATTTGCGATAGGAGCAAGAGAGAACACAATACCATTTGGGAGTCCCATCAAAGATTTTGCATTTCCAGCGTTAGCTGCATCAAAGCGACTAGCTGACTCGACTCATCTCATTTCAAATGATGAAGATGGTGAGTTGGGCTATTTGGACCATATGGTTAAAATGGAAGAAGGTTTTGAAAAATTAACCGGAATCCTGGGACAAGTAGCAAGCTGGACAGAGTCTATCGGCTCCAAGACTTCAGAAGCAGCCAAGAAGATAGCTGCAATTAATGCAAATCCTCAAGCTGGATCTGCCCGTATGATCCAAACATATGCAAGAACAATGGCAGAATACCAAGCAGACTATGGCAAAAAATTATCCATTGCAAACGCTGAGTATAGCAGCACGTTGAAATTTGTTGAGACAAGCCTTGAATATGTCATAGGTGCTAATATTGCTCAATCAGAAGAACAACGTAATCAATTATCGGAGTGGCTTGATGCGTTAGCAAGTGTAGAAGAAGGAGCATTAATCGGGAAAGCCGGTTTTTTAGGTATGGCTGAAATATTAGATAGCACTCCTAAAATGGAGAAGCTGCTTACTAAGGCGGTGCAACATACAAGCAAAGAACTAAAACAGTTTGTAATCAATATAGATCAAACAATAGCTATGATCTCGAGGGCACGAGGAATCGGTGAAAGAGTGTTAAGACAAGCGAAGTTAGAAATCGCAGTCAATGCTAATGCTGAAAAAGCGGCGGCAGACGGACAAACCGCTACGCCTTAAGACGCTTTGCTGGTTCAATTTTAAATATAACCAAGCATAATATTAGAGTAATCAGCATAATTGCTCCAGCAAAGAAAGTGAAAATCATGAAAATTGACATAGATCAACTTACAGAATCAGAGCTGATTGATTTAAACCATCGTATAGTTGAACGTCTTAGGTTTCTCCGACGCATGCGGACACATGAGTCCATGCTGAGGTTTTCTATTGGAGAAAAAGTCTGCTTTCAACCCGAAGGTCGGCAATTGATTTATGGTGTAATCACAAAATACAATCAAAAAACAGTAACAGTAATTACCGAAGCCGGGGAACGGTGGAATGTTTCTCCTTCCTTATTAAAAAGAGCCGACGTTAAAATCAAACCAGGTAAAATAGATAACGTTATTAAGATTCCTAAAAAGTAAAATGAATTTAGACATAGATCGCTTCTTTTTGGAGTGCGGCGACTGGGCGCCGCTTTTGGGGGATATTGTATTAAGATGTTGATCCTGCGTCGAGCCGCAGGAATTAAAGCGCGATCGAGCCCGCGAACTTCCAAAGTCTACGTGGTTTCACATTCCTTCTTGCTATCAGATAATACTTTTGCTAGTGTTTTCAGACACTAACATGACTAATTTGGGGCTGTTTAATATAGTCAAATCGGGCGAATCCAGCAGTAAGCACTTATAATTCAGGAGGCATTCATGAATCTTTCAGAATTATTCTCGTTAAAAGGGAAGGTTGCCCTTGTTACGGGCGGGGGGCGGGGGCTTGGTAAATTTATTGCTACGGGGTTGGCGGAGGCGGGCGCCGATTTGATTTTGACATCCCGGAAAATAAAAAACCTGGAAGACACAGCACGGGAGTTGGAAGAAAATCATAAAATTCAGGCTTTTGCCATTGCCTGCGACCTGACTGAGGAAGATACCATTGATGCCATGCTTGCGGAAGCGCAAAAGAAATTCAAATGTATCGATATTCTGGTCAATAATGCCGGAGTCACGTGGGGCGCGTTGACACTGGACTATCCACAGGAAAAATGGGATCAACTCTTTGCTGTCAATGTTCGCGGTCTCTGGATAATCACCCAAAAAGTCGCCCGAATTATGAAAAAACAGGGCGGCGGCAATATAATCAACATTTCATCCATTATGTCCTTTCGCGGTTTTCCGGATGAACTGCAGCCGACGATTCCTTACAATCCCTCTAAAGCAGCCGTTAACTCGCTCACCATGAATCTAGCCACAAAACTGGCTCCTTATAATATCCGGGTTAATGCCATTGCACCCGGTTTCTTCCGCACGAATATGACCGCCTATCTTGAAAAACCGGAATTTAAGAAACAATATGAAGCGACTCTGTCTTCCATTTCACTGGGACGCTTCGGAGAAATCGATGATATTAAAGGAGTTGCCGTGTTTCTCGCTTCCGCAGCATCGTCTTATATGACCGGCCATGTTTTGGTTAATGATGGGGGCCTGCTTGCTAGATAGTCTTCGTCCGGAAAGAGTTCTTTTCCGTTCTATGTCTGCAATGACGATGAGAGTGTTTTGCAAAGGTCTGCATAATTGAACGCGGAGCGTTCACGTTGTTCGTTTCCACGCAGAGCGTGGGAACGAGTGGAATTTATTTTTTTATTTTCTTACCTGCATTCCAAGCCTTTCCGATATTTTCCCCGACCAACCAATAATTATTGTCCGGCATGGTCAATAAAAAAGGATTGATCTTCTTAATATCCGGTATGCCTTCCGTCAAAAATTTATCTTCAGTGAAAATGTTAATAATTTTGGCAGTAAAAAAAACATTTGTATGAAATTCCATCTTTTGCGAGACTTTACATTCCATGGTTAAAGGACAGTCGATAATCATGGGCGCGGCTTTAAGCTCACCGTAGAAAACATTAAACAGCCTGGATTTGTCCCTGTGCTTACCGGAAACAAGACCGGCATAATCGGTAAGTTCCAGCATATCTACCGATGGTACATTTACGCTGAATTCCCCTGTCTCCAGAATCGCTCCGTAGGAGGCATTATTTTTATTTACGCATATTCCCAGCATCGCAGGTTCAACATTGACCCTGGTCAACCAGCCCAAAGCCATAAAATTTACTTTGCCCTGCAAATGAGTGCCGAGAATCGTCTGTGTCCAGGGAAGGCAGAAAAGTTTTTTCTGTTCAAATATTTTTTTCATGATTCTCCCTCCATGTAATTATGTATAAATTTCAATTGTAAGATGGAACCATTATATATCAACTGGTTATTTCGGTATTGACTTTTTTTCTGCCATTTTTCTGCCTATTTTCTGACGTTGTTTTTCCAGCCTTATTCCTTTAGCGTAGGAATCGATTCCACCATCTTTTCGGCAATGGTGTCTGAAGTTATCACGCTGTAACCAAATGGAAAAATCAGTTTATGTATTGAAAGGCTCTGTTGACAAATCAGGACTGTAATTCGGAAACTGCCAATTAATAATCTCTCTTCGCTCAAGAAAAAAATGTCAATATAGCTTGAAAATATCAGTATCGTCTGTGCTGCGATGTTGCTATTGGAAAAGTCTGTAAAGCCGGATGGAATGACGAATACGATAAGCGGACTCCCGGAGCAAGCTTACTTATGAAAGGAGGCCTTTTTACCAAGTGACGTCTCGAATCCGGAGTTACTATGACGATTCTCCAATCTGCTTGTTCCAGGGATGTGAAAGATAAACGTGGATTCAGGAATAATTTCGAATCCTACTTATTTATAAAAAGTGTGTAATGATGATTTATTCATTTATATGCCCGGCTCCATGCAATAATAAAATTGTTGTATTTACTGATAATTATGATGATGCCGCAACCAAGCTGGTTGATGCAGGCGCCCTGCGCTGCCGAAATGACAGATATGGGTGCTATTGTGAAAAATCCTGGCATGAAATGGCATCAATTCCAGAGGATCAATTGAAGAATATTGTAAAGATGTGTATGCAGGAAGAAACTGAAAAACCTAAAGATAACAAATATATTTCGTCTTCTTTATACTCATAGGTGTGCTTGAAACCGCTTTTCTTGTTCCCTCTGGAGGGGGCGCAGGAGAGGATACCTTATTTCGTTCCAATCCTCCGGGCGGGAGTAAGTAGAAATTTGTCATCGTCGGACTTGATCCGACGATCCAGGATTCCCCGATCAAGTCGGGGAATGACAGAAAAGACTTCTGAACTTTAGCTTTAATGCGGACGCTTTATCCCCCGAGATATGCTTCCTTTACCCGGGGATTGCCCGTCAGTTCGTTGCCGGTTCCGGAAAGGACGATACTGCCGGTTTCCAGCACATAGCCGCGTGAAGCGATATGCAATGACATGTAGGCGTTTTGTTCGACCAGTAAAATCGTCTTTCCGGCATTGTTGATTTCCTGGATGATCTTGAAAATTTCCCGCACCAGAACCGGTGAAAGTCCCATGGATGGTTCGTCGAGCAGCAGCATCTGCGCATCGGTCATGTACGCACGGCCCACGGCCAGCATCTGTTGTTCACCGCCGGAGAGCATGCCGCCCAACTGTTTTCTTCGTTCGCGCAGGCGCGGAAATATTTCAAACACATGTTCCAGATCGGCCGCAATTTTTGCTTTATCTTTGCGCTGCCATGTTGCCAGTTTAAGATTTTCCAGTACGGTTAAATTGCCAAAGATGCCCCGGCCTTCCGGTACATGGGCGATTCCTGTGGCGACAATCATATCTGCAGCAATGTTTTTCAAGTCTTTTCCCGCATATGTAATAGTGCCCCGGTAAGGAACAATACCGGAGACGGCGCGCAGGATTGATGATTTACCCGCGCCATTGGCGCCGATGAGTGTAACTATCTCTCCGCGGGCGACGTCGAATGAAACTTCATCCACTGCTTTAATGCTGTCGTAGAAGATACTCAATTTGGAAACGGACAACAGCATATCATTGGTCATAAGGCGACCTCCTCGCCCAGATATGCTTCCAGAACTTCAGGATTGGCCTGAATTTCAGCCGGCCTGCCAGTTGCAATGGTCGCGCCGAAATCCAGCACCACCAAGCGCTCACAGATGCCCATTACCAGACGCATTTGATGTTCGATTAAAATAATTGTTACGGAAAAAGTCCGGCGTATCCAGCGGATAAAGTCCATTAACTGCATGATTTCGTTAGGATTCATCCCAGCGGCTGGCTCGTCCAGCAGGAGAAGTTTTGGTTCAGTAGCGAGCGCGCGGGCAATTTCCAGGCGGCGCTGCAAACCGTAAGGCAGATTTTTTGCCTTTTCGCCGGCTAAGTCGTCGAGCTTAAAAATCGATAATAAATCCAGTGCCTGATTGGTGATGCGCCGCTCTTCGGCACGGAAACGGCCAATATGCAAAAGCGCTTCAACTGGAGTATAAGCAATCTGGCCGTAATGTGCGATGCGGACGTTGTCCAGCACGCTCAACTCCTTGAAAAGCCGGATATTCTGGAAGGTTCGGGCGATGCCGGCATGCGTGATGGCATTCGGCGTTAGGCCTACCAGTTCCCGGCCATTCAGCTTGATGCTGCCTTCGGAAGCACGGTAGACACCGGTAATCAGGTTAAAGACGGTTGTCTTTCCCGCGCCGTTAGGACCGATAATGCCGACCAGTTCCTGCGGTTCAATAGTAAAATTGAAATCGGAGACTGCGCAAAGACCGGCGAAACGGTGTGTGAGTTTGGATATCTCAAGCAGGGGCATCGGGCGTCTCCTTTTTCTTTTGCCGCCAGAGTTTTTCCGTAATCAGGTCGCGCAGAGGAATAAAAAGGCGGGATTCCTTCATTCCCATAATGCCCTGCGGCCGGTAAATCATCAACAAAACCAGCATTAAAGGCATGAACACCATCCGCCAGACACCCAGCGGACGCAGAACTTCCAGAAGAATTGTGTAAATTATTGCGCCGATGATCGACCCGGAAATGGAAGCGATGCCGCCTAAATAAACCATGATCAGAATATCGGTGGATTTAATAATGTCAAACATACGCGGGTTGATAAACTGCAGAGCATGGGCAAAAAGACCGCCGGCAATGCCCGCAAAAAAAGAGGAAACGACAAAGGCGATGATTTTTACCTGCCTTGTATTGACACTCATCAAGTCGCTGGCGATTTCATCCTCCCGGATGGATAAAACGCCGCGTCCGAAATTGGAATAAACCAGATTGCGGATTACCCAAACGGAAAGCGCCGTCCAGAAAAATACCCAGGGTAGAGTGGTGAGCTTTTCCATTCCCAGCAATCCCCGCGGCCCGCCCACGGCGTCAATGTTTTCCAGAATGGATTTTACGATCATGCCGAAGGCCAGCGTGACGATAGCCAGATAATCGCCGCGTGTTTTAAAAGAAGGGATTGCCACAAGAAAGCCGACGAGAGCGGCAACGAGACCTCCGGCCAGGATGGCCAGAGGAAAGAGGAGAGTGACCGCACCCGGTGGAAATACATGAACCGTTAAAAGAGAAGCAGTATAGGCGCCCACAGCCATGAACCCGGCATGACCGACGGAGAACTCGCCCATATAGCCATTGATAAGATTAAGGCTGGCAGTGAGGATAATGTTGATGCCTACATAAATTAAAATAAGTTGCAGGTATAAATCCAGAAATTCAAAAACCGAAACGGTTGTGCATAACGCGAGCCCGGCAATCAAAAAAAGCGGCCAGAAATATTTGTGCGAGATAAGTGCATTCCAGCCTTTTAAGAAAGGATTTGAAGAGGTTAGTCCGGGCATAACTATACCTTTTGCGGCTGGGGTTTTCCCAGTATACCGTAGGGTCTGACAATCAACAGGATCAGAAGCAGTGTAAAAGCTACAAAGTCACGATAGGTGGAAGGAAAATAGGCGGCCACCATAATTTCCACTCCGCCCAGAATAAATCCGCCGATCATGGCGCCGCGAATATTGCCGATACCGCCGACTACCGCACAAATAAATGCTTTCCAGCCGACCATGATACCCATGTAAGGATCGATTACCGGATAGGCAAGACCGTACATAACGCCTGCTGCTCCACCCAGTCCCGTGCCGATGGCAAAAGTAAAAGAGATAATTTTATTTACCGGCACTCCCATCAGTGGAACTATCGTCTTATCCCAGGAAATGGCGCGCATGGCCATTCCGGCCTTGGTATGCTGAACGATGAAATCCAGAATCAGCATTAAAATAAGAGACAGGGCAATTACAAGAAGCTGAAGTGAGGAAACGGAGAGAGAGCCGAATGTCCAGGTTATGTTTGTGAGCAATGGCGGAATATTTTTTGGATAGGGAGAAAGTGCCAGCGTGAAATTTTCCAGAAAGAGGCCGACTCCCAGCGCGGTGATGATGGCGGAGACACGGGGAGCGTTACGCAATGGCCTGTATGCCAGCCGTTCAATGGCCACGCCCAGGCAGGCGACACCCAGCATGGATAGAAGCAGGGTTGGAATAAAGGAAAATTTTAGATAGACAGCAATGAGAAAGCAGAAAAAAGCTCCGACCATGAACAGATCCCCATGGGCGAAATTGATCATCGTCAAAATACCGTAAACCATGGTGTAGCCCAGGGCAATCAGAGCATAAATGCTGCCCAGTTGCAGAGCGTTAAGAACTTGTTGAAAAATATAGGTCATAAATTAAAATGATTTTCTAAATTTCCCCCTTAAATCCTCCCTAACCCTCCTTTAGAAAAGGAGGGAACTGAAAGATATTATTGATCTTTTTTATTTCCCCCTTTTCTAAAGGGGGATGAAGGGGGATTTTATTTCTCTTTGAAATTATCCTACTTGTTAAGATCAGGAGGATGATTTAAATGCTCATGTATTCTTTTAATAACTCCATCAATATTTGTAAGTACATCTATGTCGGAAAAGCGCAGGACAGTAAAGCCCAGCGTTTGCATGTATTGATCCCTTTCCTGATCTCTTTTTATTTCATGGTTTTCATAGTGTTGCCCACCATCTATTTCAACAACAAGTTTTTTCTTCGGGCAATAAAAGTCAACTATGTAATTTCCAATATTTTTCTGCCGGTAAAATTGGTAATCGTTAATCTGCTTTTTTCTAACTTTCGTCCAGAACAATTGCTCGGCATCGGTCATATTGTTTCTTAGATTCCGGGCAAGGGGTTTAAGTTTTCTGTTGAAAGGCAGCATTAAAAAATCCTCCCTAACCCTCCTTTACAAAAGGAGGGAACTAAAAGGAAGAAAGATTCACCTAATAATTGTAATTATAATTTTCGTTCCCTATTTTACACAATGTTAATGGATATAATGTTGAATTAACTAATATTTTCCATTTTTTGTCCCCCTTTTCTAAAGGGGGATTCAGGGGGATTTACATATTTCATCACGGTTTGGCATTCGCAAACCAGGTAAATTTCCCATCTTTAATTTTTAAAATAACGGCGCTCTTGACCGGGTCGCCGCATCCTTCCTTGAATTGCATGTTGCCGGTCACGCCGTCATAAAGAGGAATTTTGGCCAGTGCATCGCGGACAGCCTGACGATCGTTCTTGCCTGCTGTTTTGAGAGCCTGAAAAAGCAATCCAAACGAATCGTAGGTCAGGGCGGCCACGTCATCCGGGGTTTTTCCATATTTGGCTTTATAGCCTGCGATAAATTTCTTTGTTGCTTCGGTTGCGGCGTCCGCGGCGTAATGCGTGCTGAAATAATAATCGTTGCAGTCTGAATTGCAAAGTTTAATCAATTCTTCGGAGCCCCATGAATCAGATCCGATAAAAGGAATGGTAATGCCCAGGCGTTTCGCCTGCTGGATTTGCAATGGAACTTCGCTGTAATAGTTGGGCAGGAAGATAATTTCCGGTTCCGCTTTTTTGATTTTGGTCAACTGGGATGAGAAATCCTTATCATTAGTTGTATAAGTTTCAAAAGCAACAACTTTACCGCCGTTTTGTTCGTAAACTTCCTTGAAAAATTCAGCAATTCCCTTGTTATATTCGGAAGCAACATCATAAAGGACGGCTGCTTTTTTCAATTTCAAATTGTCCAATACGAATTTAGCTACCACGCGTCCCTGGAACGGGTCGATAAAGCAGGCGCGAAAGACATGCTTTTTGTAAGCGCTTGTCTTGGAATCGAGCGTGGCTTTCGGTGCTGTAGACCAGGGAGTAATTAAAACTACTTTGCTTGATTCGGCAATTTCAGCAGCAGGTAATACATATCTGCTGGCATTGGGGCCGATAATTGCGGTAACTTTCTGTTGCGTGATCAGTTTTTGAGCGGCTGATGCCGACTGGTCGGCTTTTCCGGCGTTATCTTCGATGATCAAATCAATTTTATATTTTTTGTCTCCCAACTGAATCCCGCCGGCGTCATTAACTTCGGCTACAGCCATTTCCGCTGCATTTTTGCAGGAGGCGCCGACAGCCGGAACATCGCCGGTCAGCTCGGCGATCACGCCGACTTTGATCCGGGAAGAATCATTTTTGCTGCAACCAAATAGGCTCAAAGAGAGAATCACTAAAAAGACAATAAATACTGCTGATTTTTTCATGAAATATCTCCTGTTATGTTTAGATTTTTTTTCCGCTTATAAGGGAAGGCTGTGGATGTGTCAACGAAAAAGAAGGAAAATTTAGTATCAATGGTTAAGTCATCCGAGCCACGAAAGGCAACGTGTGTACACTTCGGTTCTGCAAACAAAATTATAAAAAATGATCAAATTTTTCATTTCTTATTGGCAATCAGGGGAGGAGTAAGATTGTCTTCAGATTCCCTTATCATAGGCGTGAGTGTCGGCGCCATCATTTTCAAAATTTGAACGGGCAGGGAACTTGTAAAATTATAACCAGCAGCTTCAGCCCCCGGCACGTAAGCCGTAATAGTGCCGTAAAAGTGTTTTCCAATAAAGAAAACAAACACTGCGGCACGGTTTATGGCACGGGATTCGATCAATTGTCCATGCTTTCCATAGGACTCGCGCCGGTTATCACCCGTTCCGGTTTTACCTCCAACATCAATATTGGTCCCGTCACTGCGAACAAATGCTCCGTAAATCCGCTTGGCTGAGCCGTTTTCAGCAACGTTGATCAAAGCAGAACGAAGAGTGGCGGCAATTTCAGGTGCTAAAATTCTTTGTCCCGCAGATTCTTTCCTTTTTAACTTCGTCTCATAAGGAGTCTGCGCAGCAAAAAGAAGCTCATCAACCCGGGAGACGGGATAAAGAACGCCGTCATTGACAATAATTCCGACCAATTCCGCCAGAGATGCCGGCCTGTCGGCGGAGCTTCCGATAGATGTAGCATAGGAAGGCACAAGCGAATTAAATGGATATCCGAGTCTTTTCCATGCCTTGTGAATCTCCAAAAATGCTTCCACTTCAAGAAGAGTCCGAATCCTGATATCCTGAGCATTTTTCCTGTGCGTCTTGAAGAGCCATCTGTAGACTTCCTGGCGTTCATTGATGCTTGCTTTCATTACTTCCGATTTCTTGGCTCCCGGATGAGCTCGAAGATAGGCTACCAGCCAGAGCTCCAAAGGATGAATACGGGCAATATAGCCTCGATCATGAAGATCCCACTTTTCCGGACCGTATTTTTCATAAAGCTTTTCGATATCCTCACCCGATAGAGATAAGGAAGGTATTTGCGATTTTAGAAATGCGGAGAACTCACCAACGCCCGCCGCCGGTTTGATATAACGGAAAACCGATGCTAAGCGATGGGGAACCGGGTGCATGTTTTGCAACAGCATTTCCAACTGCTCATCAGCTTTTTTATCTTGATACTTGTTGAAGAATCGATTGAGGAAGACACGGCCTTCCTTATCCGCAAACCTCGCCAGATAAACCTGTCTTGCCGGATTTTCCATATCTTCGAGTATCCGGGCCGTCGAACCCGGCACGTGATACATATAGTAGCGGACAATATCACGCATCATCCTTATGAAGACCAGGTTGACCGAATTTCGCAAGCCATCGCGAACGGACAATATCTTCCCATTATCGGATTTCTCGAAGTTATGGAATGTGTGCCGGCCTCCACCCGTGAAAAATGCTTCTCCGGGAGAAGCCGAGTAGCGCCGCTCCATCGCCGCCTCCAGTATGTCTTTAAGGGACGGGTCCCTGTTCGTCAAAAGGTATTCCAAAACCCATTGAGTCAGTCGATCACCATGATCAACATTGACGGCGCGCAGCTTTTCCGGAGGTAATTCTTTATGACGTTCATAAAGTTCGGCAATGATTTCCAAATATGTTACCAATGTTCGAAGTTTTGCCGTAGAACCCAGTTCAATTTTTACTCCTTCGTTAATATCAAACGGCTGGTCAAAGTTGTCAGTCTGGATGCGCAGTAGATTTGTATTATCTACATGTTCATAAAGAGTGAAACTATAGATAACACGGTCAGGATTTCCCTGTTCCAAAAGACGAAATGCCCGGAGACCGGCTTCCCCTACAAACTGCGGATCTTTCAAATTAAGCAAAAGTTTACTTACGTCATCCTGGATTGCACTGTTCAAAGTGCTTTTTACGGTAAGGTCCAGGCGGTCAAGTTCGTAAAGTTGTGGAACATTCAGTAAATAGCTCAACTGACGCCGTATCGTATTGGCGGCTTTGCGGCCGACAAATGAAACTGCGGGTAATTCCGGTGGTCCCTTGCGAAAATTCAGCTTTGCCTGAATTGCACTATCCCGCAGTGATGTTGGAATGACCCCTGCTTTGCACAATGCACGCAGGTAAGTATTTGTTAGAGTCAGCAGGGCATTTCGATCAGCCACCAGATAAAAAGAGGGGCGGCGTTGGGCAATGAAGAGACTTAAAACCTGTTTGTAAACTTCGGCTTTTCGTGGGTCGTCTGCCCCGCAACTTTCGCAGAGAAGCTGGTTGACTGTGTTAAAATCGGTCCCATAGACAGCCCATAAGCCGTCGCCGATGCCATTGACTTCACCATATCCTGAAATCGCAGCCAAAGGAACGGAGTTGAGATAGTCAACCACCAACTGCCTGCGCACCGCTGTTGTATCCGGGCCGTTGAGATAGGCTCTCAAAGATGCTGAAGTCATTTGTTTTAATTTTTCATGGGGATCGGCAGTCCGTCCTTCAGGAGAATGGCGGAATTTTTCAATCTGTGTGGCTAAAGTGCTTCCTCCGGCATAATGATGACCCGGGTTAAAAATGTTTATTCCTTTGTCAATCACTGCTTTTGCCAGCCTGTCCCACTCAACGGCCGGATTGCGGCCGGAATTTCGTGGATCGAGCAGTTCCCTGTTTTCTATAAAAAGTAAGCTTTTTATGATCAAGGGAGGTATCGATTCGAAATTACTATAAATTCTCTGTGGAAACTGAGAATCAAAGAGAGTTTGGCTATCTTGAGAATAAATTTTCAGGCCTGCCTGCGTTTTCTCACGATAAGTCGTGAAAAGTCCGCTTTCCATAACTTCATTTAAATTATAAGAGGGACGGGCCTGTGCTTCAATCTGGTATCCCTGCATAGTTAATCTTTTAAGAAAAGACGGCAGTTGAGTATATCCTAGTCGTTCATCATAAGGGCCGTCCTCCGGATATGTCAAAGACGGATTGGGACCGGGCATCACTGAAAAAGAAAGTTTTTTAGCGAAAAGTGAAAGATATCGCGACTGGAGGTATGAGGTCTTCATCTCCACAACTGATAAAGTACCCAGAACTGCGACGATCAGTAATATTATCGCAATAATAATCAGTACCTTGCGCTTGGGCTGCGGGCGAGTACTGTTCATTTCGGTGTTTAGTTCATTTGGCTGCACTTTTTACATCCGAATATAAAAATAAAAATCACAGGAACCGGTAAAAAGATCGGCCTTCTTGTCTTCTTCTCGCTTTGTTGCCGAGGTGCTATATAAAGGAATGGTTGCGCTAAAGCTCATCTATCCACCAGAATCTTATACATAACTTAAAAAAATATAGTTAGTGTTTATTATTGTCAATCTTTTTGTTTCTAATAAAAAAAGAAGGTTTTTTTACTCATTCATCTATTTACAATAAGAAATAAAAAAATTTAATTTATACAGCAAGAAAAGAATATTTTGATTTTAAAAAATAGACATGTTGAGAAAAATATGAATGCCGATGTTGATCGTAAAAAGAATACTTCAGAATTTAATAGAGTTTTTACAAACAAAAAAAGAAAACCATTTTTATAATAATTCAATTTCTTTATGTCTTGCTTCTGAAATGGAGCTTAAATATAAATTTGTTCGATATGTCAATATAAATTATTATTTTCTGTTATTTTTAAATAATTTATCTGAATAAGAAATTTTTATGCCGGATTGCACTATTAATTTAAATAAAAATTCATCCTTAAGATTTAATAGTAGATAATTGATGGAATATTAATTGTTACTCTGCTATAGCTAAAACTTAATGTCGTCAAAAAATAAAGAAAGGCGGGGGGATAAATGGATAAAGCAAAAGCTAAAGAAGGAGACAAGGTAAAAATCCATTATACGGGGCGTTTGGAAGGAGGAGAAGTTTTTGATTCTTCGGAATGCTCTGAGGAAGAATGCGGTTGCAATGCCGGCCCGCTGGAATTTGTTATTGGTAAGGGAGAAGTAATTCCCGGCTTTGAAAAGGCGGTTATCGGCATGAGCGTCGGAGAAGAGAAGACTTTTACCGTTCCGGTCGATGAAGCATACGGCAAACGGAATGAAGAAATGGTATTGGAAGTGGAACGGGGTTGTGTTCCGCCGCACATGACTCCGGAAGTGGGGTTGAGGATGGCCGTTGCATTGGAGGATGGCCGGGAATTTCCGGTAGTAATTACGTCAGTTTCAGATACACATGTGATCCTGGATGCTAATCATCCCCTGGCAGGACTGGATCTTACCTTTGAAATCAAGTTGATCGAAATTAGTTGACGGTTAGTAATCTTTGCTTGACAGCGCTTAAGAAAAAGCAGGTTTAATTCTCATACGACGGAGGTATGTTTTTATGAAAACTTCTCTACAGCCGGGATTGGAAGTTGAATTTAAATTTAAGGTTCCGGAAAGTAAGACTGTTCCCTTTCTTTACCCGGAAATTGAAGAAGGGTTAGTTATGCCCAAAGTTTTTGCCACGGGTTTCCTCGTTGGACTGTTCGAATTTTCCTGTATAAAAGCACTCAAACCACACTTGGACTGGCCCAGTGAACAGACAGTGGGAACGGGCATGACCATGACTCACGCAGCGGCAACACCGCCGGGGATGACCGTTACCGTAAAAGGCAAGCTTGATCGGGTTGAGGGGCGCAAACTAACGTTTAAACTGGAAGCATTTGATGATAAAGAAAAGATATCCGAGGCGTCGCACGAACGGTTTGTCATCGATGCGGCAAAATTTAACGCCGCTATAGACAAGAAAAAGGGAAATTAAATAGTTCCGGTCCACAAAGGCTTTTTCTGCGTGAGCGGTGTCGATCATCTGCGGTATTGCTTGTGTGACATACATTATGTGCGCCTCCCAAGCAATGCCTTGATCTCCTTGCCGGAACCTGCATTCTACATGAACGCAATGTTCTCACCGGTTATTTATTCAGCAATTCAGTTCCTGCAGGTCAATGTAATTTTTCCGGCAAGAATTTTGTTTTGTCGGAAAAATTTACAATTTAAAAAAAGTAAAACATTTTAAGTTTTTTAGTAATATTTTGTATTTTTTATTAAAGATTTTTGTTAAAAATTTTTACAATCAAATTATTCAAAAACTCCTTCTTTATTTAATATTTTTCTTTTTTCCTGATACCCTTAGAAAATTTTCTTTGTAAAAAAAGATACTTATTTTCATATTTTAAATTGTTTTACAAATATAAATAATGCGGCATATGCTATGCAGGAAAATAAAGCTGCCGGTTCCCGAGTAAAGCCTCTTATGTCAATGATTATACCTGACGTTTTTGGCAAGTGAATGGAAGCATTTAAGAGTAAAAACTTGAAAGAGGAGGCATAAAATGAGTATTGCAACTCATGTTACAAACCATTTTCAGAATTTTATTGATGCTCTTATTAAATGCTCGCAAGTATGTTTTAGATTATTTAATGCTTGTCTTAATAAGCTTGGTCTTAATGAGCTTGGAGTCAGAGAAGAAAAAATTGATATTGACACAACCGATATTGATTTTCGGAAATATTTTGACGAAAAAAGTATTTCTATTGTCGAAACAAATGCTTACGCTGAGCAAGCTAAAAATAATTATCGTAATTGCATGACAGGAAAAGGATTTACTTGTATTGCGGATGCAGCTACACCCGGACAAAAATGCGAAAAAAAAAGAATACCAATTAATAATTTCTAAATTTCCTTGAAACCTGAAAAAAAGAAGATTAATGGCGGCATAGCCAAGTGGCTAAGGCAGCGGTCTGCAAAACCGTTATTCATGCGTTCAAATCGCATTGCCGCCTCCAGTCTATTCAAGGGGTTAGCATAAAGGCTAATCTCTTTTTTTATTTTGCTTGCTACAGGTTATGTTTGCTGTAGTTTCTCTTAATCCAAGCGAGGAGTTTCTTAAATTAAATCAGGAGGTTTTAAAGGAATAAATTTAGAAACTGCATCTCTCATGTGGAAAAAGTTAAGATTTTTCCTGATATGAAAGTAAGGGTGCTTTTTTCGTTAATTTGATTTAATATTGTTTTACTTTGTTAGCGCATTTTTACGATGGAGGGTTGGATAAAAGGAAGTGTTTGCCTTGGCATGCACTTCCTTTTATTTTGTGAATTTCATCAATTAAAACATCCAAAGTATCAACCAAAAAACATTTAATATTTTTAGCCATTAGTCAAATTTAATCCGGCTGATATCCGTTTCAAACTCGTCCGTGACTCTCACAAAAGCCTTCAGCATCAAACCGAATCCGTCCTTATAAATTGTATTGACAAATGGAGATTTCATATCTTTGAGATCGACACTATATTGTTTTGTAAAGATGAATTTATTATTTTTATCTAAAATGACTACATCAATTTTAAGATATCCATGATATTCAACATCAGCTCCTATAACAAATATGCCAATAATTGGAAATATTGCTAATTGCTTCGGCGACCAGGTATAATAAAACTTAGATATTTTTATTTCCGTTTTAAATCCATTGGGATTGTTAGGAAATCGTTTCAAAAACATTTTTTCGAAAACAATATTTAAAGGCATATCAAAAGAAGAATCGCCGCAAGAATAAATTGTTGGAAAAATATAATTAAGTTCAAAAGATTTTTCTTTTTTGAACTTAGCTTCTCGGGCATCAATAAAAGTTACATGAAGGTTATTTATTACGCCGGATGATTTAACTCCATCAGTTAAGAACTTTGTTGATAATGGATGAAAAGCAAAGCCTGATAGTACGAAAATTCCAATTATAATCAGTAAGATTTTCTTCATCACTGAAATACGATCCTTTTCAGCGATTTTTTTATTTTTAAAAAAATACATTTGAAAATATTTATTGAAAATATTAAAAAACTGATAGTTTTTAATTGGTTTTATTCCCTCATTTTTTAGAATTGTCCATTTATCTACAGATATTTTCAAATTTATAATAAACATTTTTCAAATAACCTTTATCCTGCTGGAAGATAGAAGCGGAAATTAATTCATTTGTAAATATATTTCTTATCTGAATTAAAAATGGATAGATTTAGTATCTATTAATCACCAATTAAATCTATATTTACAACCTCTTGATATAAGTCTAAAAGTATCCGTATCAACGTTAGCCGAAGGCGAATCCTCTGAAAGCAACTTTGCAGTTCAAATTCTTGCTCTGTTTAGTTCTTAATTTTATGTTGATCGGATCGGCTCCGGTTTACAGACATAAATAACAGCTTCTCTAATAGGCCATTTTGCCGATATAATCTTGCTGACAGCGGTAAATAGACGTATAGTGCCGGACTGGATTTTGTCATAAGCTTTCCCATTGAATTTGAATCTCTATTAATAGAGGCTTATCGGATGAATAATAAGGACAAAACGGCGGAGCATATTCCTGATTTTGGGAAATTTTTTCATAACATTAATTCAGAAAACTTCTATAAAAGCATCTTTGAAAATGCAGGAATTGCATTGATTATTTTCAATCAAGACAACACCATTATACTGGCGAACGTAGAATTTGAGAAATTAACCGGGTACGCCGGAGAGGAAGTGAAGGGGAAAAAAAAGCTAAGTGATTTCGTTGACCGAAAAGATCTGGAACGAATAAAAGAATATCTTCATTTGCATCTTCTCAATCCGCAGTCCGTTTCCCGTACATCCGGGTTTCGACTTGTCGGCCGGAATGGACAAATAAAAGAAATTGTTACAACTGTAGTCCCAATACCGGGTACGACACAAACTTTAATGACATTATTGGATATTACAGATTGCAAAAGGATGGAAGCGGCTCTGAGAGAATCGGAAAGACGGCTTGCGGATATTATTGATTTTTTTCCGGACGCCACACTTGTTATTAATAAAGAGGGCAAAGTCATTGCCTGGAACCGGGCCATGGAAGATATGACAGGTATAAAAAAAGAAGACATGCTCGGTAAAGGCAATCATGAATATGCCTTGCCTTTTTACGGTGAAAGAAGAAATATTTTGGTTGATCTTGTTCTTTATCCGGACAAACAAAGTGAAAAAAACTATACTGCGATCCAGCGTATAGGAGACATTCTTCTCGGCGATTCATATGCTCAGAATTTGTTTGGCAATATGCATCTTTCCGGAACGGCGTCAGTTCTTCGGGATGATAATGGTGAAATCATCGCGGCTATAGAATGCATTCGCGACAATACCGAGCGTAAGAGACTGGAAGAACGTTTAAACCGTGCTGAGAAGATGGAAGCACTGGGTACGCTGGCAGGGGGCGTCGCCCACGACCTCAACAACGTTTTAGGAGTGCTTGTGGGATATACTGAACTGATGAAACAGTATATCCCGGTAAACAGCATAGCCGGAAAATACGCCGAAAATATACTGCAATCCGGCGTTCGGGCAACGGCTATTATTCAGGATATGCTGACAATGGCCAGAAGAGGAGTGGCCGTTTCAGAAATTGTTGATCTGAACAGCCTGATTGTTGATTATCTTAAAATGCCGGAATTTGAGAATTTAAAAGCTTATTGCCCCAATGTTCGGATTTTGACCAAACTGGAAAAAAATCTTTTCAATATCAAGGGCTCTCCCGTCCATTTGACTAAAACCCTTATGAACCTTGTATCCAACGCTGCCGAATCAATATCCGTCAAAGGAAAAATATTCATAAAAACGGAAAACCGCTATTTGGATCAACCTATTCATGGATATCATACAATGCAGGAAGGAGACTATGTTGTGCTTATGGTCTCCGATACCGGCAGCGGCATATCCGCCGAAGATATCGATAAAATTTTTGAACCATTTTATACAAAAAAAGTCATGGGCAGAAGCGGTACCGGTTTGGGACTTGCCGTTGTTTGGGGGACGGTGAAGGATCACAACGGTTATATTGACGTGCAAAGCCAGGAGGGCAAAGGAACCACCTTTAGTCTTTACTTCCCCATAACCAGAGAAGAACCGGTAAAAGTTAAAAAAACAGCTCCATATCTGGCCTATATGGGAAAGGGGGAATCCATTCTGGTCGTGGATGATGTGAAGGAACAACGGGAACTGGCCATGATTATGCTGGAAAAGTTAGGATATCGGGTCAACTCTGTTTCCGGCGGGGAAGATGCAATTGAACACCTTAAAAATGAAAAGGCTGACCTTATTGTTCTGGATATGATCATGTCTCCGGGAATTGACGGATTTGAAACCTATCAGAGAATATTGGATATTAATCCGGGGCAAAAGGCAATAATTGTCAGTGGCTTCTCCGAAACCGACCAGGTCAGGAAAGCACAAAAAAAAGGTGCAGGAGAATTTGTCCGGAAACCTTATATAATAGAAGATATCGGTCTTGCAGTAAAAAAGGAACTGACTCGGAAAAAGAAAAAAACATCGTAATTTCAGCCCAAAGAAAAACTGCATTAGTTAACCTCTTATGAATTATAATGATACCGGTGATATTAAGCTGCCTGAAAAATTTATTACTTTGCTTTAATTTATTTGAGAGCGAATTTGATTGTCAAAGCATCGGCTCATTATTTCCGCTTCTATGTTTGTATGAAATATACACGGCCTCAGGGAGGCAAAAATGGATAGTATTCTAAACGATTCAGTAATAAATCTTCCGTCTTCCATGAAGAAAGGTAATTTAGTCTTGGAAGATTGCCTGAGAAAGCGAGAATCGATTCGTAATTTTTCTTCTCAGCCTTTAAATAGGGAAGATTTAGCACAGTTGCTTTGGGCGGCTCAGGGTATAACACGTAACTGGGGAGGCAGAACAACTCCATCTGCGGGCGCATTATATCCGTTAGAGATATATGTGGCAATGAAAGAAGGTGTATTTCATTATTTTCCGGAAGCTCATAATCTTAGCCGTATGAATATGAAGGATGTTCGTAAATACCTTTCAGAAGCTGCATTAGGCCAGGATTGCATACGGGAAGCGCCTGCCGTATTCGTTATCGCGGCAGTCTATAAAAAGACTTTTCAAAAGTATGGTGACCGTGCCCGGAGATATATAAATATGGAAGCCGGACATGCAGGACAAAATATTTTACTTCAGGCCGTATCGTTAGATCTAGCGGCTGTTCCTATCGGAGCTTTTGAAGATGAGGAAGTAAAGCGGGTTCTTAATCTTCCCATTAATCATGATCCTTTATATTTAATCCCTGTAGGAAAAATGAAATAAGTGTCAAAATCTATTGAGGAAGAAAAAAATGAAAACAATACTTGTAATTTACCACAGTCAGCAGTTCGGCAACACGAAAAAAATGGCAGAAGAGATTGCCCGCGGTATTTTTGATGCAGGCGGTGCAGTGAAAATGATTAACACCAATGAGCAACGAGTTACCCTGGATGATATTCAAAAGACAGAGGCAATTGCCCTTGGAACTCCGGATTACTATTCATATCCGGCCGGTACAATC
Source organism: uncultured Smithella sp. (assembly GCA_964632255.1). Taxonomy (GTDB): domain Bacteria; phylum Desulfobacterota; class Syntrophia; order Syntrophales; family Smithellaceae; genus MVRV01. The sequence continues at coordinate 33,100 of CAZWCA010000020.1, read as the reverse complement.
AAAACATTATTTGATGATCTTTATCTCTGGGACAAAGCAGGAGAGCCAGTAAAGGGAAAACCCGCAGTTCTATTCATGAGCCACGGCGGCGGCGGACGCGCAAAGCTGCCATTGGAAACTTTTGCCAACCGCTTTTTTGTATGCGTGAGTGAAACATTGATTTGCAGTCACCCGATTAACGATGAAGCAAAAAAACGCTGTTACGAATTGGGAAAGGAATTAGTTTCGAAGATATAAGCAAGCAAACTTTTGATGTTAACTTTTTAAAAAATTCGGATGTGTCTTGGATTGCCGTAACCAAATAAATGGGAATTAAAGTTATCTATCGGTTAGAGACTTGGCCAGATCAACGGAATGCATAAGCCGGTAAATATCATCTACGATAATTTGACTACCTTTAATTTTGAACAGGTTCGCTTCGGCTCCATTATTCAGTACTTCTCTTACCCGGCTGATCGGGATGCCCAGATCGTCGGATATCCTTGAAGATAAACGATCATATGAAAGAGTAAATTCTTTATTTATACCGGAAACATCTTTAAGAATAAGGCACATCTGCTGCAAAACAAACGGTGAGCAATCAGTTACCAGATGAGGATGAATGATAACATTGGCCGCCTGTAAACGGCGTGTCAATGTTGCCATAATTTTTTCGATGTAAGACGGCATATTTTTCAGACTTCGTGTGAGGATATCCTTTGTCAATACCACTGTTTCCGTATTTTCCAAAGCCTCCACGCTGGCGGAACGAACATCATCAGTTATCAAAGCCATCTCACCGACAATATCTCCTTCATTAAGTATTCCCAAAACAACTTTGGAATGACCATCATCCTGCCTGTAAACTTGCACGCTTCCTTTGGTTATTAAATAAGCTTCCCCCGCATCTTCTCCTTCTTTCATAAGAAATTGACCGGAGGAAAAAACCTTTTTTTCCTGCTTAAGCCAGCGCCCTGAAACAGCGTCATCAATATCATTTATCAGAGCCTGTACACTGCTGTGCCGTTCTTCCTTTTTTAAAGAGGAAGCTTTCATTATGATACGGCATAGTTCATCAGGAATGTGTCGATGGGGACTTCGTTTTTGCGGATAGATCAAATCGCGCTCTTTAGCTTTTTTTAAAACGTCTTTCAAGTTTTCACCGGTATAAGGCGCTTCCAACGTCAGTATATGATAGAAGGTTGCAGCAAGAAGAAAAATATCTGTTTTCTTGTCCAGAAGAGAGAACTCGCCATTAACCTGTTCCGGAGCCATATATGCGGGAGAACCCTGAATGGTGTTTTTTTCTTCATCAGATAAATTGGAGATAGCTTTTAGAGCATTCCGTTGAAACGGATTATCTTCTTTATCAGGATCACCGATATAGAGGGCCAGTCCCCAATCCATCAGGATAACTTCTCCAAAACGGCCCACAATGACATTGTGCGGTTTAATATCCCGATGGATAATATTTTTTGAGTGGGCAAAATCAACTGCATCACAGATTTTACGAAAAATATTTACGAGAGAATAGGCGTCGTATTTATTTTCATAATCGGGATTACCTTTTTTTATCTCATTTAAAATGTGATCAAGAGGTTCTCCCTTCATTAACTTCATCGTGAAATAGAGTCCGGTTTCATCAGACAAACCAAGTTCATGTATGGGAATGATATTGGGATGCTCAAGCATAGCGGTAATCTTTGCTTCCCGGATAAACTCGACTAAGGCGCGTTCATCATTCTTGAACGATGGTTTGATGATCTTCATGGCGGCGGGGCGATACAAATCCTGGTCGATTACTTCCAGTATGGCTCCCATTCCTCCGGAAACCAGTTTCCCCCGAAATGTATATTTTGAAGTATTTTTTTCTCTTGCGATTGATTGCTGATATTGCTTTTTTTCAATTTCCGTTGCTGCGAGATTTTGATGTTCAACTTCCGATAAGTCCGGCTGGGAAAGATTACGAACGGTTTTTTCATATGGATTATCGATCTTGCTGGTCCGTGTCCTGATTTTTCCCTGAGAGATGATCAGCGTTTTTTCAAAGTTGGTAATATCCGGGCTTTCTATGCTGATTGTGTCCGCCATAATCAATATTTATTTTTTAAGGTATTTAAGAAAATATATCAAAAAAGCATACTTAGTCCTTATACTATAAGCATTGATTAGGCAATAGATGATTTTAATTAGTTACCGTCCGGAAAGAACATTTGGGGCATAAGCGATGTTCTGCGCTTATTGCTTGCAAAACTTGCATTGTATACGCCTTCAAGCAATCTCTTGATCTCCTTGCCGGAACGAAAAAACCTCTTTCCGGTCCGGAAACGAATAGTTTTGTCATTCAAGTTTCTTGATAGATACTAACTTAGGTTGATTTTTCCGAAAATAGGGAAGGCCTGCCTTTGACTATAAATAAACAATATTTATAAATTCAAAAAAATGGTTTGAATACATTTGAATACAATAGTCAAAAGCAGACCGGATTATAAGACGAACTGAAATTCATCCAGTTCACTTAGCGGTTGGCATCTTTGAAGTTGTCTTCGCTGCCGGATATTTTTTACCGTTAATTTTTTCTATGACGAAGTATTCTGCTCCGCCTTCTCCGACATGTCCTTCTATGACTACTGCTTTACCGCTTTTTTTCAACTTCTTGAGAATTTTCGCATCCTGGTTAACTATGAAATACTCCCCGCCCGGCTCTATTCCCTTTATGAAAAACCCTCCCATACGCTCATTAAAATTGATAGTACCTTTGATTGTTTCCATCTCCTGCTTGCCGGGTAAATTTTGTGCATTGGTTTGTCCCTGTGCAATACAGACACCTGTCATTAATAGAAAAAACAACATACTTAACACAACGCCGCTTAACATTTCTTTTCTCCTCATAAAATTCCTCCTTTCATTGATTAAGCTCCCGAAGAGCCTTTTTTTAAGTCAAAATGCCACTTCCAAATCTGATAAACAGGTGGATAAACAAGAAGTTCAAGTAAAAAAGATGTCAGAATTCCTCCGATCATTGGTGCCGCAATACGTTTCATCACATCCGCTCCCGTTCCCATTGACCATAGTATTGGTATAAGGCCCAGAAAGGTTGTCATTACGGTCATAAACTTCGGTCGCAACCGCTGCACTGCACCGTACCGGATAGCCTCCTGTAAATCAGCGAGCGAGCGCAGTTTCCCATCCTTTTTCGCTTGTTCATATGCAAGGTCGAGATAAAGCAACATGAAGACCCCTGTTTCCGCGTCGACACCCAAAAGGGCAATAAGCCCGACCCAGACCGCGATACTCATATTGTATCCAAGCAGGTAAAGAAACCAGAAGGCACCGATGGCGGAAAAAGGAACGGCCATTAACACAATGAATGTTTTCGTCATAGATCGCATATTGAGCCAAAGCAGAAAAAAAATCATAACAAGAGTAATCGGCACAACAACTTTAAGCCGTTCTTTCGTACGCTCCATTCCTTCATACTGACCACTCCACGAGATAGCATAGCCGGGCGGCAGGGATACTTTTTCACGTATAAGTCGTGATGCTTCATCGATGTATCCTTTCGGATCGCGATCAGCAATATCCACGTAAACATACCCGGTAATAAGGCCGTCTTCATTCCTGATCATCGACGGCCCGCCGACCATCCGGATATCGGCAAGGTCGGAAACGGGTATTTGCCGCTGTCCACCCAAACCGGTTACAAGCACTCGTCCCAACGACCCGATGTCCTCCCGGAAATCCCTCATATACCGGACATTTACCGGATACCGTTCCCGTCCCTCTATGCTGATGGTCACGTTTTCTCCACCAATCGCCTTGGACACCACATCCTGTACTTCCTCCATACTCAGTCCATAACGGGCAATCTCCTTCCGGTTCCATTCAAAATCGAGAAAACTGCCCGATCCTGTGCGCTCGGCAAATACGCTGCGCGTCCCTTTCACAGACGGCAGCAGTCCCTCAACCTGCACTCCAATTTGTTCAATCGTTACCGGATCAGCTCCTGAAATCTTGATGCCGTTGGTTGTACGGATACCGGTGCTCAGCATTTCAATTCGTCCCTTGATCGGCATGGTCCAGCCGTTTGCCAATCCCGGGAGTTGCAGCGCCTCATTCATTTGCTTTATCAGATCTTCCTGTGAGATGCGGTCTGGCGTAATATGCCGTAATACAGCTTTGCCCCATTCGGGTGCCCATGGTGAATACCATGTGTCCACCTGTCGCCACTTGTGTTTAGGTTTCAGGATAATCATGGTTTCCAGCATGGATAGCGGTGCCGGATCTGTCGACGTGTCCGCACGCCCGGCCTTGCCCAATACTCTGTCTACCTCGGGAAACTGCATGATAACACGATCGGTAACCTGAAGCAGTTTCTGAGCTTCGGTAATGGATATTCCGGGCATAGTTGAGGGCATATATAAAATTGATCCCTCTTCCAAAGGAGGCATGAATTCAGTGCCAAGCTTCATGAAAACAGGAATCGTGACAATAAACAGGATGAGAGCCGCAGTGATAACCGTCCATTGCCGTTTGAGCGCCCATAATGCAACCGGTTCATAGATCCTGATGAGAAACCGACTGACGGGATGCTTTTCTTCGGAATGGATTTTGCCTACGATTGCGGAATTTATGAAACGGCAAAGGAAGCGGGGCCGAAACCGGAACATTTGCATCTGCATAAAGGACATGCGCAGGGCCGGATCAAGTGTTACAGCCAGAAATGCTGCGATAATCATTGACAAATTCTTGGTATATGCAAGAGGTGTGAAGAGTCGCCCCTCCTGCGATTCCAGTGCAAGTATGGGAATAAAGGAGACGGCAATTACAAGGAGTGCAAAGAAACTCGGGCCTGCTACCTGCTTGATGGCGTTTATTACAACATTCCGGTAATCTTCTTTTCGGCCGTTGCGATCCCATAGTTCAAGATTCTTGTGCGTCTGCTCAACGACAACAATGGCGGCGTCGACAAGAGCGCCGATGGCAATAGCAATGCCGCCCAGTGACATGATATTTGCCGTTATCCCCATCATTCTGAAGGGAATAAAGGAAAGCAAAACAGCGACGGGTATAGTGATCATCGGAATTATAGCGCTCGGGATATGCCACAAAAAAAGCAGAATCACAATGGCAACGGTGAAGATGACCTCGGTCAGCGTCCATTTAAGGTTATTGATGGCGCGGTTAATCAGGTCTGATCGGTCATAGACAGGAACAATCTTGACATTTTTAGGCAGGCCCGGTTCCAAATCCCGGATTTTTGTTTTCACACGATCAATTACATCAAGGGCGTTCTGTCCGTTACGCATAACCACGATGCCTGAAACGGTTTCTCCTTTACCGTTCAGGTCGGAAGCTCCACGGCGAATGTCAGGTCCCACTTCCACAGTTCCGATATCCTTGAGGCAAATAGGAGTTCCTGTTTCATTGGCGGCAACCACAATATCTTCATAATCTTTGACCGAGCGCGCATAGCCGCGGCCACGCACCATGTATTCGGTGCCTCCGAATTCGATGAGCCGGGCACCCGTCTCAGTATTGCCGGTTCGTACGGCCTCAACTACTTTATTGATGGACAGGCCGAAAGACTGCAAACGGTTCGGGTCGACATTAACCTGATATTGTTTGCCAAAGCCGCCGAATGTGGCGACCTCGGCAACGCCGGGGACCGATTTCAAGTAGTAGCGGAGATACCAGTCCTGGTATGAACGCAGTTCGGCCAGGCTGTGCGAGCCTGATTCATCCACGAGAGCATACTGGAAAATCCAGCCCAGCGCTGTTGCATCCGGTCCCAGTTCTGTACGTACGCCCTGAGGGAGCCCGGGCAAAACCGATGCGAGATACTCCTGTGTGCGTGATCGTGCCCAGTAGATATCAGTACCATCTTCGAAGATGACGTAAACATAGGAGTAACCGAAATCGGAAAAACCGCGTACCGCTTTAACACGCGGAGTACCCAACATTGCAGTTACTATTGGATATGTTACCTGGGCCTCGATAATATCGGGACTCCGGTCCCAGCGTGAATAGATAATTACTTGTGTATCCGAGAGATCGGGAACGGCGTCCAGAGCGACATGTTTCATTGACCACCAGCCCGCAATACAGGCTGCAGCCAGAAGTATAATTACAATTAACCGGTTATTAACGGAAAAATCGACAACGCGATTAATCATTAGAAGCCATCCCGGAACGAATGTTTTGCGCAGTATGATGTTCTGCAGGCTTCATGTCCGGTTCTTTTAGGAACTGTTCCGGATTTTTGCTAAATAAAATTCTGCATTGGTCAGCACAGAAATAGTATGTAACATGATTATGGTCAGCAATTCGGCCCGCCGTCTTTGCTTCATCGGCATTCACCTCCATGCCGCAGACAGGATCGCGAACAAGTTTAATTGCCTTGGATACTCGCGTCTTTTCCTGCATACCGGCTGCCGCCGCCTTCATCCGGCTTTCCGAATCGATAAGAAAAGTCCCGGAAATAACAATGCGCTCACCTGCCGAAAGTCCCCGGGTGATTTCAATTTGACCATTATAACGCCAGCCTGTATTTATCTCGCGAGGTTCAAAGAAACCATTTCCACGGTCTACAAAAACCGTTTTCCTGAGACCTGAATCAACAACGGCATCGGCAGGAACAGTGATTGCTTCCGGCATCTGCAATGGGAATTCCACATCGACAAACATACCAGGCTTCAAAAGATATCCAGGATTATCCATTTCCAGACGTACTTTTAACGTGCGGGAATTTACATCGAACTGGGGGATTACATTACTCACTGCTGCATAAAGTTCCTGTTTTTGATGAGGAGCTGTGATGCGTACCTTCATCCCCGGTTTGATGTACTCCGCTTCGTTTCGGAAACAATCTGCCAAAACCCAAACCCGGCTTAAGTCGGCAATGCGGTACCATTCGGTACCTTTCTCGAAGCGTTGACCGAAAGACACATTCCTGGCTATGATAAAACCTGGGGCCGGGGCGACAATCTTTATCCTTTCGGTAGATTGGCGTGTGCGGGCAATTTCTTTTATCTGCAACTCACTCATGCCTAAAGTCCGCAATGAATCGATGTAGCGCTGGATTTCAATTTTTGTTAGTTTGATCTGAGTGGGTGTTTCCCTGCCGTTTGCAACAAAGCGGTCAAGCGCCCCGAGAACGTAAAGATATGCCTGCTCTGAACTGAGGAAGTCAGGTGCATAATAATAAGCGAGTACCTGATCCTTTTTAACGAACATTCCTGTCAAATCATGATATGTCTCTTTTATCCATCCCTCCACTGCAGAATTGAGACGGTAAACACGTGCCTCGTCAGGTACTACTGTACCTACGGTTCGTAAGATACGGTAAGCTTTTGATTTTTCCACAACTGAAGTTTTAACACCGATCATTTGCTGTTTTTCGGCACTGACCTTAATCATCGCCGGCAGCGCCGGTAAAGCAGGTTGTCCCGCAGATTGCTGCGAAGGCTCTTCATCTGCATAGACAGGCTCCAGTTTCATACCGCAAGGTGCAGTACCCGGTTTGGTGGATGTGTGAGAAGGATTCATAGGATCGACATAGTAGAGAATTTTTCGTCCATTCTGTCCTGCTTGTTTTCCACCTTCCTGCCTCCCAAACAAGGAGCCTGTAATAAATGCTAATAGTAAAAATAAGAGGACCAAACCTCCAAGTAAAAATTTTTTCATTCCCGTGTCTTTCTCAATAAGAATTTTACTAAGTCTTTAAATAGTCGTACATAAAAATGCATGCCCCGCGCGAGAAGCGAGGCATGCCCGGGTAAGCATAGTTTTACATCAATTAAAGAACGACAAGCGGTCTCATCATATCGTGCTCCTCGTGTTCCAGAATGTGGCAGTGCCACACATATTCATGACCACCGGTTCGGGGACTGGGGGGTGTTGTTATGACTGCACCAGAAGCCGTTCTGATTTGTGCAAGTGATAAATCAAACTTCATGATTACCCGGGTAACGGTTCCCGGATACATGGCTACTGTTTCCTTCCACCCCGTTTCATACGGCATGGGTGCAACCGGAGGACCGGTGAAGGTAGCCGGAACACCGCTGAAACCGATGACCTGGAAAGGCTGGCGATTGATAATCTGGACGTTTACCAGGTGAAAATGTATCGGGTGGACATCACCCGTCAGGTTGTAAATTTCCCAGACCTCGGTAGCGCCATCGTTGACCACTTCCGTCGGCGTAGCCAATAGAGGCCTTCCGAAACCAGCGGCGGCAGGGCCGGGTAATGTGGCCGTGCCCAGCATCTGGAGGAGACGGCCATTGGCGTCAAACGCTTCGTTCAAGGTCAGTGGACGAGCGGTAACGCCCGGCGGAGGTGTGGTGACACCTATCGGAACAAGCAATGTTTCGTTGCCCGGCTGCAGATTTGTGCTTGTGTTAATAGCCAGAGGCAGATCAGCAGATGTAGGCGGTATAATGTCAAAGCGCATGAGAATTCGGGAATTTGGTCCGAAACCGGTAGACGTGAGCCCGTTCGTCGGGTTTCCATTTACATTCCAGCCGGGAAAATAATCATAACGCGGATCACCAAAGGGGAAGGGTGCCGGAGCATCATTATAAAGAATGATACTTTGTCCGGCTGCATAATGGCTGAAATCGATGATAATATCGGAGCGTTCAGCGGGTCCCATTATGAGAGAACCGGTGAGAGAAACCGGGTTAAAAGGAACATTGGTTGGAACCTTTACCGGATATGGCTGAAAGCCTCCTTCGGTTCCGATATGCAGGATGGTCGCGCTGGAGCCAGGAGTATTAGGATCGCATAACGCCGGGGCATTGGTCGGATTACCCTGGGCATTCAGCGTGATTCCATCAGGGCTGCCGTTGGCTACATAGAGCTGCAGATTCAGGAACCGTGCATTACAGGCGTTGAGTATCCTCAGCCGGTAACGGCGTGCCTGAACGGAAACCTTCGGAAAAGCCGTCCCATTGACCAGCATCGTATCGCCGAAGAATTCAGGTATGACCGATGGTTCGGGAAGAGACAAACCACTTGCCAGCCGGCGCCAGCGGGTTCTTTCATAAGTATGTGCATACCAGAGGCTGCCGGGTGTTGTCGCGGTCGATTCATTCAACCATGAAGGGTCAACGAGTCTGATATTGGAACCAACAAATGTTTTGTCTTGTAAAATAAGCGGGATTTCGTTTCCGCCGTTTTCAATGTAATTGGGAAGTCCCTTATTTATGAGATTTGCTTCAAAAGCATCACGGAGCAGCAATCCGGAAGCTAAACCCGCATACGCGTTGGTTCGGGTAAGGTCATGTGCATGATCATGATACCAGCCGAACCGGGCGCTCTGGTTCATTGGATAATAATATTCCGCCTCATTTATAGCTGCGGCCGGGTTTAAAACCTGATTATTAAGGAAGCTCGGTCCATGATTTCCCGTGGGTCCCCAATAGTCAAATGGTCCGCCGTCACTGACCCAGGGTACAAGACCGCCATGGAAGTGAATTGCCGTTCTGTTGACTCCTTTGCTTGCCGCATCTTGAAAAAATGATCCAACATCAACAGGTATGATTGGCTTCGTGGGCAGGTTGTTGCGGAAAGTGATTTGAATCGGCTTTGCCGTGTCACCGGCTACGCCGGGAGCACGTCCTTTTCCAATAATAATTCCACCCAGATGCCTTTGAGGCGGTACACCTCCTAAAGCATTGACCGGCCTGTAGCCCCAAAGTTTTGTCGTACCTAAACCGGAGCTGCCCGGCAATAAAGTATCCGAGAACTGACTTATGTTGATCTTATAATGAGTAACTCCGGTCACGGGAGCTTTGGTCCCGTCCGGTATTGCCACCGGTATTCCATTAGGGTCGAGGGGATATACGCCCCGCAGTTTAGTTCCAAAAAGAGGGATAGTTGTCGGGCTCTGATAAAATGCCAGTGCATCCCGCATCAGCCACTTAAAAGGGAGCGTTGGAAGGGCCATGCCTGCTCCCGCAATAACTGCTCCTTTCAATAATTTTCTTCTGGATATTTTCATGGATTTCTCCTTTCGCCATGTCGTCAGATAAAATCAAACCGGTCATTTTTTAATTCAATATCGGTATGTATAATAGATCAGGTTTTGCTGCCGAAGAGCCCCATCTTTTTTCTTAAGATGGCAAGCCAGGGTATTCCTAATGAAAGCAAAAAGACGATGTTCGGTTCCGGAACTGAATTTACCTGTGTATCAGTGAAAACCTGGGCCAGAAAATAACCCGATGTTCCATCGGCAATTCCGGTGAACGTTTTTGTAAATAAATTTGAAATATCCAGCCGGTTTAGCGGATCATCTGGATCCAGCAGCGATATGGCGAATGGAGTTAAATCAAATGTATAAATTGGATCTGTTCCCAGGCCAATTTCGAAATGGACTTTCGAAATAGCCGCTGTCGTGAATGGATTTTCACCGGGGCTGACTTCGAGTGCAAAGTAATACAAATAATTGGCCATAAAAGTCAGATCACCGGTACCGTTAACAGTGAAGGCTTGTGAATAGACGGCCGAATCAGTGGCGCGAACCATTCCCGAAAGTGAATTTGCCGTGGTGGAACCGAGCACGACAAAATCTGAATCAAGCGGATTGGCAAGTGGATCGGGATTTGCAGCGGCCGGTGCAGCGGCAACTGAGGAATTAATCTGAGCGTATCGGGTTCCTGTTGCATTTGTGTAAGGCGGGATCGATGATACCACAGAACCATCTGCTCCGGTAATAAAACTGCCTGCTCCGGTATCGGTACGGGAATATCCCGGTACGGCAACACCGCCGGAGTAAATAGTTCCTGATACGCTGGTTGAGAAATCACCAAAGGTAATACCCGTTCCCGTTGTCGTCAGTGATATGCCGTCGATCTGGGTTTCGCTAGTCAGGCTGACTGCCGAGGCAAAAGGAGCCTGGACAATGATGCTTATGACAAATAAAAATATCAGAATTGAATGTTTTAATTGTTTTTTCATACGACCTCCATGTTTTAGTTTTAGTAAAATTATTTGGGCAAAAATTTTAATTGTTTACTTCGTACTAAAAATTGGATGTCCTATTTTGGCCTTAATAAAATTAGCGGTATTTACAGTTTGTAACAAAGTAATGAGGTCGTAACTGAATAATATAACAAGATAATTAGCAGTCATCCGGAAATTACGGATGGCAAAACTAATCGTTTCCGAACCACAGAGAAGGTATCTTTCGTTCCGGAAAGGAGATCAGGGTATTGCAGATGCGGATATAATGTATGTCATAAGCAATTCCGCAGATCGACGCCGCTTTCGCGGAAAAGAACCCTTTCAGGACGGAAACTGGTTAAATGAACTGCCCGATTCGTATCACCTCCTTTTTCTGAATGTTAATAAATGTTATTTTTTGTAAATATAATTTTTTTACCACCTTTCGGCTAACTGTCAAGAATGCTATATTTAACATAAGTGTTAAATGGTGGTTTACTAATAATATTTTATAGATAAGGCGGGAATAAAAAAGGAGTTAAGTATGACTAAATAATACAGCGTTCGCAAATTTCTCGGGCTGCTGCTTTTGTGCTGATAATTATTGAACTATTTCCTTTCCGGCATTTTACTTTAGCTTCGCCGTCATCCGGGGCATCGCTGTAACGAACACATAACGATGCAGCCATATACGGGATGTTTTCATCGCCGCCGTAGGGAACTAAAACTCGCGGCCCCGGGAAATCAGCCATAGACAGAACAATATCATCCTCAATTTCCAGGGTTTGCAGGGCATCATTGTCTGCTTTATTCCGTCCTACGATAATTTTGTAATTATTGATCCGGAAATGCCGGCCGTACTTGAGCAAATCAAAGTCGCGAATCTGCCGGTCTTCTCCGTGAGCAAATAAGTCACGCAGGCGCTTGGTAAATATCGGATCGGTAAGCAGGCAGCCTCCGGCAGGAGGGGAATAGTCAGTTATACCAAAGTCGGCAGCCATTCGTATTTGCTGCTTGCGGCCGCGGCCCTGAATCGAGAGCAGCCGGGAACGATCGATTTTTCCTTCAAGTTCAGCTTTAATCGGATCGAGAAGTTGAGCAGAGAGCGGCCGCAGAATATAATCAGGATAGCCGGAATTCTTTGCAACAACGTAAAGCGATTGCTTTCCCTGAGACATCGGACGCTGGCCTAATACTTCCCCGGTAATGATAAAATCTGCACCGGTTTCTTCCATTTTTCTTCCCGCAAACTTCAGCATCAGGGTATGGCAGTCAATGCACGGGTTCATGTTTTTGCCGTAGCCGTAACGGGGAGATTTAAGCATTATCAGGTGATCCGCGGTAAAATTTTCGACAACCAGCGGTAAATTAATGTGACAGGCCGCAGCCTTCGCCTTCTCCGCAGTAAAGAATGGGGTTTCAAAAGTCAGGCACAGGACTTCAATACCCTGCCTGCGGGTAACTTCCGCTGCCAGCATGCTGTCGAGTCCTCCGGAAAAAAGGGCGATTGCTTTAACCATGAAATATTTCCTTGTCGTAATCTTTTTTGTCGCGCTCTATTCATACTACCGGCTCTATTTTTGCAAGCTTTTTCTGACAGAAGGGAAGGGCAAAATAGTCCATTTTATGACAGACCATTTCCTGACCTGATTCAATGCAATTACCAGGTATTAATTGTCAGTAATTTCTTTCTGCTGGGAATCCGGACATGCCTTGTTTCTGAAAAACTCATAATAGAGCAAAGGAACGATGAGCAAGGTAAGGAGAGTGGAGGCCACAGCCCCGAACATCATGGCGATGGCCAATCCCTGGAAGATAGGGTCGAAAAGCATAACAAACGATCCGGTAACGACTGCCGCCGCTGTCAGCACTATGGGGCGGAAGCGCACGGCACCCGCCCGGATCAGCGCCTGACGCAGTTCGCCTTTTTCACGCCATTCCATCTGAATAAAATCAACAAGTAAGATAGAATTACGCACAACAATTCCCGCCAGAGCAATGAATCCGATCATGGAAGTTGCCGTGAAAAAAGCACCGAATAACCAGTGTCCCGGCAGAATTCCCACCAAAGTAAGAGGAATCGGAACCATGATTACAAGCGGGGTAACAAAGCTGCCAAACCAGGCAACGACCAGGATATAGATAATTACCAGCACGGCGGCAAAAGCAATGCCAAGATCACGAAAGACTTCGTAAGTAATGTGCCATTCTCCATCCCACTTCATAGCGTACCTGTTTGTCAGCCAGGGCTGGATGGAAAAATACTGTTTCAATTCATACCCTTCGGCAAGCTGCAGTTTGGCAATGGCATCTTTCATTTTTAATATGGCGTAAACAGGGCTCTCTTCTGTCCCCGCAACATCACCGATTACATAAGTCACTTTTTTCAAATTCTTGCGATAAATAGTTTTTTCCTCAATACCCTCCTGAAGCGTAACAAGCTCAGCCATAGAAACAAGCCGGCCTGTTGATGATGGAATCATCAGGTTTTGCAGGGAATTGATATTTGCTCTTTGGGCCAGAGGCATCCGGAGAAAAATATCCACGGGTTCTTTCTCCTGATCCAGATGGAGAAGGCCCACTACACTGCCGCTTAAAGCCGTTTGTACATTGCGTGCAATAGCTTCTGTGGTGATGCCGCTTTGGGCTGCTTTTTCACGGTCGACATTAAAAGTGATTTTTCGTTGATCATCTTCAACAAACCAGTCTACATCAACAACGCCATTAGTCTTTTCAAAAATAGCGCGAATTGATTTTGCAATTTCAATCTGCCGGGATGTTTCCGGTCCGTAGACTTCTGCAACAAGAGTGCTCAATACCGGTGGTCCGGGAGGAAGTTCGGCTATCTTAATGCGCGCGCCATAACGCTCTCCGATCCGTCTTAACTCCGGCCGCAGCCGTTTGGCAATATCATGACTCTGTTTCTTACGGTCCTGTTTGGCGACGAAATTGACCTGGATATCGGCAACATTGCTTCCCGTGCGCAGAAAGTAATGGCGAACAAGTCCATTGAAGTTGTATGGAGCGGCGGTTCCCACATAAGCCTGATAGTCGGTTACTTCCGGAATTGTTTTCAAATATTCGGCCATCTCCCGGGTAGCAGCGGCTGTTTCCTCCAGGGTTTTACCGGCAGTCATATCGATAATCACCTGTAATTCGCTCTTGTTGTCAAAAGGGAGCATCTTTAAGGTTACACTCTTCAGTGGAATCAATAAAACTGCCAGTAAAAGCAATCCCGTAATAATCCCAAAAACAATGAAGCGCTTTTTTCGGGAGTCAATCAGCGGACCCAGCATTTTCTCGTAGAAAAGGGTGAATTTTTCTTCTTTCAGCTCTTCACCGCTTTTACGGCGGACGTTTTTCAAAACAATGTAAGAAAGCCAGGGGCTGATAATAAAAGCAACCAGCAGGGAAAACAACATGGCTGCCGATGCTCCCACCGGAATAGGCCGCATATAAGGCCCCATCAGACCGGAAACAAAGGCCATCGGCAACAAGGCGGCAATAACGGTAAAAGTTGCCAGGATTGTGGGATTGCCTACTTCATCGACTGCCTTGACTGCTGTTTCCGGCTCGATTTTGTGCATTCGGAAATGCCGATTGATATTCTCGACGACAACAATTGCATCATCAACCAGGATACCGATGGAGAAGATCAGCGCGAAGAGAGTAACCCGGTTCAAAGTATAGCCGTACAGATAGTTGATAAGGAGCGTAAGCGAGAGAGTAACGGGCACAGCCACGGCTACAACAATAGACTCCCTCCATCCGAGAAACAAGGCAATGAGAATTATCACGGAAATCGTGGCAATGAGCATATGTTCGAGCAGTTCATCGGATTTATCCTTGGCTGTTTCTCCATAGTTGCGTGTTACAGTCACTTCTATGTCTGAAGGGATCAAGTCGCCCTTAAGAGCTTCCACTTTTTTCAAAGCTTCTTCAGCTACCAGACTGGCATTGGCTCCCTTCTTCTTGGCAATGGCAATGGTTACCGCTTCCGACTGCCCCGCGAGGTTGCCTTTTAATCCTTTCTTTGCAGCGGCAGGCCCCAGACCCATAAATACGTAATTTGCCGCCTCGGCTGGTCCGTCCTGAATTTCAGCTACATCCCGAAGATAAACAGGACGATTGTTAAATACCTGCACAACCAGACCGCCGACATCTTCGGTGTTTTTTAAAAAACTGCCGGTTTCGACAATGGTTTGTCTGTTTATAGCAGGAAAAGAACCGGAGGGAATAACCACATTGGCTTTTGCCAGACTCTGCATGATCTGATCCGCCGACAAGCTGTAAGCCTTAAGGCGTTGCGGGTCCAGGGTCAGGCGCAACTGGCGGTGCTGCCCGCCAATCACGGAAAACTCAGAGACGTTGGAGTCCTTTTTGAGCTCTCCGCAAAGTTCAAGTGCTATACGGCGCAACTCATAACCGGAATAACGTGGTTGATTGCTCCATAGTGTAAGGGCAAGGACGGGTACGTCATCAATAGACTTGGGTTTGACCAGGGGTTGGGAGACGCCGGGAGGGATGATGTCATAGTGAGACATAAGTTTATTATAAAGCTTGACCAGGGAATCTTCCATTTTCTCGCCGACATAAAAGCGGACAATGGTGAGATTCAATCCCGGCTTGACAATGGAATAAACATATTCGACGCCTTTGATTTCCCAGAGAAGCTTTTCCATGGGGATGGTTACCCTTTCTTCAACTTCTTTGGGTGTGGCTCCCGGATAGCTGACAAATACATCTATCATGGGAACATTTATTTGCGGCTCTTCCTCCCGCGGCGTAACAAAGACGGCAAAGATTCCCAGCAAAAAGGCAGCAATAACCAGCAGTGGTGTCAGCTTTGATTTAATAAAGGCCCTGGCAATTCTTCCGGATATGCCCATACGGGTCATGGCGACGTTCTCCCGGTAATGATTCCTCCGTCCATTGCCCTTTCAATACCCTCTGTAATCAATCTATCGTTTGAAGTTAAGCCGGAAATGATTTCCAAACCGTTGGCATGAACCATTCCTGTACGGACTAACCGGTAAGTAACTATGCCTTGGTTGTCGACTGCATATACGCCTGTTAATTGTCCTTTCTGAACTATTGCTTTTTGCGGGACCAGGATGACTTCTTTTTTACCAACCGGAATTTTAAGCCGGACAAAAAGACCGCTTCGGGATTGCCCGGAAGGAAAACTTACTTTAATCAGAAATGTTCGGGAAAGAGAATCGATAGAAGGCAAGACCTGATAAATAGTACCATTCTGCACTTTTAGCGGGTTATCAGAGATAATCTCAACGGCCATTCCTTGTTTGACCTTACTTCTAAATCTCTCGTCAACAGCCGCTTCCACGTAATAGTTGCCGCTCTCTTCAATGGCCATCAATGGCATACCCGGATTGGCCATACTTCCGGCATCGATATATTTATGAGAAATCCTGCCGGAAACGGGTGCCGTCACCCGGGTAAAAGATTGATGGGTACGGGCTTCATTAACGAGTGCTTTTGTCCGCTTATAGTCGGCATCGGCTACTTTTTTTTGAGTCTCTATCTGATCCATCTCCTGACGGGAAATAGCCTTTTGATCAAAGAGGTTTTTATAACGTTGCCAGGTCGCTTCCTGCAGCATTTTATTTTGTTTGGCCGATTCCAACGCCATGACAGCGGCTTGCAGCCGTTCGGCAATGTCCCGGCCATCAATGGTAAGAAGTAATTGTCCCCTGGAAACCTGATCTCCCTCTTGAATATACAATGATGTAACGACACCCATTACTCGACTGGCTACCTGACTTGTACGGTAGGATCGCACTGTACCCGTTGTTTCAAAGATTTCGTCAACAATAGAGGGGACTACAGCCGTGACTGTTACATTATTAATTGCAGGTCTTTTGACTGCTCCTTGAGAAGGCTTGTTCTTGCAGGACAAAATAAGACTGAAAATCATAAGCATTGCTGCAAAAAAACAGACAAAATTAAGCCTATTACCTCCTCGCTTTCTCATGCTTTTTCTCCATCAACGGATTTTTTTACTCAATTTTCAAGTCCTGTAAAATTGTTCCGCTCTCAAAACTCAAGGTATATCGAGCAATTTTATAAGCATTTGAATGAATGACAAAGCCCGCGCGTGCCTGCTCCAGGCTGGTTTGGGTGCTTAGAAGATCGCTCATTGACGAAAGCCCGTTTTCATAACGCAGCATCATCAACCTTGCACCTTCTTCCGCAGTCTTCAGCGCCTTTCCGGCAAGTTCCATATTTTTTCCGGCTTCTTCAACATTCATATATGCTTCATAGATTTTGAAGGAAACTCCTTTTTTCATGGCCCGGAGATACTCTTGCGCCTCGGATGCCTGATGCTTAGCTTTTGCCCGCTCGTATTCCCGTTTGGTTCCGTCAAAAATCTCCCAGCGCAGAAATGCCATAACCTGCCAACTTTTACCTTCAGAGCCCAAAGGCTGTTCGTGATCGTTTAACTGGTATGTCCCGCCAACGCCCACATAGGGAAAATAACCGGCTTCTGCCTTAGTAATATTTTTCCTGGCATTTTCTTCACGTAATTCAAAAGCCCGTAAGTCACCGCGAATATCGGCAGTCTTCGTGTAATAAGACAGCTCCTTAAAAGGAAGATCGTAAGTGGAATCATCCTTTACGTCGACAGGCTCAGCTATTGCCAGCAAAAGTCCCAGTCCACGCTGAGCCAGATTAACATTTTTTTGAGCGATGTTGAGTTTCTGTCTTGCCTCTGTTAATGCAGTTGATGCACGTAAGGAATCGGAATATTGACCTAGGTCATTCTTATATCGCAAATTGGCGACCCGCAAATGTTCCTCGGCATCTTTTACCCCCTGCCGGACTGCATTCATATATTCTTTGGCGCTCAAAACATTGAGGCCGGCTTTGACAACCTCCAGAGTTACTTCTTCACGTTTTCGTTTTAATTCTTCATCCTTTACCTGTGCTTCAATTCTGGACATGGTAAGGCCTACAAAAGCTTTTTTCGAGAAAACAGGTTGTTCGATACTGATGGAGGATTGGTAGTCGTTGATTGCATCGGGATGATTCAAAGTCTCAGGATCGAAATCCTGTGCGGTAATCCTTTCCTGATTAAGCCTGGACATGAAAGCGTATCCGGGATTATTGGTCCGCAAATATCTTCCCTCGATTGAAATTTTCGGCAGAAGATAACTGCGGGCAATGCCGATGTCCTCTTTAGAGGCGGACGATAAATTATGCATGGCTTTAATCTCATGATTGTCCATGAGAGCCTTTTGCACCGCCTCAACAATAGTTAATTGTCCCTGATGTGCAAAGCCGTTACTCCAAGCTGCATTTGTAAAGATATGAAAATAAAAGCAGATGGCCGCAGCAGATATAAAAGTAAACTTGTGCCAAAAGCGAAGATACAGCGTCATAAAGGATTTTCTCCCCGTTACTTTTGTTGATGCTTACATTTGCTTATTATAATTGAATATTACGAAATGTTTTCGAATAATACCATGAATCTGTTTTTTTAGAGATAGTCTTACAATCAACAAAAAACAAAATTGAAAAAATTGCTTCATTCAGAAGGTTTCCTGTATCAAAGAAAATAATTGAGAAATAAAATTTAAAAGTTGTTTTAATAACGTGCTATGTCTGCCGACCATAATTCGGCGATCAGACCACGTAAGCCGTCGTCAATCGCAAAATTAATAATATAGAGGTCTTTACCGGCTTTAATTTTCATGCCTGTAAAGCCAAATGTATAGGGTGCCTGGTTTTTATCTGCTCCGGAAAAGGTAAAATAGCCATAAGTGGAAGGAATTGCCAGCGCCGGTAAAATCTTTTCAATTAAAATTTTCGGGGCGTCCGAGTTAGCAACGGAAATCAGCTGGTAATGTTCTTTTTTGAGTATATTAATAAATTGAGAAGGCAGATTATTTGAATAAAGAATATATTTTTTATCCGCGTTTTTTATCAGCAAGTCGACGTTGACGGATAGATTAAACCCGTCTTTGGCCATGTTGAAAATTTTGATATCTGCATCTTTTTTAGCAATATAACCCAGATTTGTAACCAAAGAATAAGCAAATTCTTTTGCCGAGGCTGTGGGTAAAATCGCCATAGGACGCAAAGAATAAATCTCTTCAGGTTTACCGGCAAGGCCGGTTTCTTTATCAATCTCAGTTATTATCAAACCATTTTGTCTGGTGTAGTTTTTAATTGCCTTCGGCAACAAAGAGTTATTTCCCTGTACAAAGCGCAGGCCTTGCATCAGGGGACGTCTCTGCCTGGAATCCGACTTAATAATCAGCCAGTCCACCATTAGCTCCATTTGCGGATTCGTGCCCGCTATTACAGATGTATCTCTTTTATTAATGGTGCACGATTTGGTTGATGCAAAAATTTTCCTGAGAATAACAATAATATCATCTTTTTTATTTACTTTTACTATGGAAAAGCTTTTCCAGTTATCGCGAATCATTTTTTTGAGACTTTCATGCAATCTGTTTTCCCAATCGAGAAAGATGGTCGTCTTGTCGTCAAATTCGATTACCGGAATTTTTCGGCAGTCAATGGTGATTTGTCCGTTTTTAATCGGAAGATAATAATTGCCGGATGTCATAAAGGTAGCGTTCATCTGGGTTACTACATGTTTGACTACAGCAAGTTTTGCTTCCCGCGGCATAACCTTCATTTCTTTTTTATCAATAATGTTTTCCGCTTGATTTATCTGAGCTTGGTTTTCTTCCACTTGCTGAATATTTTTTGCTGAATCAGATGTTGCCGGTTGGACATCTGCCTGTTTTCCGGGAAGTAAAATAACTTTTCCTATATAAATTCTGTTGATGTCGGTAATCCGGGGATTTAATGATTTGATAAGCCGGAGAGCTTGCCGGGTATCTGTTTTGATATTCAATTTATGATTAATAATTGAAATCAAACTATCGCCTTTTTTTATTTTGTAAGTATAGGTGCCGGCGGGTATGGCTTTCGAAATAGAAGGTTTTCCTTCCGATTCTTCTTTAGATTGAATATTAATTTTTCCCGGAAGTTTGATAACCTGCCCGGTATAAAGGATGTTAAAGTTGGGCACTTCGGGATTAAGCTGCTTAACAATGCGATAATTATCAGGAATGTCATCCTCAGTGATTCCGGGGAGCCTTCTGATGATGGCTGAAATAACATCTCCCTGTTTAACTGTGTAAAGATGAAAATTTTTTTTAGAAACAGCCGTCTTCTTAAGGGTTATCTGAGCGGTATCTTCTTTAGCTCCCCATAACGGCCGGCAAAATAAAACAATAATCAGAACGGCGACAAACCGGAAAGAAAAACGCTTAATCATGTGTATTTTCCACCTGTTAAGAATGAGTGCGTAAAATACTGCAATTGACGGTAAATGTCAAACACTTATCATTTTAAGGAAAGGAATGAAAAAGTGTATTTTTTCCTCAGAATTTTAAAGAAGGAAAATTGAGCAGAGACATTTCAGGGATTTTTTGTGTAGGGGCGAACCTGGGTGTTCGCCCTTTTACCGGTTTAGGGCAGACACTCAGGTCTGCCCCTACATGAATAGAAATACGTTGAGCGATGAGGTTTGCAGCACAGCGAAGCAGATGGGCCTTTTCAATAGCCTGCTAGACTACTTTCTTCATCGCCGCGATAGCGACTTCAATTTGATCGTCCGATGGCTCTCTGGTTGTGATTTTTTGCAGCATCAGTCCCGGCCAGCTCAGCACCTGTACCCATTGCCAGTTGCGATGTTTGCCGGTAAAGCGGATGGCTTCATAGGATATGCCCGAGACAACGGGGAGAAGAAGAATTTTATAAAGCACCCTATGCAGGAAATCCGGACGGCCCAGAAGAGAAAAAACAATAATAGAAACAATCATTACAAAAAGAATAAAGCTCGTTCCGCAACGGGGGTGACGGGTTGAATAATTTTTAACGTTCTCAACAGTTAATTCCTGGCCGTTTTCCCAGGCGAAAACTGTTTTATGTTCAGCCCCATGGTACATGTAAACGCGTTTCATATCCTCCATGAAGAGGGTGGAAGAAAGAAAGCAGAGAAAAATTCCCAATCGCACACATCCTTCCAGAATGTTCAATAGAATCAGATTGGAAATATATGGTTTTATCTGGGTGAAAAAGAAAGCGGGGACTACGACAAAGAAAAATATGGCGACAGAGAAACTGATGATAAAAGAAAGCGTCATTTCCCATCCCTGAGGCTTTTTTTCTTCCTCCGATAGAGCGACTTCTGCTGAAAACATCAGGCATTTTATGCCGATGTACATCATTTCAAACAAGGTTATGGTTCCGCGAACGAACATGAGGCTTAATAATTTATAACGCTGCGTAAGTGGAATGTGCTCCAATTCCTGAAATACAATTTCTTTATCGGGCTTTCTTACCGCCGCTGCAATTTTATTTCCATGGCGCATCATCACGCCTTCAATCAGGGCCTGTCCTCCGGCTATATCTTCAGGTTTAGGTTTTTCCGCCATTAGTCTATCCAAGTAATTTAAGAATTTTATGGGGTTGCTTATAGTATTTATGCAAAGGTGTCAAACGCTCATTTATAATAGTATGTGATTTTGCTTGTTGCAAGATAAAATCCCAATGATATAATGCACTTTTTTAAAAAAGGAGGATTTGAAAAATGGCTGCACCCGATCCAACTGCCTCATTTCTAAAGGAATACCAGGAACGGTTCGAAAAAAAATTAAAAGAAAATGAAATTGCTTCTTTGGAGCACTGGAAGGCTCAATTGGATAAAATTGCGACTTCACGGCCGGACAGTCTTGCTTCCATGCAAACACAAATTAAAAAAATTGCGGACATGATGGGCAACAGGATTAATTTATTAAAGAAGGGAAAAAATGGATAGTATTGCCAATTTTTTGTTTGAAGTAGGAATGCTCGGAAAGACTCCCCGCAGCGGTTATCAATTTTTGGGCAGTGGTAAAGAGTCGGTGGCTGAACACATTTTGCGTACAATATTTGTTGGTTATACACTCTGTAAAAAGGACCCGGCGTTAAATGAATACCGGGTTTTAAAGATGTGTATGGTTCACGATTTGCCCGAAGCCCGCACCGGGGATATGAATTACGTCAATAAAAAATATGTTAAAGTCGATGAAGAAAAAGCGGTGCGTGAATTGACTGAGGATCTTGATTTCGGAGATGATATTAAGGAATTCATCGACGAGTTCAACAAAAAGGAAACAAAAGAAGCTCTTGCCGCCCGCGATGCCGATCAAATTGCTTTAATTCTGCAATTGAAGGAATACGGCGATTTAGGAAATAAATATTCGGAAGAATGGATCAGCTACGCCCTGCAAAGACTCAGTACCGATGCAGCAAAAGAGCTTGCTGCCAGCATTATTCAAACAGACTGGTCAAACTGGTGGTTTAAAGAGAAGGGTGATTGGTGGGTAAATGGAAGCAATAAATAGTCGGCTAAAAACTGCGTCCAACCTGATAAGAAAAATTTCTTTTGTTTTTTCCGTGATTTTTCTTCTGATTGCCTGTGGATCTGAATTCGGACAGCAGGTCATAACAAAACCCGATGAATACAGGCATACGTACGAAGCCAATGAAAAAATCATACTCAATGCTACAGCCCGCATTTTAAAAGACAAGAAAATGGGAAGCAATGTCCGGATTGACCGGGAAAATAATCAGGTCGAGACGGATTATATTATCCAGGATGATTGGCGAACTAAATGTATTGTTAAAGTTAAGAAGCTGAACTGGAAAGAAAGGGAAATGACCCTTGCGGTAACGACGGAGAAAAAAACAGAAACCGGTTGGGAAATGCGACGGCTACTGGATGAAGAACAATATGTCCATTTGTTCGATAAGATTGATTTGGCAATTTATGAAGAGATGGCTAAGATAGAGTAATTATATGCTTTGTAATAAAGCTAGAGCAGGAGGGTGATAGAATATCTAATAACGTCGAGGAAATTTAACAATACCAGTAAAAGTAGTGCTTAATTTAATATTTGACTAATTTTTTGGAGGTATCTTATGAATGCCCAGAAAAAAGTATCTGCAATGTTGGAAGAGTTCAAAAATTTTGCACTAAAGGGAAACGTGGTTGATTTGGCCATCGGTGTTATTATCGGTGCTGCGTTCGGCAAAATTATTGATTCTCTGGTCAAGCATATAATCATGCCCTTAGTCAGCATCATCATCCCCGGCGAACAAAGTTACCTGACCTGGAAGTGGGTTATTGATGGCAAGGAAATTCATTATGGTCTTTTTATCGGAGAAATCGTTAACTTTCTGATTGTTGCGCTGGCTCTATATATTTTCATTGTCAAGTTTCTCGGACTGATCATGAAAAACAAGAAAGAAGAAGCTGCAGCTCCGCCGCCGCTGACCAAAGATCAGGAATTGCTTGGTGAAATTCGTGATTTGCTGAAAACTAAATAGTTGCCATTTGAAAAGGACTAAAGTCCAAGTTTTACTTTTTCCCTTGGCGAGAGCTCAGGGGGAGGATGTCTTATCTAGTTTCCATGCTCTGCGTGGGAAATAAAATAAAATTGTAATCGTAGATTAAAATATTGTTACTTTTTGCGGCCGGCTGACCGGCGCAACGTCGAGTGTGAAGTCAATTTTTTCATGCATTTGGGCGCCCTGCAAAGCCGAAAGCGCTGTCTGATAAGCCAACTGCGGCAAATTATTTTCCCTGCTTAAATGAGCAAGAAAAATGCCGGTGGTTCCCTCGTTGACAAGACGCGGTAATTCCGTAGCGCAGCAATCATTGGAAAGATGGCCTCGTTCCGACAGTATTCTTCTTTTCAGGTAATGGGGATACCGGCCGTTTTTCAACATTTCGAGATCATGGTTGGATTCAATTATAACCAAATTACTGCCCTTAATTGATGCCCTGATTTCGTCGGTTATACATCCGATATCCGTTGCAATTGCCGCAGTCTTTTGATCAGTTTGAATAATGAAGCCGATGCTTTCCGTGCTGTCATGCGGAGTTGAAAAAGGTTTAATGAACATTCCCGCGATTTCCACACCTTTATCGCTGATTACTTCCGCTTTAAACCTGATCGATAAATGTCCCATTTCCTGCAGCTTCTGCAATGTCCCGGCTGAGGAATAGACTCTACACCCGATATTTGAGGCAAATACCCGTAGCCCGTTGACGTGATCGGTGTGTTCATGAGTGACAAAGATTGCCTGAATACCGGCAGGGCTGATTGCCATTTGATTCAAAGCTTGTGCAATTCTTTTTGCCGATACGCCGGCATCAATAAGAATGCCTTTGCCGGAGCGTCCGCTTAAATAATAGCAATTACCGCTGCTGCCGCTGAAAAGCGGGCAAAACTGAGCCAATTACATTATCCTTTCTCTATTCCTTCTTGATAACGTCGTAAATGCGGGGTGCTCACCATCTTAATCATTGCGTAAGCCTTTCTTGTCCCCCTCGGGAGGGGGTAGGGGGAAGAGGACTTCTTTAATATTATCGTAAATTAAATTATTAATATAATTAAAATTATGATCCACCTCCGTCACTGCGTGACACCTCCGCCAGCGGAGGACAGGTTATTCTTCTCATTTCAAAATAAGGCGGATCGGCGGTGCGGGAACGAAATCGCCGGGTTGAGATTTAACCTTTGTCGAAAATGGTTCACAATTATCAGCGTCAATCGCCAGATTATACTCGCCTGCCGGAACATCGAAAAAGGCAAATGAATTTTTAAAAGCAAAGTCTTTCGAGGAGAGGAATACGGAAAGCACATCTCTGTCGGTCATTTTGTCATTGGGAGAAAGCGACCGGGTAAGACCCGCCCCGGTTAATTTAATTGAGCGAATTTTTACATTTGAGGGAAGTTCTTTATAAAAACCCCAGAAGCTGTCATCTGCTGCCGTTGTGGCGTAAATATAATTGGCCACCATACCCTGCGGAATTAAAGTAAATTTGGCATCGGCAATTTGCCCGGCCTTAATATCCAGGGGAATATGATCAGGTTGTGTTTTGAATCCGAAGGCACAAAGGCTGACGTTGTACTTTTTAGGTACAATAGCTCCCGTTTCCTGACTTGGCAAAAATGGATTGATTTTAAGCTCGGTTTGACGCTCGTTGGTTCCGGAGGGAGCCAGGACCAGAGACATCTGTGAAGGAATTTTGGCCGTGGCGTGATCAAAAGAGTGTTCTAAATGCAGATAGCCTTTGGAACGGACATATTTTTTATCCCTGTAAGCTTCCGTATCGGCTAAAACGTTCTTAAAATATTTCAACATTTCCGGGCTGGAAAGAATACTGACATGATCTTCATTAAGACCGGTCACCTTCAATGCATCGGCCTGTGCTCGCGGATCCAGCATGCTTTCCAGGGTAACCGTATTATCATTATTTTGCCGGAAGAGACTGCCGCCTCCTTTGTGTCCGAAAAACAGGTAATAACGCATTGATGAGTCTAATTTTGCGGCAAAAATCCGCTTGATGAATTCGCTGTCCGGGTCAACGTCTTTCCAGCTGGGGATTACCGCCGGTGATTTTTCCACGCCTGTCTTTGCCCGCTGTTCTCCACCCCAGGGTGTGGAAATTGAAACAAAAAGCTTTACGGAATCTGTAAAGTTATTCTTTTCAATCAGAGCGGAACGGGATACCAGGCCGCCCATGCTGTGTGCGACAACATACAAGGTTTCAAACTCGTATTTTCTGTACAATTCATAGAGCTTTGCCTGTAGCAGGAAGGAGACGGTGTCCAGGCGGGCGCCCGATGGATAATAAAAAATCCAGGGCTGATAGCGCGAGCGATCAATGTGATTAACAAAGTATCGCCAATCCTGCGGCGATCCGGCGGCACCATGGACGAAAAGAACCGGGATTTTTTTCGAATCATAAGGTTCCAGAAACGAGATATTACAGCCGGTTCGTTTAAAGTATTCCAATGGCGCCCAAAAACCGCTCAGGCCATTTTCGGCTGAGAAAAACGGGTCATCAAGGTTGAGCAGATCGCCGGCTGATGTAAAGGGCTTTCTTTTACCACCGGAAAATTCACTGAGCATATCAGCAAGAGATGAAACAGGCAGTTTGGCTTTCTCAATCAGAATAATGTCCAGCCCGACGACAACTCCGCCCAATTGTGTTTTTATTTGAGTGGGCTTTCCATAATAACCGGCCCGCTGATTTTGTTGATCAAAGGAAAAGGAGTCGTTATCGCTTTCAAAGGCGAATATTTCATAATTTCCTTCCTGAACTACCATTTCATATTGTCCGGGCTCGGAAAGCACCGTGTAATCGGCAATCTTAACAACTCCGTTGGAATTGCTGTAAGCAACGACGATAACAGGTTTCTTTAAAGCAGATTTACTGATAACTTCACCCATAAGCAGACAGGAATCTTTGGAAATCTTCACATCTTCCCGCAGCTTGAACAGTGCACAACCATGGAGACAGCAGACCAACAGGAACACAAACGGAATTAAGACAAACCTGCGCATTTTCCATCCTTAAAAATATTTATTTGTAAACTGGTAATAATGAGAATTCGGGTCTAATTGAGATACTATTTATGTAATGGAAATCAAATAATCACGAAATATTATTCAGTCCGGTCAGCGTCCGGTTTGATGAAAAGGTAATAAAGCCGGCCTTCACGATATGTTTTTCCGGCCAGTTCACCGGCTTGTTCGCCGATTCCCATGTAAACATCACAGCGGCCGGCAGCCCGGATAGCGCCTCCTGCATCCTGATCCAGGGCAAAACCAATCGGTTTGTCCAGATCAACCGCGGCAAAGGTAAACATCGCTCTCGGATAAATGGCCTTATCCGTTGCAATGGTTCTTAATGGCGTGACCGATTCATTGAGCGAACCCCGGGGATCGCCTTGGTCGGATCTGAAGAAAACAAAGCGGGGATTTTCATTTATGTATGTATCAACCTGATCGGGATGAGCTTTAAAATATTCAATCATTTTTATCATGTTGATATTTTTATCAATCAGCCTTCCCTCGGTTATCATTTTCGGCCTGATGCTTTTGTAATCCCAGCCGTTATGGGCGGAGTAAGCTACCGTTTCAATCTGTCCGTTGGGCAGGCGGATTTTAGCCGAACCCTGCACGTGCACTATATAAGCCTCAAAAGGATCGGCAAGCCAGACAAGCTCAAGACCGGCAAGGATATTGGATTTTTGGATTTCCTTCCTGCTTGGATATTGCCGGAATTTACCTTCCTGGTCCGGAATTTTTTGCCCCAGAACATTTCCTTCGGAATCTTTTATCAGGTCGGCAGGCTGCTTATATAAGGGGTACTTAAATCGATCTGTGCGTGTGAGTGAACCATTAAAAATAGGAGTGTAATAACCAGTAAACAAGACGGTTCCCTGATCATCACAGCCTACCGATATATATGTATCAAATTTTTCTCTTAAAATATTGTTCATTTGTTCGGGCGATGGATTCATGGACACAAGCTTATCCAGTTCCTGCAGTGTTTTCACTGCCCGCTCATGAGTTATTTCACCGTAAGGATAAAATTTCTGACTGGATGGCTTTGCCATGTAACTAAGACTGCGGGCAATTGCTTCCTTAAGACCTTTAAGGTCGGAGCATGCCTTTGTGTAGTCGGGAATTTGATTGGGATCGGTAATTTTCCTTAAGGCCAGTTGGCCCGGCGGCAGTTGACGGGTATAATCTTTTTCTGTTTGAGTAATCGTCTGCTCTGTGACAACAACGGAACGCTTCTGGCAGCCTGGGAGAGTCAGGAAAATAATGATCAAAATTAAAAAAGGAATTAAAAATTTGATCTTCATGTCCAGTTCATAAAACAAAAAAGTTAGAGTCTGTCAAAGAAAATTTAAAGCATGTATTCAAGGATAAAAATTTAGTTAAACAAAGTAAACGAAAGCCCTTGAATAAATTGAAACTTGGAAGACATTGGCGGACAGCCGGTTTTTAGGAATTGTTTGCGGCCGGTTCAATTTGTGATAATGATTAATTGAAAAAAAAGATATAATATTTGATAAAGCAATAATAATCTTATATTAATTTCATTATTTGCCGGATTTCCGGCTTCATTCCTGGTTCCTCTGAGTTTAAAATAATACCGGAAGGAGGATAAGTATGCCATTACACGTAAAGATTCAAATTGGAGATACTTCCCTGCAGGCGGAATTCTTCGATACACCATGCTCAAAAATGATTATCGACAAGCTGCCCATCGAAACGATTCCCAATGAATGGGGGGATGAATTTTATTTTGAAATACCCGTCAAAGCCGGTCTCGATCAGACGGCAACGACAAAAGTTAAGGCGGGAGACATCGGATTCTGGCCGCCCGGAAATGCTCTGGCGATATTTTTCGGCCCGACGCCGATGAGTAAAGGCAATGATCCGGTTCCGGCAAGCGCTGTTAATCTTGTCGGAAAAATACTTGGCGATGCCGCTTTGTTGAGGCGGGAGAAGGGAAGCGGTAAGAAAATTTTAATCAGTAAATGTGAATAAGGAGAAGGATGAATGATTTCCCGGATAGACCATGTATCGATTGCGGTAAAAGATCAGGAAAAGGCCGAGCATTTTTTTAAAAACATACTGGGCGCCATTCCCGGCAGTTGCGGCGGAGGTGTTCATGCCTATTATTTCTGGCAGTTGTTTTCCATGGGCGATTTGTCCCGTCTGGAAATAATCTCGCCCACGGCTAAAGGAAGTTTTCTCGATGGATTCCTTGCTGAAAAAAAAGATGGGGGCGTTCATCATATTACACTGCAGACGCCGGATATCCGCAAGGCCATGGCCCATCTGGAGGCTCACGGCATTCCCTTCTTCGGATATAATGAATATCAGGACTGTCTGTGGAAGGAAATATATATTCATCCTCGCCATGCCTTTGGCGTTCTGATTCAAATCTCCGAATTCCACGCTGACGACTGGCTGTCCGATAATGTCAAATTTCCTGCCGGGACAAAGTGGCAGGTGGAAAAGACGGAAACAGGCGCAACGCTTAAGTTTGCTCATCCCGGCGGCGGCAAAGTTGCAATGGAGCTGAATCGCACAGAGCTCAAACAATTGATGGAAAAGCTGAAAGACGCACTGGGATAAATTAATTATTTTGAGTTGACTGAAGCCTGCTGGTGATATAACTCTCGGCACTGAAATTCTTGGGGTTTCGATAATTGGAACCGCATAACAAATCAATCAAGGAGGCATTTAGTGAACCCGGAAAAAATGATGGAAGGTTTAATGAAGGAATTGGATAGTGCAATAAAAGCAATGTCAAAGGCGAAGACGGCTGAAGAGAAAGTGGTCCATAGCCAAATTGTGAAAAATTTGTGTGAATCTTTAGGTGTTTTCCTTAATGCCGCTAATGATGCTATGTATAACGATGATTTTGATGATTAATAGTTAAAGGCATAAAGGGAACGGTTCTTTTTCCGGCAGGAAAGTCACCGGAAAATAAATGGAACCATTCCCTGCCAGTTCCTATTTATCTGCAAAAAGCTCTCTGAATCTGGGCGGCACATCAGCCTTTGTTCCCTTTTTATAATCGAAGAACATGATGCCGGTCTTGGCCCTGCATACTTCCCGTCCGGTTGCTTTGTTGGTGAGCAGATAAATAAAATCATATCCGTAGCGGAAGAAATCAATCAAAGCTACCTTCACCTCCAGAACTTCACCCTGGAAAGCTTGTGATTTATAGAGAATAACTGAATCATTCATGGCAATGCCCAATCCTTCGACGTTCAGCTCATTCCAGCCGTATTTGGCGAAGAATTGGATACGCGCCTCGTTGAGCAGAAACATTATCCCTGCTCCACCCACATGATTGGCATGGTTTATCTCGCTTATGTGAACGGTGATTTCGCTTTCAAAGTCAAATTTTTCCGGTAAATCAAGAGTTACACGAGCCATAATCTTATCCTCCCCTTATTTACTGTCCATTCGAAAATCCATTGATAAATCTGATCGTTGTTTCTATCTTTTAGCATACCTGCAAAAGAAGAACAATAACAACCATTGGCATGATGTTATACAAATCAAAGGCCGGATATTTTCATCAACCGAGCATATCCGGCCGGAATTGGAGATGGAAGGTGTCTCAAGGCGTTCTTTTTTCCCGTCTGAGGTATGAAAGAAGGAAGAAATATCCAACAATGACAAATGTCGCCAGAGGGGAAAGCCATTCCGGCGTATGGAAGCCCCAGGCATGGGCCAGCATGACGCAGCCGAGAATCAGAATAGAGTACATGGCGCCGTTTTTGAGGTAGGCATACTTTTTGATTTTACCAACTCCGTAAACCGTAAGCTGCCTGACCACAATAGCCCCGATGCCGTTGCCGATCAGGATCAAAGGAACGGAAAGAGTGAAAGCAAAAGCACCCACAACACCGTCAATTGAAAAACTCAGATCGATGATTTCCAGGTAGAGTATTTTGCTGAAATCGGAGAGAGTTCCATTCCCGGCCATGAGACGTTTTTCCTGTTCTTCAGCATGCTGCCTGAAACCGTGGGTAATGAAGAAGGCTGTAGACCCTATAACCGCTCCGAAAGCAAGCATCGGGTTTTTCCTGAGTGAAAGCCAAACCACCACCGCAAGCAGGATAGAAACAACAGCGTAAAACCAGGCGCCCTGGCGCGCAAAAAAGCGTTCAGTCGGAAGCCCGTATTTCTTCGGTTCCAAAAATAACCAGTGGAAAAAAAGGAACAGGAAAAAGATACTTCCCGCTATCAGAAGAAAGGGAGAGCTGTTCCGAATGGCCTGGAGAGCGGCGGGATCTCCTGAAAAGCTTGCTGTTAACGCCTCCAGCGGTCCCAACCCCGGAGTGGCGATCCAGACGATAAGCCAGGGAAGGACTCCGCGAACTCCTAACACGGCAATAAGAATTCCCCACGTGAGAAACCATCTTCTCGCCCGTTGCTGCATTGTCGCCAGAATTTCAGCATTGATAATGGCGTTATCGATACTGGTAATCGATTCAAACAGAACGAGACCCGCTATGGTCAAAAAGATTATTGAAATGTCCATCTTAACTTACAGTGCCCCCTCCTATAACCTCACAAAAAATCCTTTCATTGAGAAAACATGATTATAAACCTTTATCAGGACTCAATCGAAAAGTTCATCCAGAAAACTCTTCTTTTTGCGATATTTGTAGTGGTCATGGTGTTCATGGTGGTCATCATAGTGCTTGTTATGTTTCTCATAAGGGCCATGCTGATCATACTGCTTTCTTTCCGCAGCGGAACGCTCAATTATTTTATCCAGTTCTCCGCGATCCAGCCAGACTCCCCGGCATTGGGGACAGTAATCAATCTCAATTCCCTGTCTTTCCGACATGATAAGCGCTATGTTGCATACGGGACAATTCATTTTCTTTATTTCCTCCTTGTCGGCATAAAAATCAGCCGGTTTTAATATTTGGCTTTTTGTGTTTCATGAAAGCTTGCTTTTTAACTGTTATAAGACTACCCGCATCAGTCTAAGTCTGGAAATTCTTTCCTCAATCGGCGGATGGGTGCTGAACAGATTCATAAACCTGCGGCCGGTCAAAGGATTGACAATAAACAGATGAGCCGTTGAAGGATTGGCCTCCAAAGGCTTTATCATGGATGCTTGGGAAAGTTTTTCAAGAGCATTGGCCAGGCCAGATGATTTTCCGCAAAGTTTCGCTGCTCCTTTATCAGCCATGTATTCCCGTGATCGCGAGACAGCCATCTGGATGAGCGTTGCGGCAATCGGAGCCAGAATTGCCATGAGAATCAGACTGAATATGCTGCTTCCGCTATTCTCTTCATCACTGCTATGACCAGTTCCGCCGAAGATTGCCGCGAATTGTGCCATATTCGCCAACATGACTATCGCACCCGCCAGCGTTGCGGCAATAGACCCGATCAACATGTCTTTATTTTTTATGTGCATGAGCTCATGGGCGATAACTCCTTCCAGTTCATCACGGCTCAGAATCTTCAGTATTCCTGATGTTACCGCAACAACGGCATGGCTTTCATTACGGCCCGTAGCAAAGGCGTTGGGCGTCTCTTCCTCTATGATAAAAACCCTCGGCATGGGCAGAAAAGCCTTCTGAGCAAGATCCCTCACTAAGGTATATATTTCCGGAGCCTGGTAATCATTTACTTCCCTGGCATTATACATTTTCAGAACAATTTTATCGGAAAACCAGTAAGCTCCCAAATTCATTATAACTGCGAAGATGAAAGCTATGACAACCCCGGTCTTTCCCCCGACGAATCCGCCGACGAATAAAAGCAATCCGGTCAGAGCTCCTAAAAAAATTACCGTTTTGATTGAATGCATTTTCCCTCCTGAATTTGTCATTCTTTTCCCGGGCAGGAAAAGATTAATAGTTTTTTGTGTGATTTTGCGTCGGCGAGTGTTACCGCGCCGACAGCGGCGCACGCCGGAACATGTCCCGTTGCTATGGAAACAGCCATTCGAGTGAGATTTCTTCTCACAATAGGAATGCCTTTTTAAAAAACCAGGGCGGCGAAAAAGAAGCAGTCCATAATTCGCTTACCTTCCTGGCAACTGCTGATTTGCATTATGGTTGATAGGCGGCAAACAAAGGATTGGTTTTCATCCACGCACATAGACGTCCGGATTATTTAATAGAATTTACAAAGGTAAATCAGGAAAGGAAAGGAGGTGCTCTGTTGGAAAGCGAACAGTGAAAAGAATCAAAATCACCATTCTCGTGAATACGGGGAATTGTTTTAAACCCGCCCGGCTCCAGAGTGTCCGGCGGGCTGGGAATGACAGCGATAAACTTTACAGGCTTTATTTTTGAAAAAGGAGATGTCGGATTCTTAATCTTGCACACGGAACGATTAAAAAAATCCAAAGGGAAATCATTAAAGGGATCTGCAACAGCCGCGACAGAGAAGGTTGTCAAACAGATCAAAGCAAGAATGATTTTAAATTTTCGGAACATACCTCGCCTCATGATGAATCAATGCCCACCATTTACAATGGATTTATTTTAAGAGCAAGCAAATTCGGGAGTCTTCTTTTTGACCGCTGTATCTGCTTGCAAGTGCAGCCTCGAAGCTTCATAAGTCATTTTTTAACCATCCGGAAAATTTTTTTCCGGCCACGGTTTACCGCGTATGACTTTAATTTGAGCACAAAGCGATTCAATATTTGATTGAGGTCAGACTCCTCCGAAAATAGATTCTACAAAGCACATTTGCCCAAAGCTCCCTTTCTTGTCCCCCTCTGGAGGGG
>CAZWCA010000019.1:45907-54592 GCA_964632255.1 uncultured Smithella sp. | reverse complement strand
ATAACTGAATATTAGCGTGTATTAAATAATTCTATTCCGGACAGTAGTGTCTCGAAATATTAATAAACGAAATATTAATAAATGAATACTGGACAGAACGAAAAAAATTTGAGATTTTTATAAACACTTTCTGCCAAAAAACACCGAGGTAATCATATGGAAAAAGATGAAATTACACGGGAAGAAAGAATAACAGCAGATCAGCTTCTTTCAGTAATCGGCATTTCCCCGGCAGATAATCTGGAAGGATTTTCTACCGTAATTCCCTGGAAAAGTAAAATTGTCGGTCTCCAGGTGCGGGCTCTGTTTGGTTATCAAAAATTTCTGGATACTGTAAGCCGGGATATTTCAGTCTTTGGTCCATGGGCCCTGGCTGCTGCCTGGCAAAGCAGTGTGCTGGACGCTCTTGTTATCAGTCCCATTAAAGCACAGGCGCGTATGGCGGTTGGTTCAGGCCGGAATCCCGATATTATCGCCGATATGAACGGTTGGATATACAAAAGTTATACTCGCTTACTTTATACATTGACCGGTTTCTTTATCAAGGACGGCAAATTTGACCGTGATAAGGCAAGGAAGATATCAACTACCCAAAGCGGAAAACAGTTCCTGAGAAATTATATGGAGGAATTCAGGCAGCTTGAATATAGTTACAATAATATCGGTCTTACCCGCCTCAAAGCAATGAAGGAACTTTTAAAGTGTTTGCTGGTTTTGATTACGGAAACTCCCTATTCTAATGGGGAATTACCTTTTGCCAAGAGCAATCCCGATGGGACTACCGAGGTGATATCATTGAAAGCATATCTGGCTGAAAACCGGACGAGGCTGGAAAATCTGTACCGTGAAAATGCTTTTGATATTAAGGAATTTTCGGAAAGAGCAACCGGTGGAAAAATCGGCTTTTCCGAATATGAGTATGTTCAAGGATCGTTGATCCATCGGGTCAGATTACGCCATTATCCGATACCTTCAGGTATAAAAGCCAATGGCAAGGTAATTTATATGTGTGCACCGCTGATTAACAAGCCGGAACTTTTTGACCTGGCTCGCGGGAAATCTGTTATCGAGGGAATGCATAAAGAAGGTTTTGAAATATATCTTATCGATCACGGGGATCCCGGTTGGGAAGAAACAGAACTCGGTCTGGACTTCTATGGCAAAACGCTGCACGACTTTTATATAAATATAATTAAGGGCAGACATCCCGGTGCTGATATTTATATAATGGCGTATTGTATGGGCGGCACACTTGTTTTACCTTATCTTGCCCGCCGGGCTGAGGAGTTGCTGGCCGAAGGTAAGCCGATGGATATAAAAAAAGTGGCATTAATGGCTTCACCCGTCAAGTTCGATGATGGAGCAAGTGGTCATAAGGCAATGCGTTCGCTGATTCGGGCAAATTATGATCCTTTGCTGATGAAAGAACTTTTTGGTGAGGTAAATGTTCCACCGCAGGTAATGGAAGCCGGTATGAACGAAATTCAACCGGGCGTACAGTACACCGTTATTCTTGGTTTTTATGGCCGTGCAGAGGTATTGGAGGCCATAGAAGACGCTGTTCCGTTTCTTTTCTGGTTAACACATGGAACGAAATTTCCTGTTACAGCTCACATCCAGTGGATTCAGAATGTATATATGGAAAATCAAATTTACGAAGGGAAATATCGTTTACCTTCCTCTAATCCGGAGTTGAATAATAAACCCATAAATATGATCATGCTCAGAGAATCAGGAGTCTCGATTTTTGATTACAGGGGAAAGAGAGACCCCATTGCTCCGGCGGGCTCCTGTGTTGCCTGTGAAACCTGGGGGCAGGTAGGCTGCGGCAATGTGAGATTACTCAGCCCCGGTCTGGATCGTATAATTGAAAAGAATATCGGGCATATCTTTGTCGTCAGCCGCAAGCATCTTGTGGAATACCTCGAAGCCGTTAATATTTTTTACCGGAATTAAATTCCTAAGATTATTTGCCGGGTGATTTTTGATCAATTTAATCTGCCTCCAATAATTTTTTCCAGTCGAGAGATGGAAAAGTGTGAGTCAGGGGATGATCATCGTGAACCAGATGATGCTCCAGTAGTCGAAAGACTTTTTCGGCAATACCCTTGACGATGTAAGGATCAACAATATCATCCTCTGTTCCATGATAGAGTATAACAGGCATATTAAGTTGTTGCCCGGCCTTGGGAGTGAATTCAGGAAGCATCAGTGCCGGAGCCAGCAAGACCAATTTTTTCACCCGGTTTTCATTCTGTAGTGCAAACTGGGCTGCCATTAAACCGCCGTAGCTTGAGCCCACTATAATCAGATTATTCTTACCGGCAAGCAATCCTAAAAGCTTTTGCATCCTTTGATCAAAATTACCGAAATAATCTTCAATGATCATTTGTGGAAAATGTTTACGAAAATATTGCCCCTTTGTGCCCTGTGATGTGCTTTCGAGTCCATGAATAAATACAAGTGTCGTGTTCATTTCAAATCCTTATAAAATTTTTTTGTCAGTTTTACATTGATTCAATTATGACAGTATGTTAGGAGACGCGCAAGAGGAGATTTCATTATGGTTTTAGTTTTACCTTTCAGAGCGATTCGTCCGCAGCGCCAATTTGTATCACAAGTTGCCGCCCTGCCTTATGATGTTATGAGCCGTGAAGAAGCAAAAATAGCTGTTCATGGGAAACCTTTGAGCTTTTTGCATGTAGAAAAATCGGAAATTGACGTACCCGACCAGACTAAGGACCATGATCCACTAATTTATGAAACGGCAAAACGCAATTTTATCCATATGCTGGAAGACAATGTGTTGTTTCAGGATGAATCACCTTATTTTTATATTTATCGTCAGCAGATGGGTTCACAAATTCAAACCGGCATTGTCGGTGTTGTGAGTGCCGGGGAATATGATGAAGGAAAAATTAAAAAGCATGAACTTACCCGGCAGGATAAGGAAGACGACCGTATCAACCATGTAAATAAAGTTGATGCGCAAACAGGGCCGGTCTTTTTAACTTATCAATCCAACTCGCGGTTGAATGCCATAGTTGACCAGATAACAAAGAAAGGTCCCGAATATGATTTTACAGCAGAAGACGGTGTAATTCATACTGCCTGGATTGTTACGGATGTTCATCTGATTGACGAAATAGAAAAAGATTTTTCGGCAATCGACGCATTGTATATTGCCGATGGACATCACCGCGCAAAAGCGGCATCCTCTGTCGCCCGGATGAGGCGAAACAATAATAATTCTCAGGAAATCCGAGAGTATGAAAAAGTCCTCGCAGTGCTTTTCCCACATGATCAATTAAAAGTTATGGATTATAACCGGGCCGTGAAAGATCTGAACGGCTTGACGCCGCAGGAGTTTAAAGAAAAAATAAGTTCCTGTTTTACCCTGACTGAAAATTTTGCATTGAGATCGCCGCAAAAGTTCCATGATTTCGGGATGTATCTGCAGGGAAAATGGTATAAACTGACGATCAAAGAAGGAATTTATAACGACAATGATCCCGTAGCCCGTCTGGATGCAGCGATATTACAGGAGCATTTATTGGCGCCGGTTCTGGGAATTAATGATCCGCGCACCGATGACCGGATCAAATTTATCGGCGGAATCCGTGGTATGGCCGAACTGGAAAAACTTGTGGATAAAGACGGCTTTGCCGTTGCCTTTTCTCTCTATCCGACATCGATCGAGCAGGTAATGAAAGTGGCCGATGCCGGAGCCATCATGCCGCCGAAATCGACCTGGTTTGAGCCGAAGTTGCGTAGTGGGATATTTGTTCATAAACTAACTTGAAAATGCTGTTAAATAATAAAGTCCGTGTTATAGAAATACAAAAGCTGCTTAAGTAAACACTTTTACGTAAAGTTGATTTCTGAAAGCAATGATGAATCACGCACAATCTATCCTGACGGATGTTTTCGGCTTTAAAGAATTCCGGCCCCTTCAAGAAAGTGTTATTTCTCATATCCTGAAAAAAAAGGATGCCTTAATTGTCATGCCCACCGGAGGAGGTAAATCTCTCTGCTATCAGATTCCGGGAATGATTTTTGAGGGACTGACAATTGTGGTTTCACCGCTCATTTCCCTGATGAAAGACCAGGTTGATCAATTGCGGGAGTATGGTGTTTCCGCGCTTTTCCTGAACAGTTCTCTGGATATCGACGCGTACCGCTTAAATGTAACCAAGCTCAAGGAAAAAAGTGTCAAGTTTCTCTATTTGGCACCGGAGACCTTGCTGGCCCCGCGAACGCTTTCCTTGCTGACCACGCTTGCCGTCGATTGTATAGCCATTGACGAAGCGCATTGTATATCTGAGTGGGGACACGATTTTCGTCCGGAATACCGGCAATTGACGGAAGTTCGTGCTGTTTTTCCCCATGTGCCTTGTGTTGCGCTCACGGCCACGGCCACGTCGCGCGTTCGGGAAGATATAAGACGCTCTCTGAATATCGCTGATCAAAACGAATTCATCGGAGCTTTCGACCGGTCAAATCTTTTTCTGGAAGTTAAGCCGAAAACTGCATCTCTCGACCAGCTGCTGACCTTTCTTGAACTTTACCCGAATGAATCCGGTATTATTTATTGCTCTACGCGCCGCCAAACGGATGATCTGCACGCAGTTCTTCTCCGGAAAGGCTATTCTGTTCTTCCCTATCATGCAGGAATGCCGGAAGCCGAACGCACTGAAAATCAGGAACGATTCAGCCGTGATGATATCCGGATCATTGTTGCGACAATCGCTTTCGGAATGGGAATCAACAAGCCCAATGTCCGGTTTGTTGTTCATTATAATTTGCCAGGGAGTATTGACAATTATTACCAGGAGATCGGAAGAGCGGGACGAGACGGATTGCCTGCCCATTGTCTCCTATTATTCAGCTATGGGGATGTTCGAAAGGTTCGGTTCTTTATCGAGCAAAAAAAGGAACAAGAACAACGGATTGCCAATATTCTTTTAAGCCAGATGCTCGGTTTTGCCGAAACGGATCTCTGCCGTCGTTTGCCTCTTCTGCATTATTTCGGCGAAACCGATGTTCCGGATCTTTGCGGCATGTGTGACAACTGTCGTACGAAGGAAGAGGGAAGGGAACCTGTCGACCTGACGATTGCGGCACAGATGTTTCTTTCCTGTGTCAAGCGGACAGACGAAATATTCGGGGCGGGCCATATCGTTGATGTTCTGCGGGGATCAAAGTCCCAAAAGGTCTTGAAATTCGGACATGAAGGGCTTTCAACGTACGGAATAGGCACAGCTTATTCAGCTGAACAATGGCGATACATTGCCCGCCAGTTGATTCAGAAGGGTTTGTTGCTTTACGATTATGAGCATGGATCACTTAAACTGACGCCTAAAGCATGGGATGTTTTACGGGGAAGAGAGACTTTCCTGGGAAGAATGGAAGTCATGGAAAAGACGCAAAAGCAAACAGCGGGCGAAGTGGAAGACTTTGATCCGGGTTTGTTTGATACTCTTCGGAAAAAGCGCAAGGAGTTTGCCGATGATGCGAACGTTCCCCCATACGTGATCTTCCATGACCGGACATTACAAGAGATGGCCCGCTATTATCCTGAGAGCCGGGATGACCTGTTGAAGCTCTATGGAATCGGCCGGATAAAGATGGAAAAATATGCTGATGCCTTTTTGGATGTCATCAGGGAATATTGTCAAGTTCACCAAATATCCAGGCCGCAGGCTTCAATACCCGTGAATGAGCCGGTCTCGGTTCCTTTAGAGCAAAAATCCAGTCTACGCCAAATGGAAATCGGCGAGCGCTTCAACAGTGGGTACACCGTAGATCAATTGGCGCGAGAATTAAATATCAAACACAGTACGGTTATTGATCATCTTTACCGGTATTGCCGGGAAAACCAGCCGGTCCGGAAGGACCATCTTCTGATGAGTTCCAAGTTGACCGAAGATCAGCGGCAGTCTGTATTTTCTTCCTTCTCCCGTTTAGGAACACACCGGTTGCGGCCTGTTTTTGATGATCTGAACCGAACCATCCCCTATGACGAATTAAAGCTTTGCCTGATGTATTATTTATCGCAAGAGGGTGATCATTCTGATCAACAAAAGACTTTTGTCTGTCTGGCTGCATCACGGAAATATGGAGGTTACTGTCTGGCCGGCAAGGAATGGTCTGAAGGGAAAGCCGGGGCATGGCTGCGTCCGGTAAGTATGCTGAAAAGCGGAGAACTTTCCCGGGAAGAAATTCTTTTGAATAATGGGCATATTCCACAATGTATGGATGTTGTCACTATTGAGATTCAGGGAGCTAAAGAGCATTCCTACCAAATGGAAAACGTGCTGATCGCCGAAAAAACATCCTGGTTGTGGCAATGTAAATTACCCGTTGCAGCTTTGCCGCAATTAGTGGATGATGCGGAAAGTCTTTGGCTGAATGGTTTTCATAGTACAAATGGTGTAAATGACCGGGTTCCGGAAAGGGAAATGATAAAGGCAAATGACCCGTCAATTTGTCTTATTCGGGCTGACAATTTTCAGCTGATAGTATCCGATGACTGGGACGGAAGGAAAAAGGTTCGCGCCAGGTTTTCATACCGTAATATCCCGTATCTCCTGTCGGTTACCGATCAGGCTATCGAAAAGATTTACATTATGAAGGAGCAGGGAGAATATCCTTTGATTGCCAAAGACATCTATGTATCAGTCAGTATGAGTGAACCGTTTGACGGCTATTGCTATAAACTGGCGGCGGCCGTGTTCATTATAGAAGAATAGGGATTGATGATGTTTGAACTTTTTACAATAGGCTATTCCACTCATTCCATTGAGTATTTTATTGAAATGCTTAAGAAACACGGCATTACGGCCCTTTGCGACGTCCGGTCCAGCCCGTACAGCCGATTTATGCCCCAATTTAACCGGAAATTGCTGAAGAACGAATTATCAAACCATCATATAGTCTACATTTACCTGGGTGCCGAGCTGGGGCCGCGCAGCACCGATTTAAGCTGCTATGAAAATGGCAAGGTTCAATATAATCGCCTTGCGGTGACGGATGTTTTTCAGCAGGGACTTCGTCGACTGCGCAAAGGCATGGCCTCCTATCGCATTGCGCTGATGTGCGCTGAGAAAGACCCCATTACATGTCACAGGATGGTTTTGATTTGCCGGAATCTACGGGACGACGATATAGTAATCCGCCATATCCTTGAAGACGGTAATCTGGAAGAGAAAATAGATGCGGAAAGGCGGCTTATGAAATTATTGAAAATCGATCCTGTAGATCTTTTTTCTTCCGAAGCGGATCAGATCCAGCTCGCTTATGATCTTCAAAGTGAAAAAATTGCCTATAGGAACGATCGGGAAAATGATGAATGAGGTTAAGTTATTTACTATCGGTTTTACGAAAAAAACGGCGGAAGATTTTTTTACCCGATTGACCCGGGCAGGCGTGAAACGATTAATCGACATTCGGCTTAACAATGTTTCACAACTGGCCGGCTTTGCCAAACGGGATGATCTGCGTTATTTCCTTCGCGCAATTGGTGGGATCGACTATTTCCATCGTCCCGATCTGGCGCCGACACAAGAAATTCTGGATGCCTTCAAAAAGAATAAAATAAACTGGCCGGTTTACGAGAGAGATTTTCGGGCCTTACTTTCCTCAAGAAAAATCGAATCGCTGGTAACTCCTGAGTTTTTGCATGAGGCCTGTCTTTTATGCAGTGAGGAAAAGCCGGATCAATGCCATCGAAGACTTGTGTTTGAATATCTGAATGAAAAATGGGGCAATGTCAAAGTTCATCATCTTTGATCAACCGGCAATACAATTCGTAGCGTGAAACAAGCTCTGCGGTTCCGCCAATTAAAACTTATCAGTGTAGATACGCTGCGCTTCATCCAGCCTACAGCTTTTGTTGTTGGGCTTCACAATTGCATTGTAGAGGAGATTTGTCATGATCAGCATTGAGTTCCTTATCACTTCGTTCATTGTGGTACTTGTTCCAGGCACAGGAGTTATCTTCACAGTATCCACTGGTCTTGCCCAAGGTCGAAAGGCGAGCCTGTTTGCTGCGCTCGGATGCACGGCAGGAATCCTTCCTCACCTCATGGCTACGATTCTGGGTCTGGCCGCTGTCATGCACACAAGCGCGCTCGCTTTCCAAACCCTAAAGTACGCGGGAGTTGCCTACTTATTTTACATTGCCTATACCACTTGGCGTGACAAGTCGGCTTTCACTATTGATGGAAACCCCTCTACAAGCACAGCCATTGGCTTGGTCGTAAAGGCCTTCCTGCTCAATATACTCAATCCAAAACTGACTATCTTCTTCTTGGCTTTCCTGCCGCAATTTATTCAGCCAGGCGCGACTAAACCGCTTTTCCAACTTTTTCTGCTGAGTGCTATTTTCATGGCTATGACGTTCATCATATTTGTGGCCTATGGCTTTCTCGCACATGCATTCCGTAAAGCTGTTATAGAATCTCCGTCAGTGCAAACTTGGCTTCGTCGCGGTTTTGCCGCTGCCTTTGCCGGCCTTGGGG
Source organism: uncultured Smithella sp. (assembly GCA_964632255.1). Classification (GTDB taxonomy): domain Bacteria; phylum Desulfobacterota; class Syntrophia; order Syntrophales; family Smithellaceae; genus MVRV01. The sequence continues at coordinate 46,070 of CAZWCA010000019.1, read as the reverse complement.
CGGAGCTTGTATTCACTGAAAAATAAGGCCCAACCAAAAAATCCACGCGGACCCGAGTTCCGGTGATCTTTGCGAGGCAAGGACGGGACAAGGGTAAGGGATGAGATGGACCTCAAAAATTCAAACTCGATTGATATTTTGAAGAACGTCCCTATCTCTCCCC
>CAZWCA010000019.1:0-45807 GCA_964632255.1 uncultured Smithella sp. | reverse complement strand
CGTCCCTATCTCTCCCCTATCTCCCACTCAGGGCAGGGATTTACGGACTCGGTCAAGAAGTGATTATCTTGACTGAAGCCTTTTTCTTTGTATTATCTTTGATTCCTCAGAGGCGTGTCAGCCTCTTGTAGTAACAAATTGACAAAAGTACTAAAATATAGTACTAAATAAAATTATGAACGCCAGACATCAAACGACGCTATCCGACATTTTTAAAAATCCGGTCCAATCTAATAGTATCTGGAGTGACATTGAGTCTCTTTTGATCTCACTGGGTGCTGATATATCAGAAGGAAATGGTTCTCGTGTTCGTATAAAATTAAATGGGGAAAGGGCGGTTTTTCATCGACCTCATCCTCAGAAGGAAACAAATAAAGGTGCGGTAATTTCAATGCGAAGATTTTTAGAAAATGCGGGGGTAAGACGCTAATGGAATATAAAGGATATGTTGGTGTGGTTGAATATGACGACAAAGCCAAAATTTTTCATGGTGATGTAATAAATACAAGGGATGTTATTACATTTCAGGGAAAATCCGTTGAAGAAATTGATCGAGCGTTTCAGGAATCAATTGATGATTATCTTTCCTGGTGTGAGCAAGATGGAGTAAATCCGGAAAAACCATATTCAGGGAAATTCAATTTAAGATTATCTCCTGAGCTTCATAAAGAAGTGGCGGTAACTGCAAAAAAAATGAAGCTTTCCATTAATGCATTTGTGGAAAAAGCCTTGCGGGATGAAATTAACAGTCATAAAGAAATTTAAAAAAATGAAAGTGTTAAACTTCTTTTGATTGATGGGCATAAGAGTTACGCTGTCCTTCCTGTAACAAAATCGGAAAACAAACTATGCACGAAGAAACTCTTGATGAAATTTTGAATGGGCTAGTGCGGGTTTATCAGAAAAAACGAGGTTACCGTTTTTCGATAGACGCGATTTTACTGGCTCATTTTGTCTGCTTAAAATCAAAAGGCAAGGCTATTGATTTGGGAACGGGAAGCGGTATTGTTCCTTTAATCTTGGCTCAGGGCTTTCCTAATGTTGATTGGACCGGTCTGGAAATCCAAACTGAAATGGCGGAACTGGCCGGTAAAAACGTTCGACACAATGGCCTGGAGGAGCGTATTGCTATTGTTCATGGCGATGCCCGCAAAATTAAAAATTTTTTTCCGGCGCATTCTTTCGATGCTGTTACCTGTAACCCGCCTTATCGAAAAATGAATTCAGGCCGGGTAAATCCCAGTGAGGAGAAAGCGATTGCCCGTCATGAAATCCATGGCTCTTTGAAAGAATTTTTGCATGCGGCTAAATATTTGTTGAAGCCGGGAGGAAAGTTTTTCGCTATTTATCCGGCCAAAAGATTGGTTGAACTGGTATTTCTCTTTCGCACCAATTCCATGGAACCCAAAAGAATGAAATTTGTTTTTACAAATGAGAAATCGGATGCCGTGTTTGTATTGGCTGAAGGCAGATACGGCTCCCGAGAGGAACTAAAAATTGAACCTTCTCTGTTTATTTACGATCAGGAACGAAAATATTCACAGCAGATAAATGAAATTTTCAGCGATCTTGCCGGAGCTGCAACCGGCGGCGACGGTTGATCTCTTTTTGCATTACCCTTTTTATTATTGCGGCTAATTCCCGGTCCGCCAAAGTTCCCGTGCAATCGATGATCATCTTCTTATCCCTGCTGGTTAAAAAAGATTTTTTTACATCTGTAAATTCTTTTTCTGTTGATGAATTGTTTTTGCTGGTTTCGTATCCTACAGAAAAACGCATTTCTTTAATTACTTTTTTTCCGGCAAGTTCATTGAGTTTTTCACGAATTTCCTCTTTCATGAAATGAAGCTGTTGTACCCAGACTGAGGAAGTGGTTTTTATGAAAAGAGTTCCGTTTCGCAAACTATCCGGTTGAGTTTGCAACGCAATTTGTTTGCCTACAGCCTTTGGCCAGAACTTAAATAATGAATTTTCTTCAAGTTTTGCGGCCATACCTCTTCGTTTCAAGGCGGCGTACAGAATTTCTCCTATTGATTGCAATCGGGATTGATGATTTCTTCGGCGCATGATTTTTTATGAGCTCTTAAAAAGTAAATGAACCATCGATTTACATAATAGTTATTTTTTGCATAAATTATGAGAAATTTCAAGGAAGCCGTAAAATCACTGAAAGTTCCCGCTCTGCATGGCTAACCTGACTTATTCATTCCCGTGCTCTGCGTGCTTTCCGGTAACGCAGAGCGTTATGAGCGGAGCGTTCCCACGCGGAGCTTGGGAACGAGAAGAATTGCGGTATTGAACATGTAAAATGAATTAATTGCCTGATTTTACATCAAATATTTTACGCAATTGACTTGCTATGTCACGAATTGTGAAAGGCTTTTGAATGAAACCGACACAGCCGCGGCTGATTATTCGACTTGCCTGACCATTTATGCTGTAGCCGCTGGAGAGTAAAACTTTAACACCGGGATTAATTTTTTTCAGTTCATCAAAGATTTCTCCTCCACCCATTTCCGGCATGACCATATCCAGAATTACTAAATCAATTTTATTCATTGATTGTTCGTAAATATCCAATGCCGTCGCACCGTCCTGAGCAGTATGGATCTTGTATCCCAATGCCTGCAGCAAATCTCTTGCCACATTCAGGATTACAGGTTCATCATCAACTATTAGAATTGTTTCGGTTCCCCGGAGAATTTCTTTGCTTTGTTCTTGTTTCTGCTTTTGAATTTGTTTGTTAGTCGAGGCGGGCAGATAGATATTAAAGGTTGATCCTTGCCCTTTCTCTGAATAAACATTTATAAATCCATTGTGGTTTTTGATAATTCCGTAAACCGAGGCCAGTCCCAGTCCGGCTCCCCGTCCCATTTCCCTAGTTGTGAAAAATGGTTCAAATATTCGTTCTTTTGTTTTTTCATCCATACCGACACCGGTATCGGTAACTGAAATCTTTACATAACAACCTTTTTTGTCGCCATAATCTTTATATAACTTATCTTCCAGAACGATATTTGCAGTCTCTAAAAAAAGGTCTCCGCCACCCGGCATCGCCTGCCAGGCATTAACATAAAGATTGAGCAATACCTGATCAATTTGTCCGGGATCGACTTCTGTAAGCCATAAATCAGGATCAAGTTTGTGATGGATTTTTATTTCTTTTTTTGTACGGCCAATTGTTTCCGATGTTCTGAGAATTAAGGAATTGACAATTGTCGGTTTGACTTCATATTTGCCGCCTCGGGCAAATCCCAATAATTGTTTGGTTAAGTCCGCCCCGCTCATTACCAGAGTTTCTATAGTTTTCAGATGTTCATATACCGGGGTTTGAGGATCAATATGTAAAAGAGCCAAGGAAGAATGGCCTTGTATCCCCATGAGCAAATTATTAAAATCGTGTGCTATGCCTCCGGCAAGTGTGCCTACGGATTCCATTTTTTTTGCCTGCAGAAGACGGGCTTCCGTCTTTTTTTGGCGGGTTATATCGCGAAGGAAATTTAGAGTTGCCTTATCATTATCCCAGTCGATAACAACGCTGTTGGTCTCCATCCAATGAGTGGATCCTCTTTTGTCTATAATCCGGAAGACATAATTATTAGCCGATGTTTCGCTCCGCAGGGAGCTTTGCTGCAGCTCACAGACCATATCGCGATCTTCGTTGAGGATCAGGTCGGGAAAAGAAATCCGGGCCAGTTCGCTGCTTGTGTAATCCAGCATTTGTTGGGCGCGCTTGTTCGCGAAAATTATTAAATTAATTTTTAAAATAAAAATAGCTTCATGAGAGTTTTCAATAAGCAGACGGTATTTCTCTTCTGATTTTTTCAAAGCCTCTTCAGCCTGCCGGCGTTCGGTAATATCTTTCGAAACAATAGCAACGGCAATATTTTTTTGCGAATCTTCTTTGTCTTTTACCGGGCTGAACGTCCGTAAAAAATATTCGGTCTTATCAGGGTTATGGTGTTCATCCTGTATTGACTGGCCCGTAGCAAGAACTTGTTTAACTTTTTTTGTAAAATCACGGCTTTGTTGCTGAGAATGAAAATCCTGGTAAGAGTGACCTGTAATTTTTCCATTGAGTAAATTCAAGCGCTTTAAATGATTGTCATTGATGAAAAGGTAGCGTCCTGCCTCATCAACCAGATAAAGGGAATCATCAGTAGAATCGACAAGATAGCGGTATCGATTCAAAGAAGTTTCTGTCTCATGGAGTTTTTGCTCTAAATCGTCTATTTTTTTTTCTAAACCTTTGTTGATGTAGTCCTGCATTATTAGTGATGACCATTTATGAGACGGAAAGTAATTTTTGGAATTCGTCGGAGAATATTTTGTGAGTCAGTTTATCAAATAGTACATGGAGGATGAGTTTGATTCCGTTATCTTTATCGGCAAATTCAATACATGTCTTTAGCGCCAAATGGGCGGCTTCGTCTACCGGGTATCCATAGGCGCCGGTACTTATTGCCGGAAAAGAAATGCTTTGCAAATTATATTTCAAAGCAAGCTTTAAACTTTCCTGATAGGCACTTTGCAATAGATTTGCTTCATTTTTTGATCCGCCGTGATAAACCGGACCAACAGCATGAATAACGTATTTGGCCTTGAGATTACCACCGGTTGTAATTACTGCCTGACCTGTCGGACAGCCCCCGATTTTACGGCACTCTTCCATAATGGCCGGGCCGCCGGCGCGGTGAATTGCACCATCTACACCTCCGCCACCGGCCAGCCGTGAATTGGCTGCATTTACTATGGCATCGGTTGTTTCTTTTGTAATATCACCGTGAACAAGAACAATTTGTGTCTGATTGATTTTTGCCTCCATTTATTTTACCTTTGAACTTTCGTTCCTTCTCCGTAAACGAGCATGCGGTAAGTTTTTTCAATTCGGTCCCAGTTTTCTTCGCGATCCATTGACCAGTAGCGGCCGATTACCGATACAACCTTCCCCATGTTTAATAATAATGATTTTTCTTCAATTTTTTTGATGTATTCAGGGCCGCTTTCCGGCATTTCACCGCGCCGGCCCAGCATGGAATGAATAAAAAGTTTTGTAATTCCCTGGTCTTTGGCCATTTTCATCAAAGCAAAAAGATGATTGATAGATCCATGAGAACTGAAGAAAGAGACGATACCCATTAAATGCAGTGCCCGGCCTGATTCTTTTGCTTTGCGCATTACGTCTAAGAAAGCCTTATTCTCGTAAAAAGTACCAGCGGCAATGTCCCGGTCGATCTTTAGCCGGTCGGAATATACTACACGGCCGGCTCCGATATGCAAATGTCCGGCTTCCGAATTTCCGACGGTGCCGGCAGGCAAGCCGACAGCTTCTCCTGAAGCGGCAAGACGGGCTGTGGGAAAGCTGCTTATTAGTTCATCCATAATGGGAGTTTTGGCGCGAAAAATCAGATTACCTCTGGTGTCGTCATTCAGTCCCCAGCCGTCCAGTATTATGAGTAATAATCTTTGCGCATGACCGATACCGGCAGCCGGGGAAAATAATGAGGAACCGGTCATGGATGGGGATGGCGGCAGGCCTAAAATATTTAATATGGCCGGTGCTATATCGGTAAGCCCGCCTTCTTTACGCAGGGTCAAATTCTTATCAGGGTGAACGAAAATGAAGGGCACTTTGCTGTCCGTATGTCCCGTATCTATTGCTCCGTCAGGATAGAGCCATTTTTCCACGGTGCCGTGATCAGCGGTAACGATAACAGGAAGTCCTTTTTCGACGGCTTTTTCAATGACAACACCTAAATGCTCGTCTACCGCTTCCACTGCATGCAAAATAGCAGCTTCATTTTCAATATGTCCAACAACGTCAACATTCGGAAAATTGACAACGATAAAATTACAACTGGAATCATTAATTTTATCCATCGCGGCTTTTGTTATTTTTTCAATGGACATCTCCGGTGCTTCATCAAACAGGGAAACGTCTTTCCTGCTTGGCACTACAATCCTTTCTTCTCCCGGAAGCAATTCCTGTTTTTTACCGTTCAGGAAGAAACCGACATGTACGGCTTTTTCCGCTTCAGTAATCTTTGCCTGTTTCAGGCCATGCCGGGAAATGACGTCGCTTAAAGTGTCCTGCAGAGTATCTTCCGGAGGGAAAGCAACCTGGACATTGAGACCTTTCTGATATTCGATCATCGTTGCAAATTGCAAATTTAGACCGGCTTTGGCAGGAAACTCGGCGAAATTGTCCTCAGTTAAACTGCGTGTTAATTCTATTTCCCGCTCTCCGCGAATATTATAAAAGATAATTGAGTCACCTTCACTAATCCGGCCTTCGGGATTGCCCTGTAAGTCTGTCAGAATTAGAGGTAAGAGAGTTTCATCTTCCTGGCCTTCCTTGTAAGCTTTGCGAATTGCTTCCGACATGACAAAATTAGAATTCGAACTCATAGTAACTCCCGTAAGAAATCAGGTAATTATCAACTATAGTATCTAGCGAAATAATGTAAAACTGTAAAGGTAAACTTTTCCAAATGATCAGAATCCCTTTATAGTTGAAAATTAAGATTTTAAATGATAGAAACCCGTCTTGTTTTTATAGGAGTCCGTTTATGAAACCGCCGCGATCGAAAGATGAAAGCGTTGATATATTACGCGAAGAATTTTTGAGAGAACGGGCGGCGGTGCTCGGTCGAGCAGGAACGGCTGTAGAAGATGCCATAGCCGAACTGTCGAAGCTTGATCAGGAAATACAAATAAAAAAAGAACATCTGCAGTCGCTGATACTTGATGAACAGAGCTTTCTAAATAAAAAACAAATGCTGGTCAAAGAAATTAACTTGCATATAGAGCAATTTAACATTGTAATCGAAAAAGCTAAACTAAAATATTATTATCTCATCGTTACCCGGGAAGCTATGGGATTGCGGCGGCATAAAATGATTCAGGAGTTATACATAATTCCTAAAAAAAAGAAAAAGATTCAGGCTTTTTGATGGACAGATTCTGGAAACAGCGTTCAAGAATGGTGGAAACGCAAATAAAAGCTCGAGGTATAACCGATCCCCGTGTTCTCGCCGCAATGGAAACAGTACCCCGTCATCTTTTTGTTGATGAGGGACTGATAAATCAAGCCTATAGTGATAACGCCTTGCCGATTGATGAAAGGCAGACTATTTCCCAGCCTTATATCGTGGCCCTAATGACACAGGGTTTGGAATTGAAAAAAAAAGACAGAGTATTGGAAATTGGAACAGGCTCCGGTTATCAGACTGCAGTTCTGGCCCAATTGGCAGATTATGTTTTTTCTATTGAACGCATCGCAAAGCTTGCTTCCCGTGCCCGCAGAATTCTTGATCAATTAAATAATTACAACGTGGCCATCCGCGTTGGTGACGGTTCTTACGGATGGAAAGAAGAAGCACCATTTGATGCAATTATAACAACGGCCGCCGTTCCGAAAATGCCCAAGTATTTAGTCCAACAGCTTATTGTTGGAGGAAGACTCGTCGCTCCTGTCGGGGACCGCGATGTTCAGACTTTATATAAGTTGACCCGTCTTTCCGAAAACATCGAAGACGTCAAAATTGAAGATCTGGGCGGTTGCCGCTTTGTGAGTTTAATTGGTGAAAGTGGATGGAAGGATTAAAAAAAGCTTTAGCACCGGTTTGTTCAATTCTGTTTATTCTTTTATTTATCATATCATGTTCAGCCCCATCTTCTTATGTTCAAAAAGAACCGGTAAAAGGAATCTATCACCGGGTGAAAAAAGGCGAAACTTTTCGAGTCATTGCCCGTGCTTATCGAGTTAAAATGCAGGATTTGGCCGAAATAAATAATATCCAAAATCCTAATTTAATTGAGGAAGGTTCTGTCATTTTCATTCCGAAAGCAAGTGAGATTATTGATGATGTTTTAGCTGTGTCGAAGAAAATGGATGCCGAGAAAAAAAGCGGTACCGGTATAAGCAGTACTGCAAAGACTAAATCATCCCTAGATAATAACGGGAAAAATTTAAAGAATCCGGATAGTGTCAATCCATCGCCGGAAAAGGTTAAGATTGCGAATTTGACGCCGGTTGAACCTGATGTAAATGCAGATTCAAGTCAAGGGCAAACTAAGGCAGGCGAAAAAAAGGGAAAACAATCTAAAGCTAAATCAACTATTGAAGAAAAAGATGATACTCAACTCGAAAAAAAGCGATTCATCTGGCCGCTGCAGGGTTCTGTAAAAACAAATTTTGGGATCCAACCCGGCAATACTTATCATAATTGGATTAAAATTGTTTCAGCGCCCGGAACTCCGGTAAAAGCTGCTGATGACGGTACAATCATTTTTTCTGCACCGTTAAAAGATTATGGAAAGACAGTTATTGTCCGTCATCAAAATGGTTATGCCACGGTATATACACATCTGAAGAAAATTCTTGTTAAAACTGATCAAAAAATAAAAAAAGGAAGTATAATTGCTCACATTGGAGAAACAGACGAAGCAGGTGATACATATATGAATTTTGAAGTTCGTCTGCATGGTAAAGCGCGCAACCCTCTTTTTTTTCTGCCTAATTAGTATCCATCCGGAAACTATGGATGACAAAACTAATCGTTTTCGAACCGGAAAAGAGCCCTTTCCGGATGGAAACTAATTAATTACGCAACTTTATGAAAAAATGCGGCATTTTGAATTTAAAACATAGATTTAATGAGGAGGAAGATCAAAAATTAGTCTTTCTCCGGCGAAGTGCCGCTTCTCGTCTCATGGTATAATTAATATTATGTAACCTTATTTATCTGTCAGTCCAGGCAGATATCAATTCATTCATTCCGGAAAAATAACTTAAATAGTATTAATCATTGACTAAAAATTAAAATTGTGGTAGACTACCTCGTTTTTTAGGAAAGGTAGGTAAATGAAAAATGTTTAAAGTAGGGGATTTGGCAGTATATCCTGCGCAAGGTGTGGGAGTCATTGAAGCTATTGAAAACAGGGAAGTAATGGGCAAGAAACAACCCTTTTATATTATGAAAATCATGGGTAATGGCATGAAAATAATGATCCCTACTTCAAGCGCCAAAGCTGTAGGTTTGCGAGAAGTTATTTTGGAAAAAGAAATACCTAGAGTATATGAAATTCTTCGCAATAAAGATGTTACAATAGATAAACAGACGTGGAATAAGCGTTACAGAGAATATCTGGAAAAAATTAAAACCGGTTCAGTATTTGAAATTGCCAGTGTTTTGCGCGATCTTTTTATTTTAAAGAGCGATAAAAATCTTTCTTTCGGTGAACGGAAGATGATGGATACGGCGAAAAATTTGCTCGTTAAAGAAATTTCCGTAGCTACAAATAAGCGCGAAGATAAGGTTGAACAGGATTTGCAGACTATTTTCACCGTGCAATAATAGCGTAGATGAAAGTAGAGGCTCGTAAAAAGTCATAAAAGTATCTTTTGTAAATTGCCATGTAAAAAGGTTGCAGGCAAGGCGTATAATGTATTTGCCTGTGCGGCCACAACTGGTTATTCATTTTATAATTGCGCTCCGTCGCCTTTTATACTCAGGAGAGCGCTCCAGGGCAGGAAGAACGAGGCATACTTGGTGTAAGCCTCGATGACGAAGGATACAAAGCATCATCCGGCCTTTTTACAGGCAGTCAAAAATGATCTTTGAAAATTAAAAAGAGCAAATCGTCTTTCTCTGATTAATTTAATGAATACTGCAGATGCCTCTGTCTAGAAGGTTGTAGCTTTCTGAACTTAAATCTGAATGTAATAAAAAATCAGCTAAAGGAGGTGAGACGGTTGATCATTAGGATTCTCTTGGTTTTAGCTTGCTCGATAAGTGGTTCCGCTATTGCTTATTACACGGCAGATCCGAATTCATCATATTTAATTATTCAATTAGTTGCCGGCTTAATTATCGGATTATTAGTTGCCTTACTCGTAATAAGGTTGGAAAAGGATCTGCGGAAAATTTCGCTGAAGATTATTATCGGCGGGGTAGCCGGCATGATCATTGGTTTGTTAGTGGCATTAATTTTGGGATTTGGTTTGAACATGGTCAGTAAAATAAGACAAAATCAGCAAATTATTCCATGGATATATCTGCTTTTGACGGGAATACTGGGATATCTTGGACTTGTTTTGGGATCAAAAAAAATTGAGGAATTTAACTTTCGCGGACCCGGTGAAAAAACGGAATCTGAACGCAGGATTTTGGACACAAGCGTTATAATCGATGGCAGAATCGCGGATATTTGTGACAGCGGCTTTATTGAAGGGGAGTTAATCGTTCCGCGTTTTGTATTAAATGAACTACAGTTTGTTGCTGATTCTTCCGATTCGATAAAGCGGTCACGGGGCAGGCGGGGGCTTGACATTTTAAACCGTATGCAAAAAAGTTCTAATATCACTATAAATATTATTGACCAGGATTTCCCAAAGATTAAAGGCGTTGACGGTAAACTTGTTGCGTTAGCACAAAAGATGAATGCCAAACTATTAACAAACGATTTCAATCTGAACAAGGTAGCAGAATTGCAGGGTGTACGGGTTTTGAATATTAATGAACTGGCTAACTCAATGAAACCGGTTGTACTGCCCGGCGAGCAAATGAATGTCAAAATAATTCGGGAAGGCAAGGAGCATGGGCAGGGTGTCGGTTATCTGGATGATGGAACGATGATAGTTGTAGATAACGGCCAGAAATTGCTCAATATGAATGTGGATGTAATAGTTACAAGCGTTTTGCAGACTACTGCCGGTCGCATGATATTTTCGGAATTAAAGGATGTAGCGGAAAAGAGAAACAATGTTTGAATATAACACGTGCTTTTGTTAAATTTAATTTAAGACGATCACAAAGCGTTAAAAAGAAAACGAATTGATGAATATAGGACAGAGCTGTAAAGACAGTATTCTAATCTTTGAGTAATGAGGCGGGAAGACATACCTTTGGCGAATAAGCCCGGGAAAAAAATTTCCTGGGCTTTCGTTTTTTCGAAAGGCAAATATGAAAATTGTGGCGATTATACCTGCGGGCGGTGCAGGACGAAGGTTAAATCCCGAAATAGCCAAGCAATACCTGCAGATAAATGGATTGCCGGTACTGGTGCATACACTGAATGTTTTTGAGAAGGCAAAGATTATTGATGAAATTATTCTTGTCGTTCCCGAATCCGATATAGAATTTGTTCGAAAAGATCTGATAATCAAAAACAATCTAAAAAAGATTACGATGATTATTGCGGGCGGTGTCGAGCGTCAGGATTCGGTGAGAAATGGCATCGCCGCTATGGATGATAAATGTGATATTATTCTGGTTCATGATGGAGTAAGGCCCTTTGTCACCAATGAAATGATTAATAATGTAGCTAAAATCGTTTACGATTGTCCTGCCGCCGTAATTGGTGTTCCATCCAAAGATACCATCAAAGAAACAAAAGACAACGATCTGGTCGTGAAAACGTTGCCTCGCCGGAATTTGTGGATTACCCAGACTCCGCAGGCTTTTCAATTTGAAGTCTTGCAGAAAGCTTATGAGGCGGCATATTCCGACAACTTCTACGGCACTGATGATGCATCATTAGTTGAGCGAATCGGCGTACCTGTAAAGATGATAGCCGGTTCTTACGAAAATATTAAAATTACTACGAAAGAAGATCTAGTTATTGCGGAGGCACTGCTGAAAGGTAAACAGGAGAAAAAAAATCAAATTCGTACCGGTTTGGGCTATGACAGTCATCGATTTGCCGGGGGAAGAAAACTTATTTTAGGCGGCGTGGAAATTCCTTACGAGAAAGGTCTGCAAGGCCATTCCGATGCCGATGCCCTGATTCACGCCGTTTGTGATGCACTTTTAGGAGCGGCCGGTGCAGGAGATATCGGCAGACATTTCCCCGATAATGATCCGGCTTACAAGGACATTTCCAGTATGATTCTTTTGAAAAAGGTGCGGGAAATTATTGCAGAAAAAGGATTTTTTGCTGCCAATATTGATATTTCAATTATTATGGAAGCACCGAAATTGGCCCCGTTTGCGAATGGCATTACCGCTAACATAGCTCAAGCATTAAATATTTCTGTGTCAAATGTGAACGTTAAAGCCAAAACAAACGAAGGAATGGGATTTGCGGGCAGGAAAGAGGGAGTAGCGGTGTTTGCCGTAGCCACGGTGACGGCCTCTTGAAAAGTTCTCGGCTTTCGCCGGGCAGAGCATATGCGGAGTAAATCCGGCTGCGATATCCTCCTTACTCTACGCTGGGACAAGTTATCGCGGCATGTAAATTTTAGAGGGATGTCTCCCGAATAGTCCGGCTTCTCATAATTTAAACCTGCGGAAGAATATTGAATTTTCAATACACCTCGAAAATAATTAAAAACATTGATTAGTCGGCAGTTCAAAAATGTTTAGATGCAAGAAGCAAAAACCGAAGAGCGAGTCGTATATAGCAATACGTCAAGTGATGAGGTTTGCGACGCAACATAGCAGATGAGCATTTTTTAACACCCGGCTATGAGAAAGGAAAAAAATGGCTGTTAAACCAAGAGTGAGATTTGCACCGTCACCTACTGGAGAATTGCATGTCGGCAATGCCCGCACAGCCTTGTTTAACTGGATGTTTGCCCGCCACCATGGCGGTGATTTCATCCTGCGCATTGAAGATACGGATGAATCGCGTAGCGCTCTTTCTTATCAGATAAATTTGCTCAATGATTTGGATTGGTTAGGTATTGATTGGGATGAAGGTCCGCAAAAGGACGGCGCTTATGGTCCGTACAAACAGAGTGAAAGACTTGATATCTACTCCGATCATCTTCGGAAACTTATAGCTGCCGATTTGGTTTATCCCTGCTACTGCACGGAAGAAGAGCTCGAAGAGGAACGTCAGGCACTGATTTTGAGCAAGCGCATGCCACGCTACATGGGGAAGTGCCGTAAGCTTACACCGGAACAAAGAAAAGAAAAGGAAAATGAAGGCAGAAAACCGTCCTTCCGTTTTAAAGTTCCTGATTCAACAATACAATTTGAAGATTTAATCCGCGGAGTAATGAAGTTTGAAAGCGCCGCCATTGGTGATTTTATTATTGTCCGATCCAATGGCATGCCCGCTTATAATTTTGCAGTGGTCATCGACGATCATTTAATGGGCATTACTCATGTTATTCGCGGCGAAGATCATTTGTCCAATACCGCTTTGCAGATCATGCTCTACCGGGCTTTCGGCTTTGAACCGCCGACTTTTGTCCATCATTGCCTGATTCTGGGCCGGGATCGTGCGAAACTCAGCAAACGGCACGGTTCTGTTTCCGTCGGCGAATTTCGCAAGCAGGGGATCTTACCCGAAGCATTGATGAACTACCTGGGGCTTTTAGGTAGCTCATTTACGGAAGGCCGGGAAGTATTGTCGCGGGAAGAAATGGTCGCGGGATTTGCTTTGGAACGGGCATCCAAAAGCGGCGCAATATTTGACGAAGAAAAACTCCGCTGGCTGAACGCCATTTATATTCGCAACTGCCCAACAGAAAACCTGGTTTCACGTCTCCGGCCTTTTTTGGAAGAAGCGGATTATAAAACCGATACCATTGATCCTGCCTGGCTGAACAGTGTTGTAGAATTAATTAAAAACGACCTTGTAACTCTTGCCGATGTCAAAAACCATATCGATATTTTCTTCGACAATAAATTTAATTTTTCCACGGAAGCCAAACAGTTGCTGGAAAAAGAAGGTTCTATCTTGGTAGTGCAGACTTTTGCTGAGTACCTGCAAGCCGATGCTAAAGCAGCGGAAGAAATTTATCCCGCGGCAATGAAATACGTTAAAGAAAAAACGGGCGCCAAAGGCAAAGATTTATTCATGCCTATTCGCGCCGCCCTCACCGGACGTCTTCATGGTCCGGAATTAGACAAAGTTTTTGCAATACTGGGCAAAGATACCGCTTTAAGCAGGTTAAAACATTATTCAATAACTTAAATTAATACTGTATCATGCCATAATTGAACGTAGAGCGTTCACTTCATGCATTCCTACGCAGTGCATGTAAGTAGCTAGAAACGTTTAGTTCTGTTCCATAGGTAGTGTCCGGATGGACACGAATTAACTTTAATGGTAGTTTTAACCTGCCAAAAACCTCACAAACATTGAGCATTGCCTTCAATACCCTTTTCCTATCATAATAATGCCACCAAGGGGTGAATCCGGTCTTTATGATAGATAATTCCGGATTGTTTAGGGTATGGCGTAAAAAGTTAAGTTTTAAGGTCCAAGAACATTCCTGACAAGACTGGTCTCTCTAAGGAAAGGTTCGAAAATAATTTAAAAAAAATGGAAGGAGCAAAAGATGGCAGAAGGAACAGTAAAATGGTTTAATGATAAGAAAGGTTTTGGTTTTATTCATCAGGATGGCGGCCCGGATGTTTTCGTACATCATTCGGCAATCCAGGCAACAGGTTTCAAATCTTTATCCGAAGGAGACCGTGTAAGCTTCGAGACTATTCAGGGAGTGAAAGGGCTTGCGGCAGGTAACGTGATTAAACTTTAAAATTTAAGAGCCCCCTTGCAATAAGGGGGCTTTTCAAATGGCATATATGCATCGGGAAAAGGCGTGGTATCCTTAATATCTGGAATTTTTCTAGTAAAAGGAGAGATGTTATGCCTGAGTTTATTTTGCTTACCAGAATTTCATCCGAGTCGATTCGTTCTCCAAAAAAATTGGAGCAACTGGAAAAAGATGTGATGAAACGCATTCGTTCAGAATGTCCTGAATTGAAATGGATTCACAACTTTGCAGTACTCGGTCCATACGACTATCTTGATATTTTTCAGGCACCCGATAATGAAACTGCCTTCAAGGTAGCCGCGATCATTCGCTCTTTCGGTCATGCCGATACGGAAATCTGGGCGGCCACGGAATGGGCTAAATTTAAAGAGATGATACGGGCTATTTGAAAGATTGAAGATCGGCGCGGCTCATTAACACACTGGATTATCAAAGATAATCAGCTCGATTGCGGCAATTTCTAATCAATTTCAGGCAGGCCGGTAAATATCTTTTTAAACAGTAATTCTAAAAAACCTGAAAAAAGTTAGAAAAGTTATAAATATAGTGTTTCTAAATCCCGTCCTCTCTATTTTTCTATGCGGTGATGTAATGACCGGTCGAGGTATCGACCAAATCCTGCCTTATCCGAGTAGCCCTTCTATCTACGAATCTTATGTCCACGATGCTCGTGTTTATCTCGAACTGGCTGAAGAAAGGAACGGGCCGGTTCCTCATCCTGTTGACTTTGACTACATCTGGGGTGATGCTCTTGAAGTTTTCAAAAATATGGCGCCGGATATAAGAATCGTGAATTTGGAAACCAGCGTTACTGAAAGCGATGATTACTGGAAAGGGAAAAGCATCAACTATCGAATGAATCCGCGAAACATTTCCTGCCTGACCATTGCCGGGATTAATATCGCCGTTCTGTCCAATAATCATATCCTTGACTGGGGATATTCCGGACTGAATGAAACCCTGCAAACCTTGAAGAAGGCAGGGATCAAGTATGTTGGTGCGGGCTGTAATCCGGCGGAGGCGGAAACTCCCGCGGCAGTTGAAATTACCGGCAAAGGGCGGGTACTTGTTTTTGGTTTTGGAACGGAGTCCAGCGGCATTCCTGATAGCTGGGCTGCCGCCCCGAATAAGCCTGGTGTGAACTTTCTGCCCGACTTATCAGATGAAACGGCATTGAGCATAGGAGAAAAAATCAATCGGGAAAAGCGTCCCGGCGATGTGGTCATAGCTTCAATTCATTGGGGGGAAAACTGGGGATACCGGATTCCCGTAGATAGGCGGAAATTTGCTCATAATTTGATTGACAGATCCCGAGTTGATGTAATTCATGGGCATTCTTCCCATCATCCGCTGGGGATTGAAGTTTACCAGGGGAAATTAATCATTTACGGCTGCGGAGATTTTATTAATGATTACGAGGGAATCGGCGGACATGAACGATACCGGGGCGATCTTTCACTCATGTACTTCATAGAGATGGATTCCGCATCAGGTCAACTTGCAAGTTTGAAAATGAAATCAATGCGGATGATGAAATTCCGGATTAACAATGCTTCAGCCGAGGAAGCAACATGGCTTATGGATATGCTGAACCGGGAAGGAAAAAAATTTGGAACATCGGTGGAAATAAAAAAAGACAGAACCTTGTCTTTAGAGTGGTCTTAGCCGGCCTCTACCAAGCTTTCTATATACTCTTCGCGATTTTGGTTTTTGTAATGTCTCGCATCTGAACCTTTTTAAATAGCCTGCAAAACATGCCTTATCTTTTTTTTCTGTGAATCAGCCTCCCCAAAAGCGAACGGGGAACATGCTTTATCAGTTCCACGTAACTTCTTCGGCCAAGAATGACATCTAAATGCATTTCACGAATAAGATCATTAGACTCAAAAAGGTTGAAGCTTTTTAACTGGAAGGCATTAAGCGGCAGGGATACCTTCCACGCTGCCCGCAGTTCCGGAATGATATGCTTTTTTAATGCTGCGGCATAAACAGGAGCTGCATATCCTCCAGTCTTGAGAGATTCACTTATCGCCAGAGCAGCTTCCTTTCCGCTTAAAAGGGCATAGTATATTCCTTCTCCTGTAACTGGATCGATAAAAGATGCTGCGTCGCCGGCAAGCAAAATATTACGGCGGCAAAAAGGTTGACGTGTCAAGGGCGAATAAGTAGGAAGGGCATGGCCTCTGGCTTTATCAGTAAGATCACGGGAAAGTCCCAGTGATACCAAAAAATCAGCCAGAAGACTGCGAGCCTGACGGGCATATTTCATCGGAATGCCGATTCCGACGGAGGCATCTTCCCTGCGGGGAAATATCCATCCGTAGCCGGCGGGCAGGTATCCGAAATAAAATCCCAGTTTGTTGATTTGATTCCGGATAAAGCTGTGTTCATAAGTTGCATGCACTTCCAGCCCGATAAATGATGCTTGTTTACCGGTGCGTCCTAAAATGCGGGCAGTAATTCCCCGTGCACCATCCGCTCCGATCAAAGCCCGGCAGCAATAGGTATCGCGGTCAGTCCTAACCACGATCATATTGTCCTGTTCGGAAACATTCCTTACCGATTCTCCCTGAAAAATCCTGACTCCGGCTTTCTGGGCCCGCAGGGCAAGGAGATGATCGAATATCGATCGGTTTACGACATAGCCTAAGTTATAGTTACGGTTTACTTCTACCTTTTTAACCTGGCGATAATTGACAACTGCACTTGTGATTTCCTGTTCAACAGCGATTGAAAAATCAAAATCCAAAAGATCAACTACCTTATTGGGAATGCCGCCCGCACAGGTTTTCTGTCGCGGCAGTATCTTTTTTTCAATAGCCATCGTTCTGATTCCCGCACACCCCAAATGATAAGCGGCATTTGCACCGGCCGGCCCCAGGCCTGCAACTATAACATCGTAATTATTTTTCTGCCGGTTACCATCCATACCTGTTTATCTCCGCTTTATTAATAAACCATAGTGTATTCAACTAATAATAATCGCAAGAGAAATTTTGCATGTGTTTACTTTTGCGATTTTCAGGCTGGCAGATGATGGTGCCGCTTCGGAGTGCGCAGCCGACCAAAATTTTATCACCCAGTTCCCGTCCGGAAAGGTCTCTTTGCCGCTCCAGCGGTACCGATCTGCGGTATTGCCTGTGCAACGTACCATTTATGTACGCCTCCGCGCAGTCCCCTTCGGAAGCTATTAATTTTTATTATATATAGTCTCCAGACTATCTAAGGCCTAGTAAGCAATTCTTTTTATTAAAAAGCCAAGGGTTAACCTGTCATTCTACTAGATATCAATTGCCATATTTTTCCCGCAAAATATCCATTAAATTAGAAAAAGAAAAAATGAAAATTAAAAACTGTAAAAAAAGACTAAGAAAATATTTGCATGAAAAAAAATTTCAAAAAAGTAAAAATTCCCATTTTGCTGACGATACAGCTCAGCCTTATTATTCTTCTTGTTTTTGTCAATGTTGTCCTTTCTTCCCCGGTATCTGCAAACGAAACATATTTCTTGGCAGAAAATAAAAATATTGAGGCATCTATTTCCCCTTTAAAAACTAATGATAAGGAAATATGGATAAACGAAGTAGGCCATGGATTCCGCAAAGGCACTCAGATTTTTGGTTTAGGCGCCGGGGCAACATATGGTTTGCTGATATTCGGCAGCGATGAAAGGCATCACCTTGCATTTGGCCAGCTTACATATGGACGTATGCTGGGAGGACTGAAAGGGGCAGACCGTTGGTACAGTGGTAACTGGGAGTTACAAGTGGAACTTTTCGGCGGAGGACAGTACAATTCAGAGTCCGCCTATGTTGTAGGGCTTATGCCGCATCTCCGTTATCATTTCGCTACAGGGTCGCGCTGGGTTCCATTCATTGACGCCGGTTTCGGTGTATCTTTGACCGATATAAGTGTTCCCGATCTGGGAGGTATGTTTCAATTTAATTCTCAGCTAGGCGTGGGTGTGCAGTGGTTTGTAAAAGACGATATGGCCGTTACCTGCAAAGGTCTTTACATGCATATGTCTTCCGCCGGACTTTCCATGCCGAACGATGGAGTTAACACGGTAGGCGTTGTGCTGGGCGTGGCATGGTACTTTTAATTTAAAGAGCCTTTTCCGGATAGATATTAATTAGTGACCGGTATACAAATAGTCCAGTTTATTATCTGCTTCGTTCCAACTTGAAACCGAATTACCTTTTAAAATCATTATAATGAAATTCGCTTCGGTCATGAGTCAGTCATGCTTTTGATTGTTTATTTTAAATGGTCCGGAAAGATGACCGGCAAAAAAATAGATTGAATGGCTTAATCATTAAAATGTAATAATAACAGGATAGTTCATTAATCATAAATGCTCGTCCGTTGACCTTACTTTTTGGCTTGATTTTAAAAGGACATGGTGTATTTAAAGTTTTAAATATGACGATTTCGTAAAAAGGCGGATGCTTCGACCTTTTTACGAAATCGTCTAAAAATTGTAAATTTCACAACTTTTACGAATTCATCAAATATTTAAAGGAAACGCTATGGAAAAAAAGATAAACAAAGTCGCACAAATGATTGCCAATGCCCGAAAAGTTGTAATTTTTACCGGTGCCGGTGTAAGTACGGAATCCGGTATTCCTGATTTTCGCAGCCCCGGCGGACTTTGGACAAGATTTGATCCCGACGATTTTACGATTGATAAATATTTGCGTTCCCGGGAAACACGTCGAAAAATGTGGAAGATCCTGCTGGAAGGCGGCCTGATGGCTAATGCCCAGCCCAATGCTGCACATCTGGCTATTGCCGAGCTGGAGAAGATGGGGAAACTAAGTTCGATAATCACCCAGAATATTGATAACCTGCATCAGAAAGCGGGTAATGATCCGGCCTGCGTCCATGAACTGCACGGCAATATGGAATGGATGATTTGCCTTGATTGCGCCGCAAGGTATCCTGTGGATTCACTGATGAAAGAAATACAGCCTGTCGGGGTTCCGGAATGCGCCAAATGCGGCGGCATATTAAAACCGGATATTATTTTCTTTGGCGAGGCTCTGCCTATGAAGGCTCTAAGATTGGCGACAGAAGAATCAAATCAATGCGATTTGTTCGTTATCATCGGTTCTTCGCTTGTTGTTTATCCGGCGGCTTACATGCCGATGTATGCAAAACGCGCGGGAGCCGAAATAGTAATAATAAATCTTGCTCCGACTGAGCAGGATAATATCGCCGATGTAATTATTAACCATTCCGCTGGGGAGACAATGACAAAAGTCATGGCCGAACTGAAAAGAATGGAAGCAAAATAAAAAAGAAATCTTGAATCCGCCTCCTGAATACTAATGTTTGGAGTAGTAAAAAATGTGCCTGATACTGCTTGCTTATAAAGTCCATCCATCATATCCTTTAATTGTAGCGGCCAACAGAGATGAAGACTATGAACGGCCGTCATCTCCCGCTGAATTCTGGAAAGATGCTCCCCATATCCTTGCCGGGCGGGATCTAAGAGACAAAGGTACATGGCTGGGCGTTACAAGAAACGGGAAATTTGCCGCTCTTACTAACTACCGGGACCCGGCAGCCTTTAAAAAGGATGCTCCCTCGCGGGGTAAACTGATTAAAAATTATTTACGCAACTCATTGACCGCAGCAGCTTACATAAAAAGAGTTTCGGGAAATTCCAATGAGTATAACGGATTTAATATAATTTGCGCGGACGGCGCCGATATGTTTGTTTATTCAAATCGCAACGGAGATCTGCAAAAACTTGATGCCGGAATTTACGGTTTGAGTAACAGTCTTCTGGACACTCCCTGGACTAAAGTCGTGTGGGGCAAGAAGGCGTTAGCTGCAGCAATGGATAAAAAAGGTATTGAATTGGAAACGGCACTTTTTACACTTCTGGCGGATCGCAGGATCGCACCGGACAAGAAACTCCCCGCAACCGGGATAAGTCTGGAACGGGAAAGACTGTTATCGGCAGTTTTTGTGGACAGTCCAGGTTACGGTACCCGTTCCTCGGCAGTGATGGTAATGGGAAAGAACGGATGGGTAAAATTTGTGGAAAAAGTATTTAATGAAGGACGCGAACCCTGGATTGAAAGCCGGTTCTCTTTCCGGCTGAATAGAGGCAATTGATGGATGAGTGTAAGCCGAGCTCCAGGTATCCTTTGGTTTGCCGTGTCGGCGTGCGGGCTATTACAATTCATGAAGGCCGTGTTTTACTGGTCAAGCGCGGAGTGGAACCAAGCCGGGGCTTATGGGCGCTACCCGGCGGAACACTTAATCTTGGTGAAACACTGGAAAAATGTGCCGCCAGGGAAGTTTTGGAAGAAACCGGCGTCACGATTAAAGTCGGTAAATTTGCTTATGTTTTTGATTATGTTGAACGCGATAAATGTGAAAAAATAAAATTTCACTTTGTCGTTATTGATTTGATCGGGGAATATATATCGGGTGAGCCCAAAGGAGCCGATGATGCCGAGGAGGCCCGCTGGCTCAAACCTGAGGAATTAAGTAAATTGCCGGTGGCGAAAAACACAATTGCCGCCTTGAAAGAGATCGGGTTTTTGAAGGCTGAAGGCTGAGGGCTGAAGCTCAAGAAACATCCAGAATATTAACTTTTACTTCGGTCGAAACGCCTTCAGTCTATTTACCTGGAAGGAGGCTTATATGAAAGTTGTTTATTCTGAAGAATACAAACAAGTTTATGCCACTGATCCGGCAGCCGCCGCCGGAAGACTGGAAGCGATAGAAAATGCCTTGCGGGGAAAAGTTAAATATGTGGAACCGAGGCCTGCCTCGGAAAAAGATATCCTCAGAGTCCATACACCTTCCCACATACGGGATGTGGAACGTGAAGGCGTCTATGATGTTGCGGCACTGGCTGCCGGCGGGGCAATTATGGCTGCCGAAATTGGTCTTAAGGAACCCTGCTTTGCCGTGATTCGTCCACCCGGCCATCATGCATCGGCAGGAAGCGCTTGGGGCTTTTGCTATTTCAATAATATGTCTATCGCCCTGGAAAAACTGCATCGCGAGGAGAAAATAAAGAAAGCCTTTATCCTTGATTTTGATCTGCATTATGGAGACGGAAATGTCAATATTCTGGGAACGAAGGATTATGTAAAGATTCTCAATCCAACCGGAGTAAATCGCAATGAATATTTGAAGCAGGTTGGTAACAGACTTGAAGAAACCGATGCGGATATGATCGCCGTTTCCGCCGGGTTTGATAACCATGAGGATGACTGGGGCGGCCTTTTGAAAACCGAAGACTATGAATACATGGGAAAGCTGGTGCGGGAAACTGCACGGCGCAATAATGGCGGCTGTTTCGGCATTCTGGAAGGCGGTTACAATCACTCCGTTCTAGGCAGAAATGTCCTGGCTTTTATCCGGGGAATGGAAGCATGAAAAAAATTGAAAATTATCGTTTCCATGTATTGGCTATGACTATAAATAGATTACGATGTATTTTAATTTGATTATTGAAAGTAGCAGTTATCCCGCAATTCAGGCGCGGTGAAAGCGGTATGGGAGCAAAACTTATGGCTGAGACATTTTGGAGGAAATCAAACTTTATGAAAATAGAAATTGAAGATGTAAGAGTAACGGGCAACAACTTAATTCGGCCTGCAGGCGTGATGGCTGCTGATGATGGGGCTATTTTTGCAACAGATGCCAAGGGATGCTGCTCCCGAACCGGCAAAGGCGGTACCGCGTTTTTCGGAACATTGGGCGGAACACCGAATGGACTGTGCCTCGACAAGAAAGGAAACTGCATAATTGCAAATATCGGCAACGGGCAGGTTCAATCGTTGTCGATAGACGGCACTCAACAGGTGTTGCTGGACGGTGATCAGGGCTCCCGAATGTATATCCCCAATTATCCCTTTCTTGATTTTCACGGGCGTCTCTGGATATCCTGTTCGGTTGATGACTTCGATGTGGATCCTTCCAGGCAACCTGGCTCCGACGGCTGTCTTATCCTGATTGATAAAGATAAAGAGCCACGGATTGTCGTTGAAGGTATTTACTATCCCAACGGCGTCGCTCTGGATAAAGACGAAAAGTTTGTTTATGTAGCCGAGATGATGCTGAGACGTATTATACGCTTTCCCATAAATGAGGATAGCTCTCTGGGATTCGGAGAGGTTTACGGCCCGGAAGTTCTTGGTCTGCAAGCTTTCCCTATGGGAATCGCTTTTGATGAGGCCGGGAATCTCTGGATTGCATTTACTACAACTAATTCCATAGGTTTTATTAATCCTGACGGAAACCTGGAAATGTATCTGGAAGACCCGCAAGGCTTGGCTCTGCAAAAACCGGCCAGCATCTGCTTTGGCGGGAAAGACAGGAAAACAGCTTTTATCGGCAGCATAGGGGGCAATAAAATTCCCTGTTTTGCCGTTCCATACCCAGGTCTCAGATTAGTTCATCAGGCGAGCAATTTATCTTGAATCAGAGGATCAGTCCAGTAATTATAAATCACTATGACCCGTTCAACCCCGTCTGTTGAACGGGTCATATTATTTCCTCAGTCGTACTTAATACTTAAATCTTAATACTTAAATCTTAATACTTAAATCTTAAATCTTAAATATCCCTCCCTCGTATATGACCATTTTCCTGCCGTTAGTCAGATGAGCCGTCACCGTCTTTGGTTCCGTGTTAACCAGATCCCAGTGAAGAGCCGAATCATTGAAGCCCATTTCCTTCTTCATTTCCGGTGTTAATTTTGCCGGGTTGCCGCTATAGGTGTCGCTGAATGACGAACCGAGCGCTATATGGCAGTTGCCGTTTTTACCGCCGAAATTTTCATCGAAAAGAGTTTCGGCCATAAAGCGGTCGATTCGTGAAAACCGTTTGTCCGTAAGGGAGAATTCACCTACCTGGCGGGCGCCGGCATCCATAGCCAATTGCTTTTGGGCAAACTCTTCACCCTGTTTTGCCTCGACCCGCACCGCCTTACCTTTGGCAAATGTGATACGGATATCCTCTATGTAATTTCCGCTGCGGAAGGAAGGAAGATTGGCAAAATAAACTCCTTCCGTCCCGCGCCAGTCAGGAGAAATAAAGATTTCAAAACTGGGCACATTATGGCCCGAAATACCCACCCACTTGCGCTTTTCACCGGGCGTTATCCGCAAATCCAGATTGGCCGACTCCATATGAAAATATTTGACTTTCAACGAACTCAGCCTCTTTTTAATGGCTGTTACTTCTTCAATAATCCGCTGCCATTCACCGACCGGATTATCTTTATCCAAATAACAAGCTTTGATTACCTGCGCCGTGTATTGTTTAAGAGTCATTTTGGCCTGGCGGGCTATTTCTTCCGTAGGAACGATACAGAGTGTCCAGGAATACTTTTGCAGTTCTTCCCGATGGTCGAGAATATCCTTAAGTGGTTTGCGTGCGACGATGGTTTTACCGATTTTGGCCGGATCGATATCTTTAAGGTGAGTCAGCGATTGCGGCGCATGCAGATAAATCCTGCCGTTGAGATTTTCGTACAACTCCCTTTCACCCGGAGGAATGAAGGTAAGCTGTCCGGGATTAGCCTTTTGATAAAAGCTGAGCTCCATATTGCTGGTCATCGCCATGCGCTGCACCGGTTTTACACCAAGATCAAGCAGCCGGGCGTGAAGTATTTCCATTAGCCGCAAGGCTGGAAGATCGTACTGGATAAGAACCATATCATTTTTTTTAAGAGAAGCTTTCTTCGCCGTCTGCAAACCCCACAGGAGCACATCAGCATATTTTTCAAGATTTTCTTCGGTGAGCATGGTCGTTTTCCTTTCTGGTTATTGTTTGGATTTATAATTCATTGCAAAAATAAGTCTATACCTGACGGGCTAACCGAAATGCCTGTAGGCATCGGGTAGCAATTCCCTGGCTTTGATTTTCATGATTTTTCCTTCGTGAGGAAGAATCACCCAGCAGTCCGGCGCGTAATCAATCAGCAACTGGCGGCAATTTCCGCATGGTGAGATGACCTTATGCGGAATGGCCGGACCGCCGACAGTGACGATTCGGTCCATTTGACGCTCTCCATTGGATATGGCGCAGCCGATGGTTATGGCTTCAGCGCATGGTCCGTACCCGACTGTTTCAATGTTCACGCCGGTATATATTTTCCCTGACGAGCACAGTACGGCTGAACCTACCGTATGACGGGGATAAAAATAGTTTCGCTCCAGCACTCCTGACGCTGCTTCGGCCAGATTCCTGTCAATTTCGTCTATTTCAAAAAAATCCATTTAAATTCCTTTGCAAAATTAACTGGGAATACACCGATTTTCTTAATTTAAAACCCTATTCTTAAAGAAATTTATTTTTACCTTATTATCTCATTTTAAATCAAATAATTATTGTTTAATCTTTTCAACTTTGGATTTTTTTACAGCCGGTAAATTTACACAATATTGCTTGCTTTACCGGTTGATAGACCGCCGGCCAATGTTTTCTGCTAGTTAGAGACCGGTATAGAAATTTTTCCGGCAAGATATTAAAAGAGCTTGCCTAAAGAGATAACGAAAGGTATACGGGCTCAAATTTTGGTTCAGCAAACTGTTGAAAAGGCTCATCTGCTTTATTGCGCTGCAAACACTGACTTTTGATTATCTCTCTATTCACTTCGTGATTGATATTTACTGTGTGCCTTTCTTTTTTACCTTTTTACCAGCTTCGATATTTTGAATTTTTAGAGGATGCGTGAAAAAAACGGTTTTGTATCTTTTGATTCTTCTTTTTACATTATGCTTTACGCCTTCATCTGCCTGGCCGTTGAGCGATTCATCGAAGAAATTTATTGAAGATATGCTGGTTGCAGAGGGGGTTGAAAGATTGCAGGCACATAACATCACAAATGATTCCCGCTTATCAGTCAGTGCGGATTTAGTCATAAAAAACCTTTTTTGTTCCAGTCCCCGTGGAACAGCGCAAAAGACCTATATCGAGATAACTCCGCGGCAAATCGAACAAGGCAGAACTTTTATGAAGGCGCATGCCGCGAGCCTGTCTGCCGTGAAAACCCGTTTTGGAACATCACCGCAAATAGTTACGGCTATTTTACTTATTGAATCCAGGCTGGGTACATATCCGATGACTTTTAATGCGGTCAATGCCTACGCCAGTCTGGCTTTGTTGCTGAAGCCCGACTATTTGAAAGAATTGCAAACCCTTTATACAGAAAAATATCCTCAACTTAATGACGAAGCAACGCTTGCCAGAGTCAGGCGTAAAGCAAATTGGGCTGTCTATGAACTTTCCTACCTTATACAGTTGGCTAATTACCTGAAAATCGATCCGTTAACAATTTCCGGATCATTTGCCGGGGCACTGGGACCGGCACAATTTCTGCCTTCCTCTTTCTGGCTTTTCGGCATTGACGGCGAAGGTGACGGCATTGTGAGTCCATTCAATTTGCAGGACGCTATGTTCAGCAGCGGGCATTATCTGCAGATATTCGGCTGGGCGGAAGATGCTGCCGTTGAGCAAAAGAGAAGAGCTGTGTGGTATTACAATCATAGTCAGGTTTATGTAAATACTGTTATGATGATCTATGATAAGCTGGGAGTTAAGTAATTAATGCAGAGTCCGGGGTCTACTCTTTCCCACGGAGCGCACGAAGTGAACGCTCTGCGTTCAATAATGGATGATACGTACTCGTTACCCGATTATCGATAAGACCTCCTGAATTTTATTAGTCGAAACATCCAGATAATATATTTCTTTCAAGTTGCGTTTCAGATCATCCACATTATTAACGCCCCGGGCCTTCAGCTTTATTATGAATTCAGTCAGATCTTCCATGATATGCCAGGGAAAGATGATCCACCGCCATTTTGTAACCTTTCTAAAAAAATAATCCGGGATTATTATGGAGCGGGTTTTATGGACAAGCACCGCCGTTCTTATCTCCCGCGGTTTAAACCTTCTCAAATACTGAAGCGATACTTTCAGCGTATCTCCGGTGTCGGTTATGTCATCGACAAGCAGGACTCTCTTATCCCGTATGCCAGCGCTGAGCGGAAACTTGATGGTAGCTTTTTCCTGTGCAACGCCGGTTCCCCAATGTTCGACTTTAATCGATGCCAGATCGTGGATAAGCAGATAATCGCAAAAAATTCGGGCAGGTACATAGCCGCCTCTGCCGATAGCTATGATTATATCCGGCGAATATCCCGAATCTCTAATCATCCATGAAAGCTTTTGCGAATCTCTGATCACACTTCCCCATGAAAGCATCTCACATCTGAATTCCTTGTCGGCGGGTATGGGCATAATTTACCTCACATTTGGTTATAAAATAATTCAAACAGGAAAGAGCTCTTTGGGTTTCAGCAGTGACTATCAGCGGTATTACAATTATAAATTTTATCTTATTTTAAAAAGATAAACAATCTTTACTAAGACGTTGTCAAAAGCGGATAAATTAAAATTTGGGCATTATTTTATTTTCCTGTCTTTTTTTCTATGTTATTTTGTAATTCATGAAGTTTTGGAAAAACACGTAATTCCGCTCTTTTGCAAGTATGGTTTATGAAAACAATTTAATCCATCAATAAGTTTGAAAAGGAGGTTTTCTTATGCCGTCAAAAAGGATGAAAAAATTTCTGGACGATCAGGCGGTTAAGTATGTGAAAATTACTCATTCACTGGCTTACACAGCTCAGGAAATTGCCGAGTCTGCTCACATCCACGGAAAAGAACTGGCAAAGACCATTATTGTCCTCATTGATGGAAAGATGGCTATGGCTGTACTGCCGGCAATGTATTCCATCAGATTTGATAATTTCAGGAAGTCAATCGGGGCAACTACCGTCCAACTGGCATCCGAAGAGCAATTTAAAAATGCCTTTCCTGATTGTGAAGTCGGTGCGATGCCTCCTTTCGGCAACCTTTACGGAATGGATGTTTATGTCGATGACCATTTAACAAAGGACAAAGAAATTGCTTTCAATGCGGGCTCCCATTTTGAACTTATCCGGATGTCCTATGAGGATTTTGGAAAGCTCGTGAATCCCAAAGTAATGAAACTTACATAAAATTAAAGGCAACAATAAAATTCCTTTGTTTTGAATAGAAAAGGCGAACGCTGCGTTCGCCTTTTCTATTACTCTGTTCTGTCTAAATCTTATGTAATTCCAGGTATAAAAAATGGCTGAACTCTGACTTAAGTTATGATACACGTCGCACAACCAAAACAAAGATGATAGTTTTATTTATAGAAAAAGCATGGATTCAATAAACTCATTATTTACAATTTCGAGCCTGCCCAAAATAATATTCGGTAAAGGTTCCTTTTCCGGATTGGACAAAATAATCCAGTCCTATGGCCGTCATGCGCTGATTATTACCGGTGCTGAATCATTGAAAAAGTCCGGTAAGTATGACGAATTCACGTTACAGTTAAAGCAGTCGAATATTGATTACAATGCCCTATCGGTTCAAGGTGAACCCACAACGGAATTGATCGATGCCATAGCCGGTGATTATCGCCGGATTCCGGTAAATGTTGTTGTTTCTGCCGGCGGCGGCAGCGTTGTTGATTGCGGCAAAGCAGTTGCAGCCATGCTTGCTGAGAACGGATCTGTTAAAGACTATCTGGAAGGTGTGGGATCAAAAAAACCTTCCGGGAAAAAAGTTCCGTTCATTGCCGTTCCGACAACCGCCGGCACGGGAAGCGAAGCAACGAAAAACGCCGTTATCTGCAACCGGAAAGAGGGCTTTAAAAAGTCTCTCCGGCACGATGCCTACATGCCGGATGTCGCAATTATTGAT
Source organism: uncultured Smithella sp. (assembly GCA_964632255.1). Taxonomy (GTDB): domain Bacteria; phylum Desulfobacterota; class Syntrophia; order Syntrophales; family Smithellaceae; genus MVRV01. Next base: position 17,513 of record CAZWCA010000019.1, on the reverse strand, counting down.
CCGGAACTTACAAGGAACTTACCCCGGTACATCACATTTTCCTGTGGACTGGATGCTGTTTCGCAATTGATCGAATCGTACACTTCCGTAAAGGCTAATGTTTTTACCGATTCCCTGATTTCACGGGCTATTGCTCTGGCTTCGGAAAGCCTGCTGCCGCTAAGTCTTGGTAATAGTGACGATATATCTTTGCGTGCAAAAATGTCCTATGCGGCGCTTATTTCAGGGATTTCATTGAGCCATGCCGGTCTCGGCACAGTGCACGGCATGGCGGGGCCTTTAGGCGGACTGTTCCCGGTGCCGCATGGGGTGGCCTGCGGAAAACTTCTCTTTCCTGTCATGACCTTTGTAATAAAAAAGATTATTGATGAAAATAACCTTACCGCGCAACAGCGTTTTGCCGATATCGGAAGGCTGATGACCGGTGATTCCGGCCATGACAATATCGCCTGCTGCGGACAGTTCTTAAACGTTCTTCACAAGTGGACGCAAGCCTTAAAATTACCGCAGCTTTCCTACTTTGGTATGAAATCCGCCCACATTGAAAAAGCTATCTCACTTGCGGATAATAAAAACAGTCCGGTTCATCTTTCCAAAGAAGAGATGAAGGTTGTCCTGGAAATTGTTCGCTGAAGTAAATTCTATACACCCATATTATAGAACATCGTACTGAATCTATTGATAATTCCTACCAGCCGCGGATGAGATGCCTCAAACCCCTCGATTGACGAGGTCAGGCCTTCAATTGACAAGTTCAAGAGTGCGGGACTTTTTTCCTTACGTGTTGCTTCATGGGCTGATAATTCGGTAAACCTGACTATGCTGTCCGCCTGTTCACGGTGAGTTTGGGAAAGATCGTCGATTTCCGTTCTCAAATTAATAAGAAGATTTAGTAATTCATCTTTATCACTTTCTTTGACTTCTTTACTCTCTTTTATTTTCTCTTCAATTTTATCGATACGATCCTGAATCATTTTCTTCACCTTCTTTGTGTATTCTTGGAAAAAAGCCATTTCCGGACGGCAACTAAGTAAAAATACGATGGGAACGATTCCATGTCAATGAAAAACTGGTAAAGGTCTGGAACACGTGAGCAATAAGCAATGTTCCATGATAGAAAGTATCATGGAGCTGGATTTTTAATCTCTATTACGTTATCTTTCTCAATTCGCAGGTGTCTTTTTGATCTTGGCCGGCGGCAGGTGAAAATAGATTTTGCGTGACCCGGCAATTTCATAACCGGCCGAATATCTAATAGGGAAACTATGATGAAAAAAAGGAAATTGGTAGTCGGTTTAGCCGCCGTTCTATTTTTAATTAATTTTTGTTTTTTAACTCAGGTCGATGCTGAAAATTGTGAAAAGGTTGTAGCCGCACTTAACGTGAGGCTTCCATCGAAAATCGACCAGCAGGAATTGACCGGGGCGCTCCGTACTTTAAACCAGACAAAGAATAAAAAGCTCCCGCCTAAATTTCTGAGTAAACGTGAGGCTCGTATGCGGGGATGGAAACCGGGAAAAGATTTGTGGTCGGTAAATGGACTCAAAGGTGCAAGTATCGGCGGCGACCAATTTAAGAACCTGGAAGGCAGGCTTCCGGACAATAAATGGCGGGAGGCGGACCTTGATTACAAGGGAGGACATCGGGGAAGCAAACGCCTGATTTTTTCCGTGGATGGCCGGCGTTTTGTAACAGTTGATCATTACAGAACCTTTTCCGAGATACCATTATGCCAATGAAACGATGCACCCTGGATGGTAAGAAAATCAGCTCATTAAATGATCTCTATAACCAACTTTCGCCCCAACTGCATCTGCCTGATTATTTCGGCTGCAATCTTGATGCACTATGGGATGTTCTTTCCACCGATATAGAAGGTCCTTTTGAAATTATATGGAAAAACTCCGGCGTCTCCGAAAAGCTGATGGGCAGGGATTTTGAACGGGTGGTTAATCTTCTGAAGGATTTGGAGCAGGAAAGAGACGACTTCAAACTTATCATGGATTAGTTAAGATAAACATATCTCAGGTGGAAAAATGGCGACAGTCATTATTCGCAATGCTTCGTATCAATACGATCAGCTCAAAGAGCCGGTCTTTGAAATGATGGAAAAGCTGGCAGGCGATAAAATCAGACCCGGCCTTCATGTTCTGATTAAACCCAATGTACTTTGCCTAGCCCGTCCGGAAGATGCGATACTCACTCATTCCAATGTTATCCGGGCGGTAGTGGAATATGTTTTGCAAAAAGGCGCAAGGATTCAGATCTCCGATTCTCCGGCCATCGGCTCCTTTGAAAAAATTTTGAAAAAAAACGGCACAATTGCAGCGCTGCAGGGCCTTGATGTTACCTGTAAACCTTTTCAAAATATTCTGGAAGTGGATATCGGGAAACCGTATGGCCGCATTGAAATTGCGCGCGACGCTGTAGAGGCCGATGTTATCATCAATCTGCCCAAGCTGAAGACCCACAGTCAGATGCTTTTGACACTTGCTGCAAAGAACATGTTCGGCTGTATCGTCGGATTTAAAAAATCACAGTGGCATATGCGCGCCGGTGTCGATACCATGGCTTTCGCCCGTTTACTGGTGGCGATCCATCAGGCGGTTAAACCAACGGTATCCATTCTTGACGGCATCCTGGCGCTGGAAGGCGAGGGGCCGGGCAAGCGGGGACGTCCCCGGAAAATCGGCGTTTTGATGGGCAGTAATAATTCTTTTGCACTGGATATGACCGTCTGCCGGATGCTCGGTGTGCCTTACAAAAGCATGCCGATGTTAAAGGCCGCTGAGGAACAGCGATTGACCCCGTCATGCGAAATTGATGGGGCACTGCCGCAGGTTCGCAACTTTCAATTACCCGGCGCAGGGAATCTGGTTTTCGGCCCTGCTTTCCTGCAAAATTTTCTGCGGCGCCATACGCTGGCAAGGCCTGTCTGTGAGCAACCATTGTGTCAATTATGCGGTAAATGCAGCATGATCTGTCCTGCGGAAGCGATAGAAGAGAAAACCGATAAAATCGAATTTGATTACAGCAAATGCATCCGTTGTTACTGCTGCATTGAAGTCTGCCCCTTTGGTGCGCTGCATTCTCAGGAAACTTTCGGCGGCAGGCTGACGAGGAAACTTGTCGATCGATTTTCTTAATTGAATCATAGATAGCCTATGTAAAAAATCAACGCAATTGCGAGAGCATGCAGTATCCACCAACCGGGCTTAAATAGAAGAATATATTGCATATAACCATCCCATTATTTTCGGCCATTGATAACCGATAGTATAAACAATGCTTAAGGTAACCAGGTGTACAAGCCAGAAACCCATATTGGGAAAACGCAAAAAACGGCCTTTCCGCAATGATGCTTCAGGCCTTCTTATCGCTGAGTCCATTTCAAATAAGGCTTTCCCCAAAGCAAATTTACCCCAGAGCACCATAATATTAGCAAAAAGTGTTTCAAATAAAATTGTGTTGATACTCCAGACAGCAGGTAAACGTTCCATGGAAGAAACAGTCATGGCGATAGTGCCGATAAGCACTGTCATTCCATTGATCAGATAGGCAAAAGGAGTTGTTCGCCGTGATATGAAGAGTAAAGGTGTTATAAAAATACTTATGAAACCCGAAACCGCGGGAATGAAATGTTCGGCATCCTTACCTGTTGGATGAATATGCAAATGAAGCAGCCAGCCGCCCAATGCCACAAAAAAAAGAGCCAGAATCAATAAGAAACGAAGATTGCTTCTTTGTTTCATTTAAATTCCTCCCGGCATAATTTTGATTACGATAAATTAGTATAAAGTTGTTAACAGGGTAAAATAATCGTAGGTAATTGACAGGTTTTATGATCAATTCATATCAAATCAAGTTTCCGGATGGAAATTAAACACACTGAGCGATTTCGGCGGATATCCCGAACAGTACACTATTACCAGATTATTCATTCAAAGTCCTTCACCTGTGCGACCAGCTTACGATTCCCCAGTGAGCTGTCAGCAACACAATTATTCCGAAAGCAATGCGGTACCATGCAAAAGCAGTGAAATCATGCCTGGAGATGTAACGTAAAAGGCCGCGCACAGCTATAAGGGCGCTGATGAAAGACACGCCGAAACCAACTGCAAGACTCCAGGTTATGCCGGTATCGATGATTTTCCAATGATGGAGCAGGTCATAGAATGCAGCAGCTGCGAGGGTTGGAATTGCCAGGAAGAAGGAAAACTCGGTAGCCGCCCGGCGTGACAAACCAAAGAAAAGGCCGCCGATAATCGTAGCGCCGGATCGCGATGTTCCGGGAATCAGGGCGAAGCATTGAGCAAAGCCAACTTTAAGCGCCTCTTTCCAAGTCATTTCCGATAAATCGTCAATGCGTACAACATGCTGCCGCCTTTCGGCCCAGAAGATTACAAGGCCGCCGATGATGAACGCAAAGGCTACAGGCACCGGTGAAAAAAGGTGTGTCTTGATCGCTGTTCCAAACAAGAAGGCCATGAATCCGGCCGGCACGAATGCTGTCAGGATATTCCCCAGAAAGCGCCTTGACTGAGGATCTTTACCAAATCCAGTGAGGACCTGTATCAGCTTCTTCCGATACTCCCAGCAGATCGCCAGGATAGCACCTAATTGAATGAAAATTTCAAACATGCCCCGCCGGTCTTCCGTCATAAAATCGAGCAGGTCGCCGGCTATTATCAGATGCCCTGTGCTGGAAACGGGAAGAAACTCCGTTAATCCTTCCACAATTCCCATTATTATTGCCTTGAATAGTATGATCAGGTCCATTGAGAGAATTCGTCCTTTTTTTATTTTTTACCATGAAAAGAATTAAAACACGAAGAACAAAAATACCGGTCAATTGATGGAGAATGATTTCTCTGTAATTATCATAGCTTGGCTTTTGAAGTCTTATTGGTTTCCATCCGGAAGGTGAGCCTTTCCTTGTGAGCGGCGGTATTGGTTATGCGATGTACATTATGCGCCATTCAGCTCATTCCCCGGATGTCCCTGCCGGATAGAACCGTGCCGCTTTTATTGTTCACCTCTGGCGGAGTTGCAGGAGGGATACGAAATGACAATCCATTAGTTGTGACGGTCTCAAAGGAGAGATGAGGGGGGATTTCCAGGATATGTTCAGCTTCAGTATTGCATTTGCTCAGGCTTGTATTTTTACTCTTTGATAATCCGCCTGATCGCCTGCCACATTTCTCGCTCAATTTCTGTATTAAAACCGTACTTTTCCATGTACCCATCTAAATGGTCATACTTTCTGTAGACCCTTTCAACCTGCTTCAGCCTGTCTCGCAACTCGGCATTTTCTTTGGTAAGTATTTCAACCTTTTTCAATGCTTCTTCCGCAATTGCTTTCGTTAATTTCAGCTCTTTTTCAATCGGCTTTTCCTGAGGTTCAGACATCGGCCCATGAGAATCCTGCTGATTATCGTTATATTTGGTCATCGGATACCTCTAACTGAGACTTTGTAAAACATGTTGTCTTTGCGGGGAATAAAGCGACATGGCAATCTCTAATATTTAAACCTTTGCCAGATTGCTTCACTTCGCTCGCAATGGCTACTATATGCAAACGTCTCAAATTATTGATTTTGGACATCTTTGGTAATTTCCATGTAAATAAAATTTCCGGTTCTGTCAAGAATGGATGAAGAGCGGAAATTAATCATTGTTTTCGCCAGGGCAGTCAGCTTGCTTCAGGCGCGAAACTGGATCCTGCCGGTAATATTCTTTGAGTACCCGGTAAAGTTCCGGAGAATGTTTGATTAATATGTGCGGCCGGTCAAAAAATTGCTCTGTAGCGACAGCGAAAAATTCAGCCTCACTGCTTGCAGCGTAAGCATCAAGAAATGATGATTTACCTTGTTCGATGTCACGCCTGAGACGCAGGTATTCATAAGTACATGTCTTTACCCAGTCACGGTATTCAGCGCGATCCCGCAACGGAGGCGTACCATCGGCCGCACCGTCGAGCATATCCAGCTTGTGGGCAAATTCATGATAGATAACGTTATGACCCGATTCAGGATGACGGCTGCCTTGCAATGCCACGTCCCAGATTATTATTACCGGTCCCTGCCGGAATGCCTGTCCGATAATCGGTTGACTGATTTCCACCGGCTCCAGAGGCACCTCAAAAAAGCCGGGCTTACGCGGGGGCGGAATTACTGTAGAGGGATAGACAATAATTGTTTCGACGTTTTGATAGTAGTTGTGCGGAAGCCCCAAAAGAAGCAGGCAGGCCTGGGCGGAAATAGTAACGCGGATTTCATCAGTAAGTGTGAGTCCACCCGCGCCTTCCCAATTTTTTTCAACGATAAAAACCTGGATTAATGCGCGCAATTCGGCGCGTTCGCTGGCATTAAGCAGGCAGTAATGGGCAACGTTGCGCCGGAGAATGTCTTCCCATGTCGAAGGAAAAGGCTTTTCTCTGATCTTTTTTCGACGCTTATCGGCAAACCATGAAAACAATCTTAATTTTCCCGCCTATTTTGTTTTACCGGACCAGAAATATGCATGCTCCTGTATACTGACAAATCCGTCCCCGTTCTTATCAATTTCTTTGAAGCGTTTAGTCATTGCCGCCATGAATTCATCTATGGTAATTTTGCCGTCATGATTCTGATCAATATCGTAAAAATCCACCGACCAGAAAGCAACACATTCATCATCGCTGATTATACCATCATTATTGGCATCCATTTTTTTCATTTGTTCTTTTTTGATCTTTGCCGGAACTTTGACATTTGGTCCACACCAGTATGCAATATATTCCTTGCCTACCAACTTGCCATTTCTATCGATATCCATGTCACCGAAAAACTTTTTTGTCGCAGCTTTGAATTCTTCAGCCGATAACTTGCCATCCTTATCGGTATCCATTTCCTTGAACCGCCCCTGCCAGAATGCGGCATGTTCCGTTACGGAAATTACTTTATCGCCATTGGCGTCAATCTGAGAAAAAACAGTCCGGGCGACATCAGGACTAACAGGTTTAGCTATCGCAATGCCTGCAACCGACAACAACATTAAAATTCCAAATACAGCGCAAAATTTTTTCATTGACATTTCTCCTTTGAAAATTAGTTGGTTAAGGAAAATAAAAGATCGCGGAATACTATGTCTGAAAGTTCAGACTTACTAACAACACTGGGAAAACAATGCAAGGAAAAACAGAAGGGAATATGAGTTGGAATAATGACTTGCTTTCAGTACACTATTTTGAATCTTCATGAACAACTTGTTTTTAACGTTGGACAATTATCCTTTACTGGTTCAATCTTGGAGATTGAATCAGACAGTTTTGGAGTAATCAGGATGAATTGCTCCAGCAAAGCAATCCATCCGTAAAGCATTCTTAAGCCATCATTCAAGCTAAGTAAGTCATTACAATTTCCGCCGCTGAGTTCCTCACGCGACGCAAAATTATTATTGCGTTGACACAAAATATCCCATACCTTATAGTTTAATATATTCAATCTCCGGGCAAAAAAGGAAGGAGATGGCTTATGTACAGGCATAGTGTAAAAAAGTATTTACTTGTTCTTATCGTTTGCCTTGCGGTTTTCCTGCCGATTAAGGCCTGGGCGCAGGCACCCTATACTTCCTCTCAGTTATTTTCCGATGCGGAGCTTGATCAACTCTTAGCACCGATAGCGCTTTATCCTGATCCTCTGCTGGCCCAGATGTTGCCTGCTTCTACTTATCCTGGTGAAATTGTCGATGCTTATAACTGGCTGAACAGGGGCGGGCCAAGCTCGGAAATCGACAGGCAGAACTGGGACGAATCCGTCAGGGCAATCGCCCACTATCCGGACATTTTGAAAATGATGGCCGAAAATGCAGACTGGACCGCTGATCTGGGAGATGCTTTTCTTAATCAACCCGATGATGTGACAAGATCAATTCAGAGGCTCAGATGGCAGGCAAGAAATTTAGGCAATCTGGTAAGCAACAATAAACAAACCGTAATTATAACCGGAAGCTATATCGAAATCATTCCCGCCCAACCTCAGTATATATATGTTCCCAGTTATAATCCTTCAGTTGTGTACGTAGATAGATGGTATGCGGGCGAGCCTTATTTCGTCACATTTGGCCTTGGTTTACTGATTGGAGGCTGGCTGATAATGGATTTTGACTGGCCTCATCATCATGTTATTTATCACGGCTGGAGACGTCCGGGCTGGGTCAACCATGCAAGGCCTCATATTCATGTTAATAATGTCTATATCAACAGAAGCAAACCTTATATTAACAGCGCCTGGAAACATGATCCTGCCCATGGTAATCCCGACCGCTTCCGGGCAAGGCATCCAAGTAGTCGCACAATCATAAGAAATCCTCGTCTGCCTGAAATCAGGGGCAAGGCTGTAACACCGCCAAAGCCTTTGCCACGCGTATTTGGCCCTAAAGGGGATATTCGTCCTTTCAGCAATCGTGGCAAGGAAAGCCGTAGTAAAATTTCTCCACGGCCGGCACTTCCTCCTTCACAACCGCAGGCAAAAAAAGCTCCGGGTGCCAAGCAGCGCCCGGCGCCGCGCACACCACGTGTAATTCCACAGCCTGGAGCCCCCGCGCCCGAAGCCGGTAAAATAACGCCCCAGCCCCGCCCGGCGCCACGTACACCGCGTGTGATTCCCCAGCCTGGAGCACCTGCACCCGGAGCCGGTAAAATAATACCGCAGCCCAGTCCGACACCGCGCACCCCGCGTGTGATTCCACAGCCCGGAGCCCCCGCGCCCGGTGCCGGTAAAATAACACCGCAGCCCCGCCCGGCACCACGTACCCCGCGTGTGATTCCCCAGCCTGGATTACCCGCGCCCGGTGCCGGTAAAGCAACTCCGCAGCCCAGTCCGACACCGCGCACCCCGCGTGTGATTCCACAGCCTGGAGCCCCCGCGCCCGGTGCCGGTAAAATAACACCGCAGCCCCGCCCGGCACCACGTACCCCGCGTGTGATTCCCCAGCCTGGATTACCCGCGCCCGGTGCCGGTAAAGCAACTCCGCAGCCCGGTCCGGCGCGTGAAAGCATTGAAGTTCCCCGGGCGCCATCTACCTTTGGCGGTTATCGAGGAGCCGGTGAGGCGAGGGGACAGAGTCTTCGCGGCCAGAGCAGTCGTCAAAGCGTGGAGAGCAGGGGTCCTTCTGCTTCACCTGCGCCGGGGAGAAGTGCCCCTCAACGAAGGTAGAGCCATATGATAAAATATAGGCAGGCAGGGACGACGATCAGGAAAAATGCAAAGTTAGCGTTACATACAGCATTTCGTGCAAAACAAAAATGAATGGAAAGGAAGGAAACTGAACATGAAGCCAGTTCGGAAACGGGCATTATATAAGCTGCATGGCGTGACTTTAATAGCTGTGTTTGTTGCGCTACAGGTATTTATATTTTCCTGGAGCGTTCCGGCGATTGCGGCATCTGCGCAAAGATTTTTCTCTTCTCCCGAAGATGCCTTGAAAGCTCTTACGAATGCCGTCAGGGCAAACGACCAGGCGGCACTCAACCAGATATTCGGGCCTGTCTGGAAGGATATTCATTCCGGAGACAAGGTACAGGATAAAATTGAGTTTGAAGAACTTTCCAAAAATCTGGCGCAAAAAAGTGATCTGATTCAGGAAAGCGATGCAAAAGTTATGCTTCACGTGGGCAACGAGAACTGGCCCTTTCCTGTTCCCATTGTAAAAAGTAATAAAGGTCAATGGTTTTTTGATACTGAGGCAGGTAAAGAAGAGATTCTGAACCGCCGCATCGGAGAAAATGAACTTACGGCAATACTGGTTTGCCGCTCCTATGTGAAGGCACAACGGGAATATGTACTTAAAGACTGGGATGGCGATGGTATATTTGCCTATGCCCAGAAATTGCGGAGTGACCGCGGAAAAAGAAATGGTCTGTTCTGGAAAGCCGCACCGGGCCAGGAAGTGAGCCCTCTTGGTGAACTTGTTGCAAAGGCCTGGCATGAAGGTTACAGGAAGAAAAAGGCTGCTTTCAGGGAAGAGGAACCTTCGCCGTTTCATGGTTATTTTTTCAGGATATTGACAAGACAGGGAAAAAATGTGGCGGGAGGCAGTTACAGCTATATTATCAACGGCAATATGGTTGGCGGCTTTGCCATGGTTGCATTTCCTTCAAACTGGGGCAAGTCCGGAGTGATGACCTTTATTATCAATCAGCAGGAAAAAGTTTATCAGAAGAATCTCGGCCCGGACACGGCTAAAATTGCAGATAAAATGAAATCCTTCAACCCCGATAATACCTGGACGCTGGTTAAAGATTGAACCATAGTTTCCTTTAAATTACGGTTTCCTTAACTAAACCGCCATACCGTTATCTGAGATCATAGAGAATCTGAGAGGTATTTCCCATTAGAGTTCTCCTTATTTCAGCAAATACCGAACAAGGCATCATTATACCATTGCCGGTTGGATTGAACTGTGTCTACGCAGCGATACGGCAATCCGGGCATGAAGTAAAACTTATCGATCTTATGACCGAAAAGGATTACCGTTCAGCCGTTAGTGAGGCAATTAATGCCTTTGATCCGGAAATAATCGGCATTTCTGTGCGAAATATCGATGATCAAAATATGGAAAACCAGCGGTTCCTCCTTGATCAGGTAAAGAAAGTCATTGCCTGTTGCCGTGATCTATCCCGTGTTCCCATCGTCCTGGGTGGCGCGGGTTACAGCATATTTCCTGAAGAAGTCTTAATCTATCTGGAAGCGGATATGGGAATACAGGGAGAAGGAGAATTGTCCTTTCCCATACTTCTGGATCATCTTGCTCGTGGCGAGACTCTTTCCGGTGTTCCTGGTCTTTATCTGCGGGGAGAGGGCCTTCAGGGCAAGCGAATCTTTGAAAAGAATCTGGACAGGTTTCTGCTTCCCGATGCGGAAATTCTATCTCCTTCCATTCCGGAAAGAAAAGAAGCCTGGGTCCCGGTACAGACAAGACGCGGATGCCCGATGGCCTGCAACTATTGCTCCACTGCAATTATTGAAGGCAGCTCAATTAGAAAAAGAAGGCCGGATTTGATCATTAAGGAAATTGCCGGTTATTTTAAAGCAGGATTTGAAAGGTTCTTCTTTGTCGATAATACCTTCAATATTCCGGAAAATTACGCCAAAGAAATTTGCCGGAAGATTATAGAAAGCGGACTTGCCATAACCTGGCGGTGCATTATCTATCCCTGTAAGATTGACGAAGAACTTGCTCAGCTTATGGCCAAAGCGGGTTGTATGGAGGTTAGCCTGGGATTTGAGAGCGGCTGCGAAAGAATATTGCGCAAGCTGAACAAAAAATATTCTCCGGATGATGTGCGCCGGACATCGGAGATGCTCAAAAAAGCCGGAACCAGGCAAATGGGATTCCTTTTATTGGGTGGGCCGGGTGAAACAAAAGAATCCGTTCAGGAAAGCCTGGAATTTGCCGATTCGCTGGACCTTGATGCTATGAAAATCACCATTGGCATTCGTATTTATCCGAATACGGCCTTAGCCAGGGAAGCTGTCGAAGAAGGTTTGATACTGCCGCACAACAATCTTCTTTTTCCACGGTTTTACGTGGTTCCCGAACTCTGGGAATGGCTGTATGAAACAGTCCGTTCCTGGATGAAGAAGCGGCCTGGTTGGACCTTTTAATTAGTTTCTGTAAAATCCACTCTAACTCTCTCAAAAATATATCCCATAGGCTGATTTGCCATTAGCATGATTACTATAACCAAGCGCAGAGCGTTAACCGCGTGCGTTCCCACGCTGGAGCATGGGAACCAGTAGTAACAATATTTTTTATAGTCTGCTTCTGTCGAATTTTTTTACAATTTCAAAATGAATGAAAGTTTCTAAAATAATTTTGTTTTAAATTATTGATGTCCTTAAGAACAGTGTCGAATTTTTTTACAAAATCATTGTTTGATTAATCAATAAAAACAAAAAATTTTTAGAAAAATCAGATAATTACTTTTTTGGTATTTTTTTTGCGAAATATAAATCTTTCATAATTTTAATGAATCGAATTCTGTTGCTTTTTTTCATAATCCGGCAAGGCTAATTGGCTTGCGGTCTTTCTTACCTTGTTCTCACCTGATGTTGTTTAATTTTTCCATAAATTGCTATTTCCAAAATCATTTATATTGGTTGTTCTTGAGTATCTAAATAATGGCCCTTCAACAGGATCAGGGCTCGCTCGTAAATCAAATAAAATCAAAAGAGGTATCCAAATTAGAGTTCTACTAATTTCCGCAAATACTGAACGAGGCGATATCATTCCTCTGCCTTTGGGGTTGAACTGTGTTTATGTGGCGGTCTGGAAAGCAGGACATGAGGCAAAGCACATTGATCTTATGACCGAAGAGGATTGGCAAACGGATATCAGCGAGACAATTACATCTTTTAATCCGGAAATTATCGGTATCTCTGTACGAAATGTCGATAATCAAGATATGGAAAATACCCGGTTTTTCCTGAATCAGGTAAAAGAAATCATCGACTATTGCCGTAAGTTATCCAAAGCTCCTATTGTCCTGAGTGGTGCCGGTTACAGCATTTTCCCGGAAAGCGCCCTGGATTATCTGGAAGCGGATATGGGGATACAGGGAGAAGGAGAATCGTCATTTACCACACTTCTGAATCGCCTCGCCCGCGGTGAAACGCTTTCCGGAGTTCCCGGCCTCTATTTGCGGGGAGCGGGTTTGCAGGGTAAACGAATCTTTGAAAAAAATCTCGACAAATTCCTGCTTCCCAGCGCCAGGCTTTCAGCTTTTTCCATTCCCAATAAAAAAGAATTTATGGTGCCCATCCAGACAAGGCGCGGGTGTCCGATGGCCTGCAGTTTCTGTCCAACTGGAAATATTGAAGGCAGAGTAATCAGGAAGAGAAAACCGGATTTGATCATTGAAGAAATTGCCGATCATGTCCAGGACGGGTTTAAGCGGTTTTTCTTTGTTGATAATACCTTCAATATTCCGGAAGACTACGCCAAAGAAATTTGCCGGAAAATTGTAGAAAGCAAATTGACTATAACCTGGTGGTGCATTGTCTATCCCGGAAAAATTGATCAAGAACTTGCTCAGCTTATGGCTGACGCAGGCTGTGCAGAGGTCAGCCTGGAATTTGAAAGCGGAACTGAGCAAATTTTACGCAAAATGAATAAAAGATTTTCCCCGGCTGAAGCAAGCCGGACATCGGAAATGCTTAAGGAAGCGGGGATCAAACAAATGGGATCGCTTTTATTGGGAGGACCGGGCGAGACAAAAGAAACAGTTCGGGAAAGCCTGGAATTTGCCGGTTCACTGAACCTTGAGTCTCTGAAAATCATTATCGGTATTCGTATTTATCCCGATACGGCCTTGGCCAGGACAGCTATTGAAGAAGGTTTGATAAAACCGGATGACAACCTTCTTTTCCCCCGCTTTTACGTCGCTCCCGGACTCCGCGTATGGCTTTATGAAACAGTCCGTTCCTGGATGAAGAACCGACCTGATTGGACCTTTTAAGCGTTTGCCTAAACGTGCCGCATTGCGGATTGTTCGCGGACAGTCCCTGTATTTCCGCCGTCAGTCGAAAATTTTTACACTTTTATAAATAGCAATCAAAGTCAATACCATTCTGCTTTAATCCATAGTAACCGGATTACATGTCGAATTGTTTTACAAAATTGTTGTCTGATCTAATCAATAAAAATAAAATATCAAGGAAAATTAAGTAGTTACCTTTTGGTATTTTTTTTGCGAGATGATTGCTGGTTTTGCATGACTTGTATGACTTTATCAAATCGATTTACCGGTGCATTGGATGATTGAAATTTCTTCATTCGGCCCAGGAGGCTTACTATGGAAAATTCCGGTTTGGAAGGCGGGAAGGAAGAACTGAGAATTAAAGCTCTGAAATGGCACAATCAAATGTCCAGGCTTTTTAGAGATGACCGGCTGGCCTTCGAGCGGGAGCGAAAGAGGCTTTTTGATGAATTTTTTAATGGCATCAAGGATGAGGAAGACCGTCGACGGTTGCGCACCATGCAGGCTTCTTTTGATCAGAAAATGAAAAACGCCGGATCGGAGCATAATCGATTCATTCTGGCCCAAACCATCTTCTGGGATCACTTCCACAATATCTGGCAACCGGGCATCCATAAAATAAATGCCGTGCTGAAGAGTCTTGCCGGAAAAGCAGACCACTCCTCCACAGCGGCCGGGATGGCTACGGTCTATAAAATTGATAAGTACAGGACGCCTTGATATTCATTGTAATTTTTTCAGTATAATCCCGGTAGAGCTGTCCCGAAAATTTTTTCGGCAAGTTAATAATATGCTCTTTCCTGATATTGCTTATTTTCCTTATTGAAAATTTTCACAAGCAATAACCGCCGTAGATTTTTATTTAACGAGAAGGAGACATTCATGTTGAAAAAAATCAAAACGGCTATATCTGTGATTATTTTATCCTTTCTTATTTCGTCCATTTCCGTAGCCCGGCCAATCGATGACTGCAGTGAATATTTAAAACTTGGCATTCCGGGTCAGCAGGGTGATCTTGTCTGTAGAAAAGGCCACTTACTGGCTCATAGCCCTCAAAGTAAAACACCAATCTGGGTTATTGAACACCTTACCGCTGAAAAAGCAGCGAGTGATCTCGTGCCAAGATATAACAGGTTCTCACCCGACCCGGACCTGAAAAAAGGAGAACGGGCGGAGCTCGCAGATTACAAAGGAAGCGGTTATGACCGCGGTCATATGGCGCCGGCTGCCGATATGCGCTGGGACAGGCAGGCAATGAAGGAATGCTTTTATTTATCAAACATAGTTCCCCAGGTAGGAAAAGGTATGAATCAGGGTATCTGGAAAGACCTGGAAGAATATGTGCGCAAATGGGCTATTGAACGGGGCGAGGTTTATGTTTTTACAGGCCCTATTTACGACGTAGTCTTTAAAAAAATCGGAAAAAACAGGGTGGCGGTTCCGTCCCAACTTTATAAAATAATCTATGATCCATACAAGGCCGAAGCTATCGCATTTATCATGCCCAATGAAAAATTAGCCAGTAAAGATATGCCGAATTATATTGTAACGATCAGGGATATCGAAAGTAAAACAGGCCTTGATTTCCTGTCCAATCTGGATAGCCAGGTACAGGTGGTTATCGAAACCAAAAGGGCTGAACGGCTTTGGTAAAGGAGTTCCTATGACCCTGCTGGAAAGTTCAACCTGTAGAGCTTTTGCCTACAATTCTTTTACAGCTTTATTATTATTGTTCGCCGGTTTTTTTTTACTTAATATAAAATATATTCTTAGTGTGAATGGAAACCGGCAACTTCCAGCAGATGCCGGCCCGAAGATGTTTTGTTTGGCAAAAATACAAAACATGGAAACCCAACCAGGAGTAATGGCCTACTTGCCGAAATTAAAAATTTTTAACTTATAGTTCGTGGCATCGTTCGGGTTCATTTTACTTGATTTTAACGTAAAGAAAGCAGGTCTTCGCGGCGATTTACAATCTCCAATCAAAGCTGAGTCATCTTCTTTTAGCTTTGGATTAATAAGAGAATGGACTGAATCATCTGCAGATTGAAAATAATAAAAAGCATAAGGAGGCTATTATGAAAGAGATTACTATGAACGGCAATAAAGCAAAGGTGTGTATGTTCGGGGCTGTCGTAGCCGGCGGGTTGGTTGGAGCGGCGGTTGCACTTTTGTATGCTCCACAATCAGGGCGCAGGACAAGGAAAGAAATTTTGAGAATGGCAAAAAAAGTAAAAAATAGTGCATCCGACTTAATTGAAGATACGATGGACGATGTTCAAGATATTATGAATGATTTAAAAGGAAAAGCCACAGATGTAGTTGACCAGGGAATGGGCCTGACGGACAGAGCAAAAAAAGATATTATAGCAACACTTGAACAGGGGCAAAAAATAATTGAAAAACAGAAGCAAAGATTCACTGAAGTTCTCGGCAGAAGTTGAACAGGCATTTCTTAGATTAAATTGCCGGTGAAGATTAAGTTTTAACTGAGTAGTTCTTAACGTAACTTTTCAGGTTGCCGGTATTTCTGCTCAGGCATTGAGATCGAATGGCCTACCGAGAAAGAAAGGAGAAATCGTTATATTTGTTATTATTGTACAGTTTTCACCGATCAAAGCGGGTAAAGAAGAGGCTTTTCTTGACTGGTTTGCCTGGTATAATAAGGTGTTGTCAAGTATGGAAGGTTTCATTCGACGGCGGCTCTTGAAATCTTCCCAAGGAAAGGATTACGTGGCTGTGATCGAATTTGAAAATCAAGAGGATTTTATGGCCATGCGTGAAAATCCGCTCCATGACGAGGCAAACCGGCTGGTTGAACCTCTTCTGGAAGGCTATCCCGAACCGAAGTTTTTTGAGGCAGTGTTTGGTTAACACCTATCAGTGCATCAATATGTTAAATGTCATTGCCCGACTTCGAGCGGGTTCAGGCAATATGTGAAGTTTGGGAAATTGCCGGAGAAATAATTCAAAAAAGGGCACAGCAACATATGCAGGCTGCGCTCTGAGCTTATCTTATACTGAAAGAAGCCCCAAGCGCAGTCGCTATTTTTTCACATTCCTTTATGTCTATACTTTGATTTCTTACAACCGTCATCCGGGTTCGGATGCCGTACTTAACAGCCTTTTTGGTAAAATCAAGAAGCGCCTGATAGGAACCTTCAAAAACAGGCCTGCACAAACGGTTATACTTTTCTTCCGATTCGGCATTGAGACTTACGGAAACGGCGTTCAGGCCTGCCGCTTTCAGTTCAGCAGCAACGTCCCTGCCGGGGTTTATAAGTGCGGCATGGCCGTTGGTATCAAGTCTTGCCGGTATTCCCCTTTCGTGCAGCCACTTTGTTATGTGAATGACTGTATCGAATCTGCATGTGGGCTCGCCAAAGCCGGTAAAAACAATTTCGTTGTAATTATTGAGTTCGTAGCTTTCAAGATCATTGATTATTTCTTGTTCAGATGGTTCTTTGGAAAGGCGGAGATTGTAACCATAAACTCCGTCGCTGATATTTCGTATGCAGAATACACACCTGGCGCTGCATTGATTTGTTATATTGAGGTAAAGGCTGCCGAATGCTTCATAGCTGATCGTATCCCTGTGCTCAGGATTGTTGTTTACATTGCCTGACATGGTGCCCACCGGTTTTTTTTCATTTTTGCCGTTTTATTCCAGAACCTGCGTAGTTGACTATTCAATAAAAGTCAACAAAACTAAGTCAATGACATTTGTTTTGTTTATTATTGACATATGGCGACACTTTTCCTATATATCTTTCCCGGAAAATGATTTCTGCTCAAGTTCCCTGCCTTCGGAATAAAACAGATAAAAGAAAATCAATCTACAACGAAGACCAGAGATACCACGGCGGCTGATGTCGTTTGATATCGGCTTATTTGATAATGAAAACAGGAGGTATTTTTTAGTGTCGAAAATCACCATCACCACGCTCAACGAGTACGACGGGGGATCCCTGCTGAGAGAATGGGGCATCCC
>CAZWCA010000018.1:41076-54664 GCA_964632255.1 uncultured Smithella sp. | reverse complement strand
TTCTAATTTTTGATCTTTACAGCCGCCGGGAACAGAGGTAGAAACATAACGGCACAGAAGTTCGCCGATTAAAGAATTGGTTGCCGGCAATGTCAAAAAAAATTATTATCGATAACTTGCCTTCGGAAAAATCACCCCTGGCACATAATCCCTTCAAAAAACTGAAGAATTTAATTAGCCGCGCTGATCTTACACCTGCCATGCCTGTGCATAAAGCATTTGCGTTGAATAACGATACGATACCCGATCCTCCATCCGAAGAGCAAATCTTTCTCACCGCCATGGAGGGAGTTAATCCAATTGATAAAGATCAGGTTATTAAGAACATTGAAAGAAAACTGTGTGGAAAAACTCTGTTCAAACCCGATAATGAAGAGTTATCTTCGCTGGTCAGGCTCGTAAATAACGGAGAGGGGTTTATTGTGTCGGATACTCCCGAATACATTGAAGGAACAGGCTACAATGTTCGTCAGGAGTATGCCCGGCGCTTGCATCGGGGAGATTTTTCCATTCAGGATCATATCGATCTTCACGGGATGAATGTGGAAAACGCAAAAGAAGCATTTGAGTCGTTCATGAAATCCGCGCTTATTTCCGGGAAGAGAGCCGTTCTGATCATTCATGGACGCGGCCTTTCTTCGCGGGGAGAGCCAGTATTAAAAAATAAAGTTCGTGAATGGCTTAACCAGAGCTATTGGCTTAAAAGAGTGCTCGCCTATGCCAGTGCGCAATCGTATGACGGAGGGGCCGGGGCTACCTATGTATTGTTGCGCAGCCATCGCGTTTCGGCGAAAACCCCCAAGTGAGAGCTGGAATATCAAAGAATTATCCCAGGTAATTGGTGCTGCAGGATGTTTCTTTTTCTTTTACCTTTACGGTGATTAATTCCTAAATTTCCAGAACAAGAGAACTCCTGCCATCGATAAGAGAGAGATGGCAAGTATGATCCAGAAGGCATGTTCAATCTGCTGCATGGGAATGGGAACGTTCATGGAAAACGTGCTTACCACGAGGTTGGGAACCATCAGCGATATGGTGATTATGGTAAGCCGCTTCATCAGGATGTTAAGGTTGTTGTTGACTATCGAGACACGGGCATCCATCATCGATGAAAGGATGTTTGTGTACATCTTTGCCTGTCGATAGCACTGGGTGTTTTCAATGACGATGTCCTCCAGAAGCTCCACATCCTCAACCTGGAACTGCATTCTCTTCATATGGTTTTTCATCCTTTCCAGAAGTACGCCGTTGGAGGTGATGGCATTTGAGTAGTAAACAAGACTCTTTTCCAGGGCGAACAGATGCAGTAGATACCTGTTTTCCATCGAGGTGCTGATCTTGTCCGCCAGTTCTTCGGATACACGGTCGATAATCTGGAGATGCTCCAAAAAATGAACAATTGACTGGTTGATCATCCTCAGCATGATTTCTGCAAGGCGTGTGACCTTCGTGAAGGCTTTTCCATTGAAATGCGGAACCTCGTCAGCCATAACGATGATCAGCATATCCGGGAAGAGGAACATGCCGATTGACGTAACGTGAAATTCAAGTTCTTCATCCGGAGAATAGCGCTTGGGATTCTTCAAAATAATTGCCGTATGGCCAGGTTCCGATTCGATTCGGGCGAGTTCGTTAGGATCAAGGGCGGAATTGAGCGTGTGTTCATCCAGTTGATGCCGGTTTATCAAATAGTTTTTCTCTTCATCGCTGGGACTTACAAAAACAAGAACATCGGCCTTATCCTCGTTACAGGTTATCAGTCTTCCGTCCCGTAGACAATATTCCCTTATCATGTAATTTCATACCTTCTACCGGAGATTAACAATAGAATATTCGCCATAACAGGACCCGTTTATTCTCCGTTCCCGGGATGCCTATTGCTGGATATAGAGTAACTACTGTCTGCACTTTGATCCGTGGCAATTTTCTTCACCCATTGAAATTTAATGGTAAGCTGTTCCCGGTGGTAATGTTTATCCTTATGCTTACCTGCTCTAAGCTTGATGCCTATGGTTGTGTCCGGTTTCATTACAATTACCCGGTTTCCTGATACTATATACAGATTTTTCTTTTTAAGGGCGGCAACAAGGTCCTCCAGGTACCTGATCACTGTCATTAAACCTGTGTTTGTCCTGACCTTGATTTTTCCTTCTGCTAGGGGAAGCAGCCCCTGCTTATGCTTGCTGCCGGTATGTGTGGCCGGGGTATGACCGCCGGCATCCCGCATCGACGATGGATCCTCTGCCTCCCCAAATTTGGGTATGTTATCCAGTGAATATTCAATCCGTTCCAGCCCGGCCATGTTCAGGGTTTCGAAACACTCAGCAGGCAGAGCCTGATAAAACGCATTAACCTCTTCAGGAATATTCATGCGCTGATCATCTGGTATTGACATCATTGCTTTTATAAATGCCTCCATGAGATAAGCAAAGCCTTGCTTGCGGATTTTGATTCTTGTCCCAAGCATATTTTTATGCCTGTTGAAAATCCGGCATGCTTCTTTCAAATCAACATAGCTTATGTCATCCGCTTTTTCATATCTCACAGGATTACTCCTTTCGGATATTATGATTAATACACTTCCCCTTTCCCTTCCTGGAAAAAATTAAGGGAAAGGGGTCCGTAGCCCTCACTATTCCTGTTCCGCCTGCGGCGCTTCGCTGGAAATCGAGAATACCTCCTTATCCTTGGCAACCGATTCCTCCTTCTTCCATTTCAACTCAATGGTGAGCTTTTCCTTCAACATGTACTTTTCCATCTTGACTTCCGCTTCAAGTTCAAGATCAACAGGCTCCTGGGGGCTGAGATATATTGCATCCTCGTTCTTTTTGATGCAAATGCTCCCTTCTTTAAGGGAAGCTATCAGGTTCTCCAGTTGTTTGACCGTCTCTAAAAGTCCCGCCGTTGTCTTGATTTTAAGTTCTTTTGTTGCCATGTGTGATTGTCCTCCTATTCTTGATTTAAATGCTCAGATAACAAAAATTTTCCAAACCTGCCCTTATGTCATCGACAGCAGGATGCTGTTGAGACATGCGGGATCGATGAAGGGAAAACTGTCCTGAGTGATCAATTGCGTGTCAATGATACCGATGCCCATTTTTTCAATCTGCTCAAGATTGAGCGCATACGGATATCTGCCTCGTGACGAATCGATAATGACAAAGTTTAAATAGTCATTGATGTTTTTCCCCTCCGCTCCTTGCCGCAGGTAATGAATTATCGCTTCCACGGCATCTGTGAGGTTCATATTCGTCTGCTCAGGATCGGCGAGCGTATTCGGCACATAAACCTTGGGGCAATGGTTGGCCGCCACCGCCGAACCAACACGCTCGGGCAGAAAATTGGCCAGAACACTGGTGAAAAAGCTTCCCATCGGATAACAGATCAATTCCGCTTTTGCTATCAACGACTCGATCTCCCAGCTGATGCCGATTTTCGCCGGAATGTCGGAATCAAGCGATTCCGACAAGAATATTCTTTTGATGGCTTTTCTTGAGGAAGTCTGACCTTTCCCGGTAATACGATGCTGGCCGATCAGTACCTCTCCGTTTTCCATTTCAGCGACAAGATGAAGAGAAACGGTTGTAACCGGTTTTACGATACCGCGGACTTCCACAAGTCTGGAAAAAAGATAAAGGGCTGTCTCAATATTGTTGTGGTTGTTCATGTAGCCGCCGGCAAGAATCAGGTTGCCGATGTTTGCGCCCCGCAGGTCGAAATTATCGGGCATGACAGAAAGAAAAAAATGTATATGGTTGCAGATAATTTCTTTAAGGGATACGGGAATATCATCGACAAGCGAATCCTTTCCATCGGCAATGTTCCGGAGCTTACTGTGCAGTTCACTATTATCTCCTTCTGACGGCAACCGATAAGAGAACAGGCGATAGATCCCCGGATTACTTTTTACACTCTGGTCGGCCAAGGCCATCATACGGTTGCGCAGGTCGCCGATTCCCAGAATCTGAAAATATTCTCTGATCTTCGCCGAGCTGCCGCCGGAGTCGAATGCTGTAATTATATGTATGGAGTTATGAGTATAGTTTATCAGATGTTTGCTGACCCTTTTCAGCGCCGTTCCGCCGCTGAAGAAGAGAATACGGGGTCCCAATTCCGGAGCCTTCTGGTAGCGGGCAATCCTCACCGGATCGGGAACTGTTACCTGTCTTTTTATTTCGATATTGACCGGTTGTATATAAGCAGCGGATGCCGTATTAGCCATGTTTCTTGTCCCCCATAAGGTAATCATGGATAAAATCGGCTGCGAATTTAAAATCAACCCCGCCTGATATCTCGAAAACAGGGCATTCTTTCATCGTCTTTATATAATTTGCAGGTGAAAAATCAGGCACGACCCCTGAGTCGGTGTGGAAAAATAGCCCGACCGGCTTCATGAAAGCATCCAAAAGATCTCTTCTGGTAGAAAAGTCCACCTGAGCGACGTGAGGTTTTTCCTGCCCTCTCTTCCAGGTAAGAACGGCAATGCCCTTAAGTGCTGTGTCAAGCTTGAAACGGCCCGCTCCGAAAATTTCATTAACATGGACGTCATACTTCCTTTCCATGTGCCATAATTCGTCATCCGGCAACTCAAGAAAGGCTAAGCGATCTTTTTCGGCAATTATCCCGCTGAGCCCCGGACTTGCGAGCAGTGTTCCGGGGTTGACCCGCGGGTGCTTGGGTATGCCGTACATCCTGAGACCCTGCACTTCTCTTCTCAAAACAAGGCGGTCGTTGCTGATGAAAGTGGCCCCGTTTTCCAGAAGCTTTAAAGACAGCGTCGATTTTCCCGTTCCGGAAAAGCCGGCAATGGCCATGCCCTGATCGTCCCAGCAAACACCGGCGGCATGGGCAAGAAGCCCTTTTCTAAGGAGCATATGCTCCAGAAATCTGTTGTTGATGAAATTGACAACCTGATTGTCATTGGCCAGGCAGGGTCCGGCCGCAAGGTGAATTTCGCCGCCAAAAATGAATACCATTCCTGTCAACCTCTTACGGACGATTCGCCCGTCCGGCAGATCAAAGTATTCTTCCTTAATTTTTGTCTTCCCCGGGTCCGGTTCCTTGATCGTATAAGTAACCGGGATTTCAGGGGAAGCCATTTCCAATGCCTGAATTACAATGTCAGCCTTCTTTCCTTTCGTTAAATGCTCTTGAAAATAGCGTTCGAGCCGGCTAATAAGCTGCAGGGAATTCGATCTTACTTCAATACTTATCCATCCCCCCAGCTCCAGAAAAATGTTTCCCCGGATCTGCTGATTCTTGATGAGCGCATCTGAAACGGAGGCGACTGTACCGGTGTAAGAATTCATGACAATGACCTCACAACATGATTCACGATCATTTCTGAAACATCCATCCTTTGCGATTCCCAAAGTCCCCGGAATCCACCAAGAGCTGAAACCTCAAATACGATTGGACCATCCGGCGTTTCCGCCACGTCCACGCAGGTGAAGCTGAGACCAAATGCATCCTGTGCTTTATGGGCAAGAGCGATTATTTCATCGCCGGGATTCCATGGCTCGTAAGTGCCGCCGTTTACCGTAGTTGTATTCCAGGAATCCTTCTTGCCGACCCGGGCATAGGTGCCGATGTAGACTCCGTCCAGAAAGGCAACACCGAGATCACGACCAGGGATGTTAACCATCTTCTGGATATACAAAATCTTGTTGCCTTCGTTTTTAAAGTCGTGGATTTTTTCACTAAGATGAATATCATTCGCTTCCAGGACAATCATTCCTCTTGCTTTAGTAGAAAACAAGGGTTTTAGGACGGCCCTGCCGAAACGCTCCACTGCCTGTATGCCCTCGTCCACATTTTCCGTCATCACAGTCGGCGGCATGGGGATCCCTGCCTGACGAAGAATCATGGTACAGTTCATGCGATCCATGCATTTTATGACGCTGGCCGGATCGGAAAACAGCCGTACCCCGCCGATTTTTAGATGATTCAGAATCTCAAGGCGCTGCATATGATCCGGTTTGCCTGTCGGGCCCAGTTTCTTAATAATCATGGCATCCAGATCAAGGAGATTGTCATTTCCATGATAAACGGCGTTTGCCTCCGAGTCATAGCGAATTTTGCTCATCTCGATCAACATCCTGAATCCTGTCTTACGCTCCACGCTTTCCAGGAGCCTGTCCGTAGACCAGCCTCCGGCGATCCCGATAACTCCTATTTTTTTCTTGTCTGTATTTTTCACGTTGCCATCCCAAACCATTGTCTCTATAAAACAAAAATATTTACGGGGACCTTGAAATCTTTCCAGTCTGTTCCTTCGAAGTTCGTAACCCTGTCGAGAAGGTATAATGCCCGTAAAAACATCTCTCTGGAAAAATCCTCCTTCACTTCGAAGCGTGTCGAAGTAATAAACGATCTGCTCAACCCAAGTGCCAGCCTGGCCTCAAATGTAAGATCATTATGTATTGAAGCGTACGCCCGGGCAAACTCAAGAAATGAGTCAATAACAGAAAACAGGCGCTCTCTTATGGCTGCGGTAAAGCTGGGGATGCGGAAATTGGAAACGGCGAACACCGATATATCCTGGATATAGTCCATATCCTTCGACCGGTTCAGGTCGATGAAGTGCAGGCTCTGGCAGGCCTTGTTGAAGATAATGTTGTCCGTGTTGAAGTCTCCGTGAATAAAGACGCTGAATGGTGCCGGCAGATATTTCTCGATCTTTTCCGCTCTTTTGATAATCTCCTCCAAGGACGGACTGTGAATCCCCCCCAGGTAATAAGCGCCTTGCCGAAGGCCGGGATGAATGTCATAAACGTCATCAATCTTCCCAAGAAGCTGTTTCATGAAATTCCCCCGGCAGGATCCTTCTTTTATCGTCTTGTCCCATATTTGCCGCAGGGTGTCCGTAATATGTGCCAGAGCCTTAAAACATGTTGCTTCATCATTCCCCAGGAGAATCTGCTGGAAATTCTGACCCCGCAGGTATTCAAGAAGGATGAAGGATTTGTCACCATGATTCTGAAAGCCGTAAATCTGCGGAACGAGGCCGGGCATCAGTTCTTCCCAGATGTTAAGTTTCTCCCTTTCATTGATTATTTTTGAGGATTCGCCTTCCTTGAAAATAACCTCTCGTTCATTCCTGGGTGTTTTTTCTATTATTTTTTCAATTCGGCAGCCCGATTTTGTTTCAATTCCTATATGCTCCAGTTGGATACCGCCCATATCGGCTTCAAGCGTATCCTTCAACGCCGTGTATTCATAGATCCTCAACTTTGTCCCCATATATGCCGACAAAATGGACTCCCCAATGTTCAGCAGTGAATCCCCGATCCTCTCCAGATAGCGGATGATATTGAACGTCGTGATGGCATCCGGAACGTCGATGCCGTTTTGCAGAGTTTCCATAATTCTGTCAAAATCACCTTTGAATAATTTATCCAGACTCATTTCCACTTTACAGATTGAGAGCGCTCCTTTGATGTCTCCGTAGAAAAGGCTGTGCTCAATTTGATCCATGGCGGATAATATTTCATCAAAATAGGCTCTATGGTTTATCTTACGGACAAAAGCGGAATCTTTGTAATAACCGGTTTGGATAATAATACTGATAGCATAGTCGCCGATTTTTTCCAGATTGCCGGCAATATTGATTACGGAACTCATGATGCGGATGACCATCTTCTCGTCCGGGCTGGAGTTGAGAATTTTTTTATAACCCTTGCGTTCGATTATCTGCTTGAGGTTGTCGATGAAGTCCTCGCGGATGCGTATTTTATCAGGTATGCTTTTTTCTATCCTCTCCAGCGTGCTCGACGCATCACTTAACTGCTGCCTGATTTTCAAAACAAGGAATCTGAAATTTTCGAGCATACCTTCATAATCAAAAAGAATATGTTCGTGTTTTTCATGGTCAGCTTTGTTCTCCATAAAGGAAACCCCTGTTTACTTAAGATCAGCCGGAGAAATCTGGAGTTTCGAGTTACCGTGTACGACCGGCGCTTCTTTCCAGCTAAACTTTATGCTGAGTTTAGATTTCCTGTCCCTGTTTTTTGCCTTTATCTCCATCTGGATCAATCCTGTGGGCCTGATGATGATTTCATCCGTGCCGGATCGAAATTCGATTTCACCCTTCTGAAAACCTTCGGAAAACGTAGTAAGATATTTTATAATGCTCTCCGTATCCTGAATTGACTCATGACGAAATTCCTTTTCGGATGCCATAATGAAGTCCCTCCTGTTTTTTTATTTTGCCTCGAAAAATCTAACGGAGACGGTTCCGGTATTCCTCGATGATGCATTTACGGTCAAAATTTCCCATTTTCAGACTCTTGCGAATACTTATTTCGTGCCAGGCGGGCTGATAGCCGACCTCGCGGCTGACTCTGTCCTGACGCTGGGCTTCAGGAGCAAGTAGCTTTTCGCTCAGGTGGCAGTCATCTCCCATCATGACAAGGATGGGCTTGCCGGCAATCCTGCGCCCCCCATTCTTCCTGATCACGACCTGGATGAGAAATTCGGTGAATTCACGCGATTGGGGATTCCATACCTCAATACCGTCAATGTCATAGTCGGCAAGAAGCACAGGCCAGAATTGTTCAGGATGAGGCACCACGACACCCGCCCCGTAAGCCCTTGCCTCTTCGATTAATTCATGGACATTATAAAAATAGTCAGGCGGAAAATGCATTTTGACTATTTTTTTGATTTCCGAGAGCAGGATGATTGCCTTGTCGATGACACTGCTATCGTATAATTCACGAAGCCTCTCGAAATAGTTGGTAAGAAGCTTGTTCTTGATGGATATGTCCGGTGTATTAGCCAAGTTGGCACTGAGCATGTCCCTGAGCTTTTGTGTATAGACTCTTACAAAATTTACTAAATGCTCCCCCATTCCTGTCACCTTGACAGCCTCATGTAACCTGTCTTCAAACTTGGGGTTCACTATCGTATCAAGGTAGTCGAAAAGCTGGGACTGGCGATATTGATAAGTGTGAGCCAACATGGATTTCAGAATCGTCGCATCTGTAAGCCTCTCTTCTCGGAAGTGGAAAAGAAGCTGTATTTTCCGGTTAAACTCTTTAGCCTGACAATCAACTTCGACGCCGGCCAGACCGTCCCATGCCATGAGTGTGTTATGCTGCGTGGGGATGAACAGCTTCTCAGAGGCATTAGGAAACATTTTGTCCATACGCTCCTTCACCAGGGCGACGGGAACCATTTCAGGATGCCAGTGTATGGCAAGAACGGCATCCTCCCTTTCATAAGTAGTGTTCGGATTACAAATACTTTCCACTTGCCGGGGTGTAAGTTCCACCGATACAAGCTGATGGTAGACTTCCTTATCCCAATCGGTTATTTCGACTGCATCCGGCTTGAGTTCAGAGATGTCGATTATTTTTGTTTTCGTCATATGCTTTTCCCGATTCGAGGTCCAATGTACTATTAAAGCCAACGCATCCTGCGGCTGATAAATGACACCCTCATATCCTGTTCATGTTAAAAATTTATTACAGAATTGTTAAGAAACAGTTAATTCGAGCAGGCTGTTTTCGACGGTATAGCTTATATAATCAATAAGATAGAATTGACGCAAATGTCATCATTTCTTAATCATCTTGCAACATTAAATTGTTTAGTATCGGTTCATTTGTACATCAATATTTCCGACACGGTGGGTCATGGATATTAGAAAGCGGATCACAATATGCGATGATGAAATTGAAAACAGAAAACACATGGATGCGATAGACATACTGGCCGGCAGTTTGGACATCACCATTGAGGAAATGTTGTCAACCTATAAGAGAGAACTTGAGAAAATGAACGATCACGCGAAGATAAGGGAATATCTGTCAATAATTGTAGCCAGAAAAGTAAGGCTTTTTTATAGAAAATAACCGCATTTTAATCAAACTGTCATCATAATGTAATATATTGCCGGTATGTTCCTCCTCAACTTGCAGGGTTATGAAGATGCGGCAGGCAGCCAAATTGTCCGTTTTTATGGCTGAAATTCAACATGAAATTAAGGAGGAAAAAGAAAAGATGAAGAGGTTCTGGTTAGGTTTGTTGACGGTAGGGATGATATTAATCTTCAACACAGCGGTATTTGCCGTTGATCTCAAGTTCAGCGGTGAGTTCTTTGCCGCTGGCGTTTATCTGGATAAGACCACTTTAACAAAAGACGATGGTTCATCCACAGCATTTTATTTCCAGAGATTACGTATCCGCAATGATTTGGTCGTTTCCCCGGGATTGTCTCTGGTAACCCGCATGGATGCAATGGAGCGGGTGTGGGGAGGTCCAAGGTCAGCTTCCGGTACGACGCTGGCCGCGGATTCAGCGGGAACTACGGCGGAAAACCAAAACATAGTTTTTGACTGGGCATTTATTGATTATCAGACGCCGATAGGTATTTTTAATGCCGGTTATATGGAAGATGGCGCTACGGGTACACCTTTCGGCAACACCCTGGCCCCGGCGCCCCGGATAAAATATGCTTATATAAATGGCCCTGTAGCTCTTAAACTGGCCTACACAAAGGGAAAAGACAATAGTTATACCAGTGTAAATAATGTTAACTACTATGCCGATGCAGACAAGGACAAGTACGGCGTTGAGGGAGTTTATCAATGGAAAAACGGTAAGGCCGGTCTTAATATAAATTACTACCGGTATGCGGACAATAGACCGGCACCAAATAACTATAAATCAACTTATTTTCTTCCTACGCCTTATGTAATGGCCAAGATCGGCCCGGTCGCTCTGCAGGCTGAATTTAATTGGGCTACGGGTAAACTTAAGGAAATGGATTTCGGCGCTGGTGATGTTAATCTGGAAAATTACAGCGGCTGGATTGATGCCGTGGCAACTTTTGGTCCGCTTTATTTTGGCGGTACTTTTGCCTATGTTTCCGGAGATGATCCTGCGACTGCCGATAAGCAGGAAGGCGGTACGCTTACAGGCGGCCGGGATTGGAGTCCCAATTTAATTATGTGGAATTATGACCGCAGTATGTGGATAGGGGAGTTGGCCAGCACAGCCACGGCAACCAAGGGTTTCGGTACCTCGGGTATGACCAATGCTTTCTTATATCAGGCGCGGGTTGGTGTAAGGCCCACGGAAAAACTGGATATTATGGCTTCTTTGACCTACGCCAATGCCGATAAGAAACCTCTTAATTATGTTTCCGACCAGTACGGCTACGAAGTGGATATCACCGGCACATACAAAATCACGAACAACCTTGCCTACATGCTGGGCGGGGGGTATCTGTTCACCGGTGATTACTTTAAAGGTGCCAATTCCGCCAATAGCGTACAAAATGATTATCTGATTATCAATAAGCTGTCCCTCACATTTTAAAAGAACCAGTCTAAATGGTAACATCCCGGGATCTTTTCCCGGGGTGTTATTCCAATTCCAAATCAAGCGCTACCCTTCGACAAGCTCAGGGCAAGCCTTTTGCAACTCAGAGCAGGCCCGTGAGGCAGCCCCCGGAACAAGCCTGTGGGCAGGCTCAGGTCAAGCTTATAAGATAGTTGATTATGGCGAGCTTGTCGAACCACGCCTCGTCGCCTCCTCCTCGCCGCCGCGGTATCATCCATGATTGGGAATGGAATTATTCTTTTAACCAAAGTTTCTTTATCCCTTCATCATAATGCAACATTGAAGATTTATTCTCCACCCGTAAAAAAAATAATATGGGAAAAAAGGAGAAGCATCTTTTGAGTAATTTAAATAATACATTGTTTAATTACCCGGCAAAGACGGAAAATATTGCTCCCAAATCTATTGAAGAAATTGCGAAACTGATTGGTGTGAAATGCAATCGGTCAGGTTTAAACGCCGGATCGCTGCCTTTTGCACCTTCTGATACAACAGCGGGCAGTGAAACCGAATTACAGACAGTCGTTGTCGGAAACAAAACGAGTGTTGATCTTCCTATCTTTATCGAACAATCCAATTATTTTGCCAACACCAGAAAGAGAGCCAAAGCCGGTGATACTTCCCGCAAAGTGATGACTGATCTCGAAAAATATCTGGATACGAATACTGAAGGTGTTTGGGAAAACAGCCGGGTTCGTTTTCCCCGGGAAAAGCTGGGACATCTGGCGGAGACTATTTTTCAGCAGGATATCCTGGCGGACAAGAAAAATCCAGCGGCCGGCAACCGGTCTGATCTGAATAATTTTCTTTTTCAAAAAGATGGCTTCGATCATCTGCGGATTCCGTTAAGTTATCTTCTGAAGTTATCACTTGCGGAGATAATTGATGCCGAGCAGAAAGCCCATCCGTTGATCCGCGAGACCGGCTTGCACATTATGCAATATTATCTCAACGATAATACATCACCGGAAACATCATCTTTTTATATCATCTCTCCCCAGTCGGAAAACGGCACGGGAAAGGCGGTAATGAAAGAAGCCGCCATACGCTTTCTTCTGAGCCAGTTGCTGGTCATGTACGCCAATCAAAAATATTCTCTTACGGAGACCGGACAGAAAGCAATGATATTTTCCTCGCCTCATCCGCCGGTACGGCAAAAAAATTTAAGTAACTGCATTTCGGATGCCTTTTATCGGGAACTGTTTATGAATCCATGCCTTTCCGGTTGGGATAAAGGAGAAGAAAAACATGAATATATGCATCTGTGCCACCGTGTTTTGAGCCGCAGCCAGTTCAATGCCGTTTTAAAACTTAAGGAAGCAGGTATTAATACCAGTAATCTTGTAGCATTGCCCAATTTGTCCAATATAAGTCTGGCCAATAATGGTACGCATGTGAGCTTGGGAAGCCGGAAGCTGAGCCGGATGCTTGCCGATTCCACCTCGGGATATACCAGAAGAGAGGAAAAATACATAGGTGACCTGGCGGTTAAGATTGTTGAACATTTTTTACCGCTTTTTGTAGGTACTTACAGCGCCGCTCCCTATCGGCTTGACTTCAACGATTTTCATCCCGAAAAGGCGCTGGGCTTTCTTCCACATGAACTGGACTATACTCATCTGCGTATGTTTTGGCGGCGCTGGCAGAAGAAAGCTAACCTTAATTTTTTCGGTAAATCTATCACACCTTTTGGCCCCGCCTGGCTGGATCGTCTGGTCAGCAGGGCTTTCCGGTTAAAAGGAGATTTTGTTTACGACTTTCGGCTTATTGATTATCTTGTCGTGTTGATGAGCACTGATAAAAATCCCGCCTTAAACGGCGAATTATTTAACAGTGAGCGATTGAAAAGGGACCTCGCCGATCTGGGTGTGTTTGATACAAAGATGTCGCTTTATCTTTTCGAAAAACTTCGTGAATTTGGAGTAATGGGCTTTTCCGGTTTTGAAGGGCGTTATTATAGCCTTTTTGAAAGCTTTGCCCGGGATATGGGGCCGGCAGTGAACCTGCAAAATCTTCTCTACCTTTTGGCATTCAAATATATCTTCTCCGGAAAAGTGAGCCATGAAGATATCCCTGATGATCCTTCCGTGGAAAGTGAAAGACGGCAAATTATTTTCGGTTCCGCCATCGGTCTTCCGACTTTCTTTGTGCATAACAGGACAGGGAATACCCTGATAAAGAGGATAATAGGCAAGACCGGGCAAGTCCGCCCAAGCAGAAGATATCCCGGGTACTTACG
>CAZWCA010000018.1:0-40976 GCA_964632255.1 uncultured Smithella sp. | reverse complement strand
GCAGGATATCAGAAGTTTACTTTACAGCGTTTTGCAGGAAACGGATATAACAGGATTCCTTGAGCGAACTGAAAAAGAAATTATCGGAGAGAATGTGACCGCCGAGGTGCTGGAAAAACTCGTCGGAATAATTCTCATTCACATCCATTACAAGATGAAACTTAATCGCAAATTTCAAGATAGTAAAGAGCAGGAAATTAACTATGCAGCATCATTATGTTGAGCGTGACACTCGTCAAATAAAAATAGAAGAATTTTACGGCAACCGGGCTATACAATTTTTATATTCACATGTCCGGGAAAGTTCTTCCTGGCTTTTTCGTTGCCTCACCTCCGCCCGGATTTCCCGTGTGCTAGGGCACATGAACTATGACGGGGTCCTTTCCGCCGGGATGAAAAATTATCTCGATATTCATCGACAGTTGAATATCGATCCCCAGGAATGTCTTGATGCGCCGGATAAATTGAATTCGTTGAGAAAAATATTTGAACGGAAAATTCGTTACTGGGAACGCCGTCCGATGCCTAACGATCCCGGCGCTATTGTAGCACCAGCCGATTCGCGGATGCTCCTGGGGTCATTTCTGGAAGAATCCAGTTTGTTTATTAAGGGAAAGTTCTTTGACTATGAAGAGATGTTCGGTTGTAAAAAACTGACTTGGCTAAAGGCCTTTCAAAACGGCAATTTTGCCGTCTTCCGGCTGACGCCCGAAAAATATCATTATAATCATACGCCTGTTGCCGGGAAGATTATCGACTTTTACCAAATACAGGGTACTTATCACGCCTGTAATCCGCATGCCGTCGTTTCTGTTGTCACGCCTTATTCCAAAAATAAGCGTGTCGTTACCATTATTGATACGGATGTGGAAGGCGGAACCAATGTGGGGTTAGTGGCGATGATTGAAGTTGTGGCCTTGATGATCGGCGATATAGTTCAATGCTACAGTGAAGAAAAATATGAACGTCCCATTTCCGTCGGAACGGGACTCTTTGTAAAGAAAGGCGTTCCCAAAAGTCTTTTTCGGCCCGGTAGTTCCACAGTAGTTCTGATATTTCAGAAAAACCGGGTGCGTTTTGCGGACGACATTAAAGCAAACATGTCCAATCCCGAAGCGGAAAGCATCTTCAGCCGCGGATTCGGAAAGTCTTTAATTGAAACAGATGTTAAAGTCCGGTCATTCATCGCCAGTTCATGTAATGAAAGAAATTAAAAAGTTTTTGCATACAAAGAGGAGGAAACGATTATGAGGCAAGAAAAAATCCAGTCCATCAGAAATGGTTTAGTAGGAAAAATGGAAGCGCTCTGGTCAATGGCCAACAATACTATTTTAAAAATGAAAAATGCCGAGGGTAAATATGCCGATCCTTTTGATCAGGCGACAGTCGAGGCGGACAAGTTTGTGGAATTGGCCTGCCGGGATAGAGAAAGGCAATTAATGTTCGCGATCAAAGAAACGATTGCCCGCATTGACCGGGGTCTGTTTGGTGTTTGTGATCATTGCGGCAGAGCTATTTGTGAAAAGAGGCTGCTGATCGAACCTTTAAGCAGATTGTGTACGGCCTGCCAGGAAAAGTGCGAAATGCAAAATAGACAAAAGAATAAACGATTAACCTTAAGCCGTAATATGTCCTATAATCATGCATGATGAAATCTTTACATTGAGCCTGGCCTTCGGAATAGCCATACTGTTTTACTGGTCTTTCAGGACGCTGCCCCGTGAAGACTGGCAAATTCTGGCCTGCCTGCCTCAAAGAAAAGGGGCGGATGGAATTTGGAGTGGGATTAATCTGACCTACTACGGTTTCTTTAATGCCGCGGCCTATTTGTTTGCTGTTATTATGTTCCTGATTATGACGGGTTCTTTGAATATCAGTCTTATCGGCACAATGTCAGTTGTCATCCCGGTTTTAGCGATTTGTATGCCGGCGGCACGATACATCGCGAGAATAGTGGAAAAAAAGCAGCATACATTTTCCGTCGGCGCCGCGTCCTTTACCGGCATCGTAATTGCACCGTGGATTATGATGTTGATGAATATAACACTGGGTAAATGGATTGGATTCCACATACCGGTACAGGAAACGCTGGCCGCATTATTTATCGCCTATGCTTTCGGTGAAGGAATAGGCCGGCTGGCCTGCATCAGCTTCGGCTGCTGTTACGGAAAACCGCTTGCTGCGTGTAGCCCTTTAATCCGCCGAATCTTCCAAAGGTGGAATTTTATCTTTTGGGGTAAGACGAAAAAAATCGCCTATGCCCATCACCTCGATTGTCAGGCTGTTATTCCCGTTCAAGCCCTTACAGCCATCATTTATACGGGCTGCGGGCTTTTGTGTTTATATCTCTTTTTGAAAGGCAAGGCTTCCGTTGTTTTACCGGTAATACTGGTTGTAACGCAGGGATGGCGTTTTATCTCTGAATTCCTGCGGGCTGACTACCGGGGCGCTGGCCGTATTTCCGCCTACCAGATCATGGCATTGTCGGCGGTCATATATATTGTCTTTATAATGGTATTATTTAAAGAGCCGGAACAGGGTTTGCCGAAGCTGCTGGCAGGTATCGGCTTTTTATGGAATCCCGGTCTCATCATTTTTTTAGGCTTCTTATGGATAGCAGCCTTTATTTATACGGGTAAGAGTGACGTAACCTGCTCAGCCATTGACATTCAAATAGCGGAAAAAAATTAAATATAGAAGCCGGCTGAAAATATTGCATCCTTTACTTTTTTCTTGGCATGACCGGGCTTAATTTATAATGACGCCAGCCGAACATTGCATTCATCGTCGTTGGTCGTATTCGTATTACAGGCAAGAAAATTTTTGGCGCCTTTCTCACCCATGTAGCGTCTCAGAATTTTATGCTGCGTCTTCAGCAAATCAACAACGATCAGGCCATCCATAACGCCATTAAATGATTTATCAATATTAAAGCCGAGAAGCTGACCGCCAAGATTCCAATAGTGCCTGAGCAGCACAGGAACATCTTTTTGACCAATCTCAATATCCGATACAGCCGAACATACCTCTTTGAAATCCAGAAAATGCAAACCGGGAGCCAAATTTTTGCAGCCGTGAACTCGTATGCATTGCCGAGCTGCCGGCCGGCGCGGCCTGACCAATTGGGCAAGTTCATTGACTGACCTGGGCTTAAGCAATGTCGTCGCCAACAGGCGGCGAGTCAGACAGCTGTAATTGCTGCTGATGCTAACCGGTCCAAAAAGCACACGGTATTGCGGATTACGAAGCAGATATGCACCAATCCCTTTCCAGAGAAGTAAAAGTGGGGCATAATTTTTTTGGTACTCAGGCCGTACAAAGGAACGTCCCAATTCAAGCGCGGGCCCAAGTTTTTGAAAAAAATCCGGTTCGCTATGAAAAAGCGTGTTTGTGTACAGGCCTTCCCGCCCATGTTCAGCGAGAATCTTATCAGTTTGTCCAACTCTGTAAGCGCCGATAATTTCATCCGTTTCTTCATTCCAAATGAAAAGGTGAACATAGTACCGGTCAAAATTATCAATATCGATCGATTTATTAGTCCCCTCCCCGGCCTGCCTGAAAGAGAGTTCCCGCAGACGGCCAATCTCCACCAAAATATGCGGTATCTGCCATGCTTTGGCTTCCCAGACACTGAATGGTCCACTCTTAAACAGCTTCTGATGAGACGGTAATCTTTCAATATCCCGGCGATACGTTGCGGATGATAACGGCTCTATTAAATTTTTGGGCCGCCTGATTGTAGATGCAGCAAAAGCCGGAAATTTCATTGTATTGCCTTTTCTATACTTGTGTCCCATAACGTAAGTCCGCCAGCGAAGGTAGTCCAAAAGAAGATCGTCATCGGTGTAATGGCTGATCCATTGGTAACTGATTGTGTTGCCGATTTGGAAACGAAGAGTCTGTCGCTGCTTTTTCAATAATTCCCTGACCAGCAATAGTGTTCTAAGGCGAGGATGAATAAGGCCTGCAATTTGAAAAAGGAGGCTGTTTCGCCCATGAAAATAGATGGGAACGATTTCCGGCTTAGTATGCCGGATAATTGTTGCTGCCGCACTCTTCCAGGGCGGGTCGGCAATTTCCCGTCGCAACGGATTCAGATGCGACACTTCACCGGCCGGGAATATTAACAACAATCCACCTTCGTTAACCCAGCGTATTGCTTCCCTTATTGAACGAACGTTAAAGCCGGTGGAATTGCTTCGTTCAAATGGATCAACGGAAAGAAACAGGTTGCGTATTTGAGGAATCTCAGCCAAAAGGAAGTTCGCCATAATTTTTATATCAGGTCTGATTTTCAAAAGCATTTCCGCCATTATCACACCTTCGATTATGCCGAAAGGATGATTGGCAATGAGCAAACAAGAACCTTTTGGCGGAATCTTTGCCTTATTCTGATAATTATAAATATATGCAACATCCAGCTCTGTGAGCACACCGTTCATGAAGGAAAGCGGATCTTGATGATGAGAAACCCTGCGGTAAATTTTTTTGCAGCCGTTAAGACCACTCAAATATTCAAAGAAGTTTGAAAGGAAAGATAATATTGTTCTTAATACAGATCGCTTACCGTTTGAAAAAACGGAGAATATCGACTCTGCCGAAAACATTGAATCTACGTTTGGCATTAATTTAATATCACCTTTTTAAATGGTGATACTTAACATTATGATTGTTTCGGCAATATTACAGTCAAGTTAATTTCTGATTATTTTATATACAAAGGAAACTGCATTATTCCCATTCAATCCCTAATGGCCGTTATTCATGCCTCTTGCGCGCTTTTGTCCTTTTACTTTTTTAAAGGAAAATCTTTAGTCGTTTTAGCCGTTATGCTGGTCGTGACCGAAATGTAGCATTGTAAGGAAGCGCATTATAGGAAAGGTCGATAAAGATGTTTGACTTGAGCAGTGAACAAGACTTTCATCACATCTCAGTTGAAATCCAATGGATTTTTAATAATCAAAAGAAAATCATTTATAATATCAGGCCTCCTTATGGGCTGTTTTATATAATTTTATTATATGGGCGCTGGAGACTTCGCCGTCTTCATAAAATCTTTCATAAAGCTTCCCGTATCGATTGTTGAATCTTTTCTTTGCCTCAAACCATGGTTCCAGCCATGGTGCTTTCTCAGAAAGAAATTTTTCTGTCTGAACAAATGCATAAGTGTTTTCCAGTATAATTTTGTTGATATCTATTGTTTGTTTAATGGTTTGATCCCGATTCATTTTCTGCCCCCAATAAATAATGTTTTTTAAAATTTACTGCTTATGGATACCATTTATAGATTTCAATATTGTTACAATTATTATAATATTTTATTAATAAATCCGGGAATATAAATTCATGTCTGAACAAAGCAAAAAGTGAGAGCTAAAACTTCACAATAAAACAGCCATGCGGTCTGCCAGATTGCTTCGTGCGCTTTTTTCCAAATTCAAATAACAGAAGTCCTCTTCATTGATCAGCCGTGCAATCAAATATGCCAGTCCGTTGCTTTCCGCATCCAGATAAGGCGTATCAATCTGTCCCAGATCGCCCGTAAAGACAATCTTGCTGCCTTCGCCGAGTCTTGTGACCAGTGTCTTTACATCAAGGGGGCGCAGGTTTTGCGCTTCGTCAATAATGACATAACATCCGGGCAGGCTCCGGCCTCGAATGTATGTTAGGTTCCCGATTTCCAGAAACCCGTTGTCGATCAAGTATTGGTAGCTTTTGTATTCCTTTTTACCAAATATTCTATTTTCTCCGATTTCTTTCGGGGTTTTGTACAAAACTTCAAGATTATCATATATGGGTTGCATCCAGGGATCGATTTTCTCCAAAATATCCCCTGGTAGAAATCCCATATCATATCCGTTCATCGGAACCGGCGGTCTGGCGACCATGACTTTGTCATATAACGAACCGGACTTCTTATTTATCCGGTGCAACGCAGCAGCCAGAGCAAGGAGTGTCTTTCCTGAACCGGCCTTGCCGGCCAAAGCGACAACACTAATGTTTGGGCAGGTTAATGCATCCATAGCGCAAACCTGACCGATATTTTTGGGTGAAATGCCATTCAAATCCCGGGAATTTTTTATGGCGCACTCCGTATTATTCGACCATATGCGATAGATTTCGTCCTCGCGGCATTGATACCGTACGGATAATATACCGTTATTGTAATCTTCTTCTTTCAAAACACAGCCATACTTCTGAAACAGTGTTGTCTTGTCCCGCTTATAATCCTGAGCCATTACAGCCATGGCGCCGGCTTTAATTCTTACCGAGGTGTCCTTTGATACAACAACGACATTGGTGATGCCTTTCTCTCGCAGAGAGATCGCGCAGGAGATGATCAGATTGTCCGACTTGATTTCCGGGAAATAATTGACTTGGCTAATTTCTACTCGCAGGTAACCTCCGCCGGGCAGAATAATGCCTTTTGAAATTTCCCCTTTAGCGGAATAGATTTCGATATTTCTCAATGCTTTCCGGGCGGAATACGGTACCTCGCCGACTCCGGATTTTAGTTTATCCAGTTCTTCAATGACTCGGAGCGGGATCACGACATCATTTTCTTCAAAGGTTTCCAAAGCATTATAGTCATGAATTAAAACATTAGTATCCAGAACAAAAGTCTTTTTTCCCTTTCGTTCCCTGCCTGACTCTAAATCTTCCATAAATTTTCTCCTATTATAAAAAATCTATCTCTTGCCAATGAAGATTAATGGGAAAAGAATAATTAATTTTTGACAGGAAAAACGATGTATACAACAGACTGGTCACATGGGAAGGTGCAAAGGCCATGGTAATGAAATTTATGCGTTTCATTAAAATATTTAAAATCTTATGGAGTCGATTGTATGATGATTTCTTTATTGACATTTGTAAAAATTAAATCATAAAGATATAACGTCAATATGACAAATTAATTAAAGAATCGTGAAAATCGATGATACAATATATTTAATCAAATCATCATAAACCCGTAAATATCCGGTAATAATAAGAAGATAATCTTGATAAAAAATAGTAAATGACATTTGAGAAGTTAAGGAGAATCGAAATTAATATTCTTGCCTTGTCTTCCTGCATTAAAAAAGGTGATATTTATGAAAAAGACAAAGATTATCTGCACTATTTCCGATAAAAACTGCGACATTCTGTTTTTAAAGAGGTTGTATAAAGCCGGGATGAACGCGGTGCGTTTGAATACGGCCCACCAGTCTTTTGAACAGGCTCAAAAGGTTATAGATAACGTCCGCACAGTATCCGACCGGATTGCCATCATCGTTGATACAAAAGGACCGGAAATTCGGACGACTGGAGTTCATAATCCAATCGAAGTTTCCACCGGTCAAAGGCTGACTATTAAGGGGGATTTTGAAAAGGAAAGCACTGGAGACATTGTTTATGTGAATTATCCCGGGTTCGTGCATGA
Organism: uncultured Smithella sp.; assembly: GCA_964632255.1. Lineage (GTDB taxonomy): Bacteria > Desulfobacterota > Syntrophia > Syntrophales > Smithellaceae > MVRV01. The sequence goes on along the minus strand of CAZWCA010000018.1, from coordinate 33,550 downwards.
TGTCCCGCTGAACAGCATCCTTTTGATCGATGACGGCTCCTTGAAGATGGTTGTCGTTGAGAAAAGCCGGGAAAGTCTGATTTGTGAAGCAAAAAATGATGGAAGAATTGAAAATCACAAAAGTATCAACGTGCCGCAGGTATCATTCAGCCTTCCTTCTCTTAGTGAAAAAGATAAAGAATTCATAAAATTTTGCATTGATCAGGACGTCGATTTTATAGCGCACTCCTTTGTAAGAAATAAAGATGATATGAAGGCCATTCAGGATATCCTGGATGAAAAACAAAGCAAAATCAAGATAATTGCGAAAATAGAAAATCAATCGGGAGTGGATAAGCTGGATGAAATCCTGGACTGTGCCTACGGCATAATGGTGGCACGGGGTGATCTTGGAATAGAAATACCCTACGAAAAGATTCCCGGAATCCAGAAGATGATTATTAACAAATGTATCTCCCGCCGCAAGCCGGTTATCATTGCAACTCAGATGCTGCATTCCATGATCAACAATCCCCGGCCAACGCGCGCCGAGGTAAGCGATGTTGCCAATGCCATCTTCAGCAAGGCCGATGCGCTCATGTTAAGCGGTGAGACGGCCTATGGCCGGTATCCTTACGAAGCGGTGGAAACGATGTCCCGCATTGCCCGGGAAGTTGAAAAATCAAGGAGCGATATTCATGATGTCCCCATAGTCATTCTCAGCAATAAACGCTCGGCATTTCTTACAAAAACCGCCGTTGAAGCAGCAATTGCCCTGAATGCCAAGGCCATTGTCGCCGACAGTGAAACCGGCCGCTCGATTCGGAACATGGCAGGCTACAGGGGGAAAAAGCCTATATACGCTTTCTGCTATGATAAGCGGACTATGCGGGAGTTGGCCCTTTCTTTCGGAGTGTTTGCCGAGTATATCGAAGAGACGAAAGACAGTTATGAATTCGTCCATAAGGCCCTTTCACGGCACCTGGAACAGAATTGCTTTAAGAAGGAAGATCTGGTGGTTGTTATCGCCGGCAATTACGGAAGCAGTTTCGGGGCGTCCTTCATTGAAATAAGCCCGGTGGAAATCCTCCTGAACCGGCATGAAATAATTCGCGGCATGAAGCGCGATAAATGAATTTGCAATCGGCTGCGAGAACATCATGCAAATAAATAACCTCGTTGTCATTGCAAGCGTAGTGAAGTAATCTTATAAACGCTTGAATATTATTAATTGTTAATTATTAGCTTGCCGTCTTCAATCCAAATATCATCGTCTTTCGTCTCCAATTCCACATCAATAAAGGATATTTCCGGATCAGGAAAGCCTATCCGTTCCAGCTTTTCATCGACAAGTTTTTTTAGTTCGCTCCATTTCATTTTTATCCTCTCCTTTTTTATTTTGGATTTACTGTCTAAATATTTCATTAAATGAACTTAGGACATTTCCGGTCCAGTTCTTTTCTGATGCTGAGACCTATTTTTTCCATCGTGTAAGGTTTCCGGATAAATTCTCCGGCGCCTATTTCCTGAGCTTGCCTGATCCGGTCAGTTTCGGAAAAACCGCTGACAATTATCGCCCTTTGTCCGGGGTTGATACTTTGTATCCTCTGGTAGGTTTCGAAGCCGTCAATTCCGGGAGGCATGATCATATCCAGAACAATAAGATCGGCTCTTTTATTTTTAAGGTACTCGATTGCCTCTTCCCCACTGGCGACAGCGTCGACCTGATATCCTAACTTTTCCAGCATGCTAATGGCCATCTGCCGTTGTTCTTTTACATCGTCAACTACCAGAATGGATTCTCCCTTTCCTTTGTAGGCAAGATAAGAAATCGGATTTTCGATTTTCGCCGCTTCTTCTCTTGTTGCGGGAAAATAAAGAGTGAAAGTGCTTCCCTCGTTTTCTCTGCTTTTGACATCAATGAAGCCGTTATGATCTTTAACGGTTCCCCAGACAACGGCAAGTCCCAATCCCGTCCCGCTTCTGCCCATAACTTTTTTTGTGTAGAAGGGCTCAAAAATTTTATCGATATCTTTGGGAGATATGCCGCTGCCGGTATCGGTGACAATAAATACTATATAATCCCCTTCTTGCATTGTATCAAATCCATGGATCGGTTGATCCAAATAACGGTTTTTCGTTTTAATTGATACTTTTCCTTTGCCGGTTATTGATTCGGTAGCATTTGACACAAGATTCATTATGGTTTTCGTCAGATGAACGGGAGAACCCTTAATATTGAAAAGACCATTTTCCAGCTCGGTCGAAATCCGGACATCCGGGTAGCTGATCCTTAAATTTGCAAATTCCGGTGTCTTTAAATAGTCAACGATCAAATTATTCAGATTAACAACCTTCGCAACAGCTACTCCTCTTCTGGCCATGGTTAACAAATCCTGAATAATGGCTGTCGCCCGAACACCTGATTGCAGTATGTTTTCGGCATATTCTGACACGCGGCTGCCTTTCGGCAGATATAGTTTCATCAATTCTGTATATCCCACGAGCACTCCCAGAACATTATTAAGATCATGAGCGACGCCGCCCGCCAGCGTGCCCAGTGCTTCCATTTTCTGCGCCCGGTTTAGTCTTTCTTCCAATTTTTTTCGTTCGGTAGTATCGCGGATGCATTCGATGGCGGCAATAACTTCGCCGGAGTTGTCGCGAAGAACTGATGCCGTTCCGGATAGATGGAGATTACCGGGTAAGTTTGATGCATAGGTATCGCCCAGAAGAACATCTCCTGTCCGTTGAATTGCTGTATATTTTTTTTCGATTTCTTTATCGGGATGAAGAACAAAATCAGCAAGCGTGTCTCTTCTCTCTCCAAAAAAAGGCAGCGCATATTCATGGTTGCCCTTGCCGATCATATTTTCTTTTTTAACTCCGGTCATGGTTTCAATAGCCCGGTTCCAGGCGATGATTTTGCCTTCTTTATCAATGACCAGCGTGGCATCCGGAAGAAATTCTATAATATCAGCAAGTTGCTGTCTCTGGCTTTCCCACAATTTCTTTTCCGAAAGTCTCCGGTCGGCGATATCCTCTATCGCAATAACCTCTCCCAAAGAGATATCCCCATTTTGCAGAGGTGCTTGCTTGTTTATTGCTAACAGGTTTTCAAGTTCACTGATCCTTCTTTCCAATTGTTCGTAAGTCGGCTTTTCCACACCGCGTAAGACCACTTCCAGGCGGGGTTTTAGAAAGGCTTTATGGTGGAGTAATGTTGCATTGCTCCGGTTTCCCGTAGCCTTTTTTTCGCTTTCAATCATAGCGCTTTTAACAAATGCAAATGTATTATCCAGTAGAACTTTATTGGAATTCATGATTTGTATGGAAATTTGCTGCTGATCCATTTCCTGTCTCCTTTAAATTATATACGATTGAAGATAATTTATTGTGTAGTTTTGATCTGAAGCTTTATTATCCTGCGCCTGGAAAATGCTATTTAAATGTTACACTGTAATTAAGAAGATAATAAAATTTCATTAAATAGCCCTGGATGGCCGTCATTGGAAGATAACCCGCAATGTCTTATTAAATTCTATTAAATTTCTTTGATTGCCTTTTGGTTTCTTTATGTTACATAATCTTATATGAGAAAAAAGACGACTATGATGGTGGTTTTTATGGACTTCTTGCAACGAAAGCGCAGGCAAAGTAATGGTTTATTCCTTATTTCTTTTCTTGCCGTTGTACTTTACGCACCGGTAATATTAATCCGGGCGGGGGTTATACCTTTTAAGTATCGTTTCGTAATTATGTTTTGCCTACTTGCAGTTATGATTTTTTATGTGTGGTTAAGAAAGTTTTGCTGGTTCGATCTTGGATTTCGGCGCGATACACTCAAGCAGTCATTAATTTGGAATCTTGGCCTATCCCTTTTCTTTTTAACAATTCTTTATTGTCTGCATAATATGGAGATAGTCGGGAAAATGCCAATCCGTTTCTGGCCTGTATTCTTCGTCTTTTATATTTTGATCCTGGTGCCTGCCCAGGAATTTTTTTTTCGATCTCTCCTCTTTGCCGAGCTGGGAAATTTGCGTTATAAAAGACATTGGTCCATTATAATAATTTCTTCGTTATCTTTTTGTTTCCTCCATATTATCTATAAACATCCCCTGATGCTTCTGACCACTTTCTTCATGGGATTAATCTGGAGTATTATTTATTACAAATATCCCAATTTCTGGGGCGTATCGCTTTCCCACGCCTTACTTGGAGTCGTAGCTTTTGCTTTGGGCCTGATTTAGGTAAAATATCCCTTGTATTAATTCAAATTTCACATCTCTGTAAAATCTACGTAACAAAGAAGTGATTAACAATGCATCAGTCTTGGTACAGCCGCAATTAAACATAATTAAATAAAGATGGGGGTACTTTTTATGGTTTCTTGGATGAAAGCGCTTTCAGATCATTACAATTGCATGCGGGAGGATTATCCGGATGACCGGTTGATGATACTGTTCGATATCGACGGTACCATTGTTGATACGCGCTATATGATTCATCATAGTTTAAAATCCTTTGATCAGCGGCATGGAACAACATGTTTCAATGATCTGCAAGTGACCGATATAACCTTTCACGAAAAGCACATCGATCAATGGCTTGAAAAATATGAAAAGAGTAAGTTGAAAAGACTTGACGTTATTGAATGGTGTAAAATGTATTACTGGTCTTCTCCTTCAATGACGGCCTCCCACCGTCCTTTCGCAGGCGTTTTGGATGTTATCCGCTGGTTTCAGATTCAGCCGAAAACATATGTAGGGCTGAATACGGGACGCAATGAAAGTGTAAGAATGGAAACACTTCGCACACTTAACCGTCTCGGCATGGAGTATGGAGTCACTTTCGGCAACAGTTTACTCTATATGAACTCTTATCCCTCGGACGAGAAAATAATTTCCGCTAAAATGGAAGGCATCAGTTATTTTCAGCAAAATGGTTATCGAATTTTCGCTTTTGTAGACAATGAACCGGAGAATCTTCTTGCCGCTGCGGCAATGGATCAAGATCAGGAAATCCTGCTTCTTCATGCCGACACAATCTTCTCTTCCAAAAGAAAACACCTGCCGGCAGGTTCAATCAGTGGCAGTAAGTATGATTTAGCTGAATTAGCCCGTGAAAACGAACTCGTTTATCATGGATAAATCTGCCACCGGGTATATTAATTGTACATAAGAGGAAGGCGATGAAGGCAATAGATCAAAACGATGTAATAATAGGATCATGGGCGGAGCTTTGCGAGAGGCTGTATGATGCATCCTGGCAGGATGATATACGACGCTTTAGATCCAATTTCGCTTTTCGCGGCCTCGCGGACAAATCATTTCGCTTAGCCAATAGTTTTAAAAGGAATTGTTACGATAAAACCGAGCTGGAATATCATCTTCTGCGAAATTTCAGAAAATACTCGCAACGCGAGGATATTGATTTGTCTCACTCCGATTGGAGATGGATGACTCTTGCCCAGCATCACGGGTTACCCACAAGATTGATGGATTGGACTTATTCCCCCTTCGTAGCAATACATTTTGCGACAAGTCAAACTGATAAGTATGACAAGGATGGTGTTATTTGGACGGTGGATTTCGTAAAGGCAAACCGTCTGCTGCCTGAACCGCTTATTAATCAGCTAAACGATGCGGGTGCAAATGCTTTTACAGTAGAAATGCTGGAAAGAGCCATTCCTGATGTAAGGGAATTCGATAGATTGTCGCCGGAAGGACTGGTTGTCTTCTTTGAACCTCCGTCAATAGATGCAAGGATCGTGAATCAATTTGCGTTATTTTCTGTAATGTCCGGTCCAACATTAGACATGAATGAATGGCTTATCAGATATCCAAACTTGTTCCGGCGCATCATAATTCCTAAAGAGTTGAAATGGGAAATCAGAGACAAACTGGATCAGGCAAATATTACGGAACGGATGTTGTTTCCAGGACTTGATGGTCTGGCTTCCTGGCTTCAGAGACATTATAAGCCAAGAACTCTGGCAAAAAATATGGCGCCGGATTACCGGTGCAGCCAAATGGCGGCAAAGGCAGGTAAGGTAATAAAATTCAAGACAGGCCTTAAGAAAAGGCATACAAGTCCTGACCTTTTTTAGCCGGGAGATAGATCAAGGGTGATTGAGGCGCTCATAAAGGAGAGAATGTTTAAAGCAGCGCCCCTGCATTTGAAAATAAGGTATATTTAACTAAGCGGCTGTTTTAAGAAGTCAAATGTCATTTACCTTGTTAAAATAAAAAAATATCGTAATGAAAAATAGGTAATCGCAGCGATAATCGCCGAAGCGGGAATAGTTAAAATCCACGCCCAGATTATGTTTCCGGCTACTCCCCAGCGTACGGCGGAAAGTCTTTTCGTAGAACCGACGCCGACTATGGCGCCAGTTATTGTGTGAGTCGTGCTGACCGGTATTCCGGCAACAGATGCGCCGATAATGGAGCAGGCGGCGGCAGTTTCGGCGCTGAAGCCGCCGATAGGTTGAAGTTTTGTAATTCTTGTTCCCATGGTTTTGACGATCCGCCAGCCGCCGAATATTGTTCCTAACGCTATGGCAGTATGGCAGGCGATAATAAGCCAGAAAGGAATATAAAAGGTGGGGCCTAATAATCCTTTACTGAAAAGAACCATGGCAATAATTCCCATCGTTTTTTGTGCGTCGTTCATCCCATGTCCCAGCGAATAAACGGCGGCCGAAAAGAGTTGGAGCCTGCGGAAAACTTTATCGGCTTTAGCTATACTCGAATTGCGGCTCAAGTTCATTGCAAGGACCATGAAAGCAAAACCAAGAAACAATCCGATGGCTGGAGAAACAACGATAAAAATGGTCGTTTTTATAATGCCTGACCATATCAGAGTACTGAAGCCCGCTTTGGCAACGGCAGAGCCGATCAGACCGCCCATTAAAGCATGAGAAGAACTGCTCGGAAGGCCGTAATGCCAGGTAATAATATCCCAGATTATGGCTCCGTTAAGAGCGGATAAAATCAGCAAATTGTCGACTATATTTATTTCGATAATTCCCTGGCCGATTGTATGAGCCACCTGTGTGCCGATAAGGAAAGCAGCCACAAAATTAAAAAATGCCGCCCAAATGACCGCATATTGGGGAGACAATACCCGGGTGGAAACAACTGTGGAAATGGAATTGGCGGAATCATGAAAGCCGTTCAGAAAATCAAAAATTAGAGCGGTAAAAACAAGAAAAAGGACAAAACCCATTGACTCGATCATGGTTCAGGACACTCCCTTGCATAAACGGCAAAACGGTTTTTTTATATTCCTTAAATTGTCTTCCTGTTAATCAGAGGTACGCTTTACAACAAGAACAGGTTTCACGGCCTTTCTAACCACTTTCTCCGAAACCGATCCCAGAAGCATTTCTTTTACATTACTCATTCCGTGAGAACCGATGACGATCAGCGACACATCCATTTCTTTTTCGACACTCAGTATTTCCTTAAATGGAATTCCATTTTCGATTCTAACCGTGGTTTTGATTCCAGCCTTGTTTAATTTGCCGGCCACTTTATCGGCTTTCTTTTGTGCTTCGCTTGCCTGTTTTTCTCCCAGCATAGACAGGTTTTCAAAGGCATGATATATTTCCGGTATGTGAAGATTCCGCGTGTCTATTACATGGAGGATAATGACTTCCTCAACTCCGGCGTCTTTGAGCTGAAGAAGATAATTGATGGCTGTTTTAGACACATCCGAGAAATCCGTCGGGTATAATATTTTGCGAAACATCTCTTAGCCTCCTGTGTGATATTATCAACAGTTCAACATTAATCGGCGCATCGGTTTTAACAGTGTACGGCAAATTAAAATAGAAAGTCAAATCAGAAAAGACAATTCATATAAAAGCAAAATTAGAGCATTGGTTGAAATTTATTGCTACGTGAATGAATGTATGCTAATTCACTAAGAAATTACCTGTCAGGAGTAATAAATGAACATAAAGGTGTTGGGATGCCACGGTGGGCAGCTTCCGGGTTTCAATACAACCGGCTTTCTTATCGGGCAAAATGTCCTGATTGACGGCGGCACCATAACTTCTGTTCTGAATTTAAAAGAGCAAATGAAGCTCGATTATATTTTTGTAACCCATGCCCATCTGGATCATGTCCGTGAAATAATGTTTCTTACTGACAATATTTATTATCAGCGCAGGGAAAAGCCGCTGACCATTGTCAGTACAAAAGGCATTATTGATGCGCTTCACCATCACCTGTTTAATAATGTTATCTGGCCCGATTTTTCAAAAATTCCGAGTGCTAAAGCGCCAATGATGAAGTTCCGGGCAATAAAACCGGGAAGGAAACAGCAAATCGGTGATCTGGAAGTAAGAGCTGTTAATCTTCATCATTCAGTGGAAACCGTTGGATATATAATCGAATCGGAAGGAAAATCGGTAATTTTTATGGGGGATACGGGGCCGACGGAAGAAATCTGGCGTGCCGCGAGAAAATTACAGGGATTAAAGGCTGTATTTATCGAGACGTCTTTGCCGAATGATATGAGTGACATCGCCGATAGAACAGGCCATCTTACACCCTTATCCCTTGCCGGAGAACTTGAAAAATTGGCGGATGCGAAGCCTGAAGTTTACCTGCATCATATAAAGCCGATCTACCGTAAGGTTATCAAAAAAGAAGTTGCTGCAATGAAAGACCGGAAAATCAGCATAATCGAAGACGGTCAAAGAATCCGCATTTAATCTCCAGTTAAATTAATGAATAAATTTGATCCTGCCGCATATCTTTCCAGTTTAAATGTTGATGTCATGCGTTTCGGGCTTTCGGCGATCTCCGATCTCCTGGAGCGTCTCGGAAATCCGCAAAATTCCTACAAGACCGTTTTGATTGCCGGAACTAACGGAAAGGGATCAACCGCTGCCATGCTCGCTTCCCTGCTGCAGTCGGCAGGCTATAAAACCGGTCTTTACACATCACCGCATTTGATCGATGTCCGGGAGAGAATCAGGGTTAATCAAAGAGAGATTTCCACAAGAGACTTCGGCCGGGTAATCATGGCGGTAAGAAAAGCTGTGATTCAGCCTGTCACTTATTTCGAAGTATTGACCGCCGCGGCCTTCATTTATTTTCAGCACCGGAAAATCGATATCGCAGTATTGGAAGTCGGTCTGGGCGGCAGGCTGGATGCAACCAATGTTTGTCGTCCGCTCGTTTCGGTAATAACCAACATCGGTTTTGACCACATGAAGTATCTAGGGAATTCACTTACGGCAATTGCCGGGGAAAAAGCGGGAATAATCAAGCGGGGCGGCATCTGTATTACAGGAGCAAAGCAGAAGAAAGTCTTAGATGTGCTGGAGAAAACATGTAATCAAAATAAGGCCGGTTTTTACCGTTTAGGCAAAGAAATGAAGATCAAACGGCAAAAAAACGGGCTGGTTACTTATTACGGGCTTTACGGCGACTTAAAAGATTTGACGGTTCCCTTGCCGGGCCGTCATCAACTGGATAATGCCGCACTGGCGCTTGCGGCTCTGGAAATTGCCGGCAGGAAAGGATTTCCGGCCGACATCGGGTCAATCAAAAAAGGTTTAATAAATACACGGTGGGAAGGGCGTCTAGAAATTATTTGCCGCCGGCCGCTTTTTGTTATTGATGGGGCGCATAATCCGGCGGGAATACGTGTTTTATCCCAGTCATTAAAAAAAGACTTCGCCTGGCGCCGATTGATTCTTATTTTCAGTGCCCTGGCCGATAAGAATTACCGTAGAATGCTGCAAATAATAGCACCCTTGGCAGAACAGATAATTGTTACACCGATTCAAACAAATCGCGCCGAGCCGGTGGAAAAAATTTATAATTTTGTAAAAAGATTGGGCGGCGAGGCTGTAATTGCAGAAAATGCATCTACGGCAATCAGGCTGGCTTTTGATCTGGCCGGGGAAAAAGATATAATTTGTGCTGCCGGTTCGCTTTATTTAGTAGGAGAAATAAAACGAGCTTTGCCTGAGATGCTGGATTATGATAAGAAGTTAAGAGGTTGTTGAAAAAATCCTGCTGAGGCTTGATTCGCGAAACTCACCACTATGCCCTGCATCTAAATATTCCGTATCAGGTACGGGAAGCTTTTGAACAGCCTGTCAACGAAATTAAAAGGGGTATCTCGGTTTTGGATAATCCATTAAAAAACAACCTGATATTTGCCTTGCTCTTTTTAATAATTTTCTTTGCCCTAAGCTCTCCTTTATCAGCGGAAGAGGCGAAATTTCCGGTTAATATTGATGCCGATACCATGGATTACGATAGTACAAGTGATGTTTATCATGCTCAGGGATCCGTTGTTATAACTTATAAAGGAGGAGTCCTGACCAGTGACGAGGTAGAGTATGATAAAAAGAATGAGACCGCCACTGCCATTGGGAATGCTTTTCTCAGAATGGGCGAAGATACTCTTAAGGGTGATAAAATTGTTGTAAATGTTGAGGATAAAACCGGAGTTGTCTATAACGGCAAAGCCTTTTATGCGAAAAATCATTTTTATATTCAAGGTGCCGAAATCCAGAAAACCGGCGAACAATCTTATAAAATAATAAAACCGGTAGCGACGACATGTGATGGTGATAAACCGGATTGGCAAATAGCCGGCAGCGAAATGAAAGTGACCATTGAAGGTTATGGATTAATGAAAAATGCCCGCTTAACCGCCGGAAATGTGCCTTTTTTTTATACGCCGTTTCTTCCTTTTCCCGCTAAGACAAAACGCCAGTCCGGTTTCCTTTTTCCTTATCTTGCTTACTCGAAGGATAAGGATGGATTTGATATAGAAGTTCCTTTTTTCTGGGCAATTTCACCGGATATGGATGCGACATTTTATCAACGCTACATTGAAAAAAGAGGCTTCAAGGAAGGAGTGGAATTCCGTTATTATATCGGACAAAAATCTTACGGTACGTTTTATGGCGATTATCTTGATGACAGAACCTATCCAAATACAACTTCTACTTTAAGTAATGCCACAAACAGGCGCTGGTCATATTATTTGAATCATCAAACGAACTTCGATACCCAGACATATTTGAGAACGGATTTGCGCCGGGTATCGGACAACTGGTATTTCCGGGATTTTTCATCACACAATTATTATCTTGACCATTATTCTCAGACGGAGCAGGATCCGTTTAAAAAAGTTCCTTTTTACGGTAATGAATCTCTCGCCGCCCTGGAATCGACTGTTCGTTTTTATAAAGGATGGTCCAATTATAATTTAACGGCATTAGTGAGTTCAACTGATAATCTGGCCCTTACCAATAACGACACTACCTTGCAAAAATATCCGGAGATTACTTTTACCGGGATTAAACAATCATTTTTAAAATCTCCTTTATATTATGAATTTGCAGGAACTTATGATTATTTTTATCGTGGTGAGGGCCAAAAAGGGCATTTTATTGATGTTAACCCGACTTTTTCCATACCCTTCAGTATTTCACGTTATGCAAAGATAATCCCGCAGCTCTCTTTAAGGGAAACATTCTGGAGCCGGGATGATAATGTTCAGGATGGTCTAAATAAAGACGGCACACGAAGCATTTACAATTTTTCTCTGGCAATGACGAACCAGATATCCCGTATTTTTGATACAAATATTCTAAACTGGAATAAAGTCCGTCATGAAATTAAACCCGAGTTGACTTATTCTTATACGCCGAATGTTTCGCAAACCAATCTTCCTGATTTTGCACCAATAATCACGCCTACAGTCTTGCCTGTTACGGCAGCCACGACAAACGCCATAATGGAACAAAATGCGGTTCAGTGGGGCTTAACCAACACATTTACTGCTAAAACAATAGATGACAAAGGCAATTCCAGTTACCTGGAATTCCTCCGTGTGAAACTTTTACAGACCTATGATATTAACGAAGCTAAGAGAAATGTGGAAGGTACCGACCAAAGACGTTACTTTTCCGATATGGCGGTGGAGGTTGATTTTAAACCGCATCCGTACCTTTCATTTGCAGCGCGGAATCAATACAGCGTGTATAATGGCTGGAAAGTAATGAATTATGACGCAGTTATCAGTGATCGCCGCGGGGATTCTGCAACATTGGCTTACCGTTACACTTTGGACTCAATAGAGGAATTCGATGTCAGTTTAAAGGCGGTTATCACCGATAAGCTGAACGGAACATTTATTTCACGACGGGATTTGTTTAATTCCCGAAATGTTGAAAATACACTTGGTTTGGTTTATTACAGTCAATGCTGGGCACTCGGATTTGAAGTATCCAGGACAGAATCATTGCAACCGGATTCCAGTATAGCCAGTGATACAAGATTCGTTTTTAAATTTTCATTGAATGGATTAGCCAAGTTTGGACTGTGATAAAATAATTGCCGCAATATAGGGAAATTCCAGCGAAAATTCAATATATTCAATCCGGATCTCAATTAAAAAAATAGCCGCCGGAATATTAGAAAATAACTATAAAATTCTATACCATATTGTAAAAATTATGACTTTGAGGCGATATCTTGCCAGGCAGGAAGACGATCAAGTATGTTTAGTGATTTTAAATAATCCCGGTCGATCGGACTAGAGATAATTTCCTCTTTTCCGAAGCTGGATTCGACCAGAGAATTGGCCACGTGGACGGCTGTAAGGGCGCAAAACGTTCCATCGGAAGCAAGACTCGGATTGTGGTGGAAAAATACTGCGTCCACTACAGGAACCGGTAACCCCCAAAGACTCAACATATAACCGCCTATTGCACTGTGCGTATGATCGAATATTATTCTTTCAGCTTCGGTAATTGTACAATGCTCCTTTTCGGCTAGTTTGATGGCTTCCTGATATCGTTCGCGGAAATTGGCGGCAAGAACAAGCTGACCTGCATCATGCAGGATTCCCGCAACAAAAGCATCGTTGGCGATTGTTTTGTCCGTGATTTCGGACTGGCATATCTTCTGAGCAAGCAAAGCCGTTTTCAAACTGTGATTCCAGAGATTTGCCATCGAAAGCTCCGGAATTTGAACGCCGTCATATATCGAAAAAGTATGAACTGTCATGAAAAGGGCGGTGATCACGTTTAATCCGAGAAAAGAAACGGCTGAATTCAAATCCGATACATGATTGCGCAGCCCGAAAAAAGCGGAGTTTACCAATTGCAAAATCTTGGCTGTCATCCCCAGATCCCGTGAAATAATTTCAGTAATATCCTTCAATTGTATTTCAGGATTATTGAGCTTTTCCATGATCTCATAGTAGAGAGAAGGCAGACTGGGAAGGGATTCTATTTGTCCGATTAAGAGCAGTAGTTCCTGATTGTGCAGGATTTCCCGTGATGCCGTAGCGCGCTGGATGACAGATTGCAGGATTTCCGGATTGCAGGGCTTGGCCAGATACTGATGTGTCACTCCCATGGATTTGAAAATCAGTTCTTTGTCGGAATGACCGGAGAGGATCAGACGGACCGTTTCCGGATGGCGTTTCATTACTTCGTTGAGTAGTTCCGCCCCCGTCATGCCGGGCATGCGCATGTCCGCCACTATGACATCGAAAGGTTCATGATCCATCTTTTCCAGTGCTTTTGCCCCGGAATCAACAAATACCATGTCCCATTCGTTCCGGTAAGGCCGCAGCATGCGCTGCAGACCTTGAAGGACCATTTCTTCATCATCAACGAAAAGAATCTTTTTTTTCATCCAATATCTCCCTGATGAAGGTACTAATCTAATATTTTTTCAATAATATCGAAGTCATTGGTAAAAATATTTCCAAGGACGATTCAATTGACCACAAATGACAATCAATTTCAAGGTAATTAGAAACTTATATTTTATTTTTTCTCCCATAATAACCGATATCATTGTAGCAGGTATTATCTAGCGTATACTAAATTATGTATAGGGAATAGTACATGGAAAAGATTCTTCTTGTTGATGACGAGCAAAATGTTTTGGATGGCTTTCAGCGTCAACTTCACCGGAAATACCAAATAGAGACAGCCACAAGCGGCGAAGCCGCCCTGAAAAAGATAGCTGAATACGGACCATTTGCCGTTATCATGTCCGACATGCGCATGCCTGTGATGGACGGCATTACTTTTCTAATGGAAGCTCAGAAGGCGGCGCCGGAAAGCGTTCGTATGATGCTCACGGGGAATGCCGATCAGCAGACAGCAATAGCCGCCATCAACCGCGGGGCGATTTTCCGTTTCCTCAACAAACCATGTTCCCCGGATACCTTGACAGCGGCCATAGACACCGGGATTCAACAATACCGGTTAATCACGGCGGAAAAAGAACTTCTCGAAAAAACACTTAAAGGCGCCATCCACATTCTGGTGGATATACTTTCTCTCGCAAACCCCGTGATCTTCAGTCAATCCATGCGTTTGAAAAAATATGCGGGCCAGATCGCTGCCCAAATGAAGCTTTATCAGGCCTGGCAATATGAGTTGGCAGCTCTGCTTTCTCCTCTCGGCTGCATTAATGTGCCGCAGGAAAGCATAGAGCGGTATCTTGCCGGTGCTGATCTGTCGAAGGGGGAGTCCCGGATGATTGAGGGCATCCCCCATACGACCGGTATGCTTCTGGCCAATATTCCGCGTTTGGGCACGGTGGCATCCATGATAACCCAACAGACAATACATTACACAAGGCCTTTAAATTTTGCCGCTACAGATTCCGGAGAGATGATCCATATCGGATCGAGACTCTTAAAGATAATTACCGATTTTGATCTACTGCTTGTGCGCCGGTATGAACCGCAGGATGCAATCAGTTTGATGAGAAAAAAAGGAGTGGTTTACGACAGCATAATATTAGATTTTCTGGAAAAAATTGATTTTCCTCAACAAACAAGCAGTGTTATCTATGTTAAATTCAATGAGCTGCGCAAGGGAATGATTGTCGATGAAGATATTTTCAATAAGCAGGGAATTCTCGTTATTCCGAAGGGGTATGAAGTTAACAATGCGACGATGGGGAGGCTGAAAAATTTCCTTCCACAGCAGGAAGAAACGAAATCCATTCGTGTTTTAGTATCAGCCTTCGTCGAATGAGACTTTAATTCAATGGTAATCTGAATTTTAAAAGAAGGATATTTCATGATGCAAATTGATGCCGGGCTGGAAGATGAAATATGGGAAGAAGAAATAATTTTTAATGCCATTCCCGAGATAATTTTTATAACCGATTTTGAATATCGAATTATTCTCTGCAACAAGGCAATGTTCTTAAGGCTGGGCATGCCCCCTGCGGAGATCAAAGGAAAGCATGTCAATGATATATTTTTTGACAATCAACACTCTCTTTTTTCGAATCCCTTTGAGGAAGGTAACAGGGAAATATATATTGAAAAATTGCATGCCACTTTCTTAATCAAAAACAATCCTGTTCCGCACGGGAAGCGTATAATTCATATAATGCTTGACCTTTCCGAGCAAAAGAAAATCGAAACATTATATTCGGAACGGGAAGCCTACTATCGTACACTTACAGAAATGCTGCCTGTGAGTGTTTACGTTTCCCAGGACGGACTTTTCAGGCGGGTGAATTCATGGTTTACCAAAATTACGGGCTATAGCGAAGAGGAAATTATCGGCCGTCCCTGTTTTTCGATAATTCATGAGGAAGATAAAGGCAAAGTACGTCAAAAGGCAATTGAAATGTTGCACGGTGATTCCGTATTTCCTTACGAGTATCGCTATATCGACAAGAAAGGAAATATTCTCTGGTGCATGGAGACGGTCATGTCCATGAAATTTAACGGCGGGCGAGCCATCCTCGGTACTCAGATGAATATAACTCCCTTGAAGAAGGCGGAAGAAAAACTTCGGTTGAGCGAAGAACGATATCGAACCATCATCGAAACAATTCCCGACCCGTACTTCGAAGTGGATCTTATGGGTAATATTATCTTCTGCAATGACCAGTATCTGGCGAATACGGGATATTCCAGGGATGAATTTTACGGGCTCAATTTCCGCGAGTACATGGATGCCAAAAACACGGCATTGGCTTTTAAAGCTTATAATGAAGTGTATCGAACCGGAAAACTGGCCACGCATGTGCAAATCGAGTGGTTGGACAAGGCCGGAAAGCGAAGAGTTTCGGAGCATTCAATCAGCCTTATTCGGGATCAGCAGGGAAAACCTGTTGGATTTCGTGGAATAGCCAATGATATTACGGAAAAAAGACAGCAGGAAGTTATTGCGTTTCATTCCCGGAAACTGGAATCGGTGGGACAGCTTGCGGCCGGAATTGCCCATGAAATCAATACCCCCATCCAGTTTGTGGGTGACAATATTCGTTTTATGCAGGACGCCTTTAAGGACATTTTGGCGTATACTTCACTTGTAAAAAATTTGGAGAATGTCGGATCGATGGAAGTACCGGTGTTTCAGGAAGTCATTGAAAATATTCGCCAAAAAGAGGAAGAGATCGATATCGAATATCTCCGTGAAGAGATACCGAAAGCTATTGCGCAATCAATAGAAGGTTTGCAGCGTGTCAGTAAGATTGTATTAGCCATGCGGGAATTCTCCCATCCGGGAGGAGAAAACAAGGTGGCCATGGATATCAACAAGTCCATCGAGTCGACGATCACATTGACCCGTAACGAATGGAAATACACAGCGGATATGAACACTTCTTTTGATCCCAATCTGCCTTCCGTGAAAGGATATCCGGCTGATTTTAATCAAGTTATTCTGAATCTCATTGTAAACGCGGCTCAAGCCGTGCAGGAAAAAGCAGGCAAGGAAGGAGCCGAAAAAGGACAAATAAATATATCTACGCAACAGGACGGCAATGAGGTGGAGGTTTGCATAAGCGATACAGGGCCGGGGATTCCGCCGGAAGCTCAAACCAGGATATTCGATCCCTTTTTCACAACAAAAGAGGTAGGGAAGGGAACAGGTCAGGGATTGGCTATCGCCCAGAATATCATCGTGCGCAAGCATGGCGGTAAGATTTATTTTAAAACGAAGGTTGGAGAAGGCACCTCTTTCTATATTCGTCTTCCCCTTGATGGTGATTAACGGATGAATATGGGAAAGCAAAAAATACTGTTTGTTGACGATGAACATTATTTCCTTGAAGGCGTTCGGCGCATCATGAAAAAACATAGTAAAATATGGCATATGGATTATGTAGAGAGCGGGGCTGAAGCCTTACGGGCGACGGCACAAACCGATTACGACGTGATTGTTACGGACGTCAATATGCCGGAGATGAACGGCTTTGAATTGCTTGCCGAATTGCGCAGGTTGGAGCGAACGCGGGATGTACCGGTTATTGTAGTGACCGGAAACGGTGAAAGTGATCTCAAAAGGCGGGCTCTGGAATTGGACGCGACGGATTTGCTTGCCAAACCGGTTCATCCTGAAGATATGGTCGCCCGTCTACGCAGTGCCCTGCGGACCAAGAGCTATCAGGACCAGATCAAGGCACACAACCGGACCCTCGAAGCCAAAGTCGCCGAACGCACTGCGGCAGTCGAATCATCCAGACGAGAAATTATTTGGCGATTGGGGAAGGCGGGAGAATTCCGGGATGAGGAAACAGGTAAGCATGTAGTCCGTGTGGGCTGTCTTTGCCGAATTATCGCTGAAAAGATGGGCATGGACGGCAGTTTCATTGAATTATTATTCCTGGCCAGTCCTCTTCATGATATCGGAAAGATCGGCATACCCGATGGCATTCTGTTGAAGCCAGGAAAACTGACTGGAGAAGAACGTCGAATAATGGAGAGTCATTGTGAAATCGGTGCCGGAATCCTGTCGGAAGAACCACGGGGGATGCGTCCGTATCTGGAATGGCGGGGACTTGACACAGAAACAATTTTATCTGAAGAAAAGAACAAAATTATCGAAATGGCTGTAAAAATTGCTCTCTACCATCATGAAAAGTGGGATGGTACCGGCTATCCTCATCGGTTGGCAAACCAAAATATTCCTATTGAGGCACGCATTGTTGCATTAGCGGATGTATGTGATGCACTTTGGTCAAAAAGACCGTACAAAGCAGCTTTCCCCGAACATAAGGTATTGGAAGTTATAAGGGAAGGAATCGGTCTTCATTTTGATCCTGCCGTGTGCAAGGCTTTTTTCGACTGCCTTAACGAGCTTCGCGCCATTCAAAAAAATATTTCCGACGACTGACTCTTATTTCTCCTTTTTTACTCTCTCCCTTATGAAATTCTTCACAGAAGAAACAACATGTGTTATGACGGCCCGCAAAGCACCCAAAAAACTAAATCTTACTCAATATTGACTTCTTAATCATAAATTCGAAAGGCGAAAAAAATAAATGGCTGCAATAATAATGGATGGCAAGGCCCTGGCCCAGCAAATAGAAATTGAACTGGCAACCCGCGTACAGGCAATCAAGGATAGATCTCAAGGCCGGACTCCAATACTGGCGACAATCCTGGTCGGAGAAGATCCGGCTTCGGCAACATATGTCCGGATGAAGGGAAATGCCTGTAGTCGTGTGGGAATGGAGTCCTTGAAAGTTATTTTGCCGCAGGGAACAACTACTGATGAATTATTGAGTGAAATTGATAAGTTGAATGCCAACCTCGCTGTCCAGGGAATTCTCCTGCAGCACCCGGTTCCCTCGCAAATTGATGAACGGCGCTGTTTTGATAGAATCAGCGTGGAAAAAGACGTAGACGGTGTAACAGTGCTCGGCTTCGGAAAAATGGCGATGGGTGAACCGGCTTATGGTTCGGCAACACCGGCGGGGATTATGAAGATGCTTAATCATTACAAAATCGCCATAGCGGGAAAACATGCCGTAGTAGCCGGGCGCAGCCCGATCCTGGGTAAACCCATTGCCATGATGCTCCTCAACGCCCATGCTACCGTAACAATTTGCCATTCTAAAACTCAAGGGTTGAAAGATATCATCGGTCTTGCCGATATAGTTGTCGGTGCAGTGGGCAAACCGGAGTTTATCAAAGGATCATGGATAAAGGAAGGAGCCGTGGTGGTGGACGCCGGCTATCATCCGGGTGGAATAGGCGATATTGAACTTTCCGCCGTCATAAATAAATGCTCCGCCTATACCCCTGTTCCCGGTGGAGTAGGCCCGATGACCATTGCCACCCTGATTGCTCAAACCGTAGAGGCGGCGGAGAAAAGTTTCTGAAAAAATCAATTTTTACAATGTAAAATTTTTTCGGCCGCAATCTCATTGATTATCAGCTATTATAAGATTTGAACCCGATAAAAAAATGTGCTAGCTTCGCCCGAAAGAAGTTAATTTTTTCAATAAATTTTCGGGATGGCTTAGCAATTGTCCGCAATTAAAACGTGGAAAGGCAAGCAGGCATTGGCTGATAAAAAATTATAAACGGCAATAATTAAAATTCTGACCTGGCACACCGTGTAATCCTTTGCCCTCCTAAATTTAAAAAGCACTATGACCAAAAGAAAAATGCAAATAATGCTGGTAAATCCCCCTAACTGCGGCCGTAGTATTCCGGAGGAAGAATACGGCATTACCTCTATAAAGCAAATCTTTCGCGGCGAACCCTTTTGCCTGGAAGTTCTTGCCGCGCCGCTCGTCGATCATGAAGTTATGATCATCGATTTGAAATGTGACGGCGAAGAAACATTTCATCGCGCATTGGAAAGCTTTTGCCCGGACATCGTCGGTTTTACATCATTGACCTGCGAGGCCAACACTGTTATCCGGCTTGCCGCTGAAATAAAAGAGCAAATCAATCCAGTCATAGTTGTTGGAGGGAACCATGCCACCTATGATCCGGAATATTTCAACCGTTCCGTCTTTGATTACGTTGTTGCCGGTCTGGGCAAAAAAAGCTTTTTGGAACTGGTTGAGGCTCTGGCCTGTGGAGGAAACGGCGAAGGCATTCCCGGTGTTGCCCGCACTTCACCGGGTAAACCTCTTACTTATATTCCGCGGAATTTCAGCGACGCCGATTTGATGGACCATATCCCGCCCCGTTACGATCTTGTTGAAAAAAACAGGAACAATTATGTTCTGGAGCGACTGGGCTTAAAAATGGGTTTTGTCATCACCGCATATGGCTGTACACACAAATGCTCTTTTTGCACCGTTCCCCGCATGACCGGCGGCAAGTACCTCAGCCATTCCGCTGATGCCGTAATCCGGGATATTCAACTCCTGGGTGATACCCCATTTGTACGGATGGTTGATGCCAACACTTTCGGAAATCCTTCTCTGTCACTGTGCCTTTGTGAAAAGATCGGCCAGGCCGGCATTAAGAAAAGATTTTTTGCCGATGTGCGTGCCGATACAATTGTCTCGCAAGAGTCCCTGCTAAGAAAATGGAAAGAGTCCGGACTTTATGCCGCAATTGTGGGCTTTGAAGATATCAAGGATACACGTCTTGCTGCTTACGATAAGAAATATCACAGCCGGATTATTGCTGAGGCGATAAATATTCTCCATGAAATCGGTATAGTCATCGTCGGTGATTTTATTGTTTCGCCGGACGATGATGAAAGCGATTTTTTAGAGTTGGAGAAGTTTATTGACGTCCATAAAATTGAAATTCCCGTTATGTCGGTTCTGACGCCGATACCGGGGACAAAGCTTTATGAAAAAATGAAAGATCAGATAACAATTGATGATCTGGATTATTATACATTTACTAATGCAGTCACAAAAACAAAAATGCCCCCGGATTCATTTTACGCGGCCTATGCCGATTTGATAAAACGCCTTCACAACTCGCTCAAAAAACCGGACTAGGCAAAGGAGATCCATGGAAGTTTATATCAACGACATAGCCGCCTTCCTGCCCAACGAAGCGGTAAACAATGAGGAAATAGAAGAAGTACTGGGTAAAGTTCATAATATCCGGTCCCGGGTAAAATCGAGAATTTTAAAAGGTAACGGTATTGAAAAACGTTATTATGCCATCGACCGCAAGACCGGCAAACTGAATTACACCAATGCTCAGCTGACTGCTGAGGCGATCCGCCGCCTGCGGCCTTATAAAGATTTTTCCATTGATCAGATTCAATGTCTTTGCTGCGGAACAACAATTGCGGACGTGATCTGCCCCGGCCATGGGCTGATGGTTCACGGAGAACTTAAAATCCCTCCCTGCGAAGTCATTTCCACGTCGGGTATTTGTCTTTCGGGCATGGCCGCCTTTAAGGCAGCATATATGAATGTGGCCATGGGATTCAGTGATAATGCTGTCGCCACCGGCTCCGATATGGCCTCGTCATTGATGCGCTCCAACTTTTTTGAACACCTGAAAAATGAGCGGAAATTAGTCAATCACCCCGTCCTTGGCTTTGAATCCGATTTTCTGCGCTGGATGCTTTCCGATGCCGCGGGAGCAATCTTCATGTCGGATAAAAAGAATGAGGAAAGAATATCCTTGCGGATTGAATGGATGGAACACATTTCCTATGCCGGCGAAATGAATGTCTGTATGTATGCGGGAGCCGTAAAGAACGATGACGGTACGTTGACCGGCTGGCGACAGCTCGATTCCATTAAAGAAGCTCTGGATAAAAATTTTTTCGCCCTGAAACAGGATACCGCTCTGCTCGATCAGGAAATGATCAAAGTCAGCGTAAACCGGGCTCTTGTCCGTACCGTAAATAGAAGAAAAATCAAGGCCGCCGAAATAGACTGGTTTTTACCGCATTATTCCTCCGCCTATTTCCGTGACAAATTGCATGATGCCATGGCCGCCGCCGGCTTTGCAATACCTTACGAGAAATGGTTCACCAATCTACCGACCAAGGGAAACACAGGCGCCGCTTCAATTTACGTAATTCTGGAAGAACTCTTCCATTCCGGCAAACTGAAAAAGGGTAATAAACTTCTCTGCTTTATTCCGGAGTCCGGCCGTTTTTCCGTGGCCTATCTTTTGCTGACGGTTGTCTGATTTGCCTATATTCTTATCAGTAGGGACGAACCTGAGTGTTCGCCCTGGTGCACGGTGCCACCTAGTTTGGGCAGACACTCAGGTCTGCCCCTACATTTCTGCCCCTACATTCGCGAGAGAAAGGGATGCTGTGCAAAGCATCTCATTACAGCTGTTGATAATCCTACCGGTGAAGAACGGTAATCGGATTTCCGTCATAATAGCTGTTAAATTCACCCAAGGGACGGGCAACGGTGAATCTCCAAGGCGCTTCGATCGTTATCCTTGCCCATTGTTCACCGACTCCCATAATGAAAGCAAGGGGCATAGTGGCCATACCAAAGGATGTGGTCACGATTGATCCTGCAGCCGTAAAGGGGCGCATAAATAAGTCACCCACAACAGCACCCGAAGACGGCGGCATGCTTTCTTGCGCTGTGGCAACTACGGGAGCAAATAAAAAGATCATAAGAAAAAACATAGCAATAATTTTTATTTTCATAATACTCTCCTTTTTATTGATAGACATTTTTAATTCACCTTTTATTGATTACTTTGTTATACAGAAATTGTAATTTGGCATCGTATTAAAGAATACATGAATTTAATGGCAGAATATTGGTAGGATTATACTTATGTATTATTATTGATTATGACATAGAAGGGAATATCGCGGGCCTCGAAGTTCTGGAGGCATCCAAGCGGGTGAAATCCCCGCTCTCGAATACGCCGTGGCAGAGTAAAAAGCTGTATGGAAAACTTTGACCAAAAGTGCGCAGTTTTGGAGTGCGGCGGCAAGACGCCGCTTTTACTCGTTCCCGTGCGGAGTATAAAAACGCGATAAAGGTATCAAGACGAAAAAATTTTACAGAAACCCTATGGTCATTCCCGGCTGGAATTCCCAAAACTAATTGCTGATTCAATCTGCAAGATTGAACCGGCAATGAACCAGCCGCGGAGAACCAGTAAGATAACCAATACAAAAACTGTAAGGAGGTTAAGATGGCATTAATCCAATGGGATGGCAGTTTCAGCGTAAAGGTGGCGGAGATTGACCAACAACATCAAAAGCTTGTATCAATGATCAATGAGCTTAATGACGCCATGAGACAAGGAAAAGGAAAAGATGTCTTGGGTAAGATTATCAATGGTTTAATCAGCTATACTGCAACGCATTTCAATACTGAAGAGAAATACTTCGACCGATTTGGATACCCGGAGACAGACAGTCATAAAAAAGAGCATGTTGCCTTTGTCAAAAAGGTTTCAGAGTTCAAAAATGGGTTCGAACAAGGTAAACTTGGTTTATCTATAGAAGTGATGAACTTTTTGAGTGATTGGCTTAAAAACCATATTAAGCTGACTGACATGAAATATTCTAAATTCTTTAACGAAAAAGGATTGAAATAAGGCGTAATGAGGGGACGTCTCTTTTGCATCCTCCTCAATGCCATTGAGTTAAGCGCCACAGCCCCCCTCTTTTTCAAAGAGGGGTTGGGGGAGATTTTGTAAAACGTAATAAAAAATCATCACTTATCACCTTTGCGAATCTTTAAGAAAGGGGGATTTGGAAGGCAAATTTCTTAATTATTGTTTTGCCGGGTCTTTTTTCATTTATTAAAGCTTATGCCGTCCTGAATCCAATCTTAACTCATCTAAATTAATCATTATCAAACTTGGTCTGCCTTACCAATGCCGACCATATTTTTAAGTCTCATATAACAATATACGCATGACGACGCATTGCATCGTTTATGATAAATGCAAAAATAACTGGATTTCCGTTTGCGCGGAAATGACAATGATGAAAATAAAATGATAGGATTAATAAATATTGACCAAAACAGGCTTTGTGATATGACGCTGCCACTTGGTATTTAATCAAACACGAAGCCCGCAAACGCAGGCGCATTAAGGAATAGTATGGACGACCAATTAAGATATGAAAAGATTGCTGGTGAACTCAATATCACTGCTAAACAGGTGAGTGATACGGCTGATATGATTGCCGAAGGAGCGACAGTACCCTTCATCGCTCGATATCGTAAAGAAGTAACCGGATCGCTCGATGAAGTGGCGATTACCGCCATCCGCGACCGGCTGGAAGAGCTCGAAGAACTGGAAAACCGTCGTGCCGCCATTATAAAATCTCTTACAGAACGCAATCTGCTCACTGACGAACTTGCAGAGAAAATAACGGCGGCGGAAACGTTGTCCGTCTTGGAAGATATATATCTGCCGTTTCGACCTAAGCGCCGCACAAGGGCGACTATTGCCCGGGAGAAAGGTCTGGAGCCGCTGGCAGTCAGGATATTTGCCCAGGAAGATTTTGATCTTGCAGAGGAAGCGACGACGTTTATCAACGAGGAAAAGGGAGTGGCGACAGTTGACGATGCTTTGGCAGGAGCGCGGGATATTATCGCCGAGTGGGTCAATGAAGATCAGGATGCCCGGGCAAAGATGCGGACATTGTTTCTGGATAAAGGTGTCATCTCCTGCAAAGTGTTGCCGGACAAGACGGAATCCGCGATTAAATACAGGGATTATTACGAATGGGAAGAGCCGGTAGCTATAGCTCCGTCACACCGGGTTTTGGCGATGCGGCGTGGCGAACGTGAGGAATTCCTGACGCTACGCATGATGCCGCCGGAAGAAGAAGCTCTGAGTATTCTTGATGAGATGTTCGTCAAAAATCAAACTGCGGCGGCGGATCAGGTGCGCCTGGCCGTGCATGACAGTTATAAGCGTCTTTTGTCGATGTCCATGGAAACGGAAATCCGCCTTACCACCAAAAAACGGGCCGATGAAACGGCCATCAAAATATTTGCCGAAAATCTGCGTCAGCTTCTGCTTGCTCCGCCGCTGGGGCAAAAGGCGGTGCTGGCTATTGATCCCGGTTTCCGGACGGGCTGCAAAACCGTCTGCCTGGATCGGCAGGGAAAACTGCTGGTACATGAAGCCATCTTTCCGCTTCTTTCCGAAAAAGCACGCGAGGCCGCAGCACAGGCAGTTCGGGATTTCTGCAGCAAATACAGCATTGAAGCAATTGCTGTAGGTAACGGTACGGCCAGCCGGGAAACGGAAGCATTTTTAAAGAGTCTCAATCTCCCACGGGAGATTTCAATAATCATGGTCAACGAAAGTGGTGCATCTGTTTATTCCGCATCGGAAGTGGCTCGTGAAGAATTTCCTGATGAGGATATCACCGTCCGCGGCGCCGTTTCCATTGGCCGGCGCTTGATGGATCCGCTTGCCGAGTTGGTTAAAATCGAACCTAAAGCCATTGGCGTGGGCCAGTATCAGCACGATGTGGATCAAAATGAACTGCAGCGCAGTCTTGACGATACGGTGATAAGCTGCGTCAATGCCGTCGGCGTGGAGGTCAACACGGCCAGCGCCCAGCTTCTTGCTTATGTGTCCGGCCTGGGACCGGCGCTTGCGGAAAACATTGTCAAGCACCGAAATGAGAATGGTCCCTTTTCCTCTCGTGAAGAGCTGAAAAAGGTGAAGCGACTCGGTGCCAAGGCTTTTGAGCAGGCGGCGGGGTTTCTGCGGATCCGCGCCAGTGCCAATCCGCTCGATGCCAGCGCCGTTCACCCGGAAAGCTATGCCATAGTCGAAAGAATGGCGCATGATCAGGGATGTACGGTTGCCGATTTGATGGCAGATGAAGGAAGAAGGCAGAAGATTGTTTTGACCGACTATATAACGGATAAAGTGGGACTGCCGACCTTGCAGGATATTATGGCGGAGCTTAACAAACCGGGGCGTGATCCCCGCGAACAATTTGAGAATGTCGTCTTTGCCGAAGGTGTGGAAAAGATATCCGATCTGATTCCCGGAATGAAGCTCACCGGCGTAGTTACGAATATTACGGCTTTTGGTGCTTTCGTGGATATCGGCGTTCACCAGGATGGCTTGGTTCACTTGAGTGAAATGGCAGACAGGTATGTCAAAACTCCGGCAGATGTGGTCAAAGTGAATCAAAAAGTGGAAGTGACCGTTCTGGCAGTAGATGAAGCAAGAGGTAGAATCTCTTTGTCCATGAAAAAGACACCTGGGGAAAAGCCTGTCCACGGCAAGGTTAATGAGCAGGCTTCTTCATCCGGAGCAGAAACGGGTCGTAAATTTACAAAGGGTATGCCGGTGAAGAACAAGGATAAAAAGCGTGATAAAGAACCGCCCAAGCCTTTTAACAACCCGTTTGCCGATGCTTTGCGCGCTGTTAAGAAAGATATAGGCAAAAAATAATCGGCAATGAATATGATTTTAACCGGACGGGAACAATATGAAAATCAGCCTTCAGGAAATTTACGATAAATTTGCCCAGACCTATGAAGAGAACCGCGGACTTTTCGATATGTCGGAAGTGCTCGATTCTTTTTATGGACGTCTTGAAATAGAAAAAGGGAGACTTCTGGATCTGGGCTGTGGTGCGGGTGAACCGTTTGCCCGGTATTTTGTTGACCGCGGCTGGCAAGTGACCGGCGTCGATTTCTCCAGACAAATGCTGGCGCTTGCGGCAAAATATGTTCCTGAAATGAAAACTGTTTTTTCCGATATTCGTAAAGTTGAATTTGCTCCCGATAACTTCGCGGCCATGACCGCAATATACAGTCTGTTTCATATTCCCTGCCGCGACCATGAGTTGCTTTTTGAAAAATTTTATCGATGGCTTTGTCCTCAGGGAAAGATCTTGTTTACATACGCTACGAAAGAATACACAGGCAGTGATGAATTTGACGGCTATAAGGAGTTTCTCGGACAGGAATTATATTACAGCCATAAACGCCCTGATACGCTTCGGGCGGATCTGGAAAAAACCGGCTTTCGTATTGAATCCTGGGATTACCGGGAAATCGGCGGTGAAACATTTCTCTGGGTTACGGCTGGTAAACTGTGATTCCAACCGCGCTGCACTTTTCTTGTTCCCATGCTCCGCGTCGGAAAGAGAAATCTTGAAAATCCTCCCTAACCCTCCTTTAGAAAAGGAGGGAACTGAAAGGCCCAACCTTGTTTTCCCCCTTTTTTAAAGGGGATTAAGGGGGATTTGATTAGTCTTGTCACTCAAGTTTCCGGATTGAATATTTAAAAAGCCGGAAGCTTACTTAATATAGGAACAACAATAGTCGGTCAGGCTTTTTACTTTTAAATTGAATTTCGATTCGGCAGGTACTTCAAAAACGCCTCCTTCCTTAACGGTTATCCAGTTTGCAGCGCCGGGTAAAAGTACATCCAGTTCTCCTGCAAGAATTTCCATAATTTCCTTTTCGGCTGTGCCGAATTCATAATCTCCCGGAAACATGATACCCAATGTTTTTTTGGAACCGTCCGGAAAAATTACGGTACGGCTGGTGACTTTACCTTCAAAGTAAACATTTGCTTTTTTAATTACTGATACCTGTTTGAATTCCGACATAATATTATTCCTTTTTATAATTATAATTTGAATGATCTGAAATGCATCAAATAAAGTTTTTAAATACCATCGGCAACCTTGCGCAGCGCAGCCAGAAGATTATCTTCAATATCAATCATTCCTGACTCCATGCGTTCCCTGGCCAGCCTGTTTTCCTTCTCTCCCGGTACAAATATCTCTTCCACGCCCGGCAGTCTTTTAGTGGACTTTATTTTATTAATCATGGCGGAAACATTTTTGGCAAGCTCCTGCCGATTGGTAATTAATTCAGGATCGATGGCAAAGATGAGATGTCCCCAATTCCCTTTGCTGTTGCCGATGCCGCAAAATGCAGCACCTGCCAGCGGCCCGGCCAATATCTCACATATCATGGCCAGTCCCGATCCTTTATAGCTTCGGTCAAAGGAACGGATGGCGCCGGCAATTGCTTTTTGCGGATCGGTAGTCGGCACGCCCTGCGCATCATAGGCAAAATCGGCGGGAATATCCCTGCAGGCCGTTACGGCTTCCACCAGACCAAAATAGGAAGTCGCCGCTGTTGACATATCCAGAACAATGGGATCGGATTCCGTCGGTATAGCTATAGCCAGCGGATCAGTACCAAAAACCGGTTCGTAGGAACCGTAAACGGCAACCCGTTCCGGCGACCGGCTGAAAGTGAAACCGATAAATCCCTCACGGGCCAGGCGGGATGCGTAATAGCCGATAGCTCCGGAAGAAGTATTGGTATTGAATGTGCCGGCAATGGCAAAGCCGTGTGTACGCGCTTTTTCCAGAACTATATCTACCGCCCGACTGGCAACAATCATTGCGTGATTCTTGTTGCCGTTGATCCGTGCAGAAATAGATGTTTCCTTTTCAATGACAATTTCTCCGGCCTGTGGGTCACGAGGGATACCTTTGTCAATGAGCTTAACTACGCCCTGGTTATTGTCGCGCATTTGGGCATAGAGCAACACATCCATGATGACATGAATTTCTTTGTCCCGATAGCCGTAATTTTCAATCGCCCGGGCAGTCAGGTCTTCAAGCTCTTTAATCGATATTCTCATAAGCCATAAGCCTCCTTAAGAATGTATTCTTTTGCCAATTTCGAACAAGATAAAAAGTCTCTTAGCAATATGGCTTATGTATGTCAAACCAATTCAAATTTATAGTATAAATTTGCCTGCGGGATTGTGCCTTACTTCAAAGTCGCTTTCTTCTTTTTCCTTTCATCAATGTCATCGGGATATATAACTGCCTCCTGTCCTCTTTCACGGGTACGGACACGGATTACCTCATCAACGGGATAGACAAAGATAATTCCGTCTCCCGGTTGGCCGGTTCCCGCCGAGTTGAGAATGGCTTCAATTGTTTCTTCGAGATTGCTTTCACTCAGAATGATGTTAATCTGTATTTTGGTCAGCATGTCCACCTGATACGTACCGGCACGGCCGACGAGCTGGATGCCGCCCTGGCGTCCATGTCCCCGAATTTCGATCATGTTCATTCCGACAATGCCGATTGCCTTCAGGGCTTCTCTGACATCGTTGACCTTATCTTCACGAATAATGGCTTCGATCTTTTTCAGCATCGTTAAATTCTCCTGTAAAATTTATATCTCCTGGCTTATGAATAAGACCTTTCTCCATGGGAACTGATATCCAAACCTACTTCCTCTTCCATCGGCGTTACGCGTAATCCAATGCTCCAGTGCAGCAGTTTGGCAATAACATAGGTGGAACAGAAACTGAAAACAATGGTGACAACCACAGCTAAAGCCTGGATGCCTAATTGCTTGGGATTTCCCAAAAACAGGCCGTTGGCGCCGCTGGAATTGACCGTGACTGTAGCGAATAATCCTGCGGCAATCATACCCCAGGTGCTGGCCATGCCGTGGCAGGCCCAGACATCCAGTGATTCATCCACATTTCGTCTATCGCGCAGGCGCATGGAATAATAGGACAATGGCGCGGCTACTGCTCCGATGCACAATGCGGTCAGCGGAGTAACAAAACCTGCGGCGGGGGTGACGGCAGCCAAACCAACGACCATACCGGTAGCGATGCCCAGGGTACTGGGACGGCCATCCAGCGACGAAAGCATCATCCAGACAATCCCGGCCATTGCGGCAGAGGTATTAGTGGTTATAAGAGCATTGACTGCAACGCCGTTGGCACCCAGTGCGCTGCCTGCGTTAAAACCGAACCAGCCAACCCACAGCAGTCCTGCCCCCAGTACTGTCAGAGGGATATTGTTCGGCTCCATGGGAGTTCTGCCGAATCCTTTTCTTGGCCCGATCACCATAGCAAAGGCGAGAGCGGAAAATCCCGCGGCGATATGCACGACCGTGCCGCCGGCAAAATCAAGTACTCCCATCTCTCTCAGCCATCCACCCTGTCCCCAGACCCAGTGACACAGCGGATCATATACGAAGGTTGCCCAAAGCAGGCCGAACAAAAGAAAGGCCTTGAATTTAATTCTTTCCACAAAAGCCCCGGTAATCAGCGCGGGTGTAATTATGGCGAACATCATTTGAAATGAAGCAAAAAGACCGTGGGGAATAGTTGCGCTGTAAGCTGCATTGGGTGGCGCATCTACGCCCATAAAACCTAAATAATTAAGTCCGCCGATTAGTCCCCGGATATCGGCGCCGAAAGAAAGCGAATAACCATAAATTACCCATTGGACGCTGATAATAGCCATAAAGACTATACTCAAAGTTAAAGTGGAAAGCAGATTCTTTTTGCGCACCATTCCGCCGTAAAAAAGCGCCAGGGCCGGCGTCATCAGCAGAACAAGAGAACAACAAACGAGAACCCAAGCCGTATCGCCCGAATTCATATTCAAACCTCCTGTACATATTTGTTTTAAGCCGGTAAAAGCAATTAAGGTGCCACAAAAAAGGATAAATCCATAAATAATTAATAATATTAATGATTTTGTAAAAATAAATGAAGCAAAGGAATAATTTTGTGAACAAATATGTGCGACTTCAGACAATGGTCACACAAGAAAGTGCTTTTCAAACTATAAATAAAACGGGCAGCAATAAGCGAAAAGCTTACCGCTGTTAACTATTATTTGCGTATACCATGGAGAACAATAATGAATAGGATCAATCCGGCGATATTAAAAAATGCACAAATTTGTGTTTGATCATAAAAGGAATTATCGGACGGAAGGAGACACTTAAACGGTTTGCAGGTTCAATGAAACGCAGAGCGTTAACCCCGTGTGTTCCTACGCGGTGTGTAGGAACGAGTAAATTAAAATACTTCCCTCGAAATTGAGACAGTCTGATAAATTTGGTTGCACACATATTAAATTAAGGTATAGCTTATTTCCATTTAATGGGACTATTAAGACTAATAGGGAACTTTCTTAAGGATATGACGAAAATATTAATAATTTATCATTCCCAAACCGGGCATACTGAACAAATGGCAGAGGCCGTTGCTGAAGGTGCGAAGACTATCGAGCATACGGAGGTCATTTTGAAGAAAGCTGCTGAAGCAACACTGGATGATTTGCTCGCTTGCAATGGTCTGGCTATCGGCACGCCGGAGAATTTCGGCTACATGTCCGGCATGATCAAGGATTTCTTTGACCGGACTTACGAAAGTGCGCAAGACAAAGTCTTTCGCAAACCATACGTAGTCTTTATTAGCGCAGGCAATGACGGCACAGGCGCTTTGCGGGCTATTGAGCGTATCGCCCTGGGCTACAAGTTCAAAAATGTTTATCATCCGGTTATCGCCAAAGGAAAAGTAACCGCAGAAATCCTGGAACAATGCCGCGAAATGGGCGGAACACTAGCCGGAGGATGTGCTTTGGGAATATATTAATAATTAACAGGCTGTTGACCGGGAGCGCATACTCGAAGAGTGGCGCAATAATAATAAATGGCATGTTCCTTACCGGCAAAAGCCGAAGGCTTTTACAAAAGGACCATCTGCTTTGTTACGCTGCAAACCTTATCGCTCAACGTATTTCTATATACGCTTCGCGATTCGGTTTTTGCGATGCCTCGCATCTGAACCTTTTTGAACAGGCCTGCACATCAGGAGTTTTGGACACCCTGCTAAACACAGCTTGCAGAGCCAAATTTGATCAGCTCCTTTGATACAGATATTTTCAAACCCCGTTATATTGTCATTCAGTTTGTCTAATTTTTATATTCAAGCCTAAGATTGGAATTCTTTGTGCTGCTGAAATCAGCGATTGCAGAATTTCGTTCCATCATCTTTTGATTGGATTGACCAACCACTTGAACCAGTTCTTCAACATATCCATTCAATTGCTCTGCCTGGGCATTCATTTCTTCCGCCGTGCCGGCTGATTCTTCGGCATTAGCGGCGGATTGCTGAGTCAGTCTATCCATTTCAGCGGCGGCGGCATTGATTTGTTCTATTCCTCTTGCCTGTTCCTGCGAGGCCTCGGCAATATCGCCAATGAGATTTCCGGCTTTACTGAATATTGCCACGTTTTCCTGGAAAGCCTCCTGAGTTTGCCGGGTCAATTCGCTGCTCTTTTTTACCGTCTTAATCGTATTTTCAATCAAGGTTGATGTGCTTTTTGCCGCGTTCGCCGCCCGCATGGCGAGGTTTCTTACCTCATCAGCTACAACGGCGAAGCCGGCACCGGCTTCGCCGGCGCGGGCGGCCTCTACGGCGGCGTTAAGAGCAAGAAGGTTAGTCTGGAAAGCGATTTCGTCAATTGTTTTGACGATCTTTCCCGTTTCTTCGCTGGACATGGTTACTTCGCGAATAGCCGAGGCCATAAGATTCATTTTGTCGTCCACCTTTTCCACTATCTTTTGGGCATTTTCCATAAGAGCTTTGGCCTGATAAGCATTTTCGGCATTTTGCTTTGTCATGGACGACATTTCTTCAAGTGATGATGACGTTTCTTCCAGAGAAGATGCCTGTTCGGAAGCTCCCTCTGCCAAACTCTGACTTGCCGAGGCAATTTGTGACGAGGAAGAAATAACCACTTGTGTACTATTGCTGAGGCCTTCACTGATCCTTTTGATTCTTCCGACAATGCTCACGGATACATAATTCATATAGAAGGCACATAAAAGAATGGCAACGCCGATGACAACTCCGAGAATCATAAGCCAGGATGTCCTGCCGGTCACCACCTGTTTCATGTTTTGTTCGTCTTTCGTTAATATCTCATTGGCCATATTGACCACCTTGTCAATGGACAATCTGTGCTCTTCATATCTGGCTTTCAGCGAAGTTTGAACGATCTCCCGCGCCGCTTCCCGGTCTTTTCTTAAAACAGCAGGAAGAACCTGCTCATCCAGAATTTTGAAGAATTCGAGAGCCGGTTTATAAGATGTTGCCAGTAATTCACTTTTTACCGGTCCTTCAGGAAGATTGGCGGTCCAATATTTATGCCTGTTTTCATATTCCTGGCGTAGCGTTTTCAATTTTGACATTAATTGATTAAGTTTGGCATCATTTGTCTCTTCAACTATTTGATGAACGACAAGGAAAGTCTCAATCAGATATTCCGGAGGCGGCAGAATATCTGCTACGAGATCTTTCTCCTGAACAATCTTGTTATACGCTTCTCCGGTGATCTTGACTTTATTGATTGTCGTCCACGAAACAAGACCGAATATGATAAAGGCGATGGCACAGAAACCGATTAGTGATAACAGCTTCATCCTGAGACTCATGTATTTTATTCTCCTTTTTGCAACGGGTTATGGCAGATTACGCCTGGATTATGATCATGCACAAGTTGGTTATATTCCGTCGTTATTGAATATGGTTCACCACAAAATATTCGAACCCAGGTTTTCAAATAAAGAGTACATATTTGTCGAAGAAAAAGACAGCAATCTATGTGCCATGTTCTGATTGTCAAGTCACTCCTTAATATTATTAATTTTTTTGTGAAAAAAAGAAAAAGATAAAAAAATACCGAACAAATATGTTCGATTTTTAAATAAATACTTAAACAATATTGTAATACGTTTTTTAGAAGTCGGATATTTTAATAATAATTGGCTTAAAGCCACCTTCATTCTTGATTTGAAGTAAAAAAGTAGTAAATATTTATGAATTAAAATTTAAAATTGAGCTTAATTAAGGTAAATACGGATGGAATTTCCTTGACCCATAAGTACCTTGTTTGTATATACGCCGATTCCAGCAGTTAAAGGACTTATATTATAATGAAGCAAAGCGTAAAAAAAGCCAAACAAGCTCCACAAAAAACTCCTGCTGAGAGCAGTTTGCCTGCCGGTGGCCGCCGCATGCAGGTGCGTAAGTCAAATATCCA
>CAZWCA010000017.1:0-56348 GCA_964632255.1 uncultured Smithella sp. | reverse complement strand
GTTATGTATCAACTATTTTACCTAATTCAATAACTAAAAATGTATATTGCGGCTCGTGTTTTTGTATGGCGAACCCGAGTATTTTTAACCAATAAGTTTACATAAGATATCTTATAAGACATAAATTTTGCTAACATACTGTAATAATAGATCGGTTTCATGATTCCATCATAAATAAACTTTTGAAATTATATGTCAATTATTTTTTTATTCCCTTAATATAATATTATTTAAATACTCTGAATATTTTGCTTTTTTAACTCAAATATAGGAAAAGAGATAAATATTTTTAGGTAGTCTACGCTGGATTATGATTTGCTTTTAAAATTAAACAATAAAATAAATAACGGCTTGTCCAAACTTTATTAAACCAATACTTTCAATTATTAGTTCCCTGTCCTTTATTTTTTTAATTGACGACGAAGTGTAATAAGGAAATTAATTTGTTGCCGAAGCGAAATCAGGAAGAATAAATGATCGAATAAGGCAGAGCCCGATCATATCAATTTGGAAAATAATTTAAAATAAAACAACAGCAAACTTAAATTAATGCGGGTATAGCCGCTGCCAGCTAATTTCCGTCCGGAAAGGGCTCTTTTCCGCGCTCCAGCGGTGTCGATCTGTGGCATTTCTTGTGCAATGTACCTTATGTATTCCTCCGCGCAATACCTTGATCTCCTTCTAAAACGAAAAATAACTCTAATTAGAAAGTCTTTGTTTGCCTCCATAATTTCCCGATGGATATTAGCTAGAAATGGGAGGAGTTATGAAAAAAGTAATATTAAGCTGCTTAATCGCTTTATGCCTGGCTTTGCCGATAAGCTGCTCAAATAAGTATGTGATAACAACAAAGGACGGAACAGAATTTATTTGCGAAAGTGAGCCTGCATTCAACAAGAAGACTCAATCTTACGATTTTACAGATGTTAATGGCAAAAGATGGATCATCGACAAGAGCCTAGTCCGAAGCATGGGGTGGAGAGAATAAGGAAGTTGAAAAAAAACCGGCATGCTATCCTTCAGAAAAACATACCGGTTATAGTAAAAGTTTTTTTGTATGCAAATGCCTTGCAGTGACTTCCCTTTTAAAACCCTTCATCGGCTAAATTTTTAACCAATTTCTGCTGATGTTCGGTAAGTTTTCGGGGAACTTCAACATTTATCTTAACGTACTGGTCGCCTTTTGGCGCTCCTTTGAGTCCGGGAACTCCATATCCCTTCATCCTTATTTTTGTATTGTTTTGGGTGCCCGGAGAAATTTTTATTCTTTTAATTGTACCGTCCAAAGTAGGTACATCAATAATTGAACCTAACGCCGCCTGGCTGAATTTAATACTCTTCTCGATATATAAATCATTGCCGTCACGGGAAAAGATCGGATGAGGCAATACATTAATATTTAAATATAAATCTCCATTAGGACCGCCCTGGTAACCGGCCGTTCCTTTTCCCGGCAATCTCAATTTCTTGCCTGTACTGATTCCCGGAGGAATTTTAACATTTATTTCTTCGTTGCGATTTTCAATTTTTAAAGAAAGTTTTTTTTCCGCACCCAAAACCGATTCTTCCAGGGATATCGACAAATTGTATTCGACATCCTGACCTTTTTCAGGCATGTTCGCGTATTGCCTGCGGCCACCGCCCATGCCGCCGAATAAGCCGGCAAATGGATCTTCATATTCTCCTTCGCTTGGAGCACCCCTTCTGCCGGTGCGGAAAGTAGCGGTTCGTCCTCCGCGCATGCCTCCGAAGCCGAAACTGCGCAAAATTTCGTCGAGGTCGACTCCGCGGAAAATATCTTCCTGAGAATGATGTTGACGGAACTGGTCTGCAGAGCCGAAGTTATCGTACTCTTCACGTTTTTTGGGATCGCTCAAAACAGCATAAGCTTCGCTGATTTTTTTAAATTTCTCCTCCGCGGCAGCTTTGTTATTCGGGTTTTTATCGGGATGCCATTTTACAGCTAATTTACGGTATGCTTTTTTTATTTCGTCGGCTGATGCCTTCTTATTTACGCCTAATATCTGATAATAATCTTCGGCCATAATTTCACCTAATGCTTAAGAAATGATTTAATATATTGTTTTTATGTGCAATTTATTAATAATACAAAACTTAAAGCATAAGTTAACCATTTCTTCCCATTTGAAAAGCGTCTAAATTCAATTTTATTAATTTTTCCGGAAACGATTCTTTGATGACGGCTTCCCAGACAGCCGGCTCAATATTCATCAGATTGGACATTGCTCCTAAAAGGACGACGTTCGCCGCCTTTACGCTTCCCGCTTTTTTTGCCAATACCGTAGCATCAATTTCGATTACCCGGCTGTAATTTTTCTTCAAATAGGGGATCGTATCATCAGGATAGGCGGCATCTCCCAAATTTACGGCCGGTGGATAAAGTTCCTCGGCATTGACTATGATCGAAGCTTCTTTGCTCAAAGAATCAAGATAGCGTAATGCTTCCATTTTTTCGAAAGCAACCAGTAAATCAATGGTTCCCTGCCCGGCCAGAGGAGAATAGACTTTTTTTCCGTAGCGAACGTGACTGGTTACGCAACCTCCGCGTTGCGCCATACCGTGAACTTCGCTCTTTTTTACATCGAGACCGGCTTTCATCATGGCCATGCACATAATATCACTGGCCCGCAGAATTCCCTGCCCTCCCACGCCAGCCAGCAAAATACTTTTTATTTTGTTATCAGTCATTAAATAGCCTCACTAGTTTCTAAAGGTATTACTTCCAACTCAGGAGATTATCAGTCGTTTCGTCCGGCATTTGCCGGAATTCACTATATCGACTCGCGCTTCACTATACCTTTCAGCGAATTTATTGATTAATTGCTTCAACTTTACATACTTGCGGGCATAGACCGCAACCATTGCAAAGATTTTCGTCAATTACCGCCATCCCTTTTCTCTTTGAATTTTCCTGCTTCTCAAGCTTTTTCCAGGAAATTGCGGGACATCCCAAACCAAGACATGCTCTGCATCCCGTACATTTGTCCGCATCAACCCGTAAAGGTTTTTGCGCTTTCAAATTTGCCCGCTTGAATAAAACACACGGCCGTTGAGAAATGATGACGGATGGGCCGTCAGTGGCTAACTCCTCTTTGATAACGGCTCGCGTCGTCTTGAGATCATTGGGATCAATAACTCTTATATTCTTAATACCTAGAGCCGATACTAAAAGCTTTAGATCAAGTTTTACCGTTTCTTCTCCCTGAAGGGTATAGCCTGTAGCCGGATGCTCCTGCATGCCGGTCATCGCTGTTGTACTGTTGTCACAGATTATAATCAGGGCATCGCTTTTGTTGTAAGCCATGTTTAAAAGCGGTGTTATTCCGGAATGAACAAACGTTGAATCTCCGATAACTCCGACTATTTTGCCCTTCCCTTTTTCTTTTAGAGCTTTGCTCATACCATGGGCCATTCCGATGCTGGCGCCCATGCAGATGGTCGTATGTATCCCTTCCAGCGGCTTCATATAGGAAAGAGTATAGCAACCTATATCTCCATTAACGAAAACCTTAAGTTTGCCCAGTGTATAGAACAGGCCCCGGTGCGGGCATCCCGGACAAAGGTTGGGTGGACGAGACGGCACACTCTTTACGGGAGCATTCACCCCGCTTTCATGCTTGGATATCGCATCCTGAATAATTCCGGGATCAAATTCATTGGTGTAGGGGAAAATTTCCTTGCCAATGACTTCGATGCCCATTGCCTTGATCTGCTCTTCCAGAAAAGGATCCAGCTCTTCAATTACATATATCTTTTTAACCTTGGAGGCAAAGTCGCGAATCAATTTTTCCGGCAATGGATAAACCATCCCCAGTTTAAGATATGAATAATCAGGGAAAACATCCTTTGCGTAATTGTAGGGCATTCCAGCCGTTATGATTCCGACGTCGGGATTGTTGATTTCCATTTTGTTTTCGCCGAAAGTTTCCACGAATTCTTTTAAACTTTGCTGACGTTTTTCAACTACTATACGACGTTTCCGGGCCTCGGCCGGGACCATAACGTATTTTTCCGCGTTGAAGATGATGTCTGTCTTATCAACATAAGGCAAAGGATCGCCAGGTGAAACGATTGATTTGGAATGGGAAAGCCTGGTTGTGGAGCGCAGAAAAACGGCGGTGTCGAATTTTTCGCTGATTTCAAAAGCCAGCTTGGCAAATTCCTTTGCTTCCTGGGCGTCAGCGGGCTCAAGCATGGGAATTTTAGCAAACTTTGCATAATTACGATTGTCCTGCTCGTTTTGCGAACTGTGCATTGAAGGGTCATCGGCAGAAATAATGACTAATGCTCCGTTAATACCGGTATAGCTGACCGTGAAAATGGGGTCAGCGGCAACATTAACTCCGACATGTTTCATTATGGCGACAGCTTTTTCACCAGCCAAAGCCGCCCCAATAGCTACTTCCACCGCTACTTTTTCATTGGGTGACCATTCTGCGTAAACTCCTTCGTACTTTGAAAATTCTTCCATAATTTCCGTACTGGGAGTGCCGGGATACGCGGCGGCAAATTTTACACCGGCTTCATATAAACCCCGGGCGATGGCTTCATTTCCTGACATTAATGTTTTCAAATGTTAAGCCTCCAAATTAAATATTCTAATACTCAAATCACACTCGCAGTCTGATTGTCGGCTGATTCAAACTTCCTTTTATAATCCGGATATCTGGAAGGCTGCGTAAGGCATAAATATGACGCCGAGATGCTCCTTCCCGCGGAAGTTTTCTTTACGAATGCAATTTTGGCTTTGTTTAACCAAGAGAAGCAATCTTGCGTTTTAAAAAAAGAATCATGGCAGGTTCCGTTGTTTTCTGTAAAGCACTTTGATAGCTCTCTAAAGCTTTTTTCTTATCATTCATTTGTTCATATATGCGGGCGATATTGCGATAGCCGACAGCTTCAAATCCGTTACTGCTTTTTTGCGCCTGCTCAAAATAATTAAGCGCGGATTTAAAATCCTTTTTAGTTTCAAAGCAGTATCCCAATGAAGTTAACGCCATGAATTTAATTCCGGCATCATTCGACCCGGCATTGGAAACGTAATCTTTATAAGAAGCAATTGCCTTGTCAATATCTCCTTGATTATAATAAATATTTCCCAGATTATAATTCGCTGTTTTGGCGCTCCAACTGTGTGGATATTTATCAATCAATTGCTTGAAAAGCGTAATACTCTCCTTTACGGCCTCCGGCTTATCAGCATTAACGGCAAAATTATCCTGCGCCCGGGCATATAATTGTGCTGATGATGCCTGATAATTATTCCAGTAAAAATAAACACCTGCCGCAATTATAATGGCGATGCTTATTGATGCCGCAATTATATAAACCCGTAATTTGTTCTCCGCCACATAATCGGTAAATCTTTCAATACCGGACTGGAAAAAATCAGGCCCTTCAAGTTCTTTCTTAGACAATTTTGCCGTCATGTCATTCCCCTTTAATATTATGTTTAGCTCTCAGATCGAGAAGTATTTGCGGTATCCGACGCACCTTTCCTTCAAAGTTTGTGCAGGCATGGATAGTATAACCTTCGGCATGAAGGCGCTTTTTGTGTTCATCCCAAATATGGTAATTAAACTTAACGACAACTCTGGTTATATAATCGAACGATGTTTCAACAATTAATACCTGATCATATTTCGCCGGCAGTAAATAATGACAATTAACTTCCGTCAGAGGCAGATTAAAGCCATGTTTTTCTATATCGGTATAAAGAAGACCCAGTTGCCGCAATATTTCGTTGCGGCCTACTTCAAACCACCTGATATAATTTGTATGGTAAACTATGCCCATGGCGTCGGTGTCGGCATAGATAACTCTAACCTTGGTTAAATTATGAGGCAATGAATAATCTCCAATCTCTAATAAATTTTTCCATGAGTAAAAAACCGGGAGAAATTATTATACCGCTTTCCTTAGCCGCTGTTTCGTTAAAAGGCTGTCCTGACGCCTTATTTTCCTCTTTGTGCGAAGATAAAACCGCAAAAGGACTGGGATCGCTGACATGCGTTTTCAAGTCCAGCGGAGTGGGATGATCGCTTAATACCAAAATCCTGTGATCACCCAATGCTCCGATATTATTTAAAATCGTTCCGACTATCTTTTCATCGAAAGATTCTATTGCCTGGATTTTGCCTTCAACATTGCCTTCGTGTCCCATTTCATCCGGCGCTTCCAGGTGGATGAAAATAAAATCCATGAATTTCAAAGCATCCAGGGCCGCCCTAGCCTTACCTTCGTAATTTGTATCAATGTATCCGGTGGCTCCCTCTACATTGATTATTTTTAGTCCGGCATTAACGCCAATGCCGTTTAATAAATCAACAGCGGAAATCATTCCGCCTGTCAGGCTGTATTTCTGAGTAAGCGGTGTTATTTGAGGTTTTTTTCCCTGACCCCAAAGCCAAATGGAATTAGCTTCTTTTTTACCTTCATTACGCCGTTTAATATTGACCGGGTGATCCATTAATATTTCGGCCGCTTTCTGCATGATTGATCTTATTTCGCTTTCTCTGGCCCCTTGTGGCAGGTAAGGCTGAACAGGTTTGCCGGGAATGTCGTGCGGCGGAGTAGTTTCAGGAGATTCGGAAACCTTTCGCCAGACAAATAAATGCCGGTAACCAACACCGGGATAAAATTGAAACTGAACAGATCCCATCTTTTTATTAATGTCGATTATTATCTCCCGGGCCTCTGCAGTAGAAATATGTCCCGCTGTAAAATCATCCATGAAGGCATCATCAGTATCTTTCTCTCCGATGGTGATGAGATTGCAGCGGTAGGCCACATCATCAGGTTCAAGGTTGATACCCATACTGGCCGCTTCCAGAGGCCCCCTTCCTGTATAAGTTTCCAGGGGATTATAGCCGAGAACGCTTAAATTGGCCACATCGCTTCCGGGAGTTAAACCGGCAGGAATTGTATCTACAAGACCAATTGTGCCGCAGGCGGCAATTTCATCGAGATGCGGAGTAAAAGCACATTGCAGCGGAGTTCTTCCTCCTAGTTTATTCGTGGGATAATCAGCCATCCCATCGCCCAGCAAAATTACATATTTCATACCGAAAATCCTTAAAGTAATTCTTTTATATCAGTGTCTATAACTTGAATATTAAAGTAATTCGTCTTCAATGCGCACAACAACAGTCGGATCAAGGACTATATCTAATTTATCAATTATTTTTAAAGCCCTACGTACGTTTCTTTCCATAGCCTTGTAAGTGGTCATAACTACGGGCACCGCACCCTCTTCCTGCCTTATCTTCTGGATGACAGTGGCGATACTGATATTGTTTTCGCCAAGTATGCCGGATATTTTCGAAAGAACACCGGGCCTGTCCACCGCTGAAAAACGAAAATAATATTTCGTCCCGATATTATCCATGGGCATGAGATTAATATCAGGCATTGTTTTTTCTCTTTGCGTACGCAGAGGAGAACATCCCGCGACACCATTCAGTATATTGCGGGATATATCGATGACATCGCTTACCACTGCGCTGGCTGTCGGCATCATGCCTGCACCCTGTCCGTAAAGAAAAACAGGACCGGAAGCATCACCGATAAGATGAAAAGCGTTATAGTTCTGATTTACATTGGCTAAAAGATGTTGAGACCTGATCATTGTCGGATGAATTCTTGCTTCCACAACATTATCATGTAAGATGGCAATTGCCAGAAGCTTAATCCGATAACCCAATTCTTTGGCAAAATTCACATCCTGCTGACTGATTGCCGAAATACCCTCTCTGAAGATATCGTCTAAATTTACTTTGCAGCCGTAAGCAAGAGAAAGAGTTATGGCCAGCTTATGCGCGGTATCGATACCTTCGATATCATAAGTCGGGTCGGCCTCGGCATAGCCGAGCTTTTGTGCTTCCTTCAGTACAATGTCAAAATCTTTTTCCTCATCGGTCATTTTACTTAAAATGAAATTGGCGGTGCCATTCATAATACCGTAAATTGACTTAATATTATTAACAATGAGTGATTCTTTAAGCGTTCTGATAATGGGGATTGTTCCGCCGACTGAGGCCTCAAATCCGATAGCGGTTTTCTTTTTCTCGGCGGCGCTGAAAATCTCGTTGCCGTGAGTTGCCAGCAAGGCCTTATTGGCGGTTACTACCTGTTTGCCCTGGGAAATGGCTTCCAGAATAAATGTCCTGGCTGGTTCATAACCGCCCATTAACTCGATGATTATATCAATATTCTTATCCTGGAGAACTTCCCGGGCGTCGGTTGTGAGAATATTTTTATTTACCGTTACGGGTCTGGGGGTTGTTATGTCGAGATCGACAATTTTTTTTAAGACCAGTCCGGCATCAAGTTTTTTTTCAATCAGTTTTTCATTATTTTGCAGCAGTTTTACAACACCACAGCCGACGGTTCCAAACCCAATTAATCCCACATTAATATTTTTCATTAATCAATACCTGAATCAGCCTTTTATTTACTGTTTATTCACTGGCACCCATAATTTCAACCGATGTTTTCTATATCAATCACACTTGTTTTGTCAATTATATATAAGACTGAGCCTTTTCCAGAACTTAAACAGCCTTTTGCATATTCGAAAAAAATAAAACAAATGACCGGTCAAAACCTCTTGACATAAAATTTCGTTATTCCTATAGTTACGCCCTAAAAGGCTTCTTAAACTATCAAAATTACCGAAATTATACCGGTTAATATATTTGGAAACCTTTTCCGGATTGCTGTTAAAAGAAGCTCAATGCTTCAGAGCCCTTGTTCATTTTCTTTTTGAACGATGTTAAATCCTGATTCTTTATTTATCTTTTTCCGATTGAACAATCTGCTTTGGCCGGAATTTCAGATCGGACACTGATACAAATATTAAATTAGAAAATAAGCGTGAAGTAGATGACAAAAAAGTCTTTTTTAATGCCTCCCATCTTTTGCCTTCTAATTTTTATATTTGCCCTATCCTGTTCACAAAAATCAAGTAACGTTCAGCCGGATAAAAAATCGAATGCATCAGAACCCGCAGTCAAAACCAATCCGGAAGTGGAACCGGTACGTTTTTTCGATCCGAAAGGTATACAAATCAATTATATAGCCGATAAAATGCTGAATTCTTATGAAGACCGTTCCCGAACCCTGATGGTTGTGGTTTATCAATTAAATAATATTAATGCTTTCAATAATTTAGTTAAAGATGAAATCGGTATTACCCAATTGCTGGAGACCGAACGCTTTGATCCGAGCGTAGTGGGCATGGATAAAATTTTTATTGAACCCGGTCAAAAAAATACAGTTTATCTAAGCAGAGTCGAAAATGCCCGATGGGTGGGAATTGTCGCAGGCTATTGTGATTCCATTCCCAGTCAGACACAAAGAATATTTGAAATACCTGTCATAGTTGAAAAAAAGGGGATTTACGGTTTCAGAAGAACCGAAGCGAAAGTGGTCCCCCTGCAGATTGACTTGTATTTTGGTGTCCAATCCATCCAGTTAAAAAGTGAGATTGAACCGGAGACTTAGAATTTTAAATCAAGAACCGGAAGAGCAAAAGAAAGCTTAAGTCATCTTTCCACGGTTGATCAATATTTGTTTTAAATCAGGGGTTATAATGAAGGCAATAAAACCGATACTTTGGCATCAGGGGCTTTTTTTACAGCCGCAGCATTTTCAATATCATGACTTTTATATTCAGTCCCTGTTGAATCCTTTAATGAGCTATATACAGCCTCACTTATGGGGCGTCTGTAACCTCAGTATTTCGGAAGCGGTTCTGAATAATCAGATTTTTGAAATTGAAGAAGGGCAATTTATCTTTCAGGATGGAACTTGGGTCTCATTTCCCGGCAACGCCGTCATTCAGTCACGCTCTTTTAAGGATTATTGGAAAGAGCCGGAAAAATCCCTCCGCGTGTACCTTGGTTTGCATAAATGGAATCATTCAGGCGAAAACGTAACTATATCAAAGAATCCGGATGAAACAGCCCCGGCCGGATCACGGTTTATCTCCGATATAAATCCGGAAGAGATTAAA
This sequence comes from uncultured Smithella sp., assembly GCA_964632255.1. Lineage (GTDB taxonomy): Bacteria > Desulfobacterota > Syntrophia > Syntrophales > Smithellaceae > MVRV01. The sequence goes on along the minus strand of CAZWCA010000017.1, from coordinate 46,312 downwards.
GACATGTATCAGAAGAGCGCACCTGCTCAAATTAAATTCATGAATTATGACTTGAAAATATTCTGGGAGCCGGAATTGGATGGACTGTCCGATTATTATCTGATCCCCATTGCCGAGCTGGAATATGATGGTAAAAATTTCAAACTGCTTCGTGACTATATTCCCCCGTCAATTTCCATTTCTTCTTCCGATATTCTTTATCGAATGATTAAAACCATCAAAGAACAGGTTACGACCCGCTGCCGCGTTCTCAGCGAATATAAGATCGGCAAGATCACCCAGGCAATCGATCTGGAGGTAAGTTACATTGTCAGTTTTCTTTCTCTAATGTCTTTGAACCGGCATTTACCCGCGCTTCATCAGATGACGGAAGTCCCTGCTTTTCATCCTTACAATGCTTATTGTATTATTTGCCAACTTATCGGCGAATTAAGTTCTTATACCGACCGGGTGGATGCAATGGGACGTCTTCGAGATGGTTCTCAATTGCTGCCGGAGTACGATCATGAAAATCTCGGCGGGTGTTTTTCAGAAGCGCAGCTATTGATAAGTGAGCTGCTGGAAGCATTATCACTGGCTGCTGAAAATATTATCAATCTTGTCCGTGAAAACGATTATTTCAGTGCGGAAATTCCTTCCGGTATGTTCGAAGCCCGCAACGCCTTTTACCTGCTTGTCAAAACATCCCGCAATTTGAACGATATGGAAACTCTGATAAATAATGTCGCCAAGATCAGCTCGGCGGAGCAGATGCCGACACTTGTCAAGAGAGCGCTGCCCGGAGTCAGGATTGAAAAAATGGATGCTCCTCCCCCTGGTTTGCCCAGACGTCCTGATGTTTTGATTTTCCGGCTTGACCGCACGAGCTCAAGCTGGATGGAGATTCAGAAAGACTGCAATATCTGCATGTGCTGGAGTGAAGCTCCCGAAGATATTACTGCGGAAATTGCGATAATCAAGAGAGGATAATACCATACGGTAGAAACATGAGACTTGTTGATTGTTTAATTGAGTTAATTACTTTTACTGCATATTTAAATGAAAGCCTGCCTTTGGCACATCCTTCCTATGAAGAAACCAGGAAAAAGTATGAACATCTTTTTGACCAGGCGGAAATCCGCCGGAAAGAAAACGGCTTTTCCGATGAGGATTGGAATGATGCGCTGTTTGCGGTTTGTGCCTGGATAGATGAAATTATTCTTTGTTCAGACTGGCGGGAAAGGGCAAACTGGCAAAGGGCTCAACTGCAGAGGATCTATTTTAATACTTCCAATGCCGGGGAAGAATTTTTTCAGCGCCTTTCCCGTTGTGCTGAAGATAATAAACCGGTAAGAGAAGTTTATGAGCACTGCCTTTCTCTTGGTTTTAAGGGACTTTTCTTCAAGCCCGATGATCAGGTACAACTCGCTCAGATTAAAAATAAAAATCTGGAACTGGTTACGGAAAATGTAAATGAAATGCCCGGGGAAGATTTATTTCCCGATGCTTACAGTACCGTCAAAAATGTAGGAAAGAGCAAAATGTGGGCTAGATTCACCAGTGTCTTTAATCTTGCTATCCTTGTGTTGCCCGTACTAGCCTTTGGAGCTCTTTATTATTTATACAAGTTGATACTGGATGGAATAATCCTTTCATACCTTAAATAGTATAATGAAAAAATTATTTAAAATTATTTTATACATTCTTCTTTTATGTCTTATCGCCGCAGGAATCTTCTGGATAGTCTGGAGTAATGAATTGCCGTGGTGGATCGGCGCTGCTGCTTTCTTCGGAATAATCGGCATCTGGATCGGTGTATTTTTTCTAAAAAAATATTTGTTTCGCCGAAGGGAAAAGAACTTTGTGCGCAGTGTTGTTGAACTCGACGAGGCGGCAATCAAGTCTGCTCCTCTTCACGAACGCCAGCAGCTTACCGATTTGCAGGACAAGTGGAAAGAGTCGATAGAATTATTAAGCAATTCCTATCTTCGAAAAAAGGGAAATCCACTTTATGTCCTGCCCTGGTATATTGTCCTTGGTGAATCAGGGGTGGGAAAAAGTTCTGCCCTGAATAATGCAAGATTGAGTTCTCCGCTGGCCGAAGTTAAACGTGCCGAGGCAATAACCGCGACCCGTAACTGTGACTGGTGGTTCTTTGATCAGGCTATCGTCCTGGATACGGCGGGAAGATATACTATACCAATTGATGAAGTCAGTGACAAAGAAGAATGGGAGAAATTTCTTGTCCTGCTTGCCAAATACCGGCGTAAAGAACCGCTGAACGGCGCCGTTGTCGTTATTCCGGCGGATCAGCTTCTTGCATGCAACGAAACAAAAATCAGAGAAGACGGACAAAACATCAGAAAGCGCATTGATCATTTGATGCGGGTGGTCGGCGCCAAATTCCCCATTTACATCCTCGTAACCAAGATGGATTTTGTGCTTGGCTTTACCGACTTCGCCGATAGTCTTGATGATAACAATATTCAGAAAGCCATGGGCTTTATCAATGCGGATTTGAACCCGCACTGGTCCGAAGTTTTAACGCAGGGAATGCAGGTATTGTCTTCAAGGCTCAGGGATTTCCGTCTGCTGCTCGCCTCCAATATTGAAAAAATCAAACCCGCCTCGCTGATTTTTCCCAACGAATTTGATAAATTATACCCAGGGCTGGATATATTTATTAAAGCGGTTTTTGAAGAAAATCCATACCAGGAAACGCCGATTTTCCGCGGCTTTTACTTTTCCAGCTCCCGTCAGGACAGTCACCCCCAATCTGAATTTCTTGATTTGGTCGGAATAAAACCGGAAGCGGTCAGGAACGAACAATCTTTTCCATTTTCCGCCGGCAGAGGTCTTTTTCTTAAGGATCTGTTTGCTAAAATTCTTCCCTCCGACCGCAATTTGTTCAGACCTACTCGTGAATTTTTAAGATGGAAGATGATCACAAAAAGCACCGGACTTTTTTCCTGGCTATTAATATGGGTGTTTCTATGCGGCCTGCTCAGCTTTTCCTTCTTTTTTAATATGACCACGATGAAGGGTTTTACAAAAGTATTTTACAATCCCCCTGCCCTCACCCGCGATATTTCCACCGATATTTTGATGCTGGATAGAATGCGCAATGAAATAAATGGTATAGAAAAAGCCAACTCCGGATGGATGTTTCCACGTCTTAACCTGGAGCACAGCAAAGAAATGGAAGAAAAACTGAAGGTTAACTTCATTTCTCTGTTCAAAGAAGGGATGCTGCGTCCTTTGGAATTAAAGCTTTCCGATAAAATTGAAAAAGTCAGCGCCGATACACCGGAAGAAATTGTCGCTACTTATATAAGCTTCCTGGTTTCCGAAATCAATCTTATCAATACTTATTTAAAAACCGGAAAAATACCTTCCACCGATAATTTTCAAAAAATCACCGCAGATGTTATGGCCCAGGAATATCCTAATACTCCTGTGGAGCTTTCCGCCAAGACCGGCTTATTTTATTACAGCTACATCAGATGGACAAAAGACAGACCTTCGCTGGAAGCAAGAGTGGAACGGCTGCAGATTTCCCTGGCTAATATCACTCATAAATGCGGTGATTTGAAATGGCTGGTCCGCAAGCTGATTCCTGATGCCGAGCCTGTTCGCCTGCAGGATTTCTGGGGTGAAATGGATGCCGGCTCAAATGGAGACCTGATCGTCTCCGGCGCCTATACCGCAACCGGACGCAAAAATATAAAAGAATTCATATCCGTTCTGGAAAACAGTCTTAAAGATAAGACCGAAATCAAGAAAAAAGAATCTGAATTCTGGATCTGGTACCGGCAGCGTTTATATGAAAGCTGGTATGACTTTGCCAGCCGTTTTGACGAAGGGCAGGACGGGCTGCAAAACGGCGTAAAGTGGCAAAATATGGCGGCGCTGATGACGACGGAAAGCAATCCATATTTTAAGTTTTTGGAAAAAATGGCTGACGAACTGGCGCAATATGAAAGCGATCAAACAACTCCGCCCTGGGTCCCGCTGATTATAGAAATTAATGAAGTGCGCAAGACTGCGGCGGACATGGATAAAAAAGACCAGACCTCAGTGCTGGATACAATAAAACAGGAGAAAAGAAAGATTGCACAAACCGTTGAAAAAATAGATCCCACAAAAGTAAAAAAATATGAACAACGTCTCAATGAAGCAAAGGTCTGGGTGGAGTACAAAAAGACTCTGGCTCAGATAGCGCCCATTGCCGTATCGAAAGAAATGAGCAGCCGGATGCTCAGCGACTATTTTTCATTCAGCGAAAAACCGGCCGAAAACCAGTCCCCTATTTTTCTCGCCCATGCAAATTTCTTAAAATTGAAAAGTCTGTGGACGGGAAAAAATGAAGCGCCTTTCATTGCGGATCTTATTTCCGGCCCTTTAAATTTTCTTGTCGAATACAGTGTATTGGAAACGGCCTGCTATCTGCAAAGTTCGTGGGAAGAACAGGTTTTGTCTCCGGCTCAGGGAGTTGGTAAAGATAAGAGAGGACAGATGCTGTTTGATAAAACCGACGGCCTGGTTTGGAAGTTCATCGGCGGACAGGCAAAGCCCTTTATAAAACGTGGAAAGAACGGGTACATGGCCAGATCGGCATTTAATCAGGAAATTCCATTCAACAGCGGATTTTTCGATTTTCTGAACGGCGGCGCCCAGCGCGTCATTCATTACGAACCTGACTATTTAGTGGGAATAGAAACGGTTCCGATAGATGTTAATGACGGGGCCAAGGCTGAACCTTTCGGGAATGTTTTATCATTGCAATGTGCGGAAAGCAAAGTATTGCTTAGGAATTATAATTATCCTCAGAAGATGAATTTCAAATGGAGCCCGGATCGATGCGGCGATGTAACACTGCAGATAATGCTGCCTAATCTGATTTTAAAAAAAGAGTATAAAGGTCGCATGGGCTTTGCACATTTTCTTAAAGAGTTCAAAGATGGGACAAGAACCTTCACTGCCGCCGATTTCCCCAACGAGGCCGGCCAACTGAAAAGGCTGGGTGTTAACTGGATCAGCATATCCTATAAAATTAAAGGTGCAGATCAAGTTATACAGCTTCTTAAAGGGGGATCAAATGCGTTACCTGAGGAAATAGTATCGTGTTGGAGCGATTAGATTTTGTAATCTCTTTTCCCCATTTGTAAGGGCGAACCTGCCGTGTTCGCCCTGGTGCGCATTCCCGCTGATTTGGGCAGACACACAGGTCTGCCCCTACTTCGCAATGACAACGAGGGCGTTGGCAAAGATCTTAAATTTTCGTTAAATGAAATTTGCACGAATACTTGAGGTTATATGGAACTATTAGAGATCGGGAAATCGCCTGTACCAGGACCAAACCCGGCCGGCACGGACAGCCGTGATGATCCTGATTTTATTGCACTCGGCGCCGAAATGGAAAAACTTTCCTCGGCAACGGCAACAGGTGCGGTGGACTGGAATAACGTTGTAAATCTGTCTGCTGCTGTCTTAAGCACTAAATCCAAAGATATCCTGGCGTTATGTTATCTATGCAGCGGACTTCTGTCTACGCGGGGGTTAAAAGGCCTCTCCATCGGCGTAAAAATTATGCGGGAGATGCTGGAAACATTCTGGGACAATATGTTTCCTGCCAAAAAACGCATGCGGGGCAGGCTGAACGCAATTGAATGGTGGAAGGAAAAGGTTCAAAACGGCATAAGTGCATTAAATACGGAGATATGGACAAAAGAAGAAAAAGAAAGTTTCATTAATGATCTGTATGCAATTGATTCATTCCTGGGAGATAATTTACCTGACGCCCCAATTTTAAGTTCCTTGATTGCAGATATTTCCTCAATTATCGCCGAGCCGGAAGTAAAAGAAGAAAAACCGGATCTCCCCGCCGGGGAAAAAAGCACTCCGGTTGCCGATACACCTGCAATTGCGGAGGCAAAAAAAAGTTCCCCTTCCCCTCCCTCTCCTAATAAAGACTTGGAAATAACAGGAGATGCCGAACAGGATGCCGACCGGCTCATTAGGCAGGGATTAGGAATTCTGGGAAATGCCGCAACTGTGCTGCGTCAGCAGAACCCTCTGGATGCCACGGCCTTCCGTTTAAACCGGATTGCGGCATGGGCGTCGGTAACGGCTCTTCCTCCCGTGGATAACGGCAAAACTCTGATCCCGCCGCCGGACACCCAAATCGTCAACGTTCTCACCGCTCTTTATCAAGCCGGCAATTGGCAGGATCTTCTTGATGCTGCAGAATCCAGGATAAGGGAATTCCTTTTCTGGATTGATCTGAATTTGTATGTGACTCAATCGCTCAATCACTTAAATAAGGCTGAAATAAGTGAAATGGTCGCGGCACAAACGTCTTCATATGTCCTGCGCCTGCCCGGAATCGAGAAATATTGCTTTGCCGACGGAATGCCTTTTGCCGGTGAAGAAACGCGGGAATGGTTGAGAAGCCTGAAGAAAGGAACAGCGGATTCAGCAACGGGAAGCCTGGCGAGTGTTGACAATATAGAAGGCACAGTGGCGCAGGAAATGGCTGATGCCCAGGATTTAATTAAAAAAAACGATCTCGTATCTGTACTCAATAATTTTCAGAACAAGATAAACAGTTCAACTTCAGTACGGGAACGATTCATTCGGGAAATTAATTTCACGAAACTTTTGATCAGCGAAAAAAAGCTGCGCCTTATTCACCCTCATGTAAACAATATTCTCTTAATGCTGGATAGTTACCAGGTGGAAAAATGGGAGCCGCAACTGGCTTTGGAAGCATTGTCCATTGTTTTTACCGGGTTGCGAATACAGACGGAGAAAAAAGATGAATCTCTTGCGGACAGTATTTTAAATCGTATAACAGTTCTGAATCCGGGGCTGGCGATGGATTTAATATAGTTCGCTGAAGAGAACTAATTTACGGATCAATTTTGCAAACTTGTATTAGGACAAGGTTTGCCGTTTTTTTAACATTTGGCGGCATGGTTTGATTTAAAACAATTGTCATGTTTGTAAAAATCATGTATAGCCTTTATGCTTAAAAATACTGGGAAAGTTATGAATACGTCTGGAGTTTCAATAAAAAGTTAAGGAGGAGAGAAATGGCAAAAGAATCTTCAGTTGCCCCGAAAGAAAGAGTAAATATTGTTTACAGTCCAGCTACGGGAGATGCCAAGGAAGAAGTCGAACTTCCTTTGAAAATTATCGTGATGGGCGATTTTACCGGAGCACAGGATGACAGACCGGTAGAAGACAGAAAACCCATCAACATTGATAAAGATAACTTCGACGACGTGTTGAATGCATCTAAGGTCGGTCTGAGTGCGGTCGTCAATAATAAATTGTCCGAAGAACCCGATGCCCAGATGAGCATTAATCTCGATTTCAAAAGTATGAAGGATTTTGACCCCGATCAGATTATTCAAAAAGTACCCGAGATGAAAAAACTTCTGGAATTAAGGGAAGCGCTGAAAGCATTAAAGGGCCCCCTGGGCAACATTCCGGAATTTCGTAAAAAAATACAGGAACTTGTTCAGGATGAAGGAGCAAGGGCCAGATTGTTAAAAGAACTTGGTATTGAAGGATAGAAAGGGGTGGCAGGAATATGGGTGAAGAAGAAAAAAAGGTTGAAGAAGGAAAATTGACTGAAACTGCCGAAACCGGCACATCTCTACTGGACGAAATTGTAACGGCAACACGAATGAAGCCGTCGGACGAAGGCTATGCAGTTACGAGACAGGGTGTACAGGCATTCATCGATGAATTATTAAAACCGGGCAAGGAAGATGTCCGGGTTACCCAGGCGCTTGTCGATGAAATGATCGTCAACATCGATCAGAAACTCAGCGTGCAAATGGATCAGATCCTGCACAATGAATCTTTTAAGAAAATTGAGTCCTCCTGGCGATCTTTGAAGTTTCTTGTTGACCGCACCAACTTCAGAGAGAATGTCAAAGTGGAGATGATGAATGTAAGCAAAGAGGATTTGCTCGACGATTTTTCCGATGCACCCGAAATCACCAAATCAGGTCTTTATAAGACTGCTTATACAAGTGAGTACGGCCAGTTCGGCGGCAAACCTTACGGGCTGATGGTCGGCAATTATGAATTCGGGCCGGGTGCGCAGGATATTCGCCTTCTCCAGTATCTGGCAAGCACGGCGACGATGGCCCATGCGCCTTTTATAGCCGCAGCCGGTTCCGGATTTTTCGGGCTGGAAGACTTTTCCGGTCTGCCGAATCTGAAAGATCTTAAATCGATTTTTGAAATGCCTCAATATACAAAATGGCAGTCTTTCCGGGAAAGCGAGGATTCCCGCAATGTCGGTCTTGTTTTGCCTCATTTTCTGTTACGGCTTCCTTTCGGTCCCGACTCACAGCCGGTCAAGAGTTTCAATTATAAAGAGGATGTTTCAGGAGGAAGCGACCGTTATTTATGGGGCAACGCCGCCTTTGCTTTTGCTTCCCGGATAAGCGACAGTTTTGCCAAGTATCGCTGGTGTGCAAATATTATCGGGCCTCAGGGCGGAGGTGCGGTGGAAGATCTGCCGATTTATCAATATGAGTCAATGGGCGAATTACAGACCAAGATACCGACGGAAATTCTAATATCGGAACGCCGCGAATTTGAATTGGCTGAAGAAGGATTTATCGCCCTGACCATGAGAAAAGGAAGTGACAATGCCGCATTCTTTTCCGCCAACTCAGTCCAGAAACCCAAGGTATTTCCCAATACGCCGGAGGGAAAACAGGCGGAAACAAATTACAAGCTGGGAACACAACTGCCCTACACTTTTGTCATCAGCCGGCTTGCCCATTATATCAAAGTTATTCAGAGAGAAAATATCGGTACGTGGAAAGGCAAAAACGAACTGGAAACAGAGTTGAATAACTGGATCAGGCAGTATGTAGCTGATCAGGACAGCCCCTCCCCCGGTGTGCGCAGCCGTCGTCCTTTAAGGAAGGCGGAGATAGCCGTTTCCGATGTTGAAGGTGATCCGGGATGGTACAGAGTCGGTTTGACGGTTCAACCTCATTTCAAGTATATGGGTGCTTCATTCACACTGTCTTTGACGGGTAAGCTGGATAAAAAATAATACCCGATAACATTCTAATAAAAGGAGAAAAGAACTATGGCAATGACGATTTACATGAAACTGACGGGTAAGAACCAGGGGGAAATTCAGGGCGACTGTACACAACAAGGCAGAGAAAATCTTATTATGTGCTATGCCATGGATCATAATGTAGAAATTCCCAAAGACACGCATACCGGACTGCCCACGGGCCAGCGCATCCACAAGCCACTGACAGTTACAACCAATATGGGAAAACATACTCCGAAACTGTTTCAGGCCTGTTGTTCGGGAGAACATCTGGAAGCTGAGTTGACCTTCTTCCGGATAAGTGAAAAAGGTCAGGAAGAGAAATATTTTACCATCAAGCTGAAAGAGGCGATTATTGTAAACAGCCGCGAGTGGTTCCCCTTCACCTTCATGGAAGAAAATAAACCCTTTAAGCACATGCAGGATATATCGTTTACCTATGAAGACATCATCTGGACTTACACGCCGGATGGAATTGAAGCTGAGGATAATTGGAAAGCACCTAAGGCCTAATTATAAACTGTCTCCTTTTTTCGGGAATGGCGGGTAAACGGCTCGTCATTCCCTTTTTGCCTGTCCCGGCTTTTTATGTTTGAAGAATCATTGCTGGAACGAATCAGATCGCTCGAAAGAAATCCCCGAGGTAGAGAAGTCAGGGATATCTCCATAATGATGAATTCCATCGTTAATCATCTCCGGAAAATGCTTAATACCAGACGGGGCAGTGTATCTATTGCTGAAGATTATGGAATGCCTGATTTCACAAACTATCCCGGCGACGATATTACGGAAATGGCCAATGAACTGGAGCAGGCTTTAAGGCATAGCATTTTAAAATATGAACCCCGTTTGGATAAAGTTGTGGTCCATTTTGAACCAAAGATGGAAGACCTGCTTTCGTTGCGTTTCAAGCTGGAAGCAAGCATGTCTGTAAATAACGACAGGAAAATACCGGTTGTTTTTGAAACAGTAGTGCGTGCAGGCGGCGCTGTCGATATAGAAAAAACTTAGAACAGAACAAGGAAGATTTACAGTAAAAGACAAATAACTTGACCGTGGTCCACGGTTCACAAAGAGTTTGCCGGTGTCGAATAAGTATTATCAGCAGGAAATTAATCATTTGCGGGAATTGGGCGTTGAGTTCTCCCGGGCATATCCGGAAATAGCCCCGATGCTTAGCGGCCCGTCCGCCGATCCGGATGTGGAAAGATTCCTGGAAGGGACCGCTTTCCTGACCGGCTTGCTTCGGGAAAAGCTGGAGGATGATTTCCCGGAACTGATTCATGGTCTGATGAACATAATATTGCCGCATTATATCAGGCCGATTCCTTCAACATCAATCGTCTCATTTTATCCCAAACGCGGATTAAAAGAGACCATAGCGGTTCCGGCCGGTACTTCCCTGGAAACAACGCCGGTCGACGGAACGTCCTGTATTTTTAAAACCTGCTTTAATGTCGATGTTCATCCCTTTAAACTTGTTTCTGCGGAGTCAGCGCAAAAAACGGGTCTGAAAAATCAGATCCGTTTAACCATTGAATTGACCTCGCCCGATCTTTCACAATGGAATCCGGAAAGCCTGAACTTCCTGCTGGGCGGAAGTTTTACGGAATCTACGGACTTATTCATGCTGCTTACCCATTATCTTGAGCGGATTACACTCCGGCCTGTCGAGGGCGGAAGCGAATATATTTTGCCGGCAAGTGCGCTGAAGCCGGCAGGCTTTGAAATGAAGAACACCCTGCTGCCTTTTCCGGGCAATGCATTTACCGGATACAGGCTGCTTCAGGAATATTTTATCTTGCCCCGAAAATTCCTGTTCTTTGAATTGACCGGTTGGAAAGGATGGCGCGACAGAGGAGCGGGACGCAGGGTGGAAATATTATTCGATTTACTTCCAGCGCCGGTTCCGCTTCCAAAAATTAAAGAATATCATTTTATCTTTGCCGCCACTCCTGTTGTTAATCTGTTTGTCCGTGAAGGAGAACCGATTACGGTCAATCACCTGCAGGAAAAAATAAGACTAAGACCGTCTTCAAAAAATATACAGCATTTCCAGATTTACAGTGTGGATAAAGTTGTCGGTTATACTCAGGGAAGCGTAAAAAAGAGAGAGTACGTCCCACTCGAAATGTTCCGGCATGGCAATCCTGATTCCAGTTCTTACGAAATCAGCCGTTCCCGTTCACCGGTAAATGACGCTTCGGAAGTTTTTTTGTCGATTGCCTACCCTCCCGGGACAAGCGAGGCAATTAATGAAACTCTCAGTGTAACCATGACCTGCACTAACGGCGATCTTCCGGAAAGACTGCAATTAGGGGATATTTGCAGGCAGACAGCGGATTCGCCGGAATTACTGGAGTTCCGGAATATCATTGCTCCGACTTCAGCCGTTGAACCTCCCGTAGGAAAAAATACCATCTGGCGGTTCCTATCCCATCTTTCGCTTAATTATTTGAGTATCGCCAATGCTGATAACATAAAGGAATTACTGAGTCTTTATGCCTATCCGGAAGGAAGGGACAGGGAAAAAATAACGGCCAACCTGCGCAGGATCGAAGGAATAACCAACTTGAGGATAATTCCGGCCGACCGCCTGAGCAATGGTTTAATGCTTAGGGGACAAACTATTGAATTAACGGCGCGGCAGGATCATTTTGCCGGTCTTGGAGACCTTTACCTGTTTGTCGCCGTACTGGATTTGTTTTTCGCTGTCTACAGCAGTTTTAATTCATTTACACAGCTTAAGTTGAAGGAAAGTATTTCAGGAGAGACCTTTACATGGCCGGTCAGGATGGGGAACAGAATACTGCTTTAAAAACCGAGTTACTCGAAAAAAGCGGTAATTTTTCTTTTATACAGGCTATGCGGTTATTGCGCATGCTGATCAGAGATAAGGCCGGAGATGTTGACGGGCATATTTTGGACTCCGCCGTCAAGGCGAGGCCCGAACTTTCCCTGAGTTTTCCGCAGTCGGATATCGCCGGTATCGAGCAAATTTCCGAAGCACCGCTTAAATTTCAGATAACCGCAACATTTCTGGGGCTTTACGGCGTTTCCTCACCCTTGCCTACTTTTTATACGGAAGATCTGCTGCAGGAAGAATTACAGGACGGCTCGGCCAGCCGCAGTTTTATTGACATTATAAACTCCAGATTTTATCAAATTTTTTTCAATATCTGGTGCCGGCACAGACTTTTTTTCAAAGTTATTGAAGAACCCAGCTTACTTTATTTACAGCGGTTATATTGTCTGCTGGGGCCGGAGAGCGAAAAACTGCGGCAGTGTGTTGATGATCATTACGGCGCTTTAAGATACATCGGGATTGCCACGCAATTTCCCCGTTCCGCTGAAGGATTGAGAGTACTGCTCAGCGACTGTCTTGAAGAAAAAGAAATCGCCATTGAACAATGTGTGGAAAGAACAGTTGAGATTCCGAAGGAACAAAGGCTTCTTCTGGGGATTACCGGAAATAGTTTGGGAGAAGATTCTTATCTGGGTGATGAATTCACCGACAGGATGGGGAAATTCAGAATACATGTCGGCATCCTGGATGCCGATTCTTTCCATAAAGTGCTGCCGGATACACCTAAATTCAGACAAGTGGAGCAACTTATTCATTTTTATACCGATCAACCGCTTTTATGGGACATGAAAGTGAAAATAGACCGCAAGGAAATCAAGACCGCCAGAATGGGAGAAAATACCTGGTCGCGTCTTGGATGGGATACTTGGATATTTTCAGATACAATGCCGGAAACGGCTGAAACATTGTTTTTGCCGGAGGAGAATTAAAGTATATGTCCCTCTTTTCTAAAGGAATCGTAAAAAGGCTGAAGACTGAAGGGTTCTGAAGAGGGAAACAATTCGAGCAGATTTGGAGTGCGGCGGCTGGACGCCGCTTTAACTCGTTCCCACGCTGAGCATGGGAACGAGTTAAAAGGTAACGAAGAATGAAAATGGGCTGAGTTTGGAATTAAAATCCCCCTTAATTCCCCTTTAAAAAAGGGGGAAATAAAAATTGTACCCTTTTTAATGAAGGAGAAAGAGAAAGGCATTTCCTTTTGGAAAAAGGGGGAAAAATTTCGCCTTTTAGTTCCCTCCTTTTCTAAAGGAGGGCTAGGGAGGATTTTTAAGAACTGCGGCGCATCTTAGCAAAAAGGCCCTACTGAATACATTTTTGAAGGAGCAAAAAAAATGATTAACGTGGATATCAAGTCATTATTGCTGCATCTGAATTCCTTTTGTACCGGGGCGCTGGAATCGGCAGCCGGTCTATGCGTTTCCAGAACTCACTATGAAATTACGGTTGAACATTTCATTGCCAAGCTACTTGAGGACAGCCGTTCGGATTGGCCGCTCATCTTTGGGAACGCCGGACTGGAAATCGGGCGTGTGCAAAAAGAGCTGGAAAGTACTTTGGAAGAGTTTAAAACCGGCAATGGAGCCAAACCGGTTTTTTCTCCGCTCCTTCTCGATCTTATCCAGGACGCCTGGATGGTTGCTTCCATCGATCTCGGTGAGAAAAAAATTCGTTCCGGCGCGATTCTTATGGCATTCCTGGCCAGGCCCGCCCTTTATGCATCGGGGCGCTATATGGAACTCATCAAGTCCATAAGCAGGGAGACATTGGCCGGTTCCTTCTGGACAATAACAAAAACATCAATTGAAAATGAGCCGGCATCAGCAAAAGAGACAACCGGAAAAGAGCAAATGCATGGCAAGGAGTCCGGCGGCTTTCTGTCCCGCTTCTGTATGGATTTTACCGAAAGAGCACGCCAGGGCAATATCGATCCTGTATTCGGCAGAGATAATGAGATACGCCAGATGATCGATATCCTCGGCAGACGCCGGAAAAACAATCCCATCTGCGTGGGAGAGCCGGGCGTCGGTAAAACAGCCGTCGTCGAGGGTCTCGCTTTACGCATTGTTGAAGACGATGTTCCGGATATGCTGAAAGGAGTTAATCTGCTGGGCCTTGATATGGGACTTTTGGAAGCCGGTGCGGGAGTCAAAGGGGAATTTGAAAACCGTTTGAAGGGTGTCATAAACGAGATCAAATCTTCGGAAAAGCCGATTATTCTTTTTATTGATGAAGCGCACACGTTAATTGGTGCGGGTGGAGCAGCAGGTGGAGGAGATGCGGCCAATCTTTTAAAACCCGCCCTTGCCCGCGGAGAATTGCGGACTGTCGCCGCCACCACCTGGAAGGAATATAAAAAATATTTTGAGAAGGACCCGGCGCTGGCCAGAAGATTTCAACTCGTGGCCCTGGATGAACCCGATGTAGATACGACAATTCTGATGCTGCGCGGCCTTAAGGCGAGTTACGAAAGCGCCCACAAAGTTGTTGTTAAGGATGACGCAATCCAGGTAGCCGCCGAATATTCGGACAGATATATCACAGGCCGGTTTCTGCCGGACAAAGCTATCGACCTGCTCGATACCAGTTGCGCACGGGTAAAGATAAATCTCACCAACAAACCGGCCTCGCTGGAAAGTAAAGAAAGAAAGATAGCCGCGCTGGAAAGGGAAATAAAAGCACTGGGCAGAGACCGTGAGCACGGCGGCGCCATCGATGAAGAAAAGTATGCTTCACTGATCAAGGAAAAAGATGAAGTCATGGCTGAAGCGGAGGCGATCCGCGATAGGTGGCAGAAAGAAAAGGAAGCAGCAAACACAGTTGTGGAACTGCGCCACAAGCTCAGCGAAACTGCAAGCGATAACGAAGCGGAAAAGGACCAACTGAAGAAAGAACTTGAAGAAGCCGACCGAAAGCTGATTGAGGTTCAGGGAGAAGATCCGCTGATTCAGATCGATGTTGATCCGGATGTAATCGCCAGGGTGGTTTCCGATTGGACGGGAATTCCGCTGGGCAAGGTTTTGAAGGACGAAGCCGAAACAATATTGCATCTCGAAGAGCGACTCAAGGAAAGAATACAGGGCCAGGATCATGCCCTCGCCTCTCTTGCCGAGGTTGTCCGCGCTTCCAAAGCAGGAATAAAAAATCCCAATCAGCCGATCGGTGTTTTTCTGTTTGCCGGTCCCAGTGGTGTGGGAAAAACGGAAACCGGTTTGGCTCTGGCTGACCTTTTGTTCGGCAGCGAAAAAAATGTTGTCACAATAAATATGAGTGAATTTCAGGAAAAGCATACGGTCAGCCGTTTGATTGGTTCTCCTCCCGGCTATGTGGGATATGGCGAAGGCGGCATGCTGACGGAAGCGGTCCGGCAGAAACCATACAGTGTTGTTTTGCTCGATGAAGTGGAAAAAGCGCATTTGGACGTGATGAACATGTTTTATCAGGTTTTTGATAAAGGAATGCTGGCCGATGGTGAAGGCAAGGAGATAAATTTCAAAAACACGATTGTTATTCTAACCAGCAATCTGGCGTCGGATATAATCCAGGAAATGACGTCCGGCGATGAGCGGCCGTCGCCTGATGATGTGATGGGCGCAGTCCGCCCTGTTTTATCATCTCACTTCAAGCCGGCACTTCTGGCCCGCATGACGGCCATTCCTTTTTTCAGTCTGGATAAAAGCGCAATGCGCCGAATCGTTGACCTTAAACTTAACAATGTTGCAAAAATGTTGATGGAAAATAACCGGATGTCCCTTACCTATTCCGATGCCGTTGCCGATCAAATTACCACCAGATGCACCGAGGTGGAAACAGGAGCAAGAAACGTTGAGTACATCCTCAATGGAAATGTATTGCCGCGTCTTTCCCGGACAATTCTCTCTCATTTGAGTGAAGGAGGAATGCCCAATTCCGTGCATCTCGATATTGGTGAGGATGACGCTTTTGTTTTTACTTTTAAATAATTCAGATACTGAAAAGGTGAGATCATGAAAAAAGTCTGGATCACAGCTTTAACCAGGGAGCAGGAGCCCGTTCAAAAAATCAGCGCGATGTTGAAAAATTACGGCCTGGCGGTGGACGGCCATTTCTGGGAAGATGATTTGAACAATATGGTCTGGTCCGCCCCGCTTCCGGAAATTGCCGCACGGGATACGGCTCTCTGGATCATCATGGGAACCAAAGAAGATTTTGATGTTCCTTCCGTGCGGCTCGGACTGTCTCTTCTTGCCATCTCCGTGCAGGCACAAAAAGATTATTTATTCCCGATAATGCTTATTCCGACGGCCGGTAATATAGAAGCGGGATCATTGCCCACAGCGCTGGCAGGTGCTGATTTAATGCCCTTTTCCGGCGCTTCGCTCGGAGCAAAGGTCGCCGCAAAAGCCAATATGCCGGCCAAAAAAACCAATGCCGGCTATCGCCTTTTTCCCCATGCAATACCGGGAATAGGTCTCTGGTTCGAAGTTGGTCCCGTGCGCGATTTATGGGAAGGAGCCATTCTCGGAGTATCCGGCGGCGAGATCGATGTCCACGGAGTTGGAAAAGCAAGAGAATTGCCGCAGAAAGCGGTTCTGGAATATCCCGTTAAAGGCATGAAGCTGGCAATTTCCGACAGGCAATATACGGCATGGGGAGTGAAAAATAAGGTCGATCATGATCAGTCATATTACGTGCGTGTCAAAGGAGAGCCGGAATCCATAATTTTCGGCTCCTTCCCGGAAGGAACCGAAGCAGATCTTTATTGTCTGAAATTAAAATAAATGACCGTTGACCGGTTAAAATTAAGTCCGCATTCAGATTCGGTATTGTATACCTTTAATCTTGAATTATCGATCATGATTAAAAAAACATCACTTTGGCTCACAGTTTTTTGCCTGTTTTTGTTTGTACCGGCGGCATGGGCGCAGGGTTTTCATCATCGCGGCGGGACACTGGTAATTGGCCGCAGTGCGGATTCCGTAACGCTTGACCCGGCGAGGAGCAACGATACCGAATCCAGCAAAGTAATCAGCAATATTTTTGAAGGCCTGGTGCGCTATAAAGACGACTCACTGGAAGTAGAACCGGCTCTGGCCAGCGCCTGGGAAACTTATAATGACGGCCGAATGTGGATATTTCATTTGCGCAAAGGGGTGCGGTTTCATGACGGTACACCTTTTAATGCTGAAGCTGTTGTATTTTCAATTTCCCGGCAGATTGACCCGCAACATCCATTCTTCAACAAAGACCTTAACATCGGTTGTTTGACCTTCAAATATGTCAAGGAAGTAAAGGCGCTTGACGAATACCTTGTATTAATTATTCTTGAAAAGACTTACGCTCCTTTTCTCCATAACCTGGCGATGGCCAATTCCGCACCGATTGTGAGTTCGGAAGCGGTAAAAAAATGGGGAAATAATGACTTTGAAAAGCATCCCTCCGGTACCGGGCCCTTTCGTTTTTCAGAATGGATTCCTAATGACCGTATTGTTCTTACGGAAAACCGTGAATATTGGGGAGGACCTCCCCGCCTGGATCGGGTCATTTTCAGGACGATTCCCAATGATCAGGAACGCTTCAAAGAATTTCAGTATAAGCGTATCGATGTTCTTGATGGATTGACTGCCGGCCAATATGAAAAACTGAAAAAAAATTCTTTAGGTGTACTTTTGACACAAGCGGGCCTGAATATTGGTTATCTGGCGATGAATGTAGAAAAGAAACCTTTTGATCAGATCAAAGTCAGACAGGCAGTCAATTATGCTATTAACAAAAGAAAAATAATTACGTTATTTTATAATAACATGGCAATCAGAGCCGCCAATCCCACACCTCCTGTTATTTCCGGATACAGCGAGAATATTGCCGGCTATGCTTATAATCCGCGAAAAGCAAGGCAAATGCTTAAGGAAGCAGGCTGCGGAAATGGCTTTGAAACTACGCTCTGGGTTATGAAGAGCGCCCGGCCATACATGCCGGAGCCCGTAAAAATCGCCGAAAGCATACGGAGCGATTTGGCGGCCGTCGGTATTAAAGTCCGGCTGGCATTTTATGATTGGAAGACCTATCTGGATAAACTCGGCAATGGTGAACATGACATGTGCCTGATCGGATGGACCACCGATAACGGTGATGCGGATAATTTTTTATATACCCTGCTCGATCAGGATAACGCCGTTAAACCCCATGCCAGAAATTTTGCATTTTTCAAGCATAAAGAGTTACACGATATATTGATCAATGCTCAGCAGACTTTGGATGAGCAAACTCGTCTGGAGCTTTACCATAAGGCTGAGGAAATCATTCGCCAACAGGCGCCCTGGGTACCCATAGCTCACACCCAGCAATTACATGCTTTTCAACGCACGGCCCATGATGTCATTTTTTCTCTTACCGGAGATATAAAGTTATATAAAGCATGGGTAGAATAAGGAGCTTCTTTATTGACAACAAGCTTCAACCGGATTAGACTCCGGCACTAAAATAATCAGACTGTATTTGGAGATAGTATGGATATAAAAAGCAGAAAATTCCGTTTTGTCTCGTCCGCACTTAATCCTGATACCTTTGAGGTGGTTAAATTCACAGGTTCAGAAGGGCTTTCCAAACTTTATCAATTTGAAATAACAATTGTGGCAAAAGACGCCCAACTGGATCTGGAAAAGATCATTCAGTCACGGGCTACGCTGACTATTCTGCGGGATGCGGGGAATATCGATTTCCATGGGATTCTTGTTTCCTTTGAACAATTGCTGTCTGTTGATGATCAAAGTTATTACCGGGCCGTGCTCACCCCTGCCCTGTGGCGCTTGACACTGACCCATCATAATCAGGTTTTTCTTGCTAAATCCGTTCCGGAAATTATCGAGGCCGCTCTCAAAGACGGCGGCTTGACCAGCCGCGATTATGAATTAAGACTGAAGCAAAGTTACCCGGCGCGCGAATATATTTGCATGTACAATGAAAGTCATTTCAATTTTGTTTCCCGGTGGATGGAACGGGAAGGAATCTATTACTATTTCGAACAAGGCGCTGACAGCGAAAAGCTGATCATCACCGACACTGCTCTTGCGCATTCAGCCATGAAGGAAGGTGATAAAATGACTTTTTCACCTGTTTCCGGTCTGGATGAGCCGTCGCGCGAAGAAGTGGTCAAATCTTTCTTTTGCACGCAAAGGGCACTTCCTGCAAAAGTAATGCTCAAGGATTATAACTACCGTAAGCCATCACTTGAACTATCCGCCGTAAGCCAGGTTTCTGAAAAGGGATTCGGCGATGTTTATATTTACGGAGAACATTTCATCACGCCGGAAGAAGGAAACCATTTGGCTCTCGTCCGTGCCGAAGAATTGAAATGCCGGGCGAAACTGTTTCATGGTGAAAGTTTAATCCCTTTTTTGCGGCCTGGGTATACATTTCTCTTGAATAAGCATTTCCGTGATGACTTCAATGTCCGTTATCTTACTACGGATATCGGGCATGATGGCAGCCAGGCATTTTTTTTCAGCGCCGGACTGAATCAGTCCTTATCCGAACGCGAGGAGAAACCGTATTACCGGAATTCTTTTTCGGCTATTCTTACCGAAACTCAGTTTCGTCCCGAAAGAGTAGCGGAGAAGCCGCGCATAGCCGGAACTATTAATGCGCATATCGACGCTGAAGGAAGCGGTGAGTATGCAGAACTGGATGACCAGGGGCGCTACAAGGTGCGTATGCCGTTTGATCTGAATGATTCCAGAGGAGGTAAAGCTTCATCGTGGCTGCGCATGGCCCAGCCGTATGCCGGAGGTAACCATGGGATGCATTTTCCTTTACATAAAAGTACGGAGGTATTATTGACCTTTATTGACGGTGATCCGGACCGGCCGATCATTGCCGCGGCGGTCACCAATCCGCTCACTCCCAGTCCGGTTACGGGAGATAACCAGACCACGAATATAATTCATTCGGCGGCCGGGAACCGTATGGAAATGGAGGATGAAAGCGGTTCGGAGCGCGTAAGGTTTTCATCGCCGCACATGAATAGTTTCCTGCATATGGGCGCACCGGTGGCACCCCCTTTCAGTGCGGGTTCACTAGGAGCAGCTCAGTGGGTCCCACCCGATGAAACACATTTTATTTTGAGTACGGATGGTACAGGCCTCATCCATACTGGAAATAATTTAACAGTGGAGGCAAACACTTATCTGGAAGCGAATACCGGCGGAGTCAGTACGCCGGCAACTACGGCAACATTTTTCGGAGCTGCAGATGCTACTGTCGGAAATCCCGCAACCGGAGATTATTACCTGACAACCAAGGGTAAATATGTCCAGAATGTAGGATCATCCTCCAACAAGGCTGATTTTGTTTTGCAGGTTTCGAATAACTATTCAGAAGTTATTACCGGTACTATGAACACTCATGTTAAAGATGATGCAAATGAAACTTATGATAAAAAGTTTACTCAGACCGTCACCGGTGATTATAAGCTGAATGTCCATAAAGATTACTGGACACAAGTCAACGGTGACGACTGGAATCATACGCGTGGAAACAAGCATAGTATTTTTGAGGGTGAGCAGTTCGATTTAAACATGGGCGCGTTTAACGCCGTGTATCTGGGACAGCGTTCTCAAACGCACATCGCTTCGAATACAATGACAAATATCATCAACGCCAATACGATTAATATAGGTTTGATCTTTAACCTCATGATGGCATTGAAGATGGAAATTGAATTATCAGCCGGTATCAAAATGGGAACGTCAAAAATTAACGACGACTTGTTCACGCTGAAAAGCAGCAAAGCTAAAGTTAAAAATGATACAGTAGTCATAAATAATATTTTGAGTGTGTCTGTAAAAGTTTGCACGATAAGTATTTACTCATAACTGAGTTAAAAGACCGTCTAAAGAAATGAAGATCATTAAACCGCAGAACTTGAGCTTACAATTCAAAGTATACGAAGAAGCAAGACGCTATTTCTTTTTTCCGGCGATCTTCATGTTATTCCCTCTTGACGCTCCGGCCGCCATTTTTTCCGAGGTCTCTCTTTGGAAACTTGTGGCCGAAAAGCTCGGCAAGGATACCATTCTGGACATGGGAATGCCGAAAATCCGGGGCGAGGTGGTGGTCAGCGGCGCTTGTTATACACCGGCCGGTAAAGCGTATCCGGCATGTCCCGTCAGCTTGAAGATCGGTAAAATTAATAAAATATTGAATGTATTTGGAAACCGTTACTGGAATTCTCTTGGAGCAATTACTCATCCTGAGCCGTTTACATCCATGCCGTTAACCTGGCCGAATGCCTTTGGCGGCAAAGGATATGATTTTAATCCGGAAGGCAAAGGTTTTGCACCAATTGTTGCTGAAAATGGAGCAACGGTTCATCCCTTACCCAATATAGAAGATCCCCGGAAACTGGTTGGCTCGCCAAGTGACAGGCCGCTGCCCGCCGGTTTTGCTCCCCTTGATATGACATGGAAGCAGCGATTCAGCAAAGTAGGGACTTATGACAAGGAGTGGCTGGAAACGCGTTTTCCGGGATATGCCGCCGACATGAACCCGACATTCCTTAATACCGCCCCGGAGGATCAATGGCTGGATGGTTTCTTTACCGGTAACGAAGCTTTTACACTTGAACACCTGCATCCCGATAAACCCGTTCTTTCAGGACAACTTCCCGGCCTGACCGCCCGCTGCTTTATCCGGCGAAAGGCGGCTGAACCGGAATCATTGGAAGAAATTGCCATGCGCCTGGAAACTGTTCACTTCTTTCCCGATGCCCAACAGGGTGTTTTGATTTTTCGCGGCGGTGTTGAAATTGCTACGGATGACGCCGACGATCTTTTACTGATAATGGCGGCCGCGGAAAAGATGGGTGAGCCGAAAGCGCTGAAGCATTACCAGGAAGTTGTTGCCAAACGGCTCGACAAGGAAATGGGCGCAGTTTATTCCCTGCGTGACAGCGACCTGCTGCCGGTTTTCCCTGAAATAAGTGTTGCTCCGGAAGAAATTTCAGAAATGGAGCGCCTGCTTTCCAAGGAAGACCTGCTTCGCAAAAACATGCGTGTAAGAGCCGAAAAGAAACTGGCCGAGACCCGTGAACAGATCGCCGACCTTGGGGTAAATCCGGATGAGTTTTTGCCGGCTGCAGTACCACCTGATCCTGCACCGGTAAATATTGAAAAACTCGATGTTACCATTCTAGAGCTTGAGGAAATGGCAAAGAAAGCCAAAGCAGATGCTTTGTTGAAACAGGCGGAAGCAGAACAGCAAGTGCGGAATCTCTGCTCTCAACAAGGGCTGGATTACGAAAAAATGCTTGCCGATGCGGCAAAAAAGCAAGGTGGACGGCCGAAATTCTCTGCAGATCAGCACATGGCGCAAATGAAGGAATTGCAATCTCAATTGAAAGATATGGGCAGATCAAACGCGGATTTGGACAGATTAATCGCTGATCCTGATTTTGAAAAAAAACTTCGTCTTGCCGAAGAAAGAACACTGGAAGCGTATCGTAAATATGCGCAACACTTCTCCCCTGCTCCGCCGCTTTCAACTGAAGAAGCCAAACTACTTCGCGAAACCGTAATCAGTGAATATGCCGCCGGTAAAAGTTTTGCCGGCGCCGATCTGACCGGGGCCGATCTTTCCGCTCTATCACTGGTTGGTACTGATTTTCGTGACGCCATCCTGGAAGGTGTCAATTTTACCGGCGCTGATCTGATCAAAGCTGATTTCAGTAATGCCGTCCTGGCCGGCGCCGATCTGACCGGGGCTAAATGTTCTGCCGGAAAGTTTCGTGGAGCAAACATCAGCCGTGCCATTTTGAAAGATGCGGACTTCGCCGGTGGATTGGAAATGAGCGGTGTAGTTCTTGCTAAATCAGACTTATCCGGCGCTAAATTCAGCGAGGCCGATTTATCCGGGGCGGATCTGACTGAGTGCATTTTTAATAAGACCGACTTCTCTTGCGTAAAGGCTCAACAAATGATCTTTATATCAACGGATCTTAAGGGCCTGCGTTGCACCGGAGCCGATTTTAGCAAGGGGATGTTTATCGAAGTCGATATTAGTGGAGCGGATTTTACGGGAGCAAAACTTGCTGAGGCTGTCTTTGTTACGTCACAGGGCACAGGCGCCTGTTTTCAAAGCGCGGACCTGGAAAATTTGCGTATTGTCAAGGATTCGGTCTTTGCAGAAGCAGACTTCCGGAAAGCGAAGCTGGATCGCGCCAATTTGCGTGGAACAAATCTAACAAAATGTTCCTTTGAGCAGGCGAGTCTGAATGATGCCGATCTGAGCGAGTGCGCCATATCCGAAGGTAATTTCTACCGGGCAACGGCAAAACGGGCAAGGTTTGAAAAAACTGATTTAACTAATGCAAGGCTCGTGTCCATCAATCTTATGCAGGGATCATTGCGCAAGGCTAATTTCCATGGTGCGGATTTCCAGGGCGCCAATCTTTATGAAGTCGATTTTGAAAAATCCAAAGGCGATACCAAGACCGATTTCAGGCAAGCCAACCTGAAGAAAACGCGAATGATTGCCTGGGAGCCGGCTATTCGCCGTTAGAAAAGAGAAGGTGCTTATGGAAAATGAAATTTTTGCCGACGGAATCGGCGGCATCGTGTTCGAGGGAGGGGTCATGCGAATCGACTTGATGAGCAGAGTTCCCGGAAATCGCGACAAAGACAGTAAACCGCAGATGGCATTCCGGCAGCGTATAATAATGCCGGTCGAGGGATTTCTCGACTCCTATAAAATTTTCCAGGAAATTATCGGAAAAATGGAACAGTCCGGATTGATTGCCCGAAAATCCGTGGAGAGCCGCGAAGAAAATGAAAAAAATCCTATCGCCGCAGAAGGTCCGGCACCTGCGGCTCAGGAATAGAGAGGCTACGTGAACAAGGCTGAATTGGTGAAACTCATCAAAAGCGGCGAGGTGATTTCGAAGATCGACCTTTCGGGCATGGATCTGTCCGGTGCTGATCTTTCCGGGGGCGTATTTGAAGAGGTTATTTTTCGTAATACCGACCTTGCAGGCGCATCTTTCAAAGAGTCCATCTTATTTGAACCCGATTTTTCCAATGCCGACCTGAGTAATGTCAATTTGCATCATGCTGTGATTGAGAAGGGAATACTGTGTGGCGCCCGCCTGACAAAGTCTTATTTGGTTCTCACGACATTTAACGAACCAAACCTGGCGGATGCCTCTCTGGATGGGTCGGATTTGACCATAGCTGTCCTGGTCAAGCCCAACCTGGAAAACGCTGATTTATCCCGTACAATGCTTGATCGCACAAGTTTCATAGAAGGATTGACGCGAGGGATGAATCTTACGGAAGCTTTTTTAAAACAGACGGTACTTATGAAAGCCGATCTGACAACTTCCGATTTAAAGGGAGCAAGATTTGAAGGAACCATTTTATTGGAAACCAATCTTGCCGGAAAAGATTTACGCGGGATGAATATGCCGCTGTGCCAGTTGATGAACGCAAATCTTACGAATTGCGACCTTCGGGACGCCGACTTGACCCAGTGTAATTTCAAGGACGCCGATCTATCGAAGGCAAAGCTGGACCGGGCCAAGGCGGGAAATGCTCTGTTCATAAAAGCTAATTTGACCGAAACAAGCTTTCGCGGCACTTATCTTGGCCAGGCGCTTTTTTCGGAAGCTGAAATGCCTTTGGCCGATTTCAGTAAAGCCGACCTGCAGCAGTGCATCATCAACGATGCCCGGTGCCGTGGAGCGGTTTTCGCCGGTGCTGATCTTACCTATGCTGATCTTTCCCGGGCCGATTTATCCGGTGCTGACTTCAGTTCTGCCGAACTTTTCCGCGCCAAGCTGCATCGTATCAAAGATACCGGAACAATTTGGAAAGGAGCAAATAAGGCGGCGGCCCTGGGAGACGATGCCGATCTGGCCGAGGCGGAAAACTGGAGACCAAATCTTTGAATTACAGTGCATGGAAGCTGCGTTTGATTGAATTTTACAGGAGAACTATTTTATGAAAAACTATGCCGTATATCAGGAAAGAGCTGAGCTTTATCAGGATACGGGAATCATTGTCGGAGATGAGCAAAACAATATTCTAATCAGAAACAGTGCCGGAACTTACCGGGTTCGGCGTGCCGTCAGCTGTCTGGTGAAACCTGAAATCGGCGATTTTGTTTTATTTTGTATTACCGAAGCCGATACCGGCTATATCCTCGCCGTTCTGGAAAGAAAGGAAGAATGTACCACCACTATTGCTGTTGAAGGGAACCTGGATTTAAATTTGGATGACGGCCGTTTCAGAGTTACCGCCCAAGATGGAGTCGCCCTATCCTCTCCCCGAATGATCTCCATGATATCCCCCGAAATTAATGTTCATGCCCTTAAGGGTGACATGACTGTCCAGCAAATGACCTTTTCGGGAAACTTTTTTCAGGCTACTCTCAAACGAATCAAACTGTATGCCGACAGCTTCGATTCGCTTCTGGAACGTTTACATCAACGGATTAAGCGATCCTACCGGTTTATTGAAGAAACCGATCAACTTCGCGCCGGCAAGATTGATCATCGTGCCGAAGAATTATTACAAATGCACGGTAAGAATGCCGTAATCAACGCCAAAGAGCTGATTAAACTTGATGGTGAGCAAATCCATGTCGGATAGGAGGTAGTTATGTTTGCAAATAGTCAAATGGGGGGAATGGCAATGGGATTTCCCGATGTCTGTCTGACTCCGACACCCGTAGGACCAATCCCCGTTCCATATCCCAATACCGCCACGCAAATGATGGGTGCGCCTGCCGTGTACAATATTTTATACGGCGGAACTCCTGCGCATAACATGAACACCCTCGTTCCATTGACCAACGGCGACAATGCCGGAGTAAACACCGGAGTGGCGTCGGGAACAGTTATGGGACCGAAACGTAATATTACCGCAGCCTTCACCTTTCTGATCGGCGGAATGCCCGCAACAAGAATGACCAGCATGTCGCTGCAAAACAATACCAACTGTCCGGGAGCAAATCTGGTGCCCAGCCAGTTTAAGGTCATGATTCTGTCGCCATGAGCTGAATTTCTATCCAAAATGAACTCATATTATGCCTTGTTTCTTACCCAGCATTCCCTCCCTTTCCGGATATATTTTTCAATTATGCAATTTTACAGGTAATTTAAATCATTCATTTCATTCTTTTGTCTTTGACAGTGTTTTTGTTATAATTAAATTAATCTTAAATCTCGACTAAGTTTGCTGAAGCGTCGTTCAAATATTATTTGTAAGGAGGATGTCTTTATGGAAACAAGAAGAGAAAAAAAACGCACAATCCTGACCAAGCCCAAAAATCAATGGCTCATTCTTAAAAACAAACTTACAAACGGTGTAAAAGATACAGTTAAGAGGTTGAAAAACAAATCATGACTTAACTTTTCTTGAAAAAGACATAATTTGATTCTTCTTATGTTTTTAAAATTATAGTGGACAAAAGAGATTTTTAGTTTGTGAAGTCATGGCCTGTATTTTGCGAATTCTATTAATCTTGAAATTTTTAACAAAATAATAAAAAGGAGGCAATTATTATGTATAAGAAAGTCCTGGTTCCACTTGATGGTTCCGAATTATCTGAATGTGTATTGTCTCATGTTAAAAAAATGATAAAGAACGGGTTTGCAGAAGAAGTGACTATTCTTAACGTCTTCCCGGCCTCCGTTGCGATTCTCGGAGCAGGAGGAACTGAATCTCAATATGTAGATGTCAATGCTATGAAGGAAAATAACAGGCTTGAATCTTTAAAGTATGTGGAGAGTGTACAATCGCGGCTTGCTTCCGAAAATATTAAAGTAAAGATAGAATCATTAGAAAGTAACCGGACGGCCGATACCATCATTGATTACGTACAGAAAAATAATATAGATTTGATCATCATCGCCACTCACGGTTACAGTGGTCTGAAAAAGTTGGTATTTGGCAGCGTCGCGCAAGAAGTCCTGCGTTATTCCCGTGTTCCTGTTTTTCTTATCAGGCCGGAATCTTGCTGGACATAGAGAAAATAAATTTTTTAAGTTTTTTTAAATTACAAATAAAATTTGCTGTTGTTTTGTAACCATTATCATCTAAATAAAAAACGAAATAATTTTACAGGTTTAATTAAAAAACAAATCGAAGAAATTCTGAAATAAATTCTATTTCAGACAGCACTCTTTTTCTGCCTTAATTTTTTTTCTTAAATCTTATTCTCCAAATCAATCAAAATTTATTACTGCATATCGTTATATAAAACTCAAAAAATCCTTTATTTTTAATATTATAACATCTTGTAGTTTATCCTGAGCTAAAGTATATAATCTTCGGAAAAGGATATCTGTATTTATGTTCGATTCAATGTCATTGACTTAAAGGTCATTCCTGCATTTTTTTGGCGGGAATCCAGGAATCATCGAACTATAGATGCCCGACAAAAACATTCGGGCATGACACGAGGTGATTAAGTTAATGACAATGTGTTCGGACTTGTAAATATGGCAATTACTGCAAGCTTTTGTTGAATAAGGAAGAATCTATGACCGATAAAGCCAAAATAAAAATAACTTCGAAAAAAAGCAGTAAGATCGGCCAATATCTTGGACTGCCTCCGCAAACAATACGTAAATTTCTAAAACTTCAAAAAAATCTTGCCTCCGGGAACGTTCAAAAACTTCTTGGCGACATCCTTGTTGAAAATAAGATTGTCGACAAAAAACAACTGGCAATTGCAATTAATCGACAAACTATTAATCGTCTGGAAATATGCCCACTTTTTCAAGGTATCGGTAAAAACGATTTAAAATATATAGGTAATCTTCTTCGTAATAAAGTTATTTCAGAAGGAGAACAGTTTATTGATCAGGATAAGACCGGAGACTGCTTTTATATATTAATTGATGGCTGTGTTGAAGTATTCCGGCATATTTCCCGCGATGAAGAAATAAGCCTTGGATTTGTCGAACCTAACGAATGTATTGGAGAGATGGGATATTTTTCTTCCGGCAAGCGATCCGCTTCCGCAAGGTGTATTTCCAAATCGTTATTGTTGGAAATTGACTACCTGACGCTTGATAAGATCTTCAACAGGATTCCTCTCTTAGCATTAAACTTTTTAAAAATAATCACCAAAAGGCTGCGCCAGTCGAATCTTAAATTTCAGGAAATAGTAAAACAAAACCGGATCACGGAACAATCGTTTCAAAGCCTGCAAAAAGTCCTTGATTTATCTGAA
Source organism: uncultured Smithella sp. (assembly GCA_964632255.1). Lineage (GTDB taxonomy): Bacteria > Desulfobacterota > Syntrophia > Syntrophales > Smithellaceae > MVRV01. The sequence continues at coordinate 18,161 of CAZWCA010000017.1, read as the reverse complement.
GTAATTTCTCTGAAAAAGGGTATAGAAGCTCTTATTGAACGGATAGTCTTAATGGCCAGCAAGACGATGAATGCGGAACGGGCAACACTTTTTCTTGTTGATAATGTAGCCGGCGAGTTGTGGTCCAAAGTGGCCGAAGGAGAATCAAGCCGCGAAATCAGGATTCCGTTGTACTGCGGTATAGCTGGATCAGCCGTAAAAAATGGGCAAATCCTTAACATACCGGACGCTTATCAGGAACCACGTTTTAATGCCGAAGTGGACAGACAAACCGGCTATGTGACACGTTCTATATTATGCGGCCCTGTAATCAGCCTTGATGGAGAAGTGATCGGCGTTATCGAGGTTATTAATAAGAAGGACGGAGTATTTACAAAACGGGATGAAACACTTTTTAAGGCTTTTGCTTATCAAAGCGCAATTTCACTGGAAAATTTTTATCTTTCACGGAAGCTGGTCAGCAATTATGAAAAAATGTCTATTATTCTTGACGTAAATAATGCTGTTTCCCAGACCCTGGATCTGGAAGCTCTTATTATCATGATCGTGGATAAAATTACCAAGATACTGCATGCGGAACGGACTTCATTATTCCTGCGGGATGAGCAAACGAACGAACTCTGGTCAAAAGTGGCCCAGGGGCTGGAAATTTCCGAGATCCGCTTTCCGGCATCCTCCGGATTGGCCGGCCATGTGGTAAATACCGGTGAAACTGTAAATATCCACGACGCTTATCAAGATGCACGATTCAATCCGTCAATTGATGAAATGACGGGATTTTGCACAAGATCCGTTCTTTGCGTTCCGGTGATTAACAGAGAAGGAAAAATTATTGGAGTAACGGAAGTAATCAATAAGAACGAAGGCTTTTTTGATGAATATGATGAAGATCTGTTGCGGGCGCTTTCCTCTCAGCTTTCCATCTCGCTTGAAAACGCCCAGCTTTTTAAAAAAATAATAAATATGAAAACTTATCTGGAAAGCATTCATGCCAGCATCTCCAACAGCATCATATCATTGGATAATAACTACCGGGTGATCACTGCCAATCAATCAGCTATAGCCCTTTTAAATTGTAAAGAAACAAGAATTATCGGAGAGGATATAAGAGACATCATCGGCCGCAGAAATAAACAGATTATTAAAGACATTGAAAATGTCTACACGACGAAGATTCCCCGAACGGATTACGGTATTGATTTACTGGCACGCGGTAGAAAACATTATTCAGTTAATCTTAATGTTGTGCCGATGCAGGGCTATCAGGGCAAAGATGAAGGACTTGTCGCCGTTCTTGACGATATAACCGAAGAAAAACGCCTCAAAGGAACGCTTGGACGCTACATGTCCAAGGATATCGTTGAAAGAGTCCTCAATGATCCGGACAGACAGTTGCTTGGCGGCAAACGCTGTAAAGCAACGATCCTTTTTTCAGACATAAGGGGATTTACGGGTATAGCTGAATCTTTGACGGCGGAACAGACTGTAAATTTGTTGAACGAATGTTTTTCCGTGCTGACGGATATTATTTTCCGGCATAAAGGAATTCTTGATAAATATATCGGCGATTCGCTGATGGCTGTTTTCGGCATTCCCTACCAGCGCAAAAATGACGCTTTTCGAGCCGTTTTGTCAGCTCTAAAAATGCAGGCATGTTTGCGCCGCTTCAACGAACAACGGCGCTTATCAGATTTAGATACAATTAAAATAGGAGTGGGAATTTGTACGGGCGAAGTCATTGCCGGCAACGTGGGATCCAAGCAGAGAATGGATTTTACCGTTATCGGCGATGAAGTAAATATATCCGAACGGTTGGAAAAACTAAACAAACGTTACGGAACCGAAATTCTAATCAGTGAATCCACATGCAAAGAAATCGACGGCCATTTTTGTACTCGCTTAATTGATAAGGTTCTTATTCGAGGTAAGATGAAACCTGTGGAGGTGTTTGAGGTTCTGGGAGATCAAAGTTATAAACCTTCACCGGATCAGATGAAATTTACAGAAGCTCTTACACTATACAGGCAAGGAAACTTTTCCACCGCAGGCCGATTATTTGCTGAGGGAGTTAAAACCAATCCAACCTGTGAAGTTTTTCTTAACCGCTGCCGGAACTTTATCCAAAATCCCCCTCCACCGGATTGGGATGGTGTTTGGGTGGAAACTTAGACCGTTGCTTTACTTGTTCCCTTTGAGGATACTGTTTCACAATATTGTCATATGTAGCGGAGCTGAACGATCAGGATTCCGACTAAAACGAGTATTCTTTTCACTCAATAATGTCTCCATATCATACATTATTGAACGCAGAGCGTTCATCTCGTCGTGTATTCCCATTCGGTGCGTGGAAACGAGAAGAAAAAATCTGGGCGAATCATTGAGTATTGGTTGAAATAGACATTGATTGATTTGATGTTTTCCAGTCTTTCATACATGCGGACAACTTCCTGAAAGAAATTATTTTTTTTCTTGGTCATTAATGCTACATTTCAATTCCTAATCCATAATGCCAAATATTAAATAGGAAGTTCAGCATGAATACAGAGACAGTTGATATTCTCATCCGCCTAGTTGCCGCCATGGCGGCAGGCGGGCTTATAGGACTAGAGAGAAGTTATTACGGAAGACCAGCGGGATTACGAACTCATACCCTGGTCTGTATGGCTTCCAGTCTTTTGATGCTTGCAACCGTATATAAGCGAGAGTGGTTTCCCCTGATTGTTCATGGGAACGTGAATGTTGATCCTACTCGCATGGCTCAGGGTATAATGACGGGAATCGGGTTTCTTGGCGCAGGGGTGATCATGAAGGAGCGAGCATCAATTCGAGGATTGACCACTGCGGCATCAATCTGGATTACGGCAGCCATCGGTATCTTGGCAGGGGTGGGCCTTTACAGCATATTAGCAACCGTGACAATTCTAACCCTGATTACCCTGACCTTATATCGTCTCGTTGAGGAACGACTTCCTGTGCTTATTTACATTCAGGTTTTTATTCTTTTTCAACTGGAGAAAGCGATGACTGAACAAGAGATCCGTGTGCTTATGCATGAAAAGGGCTTTAACATCTCAAATCTACGTCATGCGATCACCTATGGCCGAAAATTCTATGAATATAATCTGGTCATCAAAACAAGAAAGGAAGAAAATATACGCCGTCTATCCCAGTGCCTCTCGGAGAATAATAACGTCATTGAATTCCGAGTTTCGCCGGTGGGTGATTGATTTTTCAGATACGAATGATCAGTTATAACCTGGCCGGTTTTCTAATGTCACTTTAAAGGGTCAGGTTAGTTGGTTGAACTTTTCAATTCATAATTTTTAGGCAACGGAATGGTTCTATAGCACCGATCAGTAACACTTCCGGTAAACAAAAAAATATGTACAAATAAACTACCCAAATCTGGATACTATAAAGTTAATTTTTCTTCAGTAAGTAATAATATTTTTGACGGAGAAATATTAAAAGCTTTGGCGAGTTGAAAAATTGTAATTAGTGAAGGCTGCTTATGGCCGCATTCCAGTAAAGAAATATAGCTCCTGTCAAGATTACTTTTCTCCGCTAATTTCTCCTGAGAGAATTGCTCTGTCTTTCTAAGTTCCTTAATAACTTTCCCAAATGCTTCTTCGATTATCAAGTCTACCTCCTATGGAGGTTACCTAACAGAATCGAAGAAAATATTCTGTTGACTATAGTCAACTAGTCAACTATATCTTTGTAAGAACTGTTAAGTTACCATTGTCTGATTAATTATTACCAAATATCGGCAATGGAATGGTCTTTTGATTAATAAAATTCGTTATCATAAACAGAAGCCAAGTTTCTTTTTAATAAAACATGAAAAATACTCATGCTGCTGAGAAAATTAAAAAAATTAGATTTAATACTGTGACAAATGTTTGAGGAACAGAAGCAAAAATAGGGGAAGAAGCCGTTTGAAAAACAAAATAAATAAGGCACTCAGCTTGGAGAGGAAGGAAAGTGCAATTTCAGACCAGATATTCGAGGAGTTGCTGAAAATGGAGCCCGAGAATCGAGAAGAAATGGCAACGCTCTACCTGATGAACAGCATGGATAGGAGCCAGGCGGAAGATCTGCTGGCGAACGAAGAAGCGAACTTCAAGGCAACAATGAAATTCAACCAGGAGAAGCTCCAGCCGGGGGATGAGGAAATATTCCGAATAAGCGCATGGGCGGAGCTGCTGGCGCAGAGAACGCAGGACAAAGAACAGGTATTTCAAGCGATTCAGAACGGGGAGAATCTGCTGGAATGATAGAAAAAGATTTTAAGAATTATTGAAGTACTCCGGAACCTTTTCAAAACCAGCGCAACCCTAATGCCTTGAAAGGTTTACACCGGCAATTGCGTAAAGTTACAAAAAACCGAGCTGTTTTTCCCATGGACGAGGCTCTGGCAAAAATATTATATCTTGCTATTCAGGATGTAATGAAAAAATGGACGATGCCTTTAGCCAACTGGGCTTTGACTATTTCACAGCTGGCTGTTATGTATGAAGGTAGATTTGATTTGGCAATAATTTAAAATTTTCCATTTACACAGATTTTTTTACAGTCTCAAGAACCACAATATTACTCAATATTTTTATGATATAACGGCTCTTGACCTTTCTCCAATCTTTTTATGTTTTCAACTACCGCCTTCAAGATGCCATTTACGGATATGTCTGTAGATCCGCCAATATGAGGAGTTGCAAGAACATTGTATTTGAATATCGGATCATCCGGATCAACCGGCTCTTCCCAAAAGACATCCAAACCTGCACCTGTAATCTGCTCTGAAGCAAGTGCATCCTCCAGTGCATCCCGGTCAACCAAACCCCCTCTCGATAGATTAATTAAAAATGCATCTCGTTTCATGGCATTAAAAGATTGCCGGCTGATAATGTGCCTGCTTTCCGGCGTTAGTGGGAGACAGAGAACAACATAGTCTGATTTGTTTAAAAGAACATCCATTTCTGACGGACTGCCGGCCCATTCCAAGCCAAGTTCTTCTTTTGCCTTCTGTGGTTCATGGCTTTTAATGCCAATCAAGTGAACGTCAAAGTATTTAAGTCTTCTTGCCAATGCCCGGCCAATACCTCCAAGACCAATTAACCCTACTGTTTTGCCGCTTAATGCCCGCCCCCGCGGAGCTCCCATTTGCCCGTTTGAGAAACTAAGGGCCATTTGCCGGAAATTTCTCGACAAACCAATCATTAGATAGATTCCGAGTTCAGCTACGGAATCGGCATTTCCGGAAATGTCAGTAGGAACGTTGGCTACCCGGATATTCATGCTCTGAGCAGCTTGTATGTCAACACCTTCCAGACCGGCTCCACATTGTTGAATTAGTCGAAGGCGGTCAGCTTCTGCAAGGTGTTCTTTATTAACAATACTCATCGTCGGTATCAGGACATCAAATCCTTTTAAATTGTCAAAACCAAATCTACCGGTGCATTCAAATTCATGATCGGGAAGCTCCTGCTTAAGCAATTTAAACAATCCACCCCAAGCATTTTCATGTGCAGCAAATAGGATTTTCATTGTTTACTCTCCACGTCCATTATGCATTTTTCACATCGTATATTACTAAATATGCAAATAGGAAATAAATTTTCTTCTATTTTCATTCCAGACGCAACCGGCAAACTATGGGTAAAACGCCAATATTACGGCTTAAGCGCTATAGCCCCCTTTTTTTAAAGAGGGGTTGGGGAAAGATTTTACAAAACACAATAAAAATCACCAACTTATCCACATTTTACAAAAAGGGGAAGACATTAGTTATAATGGGAGAAATTAATAGATTGACTTGGTCAGAAAACAATAAGGAGGCTAATCGTACCGGCTACCCCCTTGATATTGAGTGGTCGGGGCGAGTGGATTTGAACCACCGGCCCTCTGAACCCCATTCAGATACGCTACCAGACTGCGCCACGCCCCGACTATTATAATATGTTAAAGTGTGGAGGTCATTACCATTATCATTAAGGAGTGTCAAGAATAAACGGTTACTAATAATTGATTATTTAAAATTTAAAGAAAAAAAGATGAAATAAATTTCTTGAACTAATAAATATAATACAGTAACTAAAGCTAAAGGAAAATTTGATATGTTAAAAATATTAAATAAAAACCTGACAATTAAAATATTTTTATCAATATCTGCCGTTTGTATTTGTTTTCTTTTAATGACGGCTGAATATGCGTGTGCGGATATTTATAAATATGTTGATGCAGAAGGCGTATTGCATCTTACCAATGTTCCTTCCAATTCCAGAGCAAAATATGTCCTTGTTATGAGAGAAAAAAGGATTACTTTTCGCTATGATATAGATGTAAACAAGTTTGACGAGTTTATCAGTAATTCATCCAATAAACATAATATCGATCCTGCTTTAGTGAGAGCCGTAATTAAAGCGGAGTCTAATTTTAATCATCGGGCGGTGTCGCCGGTGGGAGCGCAGGGACTGATGCAGCTGATGCCGGCAACTGCTTCCCAACTTCAAGTTGATGATGCATTTCATCCGGAAAAAAATATTGAAGGCGGCGTTCGCTACCTGAGTTATCTTATTAAACTTTATCGCGGCAATTTGACACTTGCCCTTGCGGCTTATAATGCCGGCGAAGGAGCGGTTGCCAAATACCATAATCAGGTGCCGCCCTATCGGGAAACCAGAAATTATATAAAACGGGTTTTGAGTTTTTATAACTCTTTCAGTAAATAGCCAGCCTATCTTATAAAAAAAGATAAGGTTTTAATTTAGCCAGTTTCTTTTCTTTAATTCCTTTTATTTCCATTAATTCCTCGATTTTTTTGAAGTGTATTTTTTTATTCCTCAATTCCAGAATTTTTTGTGCAGTTACTTCCCCAATACCGGGAATCAAAAGCAATTCTTCTTCAGTGGCCCGGTTTAGATCTATAGGCATTCCCAATGCCAGCCTGCTGGAATTATCTATAGATGAAACGGACACCTTCTTTTGTGATTTTGGCTGAATTTTCAGCTTCATTGCGTTTTCAAGTAGAAAATCTTCTTCCAACCTGAAATCACAGCCAATTAAGTTTAATAATCGATTAGCGGTAGTTCCCGGTGCAACAAAAAAGAATCCATTGTCCGTTTCCTTGTTTGTAATCTCAATTTTAATTGTATTTTGGGACTGGTTAGCAAGAATTGGAATCGTATAATTATGAAAATAGCTGGAATAAAAAGAAATAAGGGGAATAATCGCTAAAGATAAAAAAATCAGGATTAATCCCCGTATTTGATTGGCGGACATATTTTAGGAAAACTATGCTTTCTTTTCTAAGCCAAAAGCATCGTGCAGAACCATAACGGCGAGTTCCGTATATTTTCTCTGAATTACACAGGATACTTTTATTTCTGAAGTACTAATCATCATGATATTAATGCCTTCATCAGCCAACGCTGAAAACATTTTCGCGGCAACACCGGCATGGCTTGCCATTCCAACACCAATTATGGATACTTTGGATACCTGATCATCAACTTCTACTTTTTTTGCGCCAATAGATTCAGAAGTTTTTTGAATAATCTTCTGTGCCTCATTCAAATCTTTTTTCGACACGGTGAAAGTAAGATCGGTAAAACCTTCCGAGCTTGCATTTTGAATAATCATATCGACAATAATATTGTGTTCAGACAATGGTGTAAACAGTTTCGACGCTACACCAGGTTTATCGGGTACATGGACTACAGTAATTTTGGCTTGATCGCGATCATAAGTAATACCCGATACTATTTCTCTTTCCATATCCATATCCTCCTTAGTTACAAGCGTTCCGCCTTCGTCGGAAAATGATGATTTAACATAGACTGGAACGTTATATTTCTTAGCCATTTCCACCGAACGGGGCTGCAAAACTTTAGCGCCGGTCATGGCCATTTCCAACATTTCATCGTAAGAGATTTTATCCAGTCTGCATGCTTTATTGCATATATTGGGATCGGTTGTATAAACGCCGTCGACATCCGTATAAATATCGCACTGGTCAGCATTTAATACGGCCGCCAAAGCTACGGCACTCGTATCCGAACCGCCGCGGCCGAGAGTTGTTATATTGTTGTCTTCATCTACGCCCTGAAAACCGGCAACAACAATAACCTTCCCTTCGTCCAAATCTTTATTAATCGCTTCCGTATCGACTGATACAATTCTTGCTTTTTTATGTGCATTATCAGTCAAAAATTTAACCTGGAAGCCCAAAAAAGATTTCGCCGGATAACCAAGAGAGTTCAAAATCATTGCCAATAATGTTACGGTAACTTGTTCTCCGGTGGAAATTAAAGCATCATATTCCCGGCCATCCGGTGAATCCGTTGCCTGATGAGCAAGAGCAATTAGTTTATCCGTTTGCCCGGACATGGCCGACAAGACAACGACAACATTATTTCCTGCTTTTTTTTCACGGATGACTTTTGTGGCTACATTTTTTATTTTGTCAATATCTGCAACCGACGTCCCGCCAAACTTTTGTACAACCAACGCCATTTGTATCACCCTCCGTTTTCAAAATCCCTTAGAATTTCTTTCATTCTATCGGGCGAACCTTTTATGGTTATTTTTCGCTTATTTTCATCTACATATTCAAAATTTATAAAAAATGCTTTCTCTGGAATGAAGGAAGCTATTTTTTCCGCCCACTCAATAATTACTACACCTTTTCCGGAAATAAATTCTTCATAACCCAAATCATCCAAATCGGAATCATCACTTAACCGGTATACATCAAAATGATATAATCTATGCCTTGCCGGATATTCATTTATCAAAGTAAAAGTCGGACTCGTTATTTGATAATTTTCACTAACTCCCAAACCACGGCCTACCCCGCCTGTAAAGCAGGTTTTGCCGGAACCGAGCTCTCCAGATAATGCTAATATATCGCCTGCTTGCAGTTTTTTCCCAACTTTTACGCCTAAAGCGAATGTTTCATCAGCATTGCATGTTATTAGTGAAAATGATTTTTTTTGTCCCATTGAAAATTGCGGCAATCTAGCACTTTATTTATTTTTTTTCCAACAAAACAATGGCGGTTGAATAATTCCTGGTGTGAGTTAAACTGAGATGGATTTTATCGATGTTTCTTTTTTCAATCTGTGCTTTAGCTTCTCCCCATAAAATCAGGCCGGGCTTGCCTTTTTCATCATGCACTACTTCAATTTCCTTTAATTTCACACCCATGCCGATGCCAATGCCCAATGCTTTGAGAAAAGATTCTTTGGCTGCAAAACGTGCTCCATAATTGATTGAAGCCTGAGCATGCTTTTCACAATATTCGATTTCTCCTGCGGCATAAACACGCTGCAGAAATTTAGCTCCCCACCTGTCAATAATTCCGGCCAGGCGATCATTTTCTACTAAATCAATTCCGATACCGCAGATCATATTTCCTCTTTACGAATGAAGAATTTCGTCAGTTACGGCGGCAATTTTTTTCATAGAAGCAACATCATGGACACGGACAATATGGCAGCCATTCATTATTGATACAACATTGGTAGCGGCGGTACCTTCGATTCTTTCCTGTGGTTCCCCCCCTGTTATTTTACCAAGAAATGCTTTGCGGGATGTGCCGATCATTATCGGCAATCCCAATACTTTTAACTCTGCAAGATTATTAATTATCCGGAAGTTATCGGCGAGAGTTTTACCAAAGCCGACACCCGGATCGACAATCAGGTATTCTTTTTCTATTCCCGCCCTTGTTGCATTTTCGATACTTTTTTCGAGGAAAGCGGTTATTTCACCCATTAAATCATCGTACGTTAAGTCTCCTTTTTGCATATTCTGCGGTTGACCCCGCATATGCATGAGAACAAACGCAGCCCGGCCGTCTCTGACTGTTGGCATCATTCTTTCATCTTTACCGGCGCTTATATCATTGACTATTTCCGCTCCCGCGGCAATTGCTTCCGCGGCGACCTGAGCTTTCGAAGTGTCAATGGAAATTGGTATATTTGCTTGTCTGGCAATTGCACTGATTACGGGAATAACTCTCTTTAATTCTTCCTCTGCCGATACGGGTGATGCTCCGGGACGTGTTGATTCTCCGCCAATGTCAATAATATCCGCGCCCTGCTCGACCATTTGCAATCCATGATCAATAGCTTTCTGCGGATCATAAAAAAGTCCGCCGTCGGAAAAAGAATCCGGGGTCACGTTCAAAATACCCATGATTTGCGTTTTCCTTCCCAGAGGAATTTCCCGGCGCGATGTCTTTAAAATATACGATTGTTGACTGATATTATTGATAAGATCCCCGATATTCCGGGCGATTAGATTCAATCCGAAAGGTTGTTTTTCAATTTTTTTTGAAAAAGCCGTTACTTGCTTAATCGTGCCCATAATTAATGCATCACTCGCCTCAATACTGCAGGCGATACTTCCCCGGTTGACCGCGGCATCCCCGCCTACCGACAACATTTCCTGCTTGATGATGTTAGCTGTTTTACATGGCAATTTTTCCAGTAAAATATTGACATGCATTGTTTTCGGCAGCATGGCGTCGATCCCGTAAGGATCGACGCCGATTTTCTTGAATATCGCCGTTGCCTGGAAAGAATTCTTAATATTGATAATTTTCACGAGGATTTATTGAATATGTCTTTGAACTCAACTGCTTACCGGCTTCGGTAATGAATCACCAATAAGAGCATCTATTTCTTCACCGCTCAATACTTCTTTTTCCAGAAGTTCCTTCGCTATTCTATGCAGAATCTCTATGTGATCATTAAGAAGGCTTTTGGCTTTCTCATAATTGCGCATAACCAAAGACATTACTTCGGCGTCAATATTTTTTGCGGTTTCTTCGCTGTAATCCTTATGAGTGGCAAATTCCCGGCCAAGGAAAATTTGTTCCTCTTTTTTCCCGTAGCTGAGGGGTCCCATTTTTTCACTCATACCCCATTCGCAAACCATTTTTCTGGCTAAAGTGGTTGCCCGTTCGATATCATTACCCGCTCCGGTGGTAAATTCACGCAAAACTATTTCTTCCGCTGCACGCCCACCCAAAAGAATTGCTATATTTTTATCCAAATATTCACGCGGATAAGTATGCTTTTCGTCAATCGGCAATTGCTGTGTTAATCCTAATGCCCGTCCCCTGGGAATAATTGTCACTTTGTGAATAGGATCTGTGCCCGGCAGTAAACGGGCGACCAAAGCGTGGCCTGTTTCATGGTAAGCGGTGTCGTGTTTTTCCTGATCACTGATGACCATGCTTTTTCGTTCCGTACCCATTAAAATTTTGTCTTTAGCAAATTCAAAATCGTGCATATTAACTTTTTCTTTATTGGAACGGGCAGCGTTAAGAACTGCTTCATTGACTAAATTTTCAATGTCGGCACCCGATGTTCCAGGTGTTCCCCGGGCCAGAATTGCAAAATTTACGTCCTCAGCAACAGGGGCTTTCTGTGCGTGAACTTTAAAGATCATTTCCCGGCCCTTGACATCCGGCAGAGGAACGATGACCTGCCTGTCAAATCTTCCGGGACGCAAGAGCGCCGGATCAAGAACGTCCGGACGGTTAGTAGCTGAAATAAGGATTACCCCTTCGTTGGATTCAAAGCCGTCCATTTCCACCAGTAATTGATTAAGAGTCTGCTCTCTTTCATCATGTCCGCCGCCCAGACCTGCCCCGCGATGCCGGCCGACGGCATCAATTTCATCAATAAAAATTATGCAGGGTGCATTTTTCTTGGCCTGGCTGAATAAATCGCGGACACGGGAAGCACCGACACCGACAAACATCTCCACAAAATCCGAGCCGCTGATGCTCAGAAAGGGAACATCCGCTTCACCGGCAATTGCCCGTGCCAAAAGCGTTTTACCGGTACCGGGAGGACCTACCAATAGTAAACCTTTGGGAATTCTCCCGCCCAGTCTTGTATACTTTTGCGGGTCTTTTAAAAAATCGATTACTTCTTCCAGTTCAGACTTTGCTTCGTCAATGCCCGCCACGTCGGCAAAAGTTACTTTCTTGGATTTATCAGTAATTAAACGAGCGCGGCTTTTCCCAAACGCCATTGCTTTACCGCCGCCAGACTGCATTTGCCGCATAAAGAAAATCCAGACACCAATAAGCAGGAGCATCGGGAACCAGGAAACAAGCAGAGTCATATACCAGGAAGCCTCCTCAGGGGGCTTGGCTGTTATTTTTACACCTTTTTCACGGAATTGCGTGACGATCTTATCATCTTTGGGTGCATATGTTTTAAAGCTGGTATTATTGGTCAATTTACCGGTTATATTTTCGCCTTGTATTGTTACTTCGCTTATTTCTCCTTTTTCAAGATGAGACAGCATTTCGGTATAAATCATTTCTTTTTGTGAACTTTTGGGCTGATTGAAAAGCTGCCAGACCAGCAAAAAGACAAGCAGAACAGTAAGTACAAGAGCAATATTTTTTTGAAGCTGGTTCACAAGATTTTTTCTCCTTTAAATAGTTACATCTATAACCTTTATAATAATATCCTTATTATCTCAAATAATTTCTAACTCCAGAACATTTTTTGTTTCCGGAGTTATTTTCACTCGATCATTCAAATGCATATTTTCAATCCAGACAATTTCCCGCTGATCCGCCAGCAATATTATTTCATTACGTTTTTTCTGAGTAATTTTTTTATTGATGAAAAAAGATTTTAACTTTTGCCTGCCCGTCATTCCCAACGGTTGAAACCAGTCCCCTGCCCGGCGATTACGTAAAACCAAAGGGAACTCAACTTTATCCATATCCAAATAATTCTTGTTTTTTATACTGAAATCAATTTTGTCCTTTTTCACCAATTGTAAATTAACAATTTTATTTCTTTGAACGATGTGCACAGTACCGGGAATATCAACTTCATATGAATATTCAATGGGTTTTGAATAAAATTCGAGCTTTTCAATAATTAAATCTTCATATTCACGCCTGGCCTCAACTCCGCCGGGAAGACATATTTTTTTCCCCGATTCCGATTTTTGCAGCAAATTATCAACTGAATCGACATGCAAAAAAGTAATGCCGTTTCTTTCTAAACTAAAACTTTCCAGAAGTTCTTTAATCAGCCTCCTTTGAATAGATCGAGGTAAAGATTTGATATATTCCATGTTCAACAAAAATTTATTATTTTGTTTTTTTATGAAGGCCGAATTTAAAGCTTTACTTACTGATTGTTCGATAAACCAGTTATCTTCATAAAGAATTTCCGCCGTATGCGCCAAAGCTTCGTCGATTTTGGGATTAAATTCTTTTTTTAAATAAGGCAGAAGTTCAAGACGAATTTTATTGCGTAAATGAATGACGCTGTTATTTGAGCTGTCCTGACGATAAGTTATACCGGCTCCATCAAGATAGAAAATAATCTCCTGCCGGGATATTTCCAGCAACGGACGGATATATTTATCGTCCCGCAGCGGGGAAATTCCTTTCAGACCATCTAAACCGCTGCCTCTCAATAAATGGAGTAAAACGGTTTCCGCCTGATCCTGGAGATTATGCCCCAGAGCAATCCTGTTCGCATTGTTAGCTTTAGCTGCTTCTTCAAAGAACTGATATCTCTCCCGGCGATAAAAATCTTCCGGCGAAAGCCCTTTCGGGGTGAATACCTTATCCATCTTCCGGGAAATAAAAGGCAAATTCAATCGCAACGCTAATTGGCCGGCTTCATACTCGTCCCGATCCGATTCGGAACCGCGCAAACCATGATTAAAATGCGCAGTTATCAACCGGATATTCAATGAAGGTGCAATTTGCGCTAAAATTACGGCCAGCGCCGTAGAATCAGGGCCTCCGGAAAGCCCAACCACAACCTTATCATTTTGCTTTAACAAATTATACTTATCAATTGTTTTCTTTACTTTTTCTATCATGCTCAACAAAATATTGAAGCCATTTCGGAAAAATTTTTAAAATAATAATCAGGTTGTTCCGCCAATAATTTTTCCGCATTTCCCAGACCATTTAAATAAGCGCAGCTTAGGATTCCGGAATTTTTGGCAAGGGCAATGTCATTTAAACCATCCCCAATGATAACGGCCTTCTCCTTTTTTACTTTATATTTACCCAACAAATAATCGGCCAGCCGGTGGTCCGGTTTTCTATAAGGAAAAATACCATCGCCGATTATCTCATCGAAATGTTTATCCAGGCCCAAACCGCGGCTTATATCCAAAGTGAAATTTTGGCGTTTGTTGGTAAGAATCACCTTCTTTTTACTCTGGAAATGTTCCAACATTTCTTTGACACCCGGATAAAGCGCGGCATTATCCAGAAGATGCTCTCTATAATAATCTGTAAATATTTTATTAGCTTCCGGATAATCAGCAAGATGATCGCTCCCTAATGCTCTTTCCAGTAATTCTTTTACGCCGTCTCCGACAAAGGAAATTATTTCGTCGCCTTCCCTCCGCTCGTAGCCCAACTGACCCAATGTGTAATTAACCGAAGTAATGAGATCGGAACCCGTAGAAACAAGAGTCCCGTCAAAATCAAAGATCATTAAATCAACTTCCTTCATTATTTCTCCTCTTTTCTCGTCATATCCCAATGTCATTGACTTAAGCGCTACAGCCCCCCTCTTTTCTAAAGAGGGGATGGGGGAGATTTTGCAAAGTGTAATAAAAATCCCCCTGTATCCCCCTTTACGAAAGGGGGAATTGGAAGGCAAATTTCTTAATTCAACGACATTGCATCATATTCCGCAATATAACCAAGTGCATTGGTAAATACAAGATTGTAATATTTTTTGTTTCCTGGGCAGCTTTATGTTAAATACCGCCGCTGACGGACAGACTAATAAACATAAGGAAGCTTCTGTCGAATTGGAAACAGTTTACTTGTTTATTGCAGCCGTGGTTATGGAATTCGTCGACAGTGCGCTGGGCATGATGTATGGAACAGTGCTCAGCCCGCTTTTGATTATCATGAATTACAGCGCGGTGGAAGTCGTACCTTCCCTTTTGATTTCCCAGGCTGTAGGCGGTTTTATCGCGTCGTTTATGCATCATAACTGTAAAAACGCAAACTTTCAATCCGGTTCAACCGACCGGAAAATCGCCATAACAATTATCTGGTTTGGGGCTTTTGCCTGCCTTTTCGGCGTTTTTACTTCCATATCCATTCCTAAAAAAGTGCTGAACACCTATATCGGGCTACTGGTAACGGTTATTGGCGTGTTGATTCTGTGCAGGCGAACCATAATTCCGACTAATGGAAAAATCTATATTCTGGGGTTCGTCAGCGCTTTCAATAAAGCGTTATCCGGGGGCGGATTCGGCCCTCTGGTCGCGGGCGGCCAGCTCGTTTTCCGTAACCGTTCGGAAAAGGGAGCCATCGGCTCCACCGATTTCGCCGAAGCCCCCATTTGCCTCTTCAGTTTTCTGCTTTGGGTGGCGTTTAAGGGACTGCCTCCGGCAGCTTTGTTTCTGCCGCTTTGCGCCGGTTCCGCTATCGGCGGTTTCTTCGGGCCTAAATTCCTGAGCTTGATAAAGTCCCGTGAAAGATTAAAGCAGGTTCTGGGTGTCCTGGTATTGCTGGAGGGCATTTGGGTGTTATATAAAGTCTGGCTCAAATAAAGTGGAAAATTGCTGATTTTACGACTTTTTACGTGTCTTCAAAAGAAGACAATTTCAGGAAGAATGACAAACTACCGGCTGACTTATCTGCAGAATCTTGAATCGGAAGCAATCCATATTATGCGCGAAGTTGCAGCGGAATTTAAAAACCCCGTGATGCTCTACTCCGTCGGCAAGGATTCGAGCGTGATGGTGCGCCTGGCCCAAAAAGCCTTCTATCCGGGCCTTTTCCCCTTTCCCTTGATGCATGTCGATACCGGATACAAATTTCCGGAGATGTACGCCTTCCGTGATGAATTCTGCAGACGGATCGGGGCGAAACTGATTGTGGAAAGAAATGAAACCTGGATTGACCGGGGTTGCCACCCCCTGGTTAACGGCGTCGATAAATGCTGCAGCCAACTAAAAACGAGCGCTTTGCTGGATGCTATTCGTAAACACGGATTTGATGCCGCTTTTGGCGGAGCAAGACGTGAAGAAGAAAAATCCCGCGCCAAAGAACGGGTTTTTTCCCGGCGCGATGCTCACGGTCAGTGGGACCCGAAAAATCAGTGCCCGGAATTATGGGATATTTACAACACTTACATTAACGAGGGAGAAACCATGCGCGTTTTTCCTTTGAGCAACTGGACCGAGCAGGATATTTGGGAATACATCAAATTGGAAAATATCCCGGTTGTTCCGATTTATTTCGCTGTAGAGCGTGAAGTTTTAGTGCGCAATGGGATACTCATTCCTCTGACAGCATGCTCCCAAAGCAATACCCTTGCCGGGAATTCCATAAATGAGGAAGAAACAAAACGCATAATGTGCCGTTTTCGTTCATTAGGCTGCATTCCCTGCACTGGAGCCGTAGCTTCTGCCGCCGCCACTGTCGACGACATTATCGGCGAAGTCCGGACGGCGCGAAAGTCGGAACGGGAAAACCGGGTGATCGATCTGACCAGTGACAGTTCAATGGAACAAAAAAAGCGGGAGGGGTATTTCTAATGCCCGCCGGCGACAAATCCCTCCTTCGCTTTGCCACCACCGGCAGTGTTGACGACGGCAAATCAACACTGATCGGCCGGCTCCTGTATGAGACAAAGTCAATTTATGAAGATCAGTATGCCGCTGTCGAAAAAGCATCCCGCAAAAAGGGATTTAAGGAAGTTGAGCTTGCCTATCTTCTCGACGGTCTTGCCGCGGAGCGGGAACAGGGCATCACCATTGATGTTGCGCATCGCTATTTCGAAACCCCAAAACGCAAATTCATTATCATCGATACGCCGGGGCACGTCCAATATACCCGCAATATGGTGACCGGTGTATCCAATGCCGATAGCGCCGTCATTCTCATCGACGCCCGCAACGGAGTCCTGCCCCAATCCAAACGGCATGGTTTCATTATCTCTCTTTTGAACATTCCCCACCTGATCGTGGCCGTCAACAAGATGGATCTGGTTGATTACTCGGAAGAAATTTACAACCGCATTGTGGAAGAATACCGTAATTATTCGCAAAAACTGGACATTCACGACATTATCTTTATTCCCGTCTCCGCTCTGAAAGGTGATAATATCGTCAAAAAGAGTGAAAACATGCCGTGGTATGACGGTGCGCCTCTTCTGCATTACCTGGAAAACATTCACGTTGCGGCGGGCCGGAATCTCGTTGACTTCCGTTTTCCCGTCCAGTATGTCATCCGTCCCCATCAGGATTTCCGAGGATTTGCCGGTAAAATCGTTTCCGGAACAATTGCCCCCGGGGAAAAGATCGTCGTTTTGCCTTCCGGGAGCACAGCCTCAATAAAAAATATCACAACCTGGGATGGTGACCTGACGGAGGCTTTTGCCCCCCAATCCGTGGTTATGACACTGAACCGGGAAATCGACATCAGCCGGGGAGATATGATTATCAGGGCGAATAACCTGCCGCAGACGGGAACACGCGTGGAAGCGATTATTTGCTGGATGGAGGAAACGCCTTCATCGGGAACAACGAGTTATATCATGAAGCATACTGCCAGAAATGTTCGTGTCCGCATCAGGAAGATCGTCTACAAAATAGATATTGAAACACTGCACCGGATGCCCGCCAGTTCCTTTTTATTAAATGAAATCGGACGGGTGGTAATCGATACCACAACCCCAATCTTTTTCGATCCATATAAGATCAACCGCGCCACGGGCAGTTTTATTCTTATCGATCCGCAAACCAATAACACTGTTGCGGCGGGAATCATTCGGGGTATTCCCCAAAATGTTGGCGACGATCAGAAACATATTTTTTCAACAGGAAATACTACGTCGAAGTCATCCAATGCTGTTTGGAGTGACTGGAATGTTCCCCGCGAAGACAGAGAAAGACAAAGCGGCCACCATGCCTGTGTCCTCTGGTTTACGGGCTATTCCGGTTCCGGGAAATCAACGATCGGCAAGCTTCTGGAAAAAAGGCTTTTTGAAGCCGGTTGCCGGACAATGCTTCTCGATGGCGACCAACTGAGGCACGGACTGTGCGGCGATCTTGAATTTTCCGCAAAAGACCGGCAGGATCTAGAGGAAATTATATCTCTTCTTCTGAAACAGCTAACGCGA
>CAZWCA010000016.1:15155-58367 GCA_964632255.1 uncultured Smithella sp. | reverse complement strand
TATGGGTGAAGGGGCTGGTGGTCATGTCCATTTGCCATCTGCCCGGCGGCGGGACCCTCATGCCGTCGGCGACCACGTGGATGTTGTTGACGAAGTCCTTGACGGTGTTCTGGTAATATCCGGTCAGGTTGACCCGCTGCAGATAATCGGAAAGCTTGCGCAGTTCCAGAAAGGCGTAGGATCGATCCCTCGTCCATTTGGGCAGATCGAGTTCAATGGAAGTCGTCGCTTGCCCCACATATCTGGTGGTCGTGTTGTTGCGGGTGACGGAAAATTCCGTATCCGTGCTGGTGACTCCCGGAATTTCGTTGGAACTCCAGTAATGGTCATAACCGCCGCCCGCTTTTCCTTTATCCCAACTGTAATCAAGATAGGCGGACAGGTTTGTCTGCCTGTAGGCGGTGTTGTCGATACGCCCCGAGGCGCCGCGCTTGTCCCCGGCATCGACGTAATCCCCGGAAATGCGATAGTTGAACCCTTTATACAACCCGTACAAAGAGGCATACGGGGTGACGGACCCATTGGAGGTGTCACCGGTAAAGGCCAGCGTTCCCTGAACCGGCTTTGTTCCGCCCTTTTTCGTGATGATGTTGACCACCCCGCCGATGGCCTCCGAACCGTAAAGCACGGAGCCGGGCCCCTTGATTACCTCGATCCGTTCCACGTTGAGCGGGTCGATCATGATCATGCTGCCGTCCATGGACTTTTGCTCGGAGATCTTCATGCCGTCAATCAGCACCAGCACCCGCGCGGCGCTTTCCCCGCGTATAGTTATGCGTTTCGCGCCGCCGCCGACGCCGCCGTCGGTCACCTGGATACCGGGAATATCCTCCAACTGCTGGGCAATGGTGGACTGGGGCTCGCGCTCCATCTGCTGTTTATCAACGAGCGCCGCTGAGGAGGGCACGTCGCCCAGCGTGTGCTCGGTTTTGGTGGCGGTGATGACCACCTGGTCCAGTTTTAAAGGATCGCCCTTTACCGTTGCATCCGCCTGGGCGAAGGTCGCCGGCGCGAATGCGAAAAAAAGTGTCATGGCTGCAGCGGCCGCGATGACCGCCTGAGTGCAACCGGATGGTTTGTTCATCATTACCTCCCTGATTAATATTTTCCTGGTTGCGCCTCCGGTGGTCCGGTCGGCTGTGCTTCGTTTTCGGCTTTTTGAAACCGAAGGGATTTGAGTGGATATGCGTGTCACAGATGCATTCGCGCTTACTCCTTGCCTATGCGGCGTTGCCAGCCGATGAGCGCTTGTGAGAGATTGATCTGCCAGAACTGTCCGGCCAGCGTGAGTTCCACCCAGGGACCATCCTGGGTGACAAGCCCCGCTTCTTTCCAGTTATCCAAAAGAGGGGCGTAAAGAGCGCGGGCATCCGGTTGTCTGCACTCCGGATTCCGGGCAAGGGCCGCGCTCACGTCATCCAGGTTCAGGCGGCAATGTTCCATCTGGCCCAGAATGACGCGCAGGACTTCCAGATCTTCCGGCGGAGCCGCCACCATGGCAAGCGGTTTTTCCCCGCTGTTGCACCGCCGCAGATAACTCTCTACATTGGAATCGTTAAACATGAACCAGCCGTGAAGCGAACCGCCGGCGCCGGCACCGAAATGAAGGCAGTCGACCCGGCCCTTGGCCATGGGGTTGTAAAGATTTCTTTCGCGCGCCGTCCGGCCCCAGTGACTCATGGAAAGTCTGCGGCAGCGGGCGTTTTGCATCAGCGTCACGCCTCGCTCGAAAAAGCATCCCTGTTCGGCAAGAGAAGCCGTGCCCGGGAGCGAACCGGCGGCAATGCCTTTAGCCAGGGCGCTCCCGGGAAATATGTTCAACTGGTAGAGATCGACCCCATCCAGCGGCAGCCCGAGAAAGGTCCGGATGTCTTCTTCCCAGTAGTCCACAGTCTGGCCGGGAAGGCCGTAGATCAGATCAATGATGACGGCCGCATGGTTGTATGCTGCCAACGTTTCTAGGCGGCGGCAGACTTCTTCCCCGGCGGTGAAGCGCCCGAGGCGGCGGCGAATTTCCGTGTCAAAGCTCTGCACGCCGATGGAAAAACGGTTTGCGCCGCCCTCCAGGCAGGCCTCGATTCGTTCCGTGTCGAAATTGTGAATGCACCCCTCAACGGTAATTTCGCAGTCGTTGGCGAGGGGAAGCGCGGCGCTGAGAACATGCAGCAGGCGCTTCAGTTCATGCGCCTGCAGAGCGGTGGGGGTGCCTCCGCCAAGATACACCGCGTTGACGGGAGAAGAGGTGGTGGAAAGATATTGCCGTTCGGACTCCACTTCCCCGATCAGCGCCTCAACGTACGCCGCTCCGGCCTCCTTCGTGTATTTACCGCCGAAAAACCCGCAATACAGGCACTTGCTCTCGCAGTACGGCAGATGTACATACGCGGCGGCCGGGCCTTTGCGGGGAGTCATGCGCAGCCGTTCAAGCGTGCCCGGAATATCCGTGCCTTCGGCTCGTGTGCCGTTCATGCCCGCATGAACGGCTGCTTTGCGGTCAAAAGCGTCCGCCAGCGGATTGCCGGTCATTCTGGCAAAATACTCCGCCTTCAGCATATGAGCATCGTCGGACACGATGTTCAAACCGGTTTTGTTTCCCATGGCATCGTTGTCAGCCTTTTTTTCATCAGGCGGAAGCAGTTTGCCGGGCATGGAGAGTGACATGGAGACCTCACGTGGTTTGTTCGTCACGGCTCTCACAGTCCTTTCCTGATGTGTGCGCAATGACAAAACGTGCAATTTCCCCTGCATGCGCAGTGATGATCTCTCTTTTTCTCCGGGATTAGACCGCTTATCTCGGGGTTCGGATCACAGTTGTCTTTTTTTAAATCGGTTCGTAAGTTCTTCTGCATTTCGCTCTCCTGTCTGATGATGAAAGTGCCGGCCCGTTCTGGCCGGTAACGTTCAGGGCCGCCGGGTGCCGGGACTCAAAGGCCGCGTTTGCACATAAAAAAACCGGCCTGACAACCTTGCGTTCCAGTGCAAAACTTCGTGCACAAGGAGCCTCCGGTTGTCCGGTCGGCGCAATCAAAGCAATCGCTCATGTCGCGGCGTTATGATGTCAATCCTGAAATCTCGTTTTCTCCCGCTTCTCGATCTGGACAATTTTTGAGTCATGAATGGTAATCACGACTTCTCCGAAGCGAATCTGCTGAAGAAGCTGAACGACCTTTTCAATGGCAATAGACCGCATGGTCGCGACATTGCCGTGACCGGTCGTTTTCCCATCCATTCTCTTATCGTTCCCTCGTTCCATCTGTCTCACCCGAATTCGTACGCAATAAGTATCACAATTTCCGCGGCCTGACCCCAGTCCTTCCGCTCTGCCTGCGCCCGTCGGCTTTCAATTGATCGTCCCCTTACCGCTGCCGGTGCCCCAGATCACCCGCGAAATGGCGCTCAGGCTGGAACAGGCCAGCATGTGAAGCGTCTTGTTGTGCTTCTTGGCCAGGTTTTTGACCAGGGTGCAGGCCGCATGGCTGTTGCAATTTACCGGACAGAGAACGACATCGGCGCGCTTGAGAAGGGATTCGAGCCGGCTATCCCCCTTTTGCATGTAGCCGTCATGGTATTCGAAAACGCCGCCGCTCCCCTCAATCAGGTCACGGTAAAGGGAGGCCATCTTGGTCATGCCGCCGACGATCAGAATGCGCTTCTTGCACAGATCGAATGACGGGCATTGTTCGCTGCAGCGGCTGAGAGAGATCAGTTCACGGATGACCTCCTGCGATTCGCTCAGGAAGCGCCTGTTCAGTTCCTCATTTTTTTCGATTTCCGCGGTCAGCCGCAGATTTTCATCCCGGAGCGTAGCGGCATCGCGTTCTTTTTCCTTTAACGCCCGGCGCATGCTTTCCAATTCCTGCTTCAGAAATATTATATCCCGCGTGCTCCCGGCCCCGCCGGACAAGGCGTTCTCTTCAGTGGGCATCTCCGGCTTGTCTTTTTCTCTTTCCACGGCGGCTGATTTCGCTTTCAGCTCCGCCTGCTCACGCTTTAAAGATTCATTTTCCTTTTGCAGCGATCTCCGGTGCCGCTTCGTTTCTTCAACGCATTGCCGCAGTTGGAGCAACTCCTCTTCCTGTCTGTCCAGGGTGCTCTGCAGTTTGGCGCAGTATTCTCCGTTCCAATGCATGGCCATGTGGATCTCTCCGAAGATTTCCCTCTTCAATTCTTTCGGCAAACCGGGTTTGATCGCGGCAGCCCACAAAAGGATATCGTGATCGCCTGTCCTGATCCGCTCCTTGAATTCGGACAGAAATGCTCCATTATCGAACTCCAGAAATTTTTCCGCTTCCCGCCCGAACTTACGGTTGAGCAGATTATCCACACGTTTCGACAACGCATTTTCAGTCTCGGAGCACGCTACCAGCATCTCGTGCATTTCAAACGGCGTCTTCAGCGCAGCATTAACCTTTTTAAGCAATTGCCTCTGCTCGGATAACGTCAGGCAAGTGCCGACCAAAGGGCATCTGAAGAGAAAATCGACTTCCCAAAACTTCAGCCGCTGCCTGGGGGAAGCGTGAATTTCCACAGACGGTATGCCGCCTGCGCCCTGCGATCTTGGCATTATATAGTCACACATCTGATTTCCTCCGATTCCATATTATTTTTTCTCCATATTCTTCTCGTTCCCACCCTGAAGAATCGTTCTCTCCACGATCACAGCAACCGCCGGGATATTTATAGTCAAAATGCTCCTCTTGATGCCGTAGCCCGGGCCGGACCGATCTCATATTTGTCTTTTTAACTCGCCTCAAATTGGAAGCCGGCCCCCTTCAGGCCCGGTTAAAGCCTGAAGGAAGCTGTTCCTTTTGCAACTCTAAAGCCGAAGACTGATCAGAAGTTCAAGGTCAGACCGCCGATAAAGGCGTGATCGGCTTCCTGCTTGTTGAGGCCGAACTTGACGCCTGCATCGACCATCAGAAAATCGGTGATGGCGTAATTGAGACCGACAAGGGCGAAGGCCGGCATTGTGTCCTTTTCGGGATCCGCATTGCGTTCAAAACCAACGTTGCCGACCAAGTTCAACCCCTTGATGACCTTGTACGTGGCCGCCAGAGAAGCTGCATACAAGTCCCGCCGCTCATCGACCTTGTTCTCGTTTCGCCTATAGCTGGCATTGAAGTGCAAGGCAAAGGGATCGAACTCCTTTGTCGCGATAAAGGTGATTCCGCAGTTTACCCTTCCTGAACCAAAGCCTTCCTCATGATCCCCTGTCGGGAGGAATATCCCCGGCTTCAAAGCCAGGCCCAGGCCGTCTTTTTCAAAGAATCGCCATTTTACTTCAAATGAAACATCAGATATCCCGTTCTGATCAAAGATGGTGGCGCCGTCCTCCTCAATCTTGTGCCAGGTGTAAGGGACGCTTGCCACCAGATCAATGGTATCCGTAAGGCCGTATGTCAGAACCGCCGAAGCCTCGGTTTCTTTGTCCTTGGTTTCTACGCCATCTTCAGTATCTTTCCAGAAAGAGGCCTCGACACCCATTTCCAATTGAACCTTTTTCTTGCCTACCGTGCCGGCGTCATCCGTGACCAAAGGCCTCGCGGCAAAAGACACGGAAGGAACCGCCAGAATCATTGCCAATAAAAAGACGTGCAACTTAGACCCCATGCACTCCAGCAACCTTTTTCCCCACATACTCTTCATTTCCTTTTCCATCCTCCTTGATAAAATTAATCTATAAGCAATTTCGTTAGTTCAAATTCACTAATAATTCCCTGAGTTTCTGTTTCAGACAGCCCTGTTTACGATCCAAAAAAAAGGGTGTGATGAGGCCGGGATGACCGGTCGATTCTCATCACACCCTCACTTCCCGGCTCCTAATGCCGGGCCGTAGGGCCTGCCTGTAAAGTCCTGCTTTATTTATAGTCCTGTGTTGTCCGCCAACACCCTGATCATTTTTTTCCGTAACATTTCCAGTTCCCTGGACTTGAACGCCTTTCTGGAGCTTTCCAAAACTTCCACTGCCTCCAAAAGGGTCTCCCTCAAAACCCGGCTGTGCGGACAGTCTTCATGGCCACGCTTCAAAACCACTATGTCTATGTCACCCCCTTCTTTCAGGCGCTGGAGAAGCTGCTCGTGCTGCTCAATCTTCATCCTGATTTCACGAATGTTCTCACCCAGCGCATCGTGCACGGTCATCAACGTTTCTCCTGTCCCGGATTCCCGGGTCTGTTATGGGTATCTTTGGTGCAGCAAGGGTATGGGCATTTCCGCCAAATACCTACTACGTAAATGAGTGATGACAGTGCCATGATAACGGCGGGACTCCTTTCTTCTTTCATCGCTTTCATCCCTTTTTCTTCCGTCCCGTGCACGACACGGCATCGCACCCGCAGCAATACCCCTTTTTCTTCCACATCGAGCGGTACAGCAGGTAGATGCAGCCGCCCACAATAAGGGCTATCCATAAAATATCCATGTATTCCATATCAACCTCCTAATTTATCCTCCCAGTCCCAGAAGGCGGCCCCCCTGGAAAATTACGAACGCCGTTCCCCACGCCAAAAGCATCTGGTAGACAAAGGCGATCTCGAACAATTTCCACGAACCGAACTCCTGGCGCATGGCGATCGCCACGATGACGCAGGGCATGTAAAGAAGGACGAAGGCGATGAAGGCATAGGCGCTGAGCGGTGTAAAGGTTTTCTGCAGTACGGCTTTCAGCCCCGCCCGTTTCTCGTCCTCTTCCGCGGAGATGCTTGAGATGCCCACCGAGGAAAGGATGTTTCCTCCGGCCTCCCGGACAGCCTTCACGAAGGATGTCCCGATTTCCTGCAGATCCTCTCCGAACGTGGTCGGTTTCTTTTCTTCTTCAGCAGGCTTAACAGCGTAGATCTCTCCCATGGTCCCGACGACGATTTCTTTGGCTATGATTCCGGACAAAAGCGACGAGGACGCTTCCCAGGTGCCGAATCCGACCGGTTCAAAGATCGGCGCAATTAATTGGCCTGTTTTGCCCAGATAAGAGTCTTTTTTGCTCTCCACGCCCCAGGGCAGGTTCAGCAGGAACCAGACCAGGACGGAGACGGCAAGGATATAGGTTCCGGCCTTGATCAGGAAGTGCTTTCCCTTCTCCCAGGTGTGGATCATGAGGCTCCGGAAGGAGGGCATCCGGTAGGGAGGAAGTTCCATGATGAACATGGGAGCTTCTCCTTTGAACAGGGTTCTCTTGAAGATGATTCCCATGAGGATGGCCAGGGCTATTCCCAGTACGTACAGCGACCAGAGAACCGATCCGGCATGGGCCGCGAAGAACGCGCCGCAGAAGATGACGTAAACTGGAAGCCTTGCCCCGCAGGACATGAGCGGGATGAGCAATGCGGTCAGCGCCTTGTCTTTTGGGTTTTCCAGTGTCCTTGTCGCATAGATGGCGGGCACGTTGCAGCCGAAGCCGAGGAGCATCGGGATGAATGATTTGCCATGCAGGCCGATGGCGTGCATCGCCCGGTCCATGACGAAGGCGGCCCGCGCCATGTAGCCGCTTCCTTCGAGGAAAGTGATGAAGAACATCATCGCGAAGATGACCGGCACAAAGACCAGGACGGAGCCGACTCCGGCGATGACTCCGTCGGTGAGCAATGAGGTCGTCCAGGC
Organism: uncultured Smithella sp.; assembly: GCA_964632255.1. GTDB lineage: Bacteria > Desulfobacterota > Syntrophia > Syntrophales > Smithellaceae > MVRV01. The sequence continues at coordinate 50,771 of CAZWCA010000016.1, read as the reverse complement.
GGGAGCATGGATGAATCCCGTGAAGGCTTCCGCCCAGTTTTTCAGGGGTCCCGAGGTCAGGCCGCTCATCCAGTCGGCAAACGGCTTGGAGATGTCGAAGGTCAGTTTGAAGACGATCCACATGGCGGCCAGGAAAATGGGGATGCCCAGCAGCCGGTTCAGGACGACGCCGTCAATCCGGTCGGTGATCTCTTTTTTCCTGGTCTCGGTTTTTTTCAGGACTTCGCGGGTAAGCCCCGCCGCCTGTCCGTAACGGATATCCGCCATGAGCGATTCGATGTCGTCGCCGTGCGCCGCGCGCAGGTGGTGCAGGACGGTATCCAGTTCCAGCCCGGTCATGTCCAGCTTCATTTCCTTTAAGACGTGCTCGTCTCCTTCCATGAGTTTGAAGGCCAGCCAGCGCAACGGCACGGTTGCAGCCAAATCCGGATATTTTGCTGCCACGCGCTCGGAAAAGAGCGCCGCCGCAACTTCAATATCATTGCCGTAAAACAGGGGCTTGGAATAAGGCTGTTTTTGATCAGTTGCGTCAGCCTGCGCGGTTACCGCGGCTATCAAATCATCCAGTCCGGATCTTTTCGTGGCCACTGTTGGGATGACCCGGATGCCGAGCAGCCGCTCCATGGCCGGCACGTCGATCGTTAATCCCTTTTTTTCCGCTTCATCATGGATGTTCAGGGCCATGATCACCGGGATGCCCAGTTCCAGTAACTGCACTGTCAGGTACAGGTTCCGTTCGAGATTGGTTGCATCGACTACATCGATGATAACATCCGGCTTTTGGATTGCTTCGCCATCGGAATCGCCATGCACAAGGTAGTCCCGGGCAATGATTTCTTCCTGCGTGTAGGGACTCAGGCTGTAGGTTCCGGGCAGGTCGACCAGTCTGATTCTTGTCCCGTCAGATTCAAATACCGCTTCTTTTTTCTCGACTGTGACCCCTGGCCAGTTTCCCACGTGCAGTCTTGTCCCCGCGATGGCGTTGATCAGAGTCGATTTGCCGGAATTGGGGTTTCCGGCGACAGCCACAGTAATTGTTTTCATCAGCGAACCTCCACATGGATGTCTTCCGCTTCCCGCTTTCGCAAAGAGAGGTTGTAGTTTTTGATCTTCACTTCGATCGGATCACCCAGGGGAGCAACTTTTTCCACTTTGACTTCTTCTCCCACCAGCACGCCCATGTCCATTAATCTTCTCTTCAACGGCCCTTTGGTCTCCATCCGGGTGATGACGGCCCGCTCTCCCGGTTTCAGTATCGATAGTCTCATCAAGCGGCGCCTCCTTTTCTCCGGTCAATTTTCCTGACGATGATTTTCATCGCCATGCCCCGGCCGATGGCGATCCGGGATTCGTCGATCTTGAGCAGGAGAGGGCCGCCGCCTTCATTGCTCAGCATCTCGACCATTTTTCCCTGCCGGATGCCCATGTCGTCGGTCCGATGGCACTCCCGCTTTCCTTTACCGCAGCAGGAAGTCTCGCCGGCATCCCCGCTTGTTTTGATTCTCATTATTTCCGCCTGTTCCCCGGCAAACAACAATCCCAATGGCATCATCTTTTTTTCTCCTCTTAATATGTTATTGATTATCATTATCATTTATTAATCAAAAAAATGGGTATTTTTATCTTTATCCGCAGTCTGTCCGGCTGCTGAATGCTTTTTCGCATCTATTCATTGTTGTATTTGATAATCAAGATCAACAAAGTTGCAAAAAAAATCAGCGGCATTTCCGGCACAGGCCGTAGATTTCCAGCTTATGCCGCTGGGGGATAAACCCGTTCGCTTTGGCTAGCTCGTCCTGAAACCGTTCGATTCGCTCGTCTTTAACTTCGATGAACCGGCCGCACTTCGTGCAAATCAGATGGTCGTGATGCTCATGGCCGTATTTCTGCTCGTACCGCATCTTCTTGCCGCCGATCTTGATTTCTTCCGCCAAGCCGCACTCGCACATCAATTTCAGGTTGCGATGCACCGTGGCGTAACCGATTTCCGGTGACTCTTTCTGCAGGATGCCGTAAAGGTCTTCGGCTGTAATGTGCCGGTCCGCGTTCAGAAAGGCGTCGAGAACGATTTCGCGCTGTCTTGTGCTGCGCAACCCTTTTTCTCGCAGATAAGCAAAAAACATTTCTTTTGCTTTCAATATACCCCCGGAGCCAATTGCCTCTTTACTTGATTTTGGTTATCAATATCAGTCAATGTTGCGCATGTCAATCTTTTTTTACTGCTGGTGCGTATGTAGTTTTGCCGGTTGGGAATGAATAGGCCGGGAGTCTTCGGAATTGCGGGCTTATGTTGTCGTAAATGTTCATTTTCTTCTCCAGGTCGGATCAAGAGTTATCTGCCCCGCAAGGTGTTTTTTCCTGCTGAATAGGAATATTTTTTTCTTTGGTCCGGGGAGACGGAGGCAGGATACGTCCCGGCCTGGCAGGAGACCGTCTGCATGCATGAGGCCTGGTCGCCGTAAGTCGTGCCGGTTGAATCCGGAGGACCTTGTGCCGGAATAGGCCCTCCAAAGCATAAGAACTAAGCTTTGCCATTGTGGTGAAGATCTAGACAAGGCGAAGCGATCTCAGAAAGTCCGTTTCTGGATCAGCTATTACTTTCCCGGAAGAAAGCAGAAGCGCGAGTGTATAGGCTTCTCCATCCAGGCGGCAAGGGATGCTAAAGGGAAGAGGCGAAGCCAGCGGGAGAACCGGATCTTTGACATCAAACCCGATGACAAGATGAGCTTCAATGAACCGGCGAAGTGGTATCTTAACCTGGAGAAAAGAAAACTCCTTGACAACGTGTTCACATTCTTTATACATTCATAAAAAATGAACAAATAAAAATAGTGAACATATGCAAGTGAGACAGAACAAGACGGAAGCCGAAATCCTACAGCTTGCTTTGGAGGCGTTCAGAAGAACCATGTTTCCCGTGCAGGCTGATTTTGAGGTATTAGACCGCGAGATCGCGCGTACCGGAGGAGTGTGCCCGGATTTGGTCTTGAATATGATCCTGAAAGGGAAGAAGCATCGATTCATCGCCGAAGTGAAGAACACTCTCCCGAAGGCGCAAAGGCAAATATTAATCATGCAACGGGAAAGGATGAAAGACCCTCTTTTGCTCGTTACGCGCTATGCAAATCCGGTAATGGCGGAGGAATTGAGGCAAAACGGAATCGAGTTTATCGATACGGCCGGGAATGCATTCATCGACCGAGACCCAGTGTACATTTTTGTGAAGGGGAACAGGCTTCGAGAGAAGCCCGGCAGAACGCAGGTCAAAAGGATCTTCAAGGCGGCCGGGCTGAAAGTAGTCTTCGCCTTCCTGTGCGATCCGGGCCTGGTGGAAAAAACTTATCGGGATATTGCAGCCGGCGCTGGAGTGGCCCTAGGCACCGTGGACCGGATCATGAGAGAATTGAAAGAGCTCGGCTTCATCCTTGATCTTGGTAAACAGGGCTTCAGGCTGGTCCGGAAGGAGGATCTCCTCCAGCGGTGGGTAACCGCTTATCCCGAGCAGCTTCGGCCGAAACTGGTCCTGGGGCGTTACAAAGGGGAGCCGCATTGGTGGGAGGAAAAGAGATTGGAACCTGAACTGGCGCAGTGGGGCGGAGAGGTCGCCGCGGAGAGGATAACGCAATATCTGAAACCCGAGTTGATCACCATCTATACCGATCCCGAGCACCTCAATAAAGTACTATTGGAAAACAGGTTGAGAAAAGATGAAGCGGGAAACGTCGAGGTCCTGGAAAGGTTCTGGAAGCAGAACGCGAACCGGCCTGAAGAAACGGTGCCTCCCCTCCTGATCTATGCGGACCTCCTGGCCACTGGTGCTCAAAGAAACCTTGAAGCGGCAAAACTGATTTATGAGAAATATCTTATTCGACTTATCGGGGAAAATTGATTCCCGTACAGTAGGGACTCTTCGCGCCGTTAAGGAGATTGCGGACTCTCTTGACATCCCTTTCTTCATTGTCGGTGCATCCGCACGGGATTTCATTCTGACTTATTGCTATGGTGTCGAGGCCAGACGGGCAACAAAGGATATCGATCTAGGCATAGAGGTAGCGGGTACCGGAAGCCGGCATTTGGAAAAGGCTGTCTCCGACGGCGGAAGAAGTAAAGGCGCGTCTGTCCGTCAGCGGAAATGCTCCGTCTGGACCGCCACTTTCGTAAAGTTCAGTTGTTTGAGGACATCGACCACGTCAATGAACTGCTGAAGGGGCAGGGTGCGGTCCGCACGCACCATGAAGGGAACATTCCGGCTCATGGGTGCCAGGACGATCTTCAGGGATTCCGGAGTCGTTGCTTTGCCCTGGAAGAAAATTTCGCCCCTGGCGTTGAGTTCGATGATTTGTACTTTTTGTGCTTCCGCTGCGCTCTTTGACGCCTGCGGCAGGTTGACGGGAATCCGTCCTGTTGCGATGAAACTCGATGTGGTAAGCACAATAGTCAACAAAACCAGCATAATATCTACAAACGGGATCACATTCATCGTTTCAAACGGTTTTTCGTCCATTGGCAATCTCCCATTCCAGCAACAGCACTTTGATTTTCCGGAGCAAGGCGTTATAAAGAACCACAGCCACCAGCGCCACGACCAGTCCTACGGCCGTTGCTTTCAGCGCCAGGGCCAGACCGGTCATGATTTTACCCGTATCCAGGGAAGAGTCGTAACCCATGTTATAAAAGGTCAGCATAATGCCCAGCACGGTGCCCAAAAGCCCCAGATAGGGCGCGTTGCTTCCCACGGAGGCAATGACGGATATTTTTTTTGTCAGGACCAGTTCCAGCAACTTGATGTCCTGAAAATCGGCAATGTTTAATTTCCGGTAAAAGAGGGCCCGCTCCAGCGAGACGGCCACAACAACCACACTTAGCGCCACCAGTAGACCTATAATGCCGTAATCGATGACGCCGGACAGCCATTCCATTCCCATAGTTCAAATTCTCCTCAACTTTGCTTAGTTATTTCTTAACTCAGCGCGTACTCCACCGGGATGACAATGCGCGCCCTTACCGGCGGTTTGGGAAACGGGGCGCTTCGCCGGACCGAGTCCGACGCCTCTTCATCCAGCACAGATACCCCGGAACTCTTGACAATCCGGATATCGCTGACATTGCCGTTCGGCTCGATGATAAAGGAAATGTGCACCACTCCGCACCATCCCATCCTTCGGGCATGGCGCGGATAGCGTGCATTGTCCGCGATTCTCTCGCGGATATACTGAAACTGCTCTTTCAGATATTTTCCCCTCACCGCACCCTCCTTATCCTCGACAGCCGTTCCTGGCGAAGCCGGCGAGTTTCCTTTCCCAGCCGGTCCGGATTGCACAGTATGTGCAACAGCCGGCCGCAGATCCGGTTTGTCGGGCTGTTCCTTTTTGTCCTGCCGGGATACTACGTCCGAGATGTCCTGGATATTCTTTTCGGGAATGGCCGCCACAGGCGCCGAAGGCCGGGGAAGCCGGGAAACGGCATGAGGTCTTACGAGTTGCTGGTGCGAACGGGGAGCCGGCGGAGACTCCGAAGGGCCCTGTACGGCGTTGATCGTCAAGTCGATGGTAACGGGCGCTGTAGACGACGGCTGACCGTTTGCAATGAAGACGACCAGCAGCAACGCTACGGTGTGAATGCCCAATGACGCACCGTAGGAGTACAGACTCCGGATCATAAAATTATTTCTTTGTAAAAGAGGTCTCAAAGCTATCATTATATATAAAGGACCAAAGACATACTTTTTTAAACCGGACATAGGTATCCGCCAAATGAATATTTACCTGGTTAAAATGAAGACCGCCATGGCTGTTTACGACTGCTGAACGCGACAACCGGAAACTGCTACTTAGCCCCTTCCTGCTCCGGTACATAGACAATGGAGCCGTCCCGCATCCGGTAGGCCGTACCGGCCTTGGCACCTTCCCCCTGGCCGATACGCCCCGTGCTTTTATAGCGTTCGATCTTCTGTCCGTTTTTGATCATGACTTCCATCCCCGGTTTACCCGCATCAACGATAACTGCAACATCCCGCTTCGTGAAGGGATTCAGCAGGGGATTCTGGGTGACGACGATGAGAAGAGCCGCGATGATCACCAGAAACACATCTATCAGGTTGACCACGGAGAGGATCGGATCTTCCGTTTCCGGTTCATGAAGCAATCTCATGGATGACCTCCTTCCGGCGATCTTCGATTTCGAGCAGTTCTTCGGCAAGCCATCGCCGCCGCACATTCACGATCCAGTAAGTGATGGAAGCCGAAATCAGGGCCAGAATCACGGCGGAGAACGCAATAGTCAAACTCTCCGACACCTGGGCGAGATTTCCGTCCGACAGTGATTTCAAGGCCGGTCCCATGGGAATCATTGTGGCTACCAAACCCAGCATGGGGAGAACCCGCGTAGCGATCCTTCCGGTTTCGAGCAGTTTGTGCGCCTTGAGGTCCAATTCGTTTTCGTGGGCTCCGGTATTCTCAAGCCACCATGTCAGCAGCGGGCCGGCTTTTCCATGCCGGCGCTGCCAGGAGGCAATGGTAAAACGTCCCAACTCGTAGCACGCATACAAAAAGAGTAAACTGATCAGCGCAAGCGTCGGCAGCAGAAAAATCTGACCGACATCGTACATCAATACTTCAAGTATTCTTTGCATAGGGTCTCCTTACTTCAATTTTTTGTTTTCGATGTCTTACCTGTTCCAGGCTTCCTGACACAAAGGCCAGCAGGGGGGCGAGACAGACAAGCCAAAGGGGGCGTAATGCTGAAGCTTTCGGTGCGGCGGGCACTCTCTGGAGTTGCAAGCCTCTTACCTGCGGCTCTTTGAGGGATGCAGCCGGCGGCGCCGTATCGGCCCGCGGCTGAATCGCCGCCGATAAGGGGGACCCGCCCTCGATTCCATATCCGGAATAGACGAAGTTTTGAAAGGCCCGGTTGTCGCTTTGCACGGCGTAGCGGCCGGCCAGTTCGCGATAGCGCTTCTTCAGAGCCGCCACTGTTTCCTGTGGAGCGGACCAGTACTCTTTCCGCACCGCCTCCAGCATCCGTTCGATCAGTTGCGCCTGGGCTGCAGGGTTTTCTTTTTCAAACCATTCTTTCAGGCCCAACCGGTGCTTGTCGTGAATATAGACATCGGCCAGTTCCTGCCACTGATCGGCCCGCACCGCTTCCGGAGCCGTTGTCTGCCAGCCCCAGAAGTTGTTGACGACCTTCACCATCTCCACGGCGCCGGCATAACCTTCCTTTTTCATCTCCGCCACCCAGTTCGGATGAAAATACCGGGTCCGCATCTCCGTAGCCAGAAATTGAGAAACCGTCTCGGCCTTTCCTTTTCCGGGAATCCTGAGATCGGCGATATAGAGTTCCGGGTTTTTGCCCGTGAGATGCCGGACCGCGAGGCCGATTCCTCCCAAAAACTGGAAGGGATCGTCCGTATTGACAACGCCGTAAAGATTGGAAGACCTTGCCAGAACGGCGGCATCGACCTTTTTCAAATTTTCCGCAAACAGTTCTTTGTGCTGCCCGCGGTCTCCTTCTTCGCCCCAGAGATAACCGATGCGGCTCATGTACAAATCCGCCAGCTTTGCCTCACCTCTCCGGCGGTCCTGTCTGCCTCCCGGTCCTTCCCCCCACGTATCGGAGGCGAGTGAAGCGGCGTCGATTTTCAGCCCGTAGACGCCGTTGGCATTGCTGAATATGCGGGCCAGACTGTATAAATGGGCCTGTTCGGGCTTCATGCCTTTTTGCACCAGGTGACTCTCCAGTTGCGCAGTATGAATTCGGACAGCGTTATCCGGTTCCTGAAGGGCCGCCACTTTGGCAACAGCTTCTTCGATGTGCTTGAGGGCGTTGGGGAACATATCCCGGTAAGCGCCGGAGGCAGTCACCAGAATATCGATCCGGGGACGGCCGAGCCGGCCGGCCGGAATGACCTCTATGCCCGTCACCCGGCCGCCGTCGTCCCAGACGGGCCGCACGCCCAGGGCGTGGAGGATTTGCGCCTCCACGACACCGTGCTGGCGCATCGTTTCCACGGACCAGAGGATGAAGGAAAGTTTCTTGGGACGGCGGCCGTTTTTCTCCCTGAACTTATCCATGAGAGAGGCCATGGCCTCGCGGCCGGCCTCCCATGCCTGGCGGCTGGGAACCTTGGCCGGGTCGAAACCGTACATGTTGCGGCCTGTGGGATGAGAGTCGGGGTTCCGTATGGGATCGTCCCCCGTGGAGGCAGGAATATGACGGCCGCTCAGGGCCTTCAGGATTCCGGCAATCTCACCGGCGGCATCGAAATTCGCATAGTAGCGGCGGCCCTTTTCCAGGAACGCCGACAACTCGGGCGTCGTGCCGGACGGCAGGGGTTCTCCTTTCCGGATATGCCGCTCCAGAAGCCGGTAAGGTTCCGTTTCTTTCATCTGTTTGTAATCGACAGTGAACAGTTCGGACATCTTCTCGTCATTGTGGAAAACGGCCCGGTAAAACGGCTTTCCCAGCATCTGCATGACCGTAAAAAGGCGATGGTCGTCCTGCGGCGTTGCTCCGAAGCTATGGAGACCAAGGGGTTGCACCGCCTCGGCCAGAGTGTGGAGATGGGCGTGAAAGGACTCCAGAAAGGAAGAAAAATCCGTCCGCATCCGTTCCGCCGTCCATCCCATGTCTTTTTCGTAGTTGCCTGCCAGTACCTTGCGGATAATATCTTCTTGCAGTTTTACCCGGACGGACGGGGTATCCACGGCTGCGTACTGGTGGATAAGCTCATGAAGATTCAAAAGGTCGTCATAAAGACCGGACGGGGCGTACGGGGGCGTCTGATGACTGATGATGACGGCCCGGCCGCGGCGCTTGGCTTGGATGGCTTCGCCGATATTGGCGACGATATAGGGATAGACGACGGGAACATCGCCGACGGCAAGATTAGGCGCATCATGGATGGAGAGACCGCGCTCCTTGCCGGGCATCCATTCCTGAGTGCCGTGGGTGCCCAGATGGATGAGGGCGTCGGCCTTCCGGCTTTGACGGGCCCAGAGATAACAAGCCAGGTAGTAATGATTGGGTGGCAGTTTGGTATCATGATAAATTGATTTTTCCTTGCCGTCAATGCGGTCCCCTCGCGGCGGTTGCCGGGTGACGGCGACATTGCCCAATAAAATACGCGGGATGACGAACATCTTCTTCCCGCCGATAGTCGCGACCATGGAAGAATGCTCCGGCCGACCCCACCGGGTCGTGATATTCCGTCGGACGGGTTCCGGCAGGGTATCGAACCATGTCTGATACGCATCGACGGGCAGGGTTTCGGCCAGACCGTCCCGCAGCAAGCCCTCCAATTCACCGGGACGGTAAAAAGGGGCGAGGAGCCGCCGGGCGTAGCGGGTCAGGTCCGCCGCCTCGGGCGTTGCCGTCCGGTAACCGGACTTTGCCAGCGCCTCCAGAATGCGCTGGAGGCTCTCGGGAATATTAAGGTTCGAGGCGGAAAGATTCTGCTCTCCCGGCGGCGTATTGTAGTAGAAGATCACCAGTTGCTTCTCGTTATGGGGAAGCGTCTGAAGCCGGGCCAGTTTGAGAGCTTTGTTGATGACGCTGCCGAACTGTTCCCGCAGCAGGACATCTTTGTTGTCGCGGCTTTCCGTTGCCACAACCATCGGATCGATGAACCCGGCATACTCCGGCGTGGCATAGCCGGTGGGGATCGCCGCCATCGAAACGCCGGCGGTGCTTTTTCGCCAATCTTCAGGGAGGCCCGGACGGTACTTGATGGTTCCCAGCACGGGAATTCCCATGGCCTCGATTTCAGCACGCCGGTCCCCCGGAACATGAAGGGCGCCCATATAGATTATGACGCTTGCCGCCGGAGCGCCCTTTTGTACAAGGAGCCTTTGCAGGGCGCCCTGATTTTGCGGGCGGTCGGTGAAAAAAACGGCCAGCGGCATGGCCCCGGTCTCCTCGATCTGCCGGATCATGGCATCGGGCAGCGACATCTGTCCGTTGACCAGGAAGGCTCGCGGAAAGACAAGAGCGATGACCGGGCCGGGCAGGCGGCTGTCCCGCCCTTTCCAGGCCAGATAAGATGCGACGGAAGCGCTCACCTGGCCGGGCAGATCGGGATGGTAGACCCCGTCATCGGGCATGACGACGGGCGGGGATACGTCTTCCCGGGCGGTTTCAAACAATGTTGTTGCCAGATAACGAAACATGTTCTCGAAATTACGGCGGCCGCCGTTGTGATAATAGGCATACAGTCTTTCATGATCGGTCTGCGTCAGCTTCCCCCTCCGTCCTGCTGCGGACAAGCTGTCCGGCATCAACTGGACCATAGAGACGGGGTGGTTCGTCGCGGCTCTGGCATCGATATCATCAGCCACGATCTTCTTCCCCGTATCGAACAGGACCAGGGCCGCCCCCTGGTAAAGCAGTCTGTAATCGTCATCCTGCAATGAGGCGGCGAAGACGTGACGAAGACGGATGCCCGATTTTTGAGCCGCCTCCTTGAGTAAAGCGATCTTGGCCACGGCATGGCTCGGATCACGTACGACCATAAGCACCTCGGGCACGGTAGCCGCAGTCAGATCTGCAGGCGTTGCGGCGGCGAACAAAACCGGGAGGATCGCCAATAGCCGCAAGCAGGAATTTATGTGGATAAATTTCAATATATCCATAAGTTCTCATCCTCTCCGGCTAGAAATAAAATGTCAGTTCGCCGAACCATGACCGCCCCGGTGCTTTGTAATAGAGGTAGAATGTCCTGTCCAAGATATTATCGACGGACAGAGATGCTGTAAGCCACTTTGTGAGTTTGTAGCTAACCTTGGCGTCGGCCGTGAAATAGTCATCGTAAGATGTGTAGACATTCGAGGTCGTGTCGGAGTTGTCATCCACGCCATAGCGCTTCCCCACATAACGGCCGGTCAGAAGGCCGCTGAACTGTCCCGTCTTCACCTCAGACCCGATATTGATCATGTGTTGAGGAATGCCGGTCACCTTCTTACCGATACTGTCCGGGGCCGCACTGTTTTCCTTGATCACCGCATCCGTATAGGTATAGTTGGCGAAGAGGCGGAGCCACGAGCCGATCTTCTGTTCCGCCTCCAGTTCGACGCCCCGGCTTTCCGCCTTTCCCGCATTGATTTTTTGGGTTGTAGCGGCGTCGATGGTCTTCGTGTAGATAAGATCTTCGATGAAGTTCTCGAAATAGGTCACCTTTACCGTCGCCCCCGGCCAGAGTCCCTGCGTAATGCCCGCATCCCAGGAGAGCGTCGTTTCCGGCTTCAGATCCGGATTGCTCTGCGTCATCTTGCCACCGTGATCCTGGACGGTCCGGTACAGGTCGTAGAGCGTCGGTGAACGGAACGCCTTGCCCCCGGACACCTTGACGGTCGTCTGCGTGAAAGGCTTGTAGACTACGGACCCTTTGGGGCTGAAGGATGCATAACTGCGGGAATCATAATTGATCCGCAGAACCGGCGACTCCTGATTCACGGAACCGTCGAACGTTTCCCACCAGTCCTGGCGGGCCCCGGCATAGAAGGTCAGGTTATTCATCAGGGCGAATTCACACTGGGCGAAGAGAGCAAAAGTCCGGTCCTTCCCCTGAGTCTCGTAGGTTATTCCCCCGCGGGACGCCTCGCTGCGCCATGTGGACATCTCGTATTCTTTTATATGAGCCTGGCCGGACCGGAAATACCCGCCGATGGTAAGGAGATGCCGGTCAAAGAAGGGCACGGAACCCTGCAGATCAATGCTGTAGGCGGACGACGGAGCGTCGGAGTATTTTCCCTTTCCGCCGTCGCGCGTGGCCCCGGTCGAGTCGGGCGTGATATACCAGCTATGGCCCTGGTCGAAATAGGAAAACAACCCTTTCAGTTTCACCGGCGACCACTGCGTCTCCACACCGAGGTTGTAGGTGTACTGAAGGTCGCCGCCGGAGCCGGAGAGGAAGGATGCCTCCCTGACTGTGCCGTACTTCCAAACCTCCTGCCCATTTGCGTCCCGCAGGAACGTCGTGGGATCGGCATAACTGTATTCGCTCTGGGTGCGCGTGAAGTTGAAGTCGATCCTGGTGGCCGGGGCAAGATCGTACTGTGTCTTGATGGAAATGTTGTCATGCCAGTAGCCGTTATCCCCTTTCATGCCGATCAGATAGCGGGGTTTTCCCATCCGGTCGGTGGTATATTCCCATCCCGTTATGGCGGCGCCCGGCTTGGTGCTCTGTACATTGTAGGCGTTGGCATAACCGGTCGTCGAGATATATTGGTTGCTGGCGAGGATGCTCAGGCGGTCGGCGATACGATCTCCGTAAGACACAAAGGCCTTGCTCACGTTCTTCATGGCGTCCGATCCCCCCAAAGGACCGCCATACCCGCCTTTGACAATGAACTCGCGCTTCTTCGGCATCCGGGTGATCAGGTTAATGACGCCGCCCATGGCGTTCCCGCCGTAGAGGCTGGAGGCGGGACCCTTCAACACCTCGATCTGTTCCAGATTTTCAGGGGCAATGACCTGCCAGAGCACCGCCCCCGAATAGGGGTCGTTGAGGACTACCCCGTCCAGGAGGACGAGCGACCGTGGTTGCGAATTAAACCCCCGCATATAGACGGGAGCGTGCGTATCCATATACCCTTTGCTGCGGGTCACCGTCACGCCGGGGGTCATGTTGAGGGCCTCGTCGACGGTTCTGATGTTACGGCTTTCGATCTCTTCCCGGGAAATGGCCGAAACGCTTCCCGGCGCAGATTCCAGGTCCTTGGCCGTACGAGTCGCCGTTACAACGACCTTATCGAGTTGCGCTTCATAGTTCTTTTTGGTGCGGGCGGGATCGTTTTCAGATTCTGCGGCGCTTGCTGCGGTAAAATATCCCACGGAAATGACAACGGCCCATAATATTGTTTTAAGTGTATGATGCTTGAACATTTTATCCTCCTCGAAAGTCTGCGCGGCCTCCCCTGGCAAGGGAAGCCGAAAAAGTTAAGGCATGCTCTACGGTTTCCGGCTTCAACGCTTTATTGCATGCTGCCGGCGATTCTGTTACGCCTTCACTTTCTCTCCGCATTCAAGGCGGATAAAGAACGTAAGATGTACCAAATGATTTCAGATCAATGCTGCACGAGGATCATTCGGGACTGTTGAACCAACGATGTCCCTGTGACTGTGCTTATGTTCGTTTTATTCCCGCTTGCCGGACCGGGCGCAACGGCAAAATGAACATTTCCCGTTGCACTGGCATCCGCTTGGCTGGATAACCGGGACAGTGCTGGGTGCTGCGGGTGTTGTGTTGGCAACGGCATTACTTTTTTCAACGGCTTTTTTAAAATTTGAGTTCATAAAAACCTCCATCTTTCTATATAATTATATTAAATTTATTACCGGGCGGCGGGCGATCCGTATAGCTCTCCCACACTTCCTGTTGATTGCGCTCCGGCTGTTGTTTCACTTCGTTTGCAATGACGACGAGAGTATTTTGCAAAACGCCTCAATTTCGTTAGTTCAAATTCACTAATAATTCATTTGTGTTAAGTTTCAGACAGCCCTGTTTATGATTCAAAAAAAAGGGTGTGATGAAGCGCCGGGATGACCGGTCGATTCTCATCACACCCTCACTTCCCGGCTCCTAATGCCGGGCCGTAGGGCCTGCCTGTAAAGTCCTGCTTTATTTATAGTCCTGTGTTGTCCGCCAACACCCTGATCATTTTTTTCCGCAACATTTCCAGTTCCCTGGACTTGAACGCCTTTCGGGAGCTTTCCAAAACCTCCACAGCCTCCAAAAGGGTCTCCCTCAAAACCCGGCTGTGCGGACAGTCCTCATAGCCGTGCTTCAAAACCACTATGTCTATGTCACCCCCTTCTTTCAAGCGCTGGAGAAGCTGCTCGTGCTGCTCAATCTTCACCCTGATTTCACGGATGTTTTCACCCAGCGCATCGTGCACGGTCATTAACGCTTCTCCTGTCCCGGATTCCCAGGGTTCTTGCAGGTATCTTTGGCGCAACAAGGGTACGGGTATTCCCGCCAAACACCAACTACGCAAATGAGTGATGACAGAGTCATAATAACGGCGGGATTCCTTTTTCCTTTCATCGCTTTTAGCCCTTTCGTTTTATTCCTTTCCCTTTATCGCTTTCATCACTTTTTCTTCCGCCCCGTGCACGACACGGCATCGCACCCGCAGCAATACCCCTTTTTCTTCCACATCGAGCGGTACAGCAGGTAGATGCAGCCGCCCACAATAAGGGCTATCCATAAAATATCCATGTATTCCATATCAACCTCCTAATTTATCCTCCCAGTCCCAGAAGGCGGCCCCCCTGGAAAATTACGAACGCCGTTCCCCACGCCAAAAGCATCTGGTAGACAAAGGCGATCTCGAACAATTTCCACGAACCGAACTCCTGGCGCATGGCGATCGCCACGATGACGCAGGGCATGTAGAGAAGGACGAAGGCGATAGGGTCGGTGATCTCTTCTTTCCTGGTTTCGGTTTTTTTCAGGACTTCGCGGGTAAACCCCGCCGCCTATCCGTAGCGGATATCCGCCATGAGCGATTCGATTTCGTCGCCGTGCGACTTAAGCTTTTCCACCCGGTTCAAGACCGTTCAAAAAATATTTACATGTCTTTGCAAGGAGCAAAGTGACGCGGCATCCCTATAATATTCATGCTCTTGTGAGATTGCTCCACTACTTCGTAAAGACAAAGAGAGTGCTTTGCAAAGGTCTTAATTGTTCGTTATCGTTATTGATAATCAATATCAATAGCTAAGCAAAAAATTATCATCGCTTACTGCACAGGCCGTAGATTTCCTGCTTATGTCGAAGGGGAGGGAAATCATTGGCCTTGGCGAGTTCGTCCGAAAACCTTTCAATCTGCTCGTTCTTCACCTCGATAAACCGGTCGCACTTTGTGCAGAGCAGGTGAGCATGGTGCTCGTGGCCGTGCTTCTGCTCGCCGATCTTTATTTCCCCGGACAGCCCGCATTCGCACATCAGCTTCAGGTTGCGATGCACCGTGGCGTAACCGATACCGGGAAACTTCTTTTGCAGAATGCTGCAAAGGTCTTCAGCCGTGATGCGCCTGTCCGCATTGAGAAAGGCGTCAATAATGTCCTCGCGCTGCCTCGTACTGCGGAGTCCTTTCTTTTTCAGATAAGCAGAAAAACTTTCCTTTGCTTTTAGCATAGCTGCATTTTGCCTTTTTATTGATTGTGATTATCAATATCGTCTTATTACCAGCCTGTATCCCGAATGTCAACCGTTTTTTTTAATTATTGGTAGATTTCTTAACCGATTGAAAATGGATAAATCCCATGTTTCAAACACTTATGAAACACTTTTCCTTTCCTTGATTAAATTTGTTTATTTCTTTATAAAGAGCAGATGAAATAAAAACAGGCTAATCCTTTATGGATCTTATGCGCGCGGCGACTATCGTGAAGGCAGTGATATTGATCTGATCCTTATTTCCGAAGATTTTAAAGATCATGATTATCGGTCAAGAATAGATTTACTGTCCGACGCCATTTACGATGTTTTTGAGCCTCTTGAGGTTGTCGGGTTTACACCGGAAGAATGGGAAAATCAAACTTCGCTCCTGTATGATTACGCCAAAGATGGTGAAATTGTTTAAAAAGAAAAGACCATATGGAAACTGAAAAAAAGTCGAACAACTTGAAGAATCATCTGCAACAACTGCAGAGCATTGCCGTGGCCTATTCGGGAGGTGTGGACAGCACATTTCTTCTCGCGGTTGCCCATGATGTGCTGGGAAACAATGTAATTGCGGTAACGGCGCGGTCATCCACGTATCCGGAAAGAGAGTTCCGGGAGGCTGCCGAATTTGTCCAAAAGATGGGAATCAGGCATGTAGTCATCATTTCCGAGGAACTGGATATAGCAGGCTTTGCCGATAATCCCACTAACCGGTGTTACTATTGCAAGCGGGAGCTTTTGACTAAAGTTATTGAAGTAGCGCGTGAGAACAACATCCGGAATGTTGCGGAAGGATCAAATGTTGATGATCTGGGCGATTTCAGGCCGGGAATGCAGGCCGTACGGGAGTTGGGCGTGGTAAGCCCGTTACGGGAAGCAGGTCTTAGTAAGGAAGAAATCAGAATTCTTTCACAAAAAATAGGGTTGCCTACCTGGAATAAACCTGCCTTTGCCTGCCTTGCTTCCAGATTTCCTTATGGACAAAAGATTACTGGGGACAAGCTTGATACTGTTGATCAGGCCGAGCAGTATCTTTTGGACCTGGGATTCAGGCAGGTAAGAGTACGCCACCATGGCGATATCGCCCGCATTGAAGTATCGCCGCCGGAACGGGAAAAATTCTTTAACTCAGAGCTTATGGACAAGGTTTCGGAAAAATTCCGGCAATTAGGCTTTATGTATACGGCACTCGATCTTCAGGGTTACCGGACAGGGAGTATGAATGAGGCTATTGATGTGGTTTGCAAAAATAAAGAAATAAAATCCGAATAATAGACCAATATCGCCAGTTTAGGAAATTACCTTCCAGATTCCTCCTTTTGTAAAGGACAAAGGGGGATTTTTATTACACTTTGAAAATCTCCCCATACCCCTCTTTAAAAAAGAAAGGCTGTGCAGTGCTTAGGTCAATGGTATGGAACAGCAGACAGGAAAATTATGAACGTATTTGAAATTACCATGATGATTTGTTTCGGGAGTTCTTGGCCCTTTTCCATTTATAAAAGCTATATATCGCGTTCCACGAAAGGGAAAAGCCTGAGTTTTCTGTGTATTGTACTGGTGGGTTATCTGGCGGGAATTTTGCACAAAATATATTACAGCTTCGATTACATCACCATTCTTTATGTGACCAATTTTTTACTGGTACTTTCCGATATTATTCTTTTTTACAGAAACTCCCGGATAGAAAAGGAGGACACAAACTTTGAAACAGCCTCTTTTCGGGAATAACGCATAAAATTGGGTTTTGGGCAGAGGTCTTGATTTATTCGTTTTTGGTTTGGCGGATGTATTTCTTAACCGTTCTTCGATCCAGATTTGTCCGGCGGGCAACTTCCTCGTATGTCCCCCAGCGCCGGTACAGTGAGTTACAGTAACCGCTCAACAACGCCTCCGCATCCATTGTTCCTTCTTTAATTTCCGTGACAAACTCTGTCTCGGTATTTTCTGATGATATGCTTTTATCGCCATAGTAATGCCCTGTCACGATAATGCGCCGGATTGCCTGTTCCAGTTCGCGCACATTGCCGGGCCATGCGTAACTATTGCCCAGGTCGAGGCTGACGGCGTTTTGTACGAGCTGGACATAGGGGAGCGAGGCATCTCCGGTCAGCCGCTGCAGTATTTTGCCGGTCAGCGATTCCAGTTCCTTCGGCTCCTCGGAGATGCGTTGGCGGAGAGGCGGAACAATTATAATGT
This sequence comes from uncultured Smithella sp., assembly GCA_964632255.1. Taxonomy (GTDB): domain Bacteria; phylum Desulfobacterota; class Syntrophia; order Syntrophales; family Smithellaceae; genus MVRV01. Next base: position 33,406 of record CAZWCA010000016.1, on the reverse strand, counting down.
CCGAACAGAGCCGGTAATAGAAATCATCCCTGAAATCCCCTTTTCGCCGCAGCTCGTCCAGGGGGCGGTTGGTGGCGGCGATTACTCGTCCCCGAAAGCGAAGTTTCTCGTGGCTGCCCACCGGGCTGAACGTGCGTTCCTGCAATACCTGCAGGAGCTTGATTTGTACCGGTATTGATACATCACCGATTTCGTCAAGAAATATCGAGCCGTACGGTGAACAACGGCTGAATATTCCCTCGTGATTTTCGATTGCGCCGGTGAAAGCGCCTTTTTTGTGTCCGAATAACTCGGACTCCAGCAGAGATTCCGGATATTGCGAAAGGTTTATGGCGATAAATGTGCGGGTGAAGCTTTCGGCAAAGCATCCTTTACGTTCATCAAAGGGGATGAATCCGGAACGACCGATAGCTGCGGCTGCCGCTCCCTTGCCGGTGCCGGTCTCTCCGAGCAGTAAAGTAGAAAAATCCTCCATCCGGTCCCAGAGATGTCTTTCATACCAAGTGATATTGGAGGTAAAGATATTGTCCCATAAGCGGGAGCGCAAGGCCTGCATGGAAGATGAAAGACCGGTCAATCCATTTTCGATAAAATAGAAGGCGCGCCGCATCTGGAAAAAAATTTCTAGGTAGCGTTTGCTTTCCTGCGCCGTCAAGCCGAGTCCGGAGATCCGGGAGAGCAGATCGTGGGCAAAACGTACCTGTAGCGGCGCATCACCGCTTTTTATCTGTCGCAGGATGAGCTCATCAAAAGAATTCCGGTAATCATGAAAGATATCGAAGAGAAATGCCGTTTTGAGCAGATCGCGGTCATCCGGATTGTAAGCATCCGGGTCGGCCTGGCCGGAGTTTTTTAATTCCCGCAGACAACCGCGGATTGTCTCTATCACTTGCGGAACAAGTTCATCCCAGGAAGCGGCGGTCTTCAGGCCGGCAATTTTTTTATCCAGATCGAGGCGTTCCTGAGTAAAGGGATTGATAAAAGCCGCCTCGGCCACCGTTAAGAAAAAAGCCCGGTCCTTTTCCGTCAAAGATAATTTATTAGCCATACATAAAATGTATATGAATTGTACATTTTATGTCAATTGAATAATTAACGCGAATATTCCTGTTCTGTATTCAGTATAAAATTCATTAATTTCAGGATGTTGGGCATTGATCAATTTTTGGCATGATTGATGATTTATACGTGAAGAGATGTGCAAAAAATTACAGGCAGGTGCTCTATGAAAAAACTCATATTAATAATAACTTTGTTCACCCTTTCTTGCCCGGTATTTTCAAGTGCCGCAGTTAAAGAAGGACCAGCTAAAATCATCGATATTCACTGTCATATTGCCGGTATCGGTGCTGGTGGCAGCGGCTGTTTCGTTTCGCAGTCTTTGCGCCGCAACTGGCGATACCGCATCTACCTCAAGTCTTTTGGAATTACGGAAAAGGATCTGGAGCGGGAAGGGGATGCAATCGTTGTTAAACGCATTTCCGAAAGGGCGGCTGCATCCCGTTATGTAGAAAAGGCCGTAATTCTGGCGATGGACGGAGTAATCGACGAGAAAGGCAACCTGGATATGAAAAAAACGGAGATTTATATTCCCAATGCTTATGTGGCCGAACAGGCGCGACGTTATCCGAATCTACTGTTTGGAGCAAGCATCAATCCGTATAGAAAGGATGCTATTCAACGTCTGGAACAGGCAAAGGCCGATGGGGCGGTACTGGTAAAATGGCTTCCGTCTATTCAATTAATCGATCCGGCCGACAAACGGCTGATTCCTTTCTATTTGAAGATGAAGGAACTTGATTTGCCGCTACTCAGTCATACCGGCTCCGAAAATTCATTTACCTGGAAAAAAGATGAACTTGCCGATCCGGAACGGTTGCGCCTGCCGCTCAGCCTGGGGGTTACCGTGGTCGCGGCTCACGCCGGCGGTTTCGGGAAGAACGGTGGCGAAGCAAATTTTAAAAGGTTTCTTCGGCTTGCTCATGAATATCCTAATCTCTACGCCGATATCTCAGCGCTCACTCAGGTAAACCGGCTGGGAAGTCTGCACAGGCTGCTTAAACATCGGGAACTGCATGGCCGGCTTCTTTACGGCAGTGATATGCCTCTCATCAATACCGTGATTTCATCACCTTTTTTCCAGACCTATCCTTTGGGTCCCCGAACTTTTTTTCGAATTATGAAGATTGAAAATCCGTGGGACCGGAATGTTGCTTTGAATAAGGCACTGGGGGTAACGGACAAAATTCTGGACAATAGCGCAACATTTTTTAACTTAAAACAAGAATAAATGGCGGAAGATATAAGGTAGTTTACAATATTTTTATTTTGAGTTCACTTGCCATCTTTATCATCTTCTTATCTTTAGTAATGATATAAGCGTTGTTCCTTCGTGCTAAGACTAAATAAAATAGGTCATATGCAGGGTGTTCTGTTTTAATTGATTCGGAGAAGACTTCTCTACAAAGATTTTTTGTATTTATATAGTCATCAACAAGATCAAGACAATAGTCGATTCCTTTTTCGCATTTATCCACCGGTAGGTCGGAATATAAGCCGTACTTCCAAAATGCATTTGTTATTTCTGACGGGAATGTATCTGGGGCCAAAACAAGTTCTGATTGTAATAATAATTCTCTAAAGCGATGACTGTCATCTTTATTCAGCGCTATTTCAATTGCAGCACTTGCATCAAGAACAATTATCATCTTTCCCGGTCCTCCCTGATCAAAACTACTGGATCAGGAAGCTTGCTTCCATCTATATCAAGTACATTAGCACTTTCTAATAGCTTCCGTCTTCTGTCCGTATTTCCCAGTTTAGATTCGAGTCCTTCTTTTAGAACGACTATTGTTTCTTGGGACAGGCTTCTATGTTCTTTTTCAGCAAGATAATTAAGCTGAACATATATATCTTCTGGTAAATCTCTTACCTGCAGTGTAGGCATTCTCTACCTCCTTTCTTTGGTGCATGCAATATACATCATATATGCATGCATGTCAAATTATCTGGAATCCCCCAAAATATCCCATTAGCGAAAAATATTTTACTGTTTTCTATCCAGTTCCTTTCTAATACTCAGTCCGATTTTCTCCAGAGAGTAAGGTTTTTGTACAAAAGCCCCCGCGCCTAGTTCCTGTGCCTTTCTAACCCGGTCCGTCTCCGAAAAACCGCTGACAATTATTGCTTTTTGTTGGGGATTGACCTTCAATATTCTCCGAAAAGTCTCAAGCCCGTCAAATCCTGGAGACATGATCATGTCCAGAACGATCAGGTCAGCTTTTTTGTTTTTGAGATATTCAATAGCTTCTTTTCCGCTGGAAACAATATCAACCCGATACCCAAGCCGCTCCATCATGCTCATAGCCAGTTCCTGCTGTTCTTTCACATCATCCACGACCAGAATGGTCTCCCCTTTGCTCCGATAAGCGGCATGAGATTCAGCTTTTTCATCTTTTGCCGACTCTTCTCTGGTCACGGGAAAATATAGTGTAAAGGTAGTTCCCTTACCCTCTTCACTTTGCACGTCAATGTAACCATTGTGATCTTTCACGGTGCCCCAGACAACAGCCAACCCCAGCCCTGTCCCGCTTTTCCCCATGACTTTCTTGGTATAGAATGGCTCAAAAATCTTGCCCACATCATTATCGGAGATGCCCATGCCGGTATCAGAGACAATGAGTAACGCATAGACTCCTTCCTGCATTGAATCATATCCACGAATCGGGTAATCCAGGTAGCGATTCTCCGTTCGTACAATTACCTTTCCCCGGCCTGATATTGCTTCTGCGGCATTGGAGACAAGGTTCATTATTGTTTTGCTTAAATGGATGGGTGAGCCTTTGATGTTGATAAGCTCATTTTCCAACTCCTTCGCAATTTCTACATTTGGATGATCAGATTTTAGCTTGTCAAACTCCGGCATCCTGAGATAATCGCTGACTAACTTGTTTAGATTGACTACTTCCGAAACTGTTACACCCCTTCTGGCCAGGGTAAGCAAATCCTGAATAATGGCTGCTCCTCTAATGCTGGATTTAAGGATATTATCAGCATACTTTCTCTGAATGCTGCTAAGAGGCAATTGTTCGGCAAGCAGTTCCGAATATCCAACCAATACACCGAGGACATTATTGAGATCATGGGCGACACCGCCGGCTAAAGTGCCCAGAGATTCCATCTTCTCAGCCCGGTTCAAATGCTCTTCCAATTTTTTACGCTCTGTATTATCCCGGAGACACTCTATGGCTGCGGTGATCTCACCATTCTCGTCGCGAAGAACAGATGCTCTCGCTGATAGATGAGTATCTCCTTGCGGCATATTTGGTGTAAAAGCTTCGCCAAAGAGAATATCACCAACTCTTTGAATAGTTGTGTATTTTTTTTCCACTTCTCTATCCGGATGAAGAACAAGATCGATGAGCAGGGGTCTTCTTTCCCCGTAAAAGGGTAGAGCATATTCACGGTTACCCTTTCCGACCATATTTTCCTTCTTAACACCAGTTAGGGTTTCCATAGCCTGATTCCAGGCGATAATTTTTCCTTCTTTATCGACAATAAGAGTTGCATCAGGGAAAAACTCAATTATATCCGACAGTCTTCGTTGTGATTCCTGGAGCGTTTTTTCGGCTTGTTTACGTTCTGTTATATCGTGAAGGAAAACAATTCTTTCAGTTTTGCCGGGTATGATGTCAACGCTTATGAAAATATCCTTTACATTGTTATGTCTATCCTTAAATCTAAATTCATATTTAGTAGGAACGGCGTTTTCATCTGTTCTACGCAAACTATTGTATTTTATCATCCACTTTAAGTCTTCTTCGACAATGAATTCTGTCCAGCTTTTTTTTCCTTCAATTTCCTCCTTGGAATAACCGGATAATTTTTCAAACTCGGAATTCACCAGAATTATTCCTGTGTCTTCTCGAAAAAGCAAGCTTGCATTACCTGTATTTTCGAAAATTGCCCGGTATAAATATTCCGATCTTTTCAAAGAATCTTCGGCTTGTTTGCGTTCAGTTATATCCTCGAACACAACTACCGTTCCTAAAGATGGATTTTCCACCTGAATAGGCTCGGCTGTCAGTATAGCATCACGAAAAACACCGTCTTTCCGCCGGAACCTTGTAATGACGGAAGATGAATCGTGTTTAGATTGTTTTTCATAAAGCTCTTGCCCAATCCGTTCATACTCCTCTTCATTTTCATACAACATTCGCGAGTTATGACCGATGATATCGGACTCAGGATAGCCGAAATTTTTGTGCAATACTTTATTACCGCTCTGAAAAACCCGGTTATGCATAATAGAAAGGCCAACAGGTGTTGCTTTGAATACACTACGGAGCTTTGCTTCGCTTATGCGCAATGCTTCCTCAGCACGCTTGCCGTTTAATTCAGCTTGTTCAAGCTTATTGATTCTTTGTTTTAACAGGGAATTCTCTACGAGTAGCTCCGATTTTGTCTTGGAAGTTTCTTTCATCTAATGATCCTTTGTTTTTTTCTATTCATTTGCCAGCATCTTTTTCAGCACCTTATAATCCGTTTTGCCGGTTCCGAGTACCGGGATCGCCTCCACCGTTCTTAAAATCCGGATATTATGCAGCGGCGACAGGCCGGCTTCCTTGATTTTTTGATTGGCTTCTTCGCGGGTGACAGGCAGGGTCGTGAAAAGCACGATCTCCGGATGTTCTTCGCTGGGTGTTGCTTCCACGGCCAGTTCCGGGCCATTGCTGCCGTTGGCTGAGAGAGACTGCAAAGCATTTTCAATGGCCGGCAGCGAGATCATTTCACCGCCCAGTTTGATGAAGCGTTTCTTGCGGCCGCTGAAGGTCAGCACTCCCTCGGCATCCTCTTTGACAAAATCGCCCGTATAATACCAGCGCTTATTCTCGAAAGTATAAAAACCTTCACCGCTTTTGTCCCCGTAGTATCCGCTGAAAACATTAGGGCCGCGCACAAGCAGAATGCCCTGTTGGCCGGTATTGACTCGGCGATTCGTTTCCAGATCGATGATTGCATATTCCATCGATGGCAGTACCCGGCCGATTGTTCCGGGACGGGGATTTTCCGGCCGGTTGATACTGACCAGTGGTGAACATTCGGTTATTCCGTAACCCTCACAAAGTATCGTAGTGGGATTCATGTCTTTCATCGCCTGATAAGTTTGCTCCGGACATTTTTCCGCTCCTGTAAATACAAGTTGCAAACTTTGCAATTGTTCCTTCGCTGCTGTCTTGAGAATGCCGGCCAGAAAAGTCGGTGTGCAGACGAGTATGGAAACTTTATATTGCTCGATTATTCCGGCGAGGATTGCCGCTTCCGTCGGATTGGCGTGATAGACCGTTTTCAGGCCGAGGCAGAGGGGCATGATGATTGTTCCGGCCAGACCAAGAGAATGGAACGGCGGCAACATACCGAGAAGCTTTTGATTACCGGTAAACAATATTATCGAGGAAAAGTCTCGCAATTCGGCGACGATATTAGCATGAGTAAGCGGAACCGCTTTGGGACGTGACTCCGAACCGCTGGTAAACAGAATAGTGGCGGTTTCCGAAATCTTCACTTTAGCAAGTGATCCTGCGGCAAAGCGCGCCTGTAATGCAGCTCCGATCTTTTTATGCAGAGGGATAGTAGGTACAATCTCATCCAGATATAACCAGTTCGTATTAATTTCCCCCAGATCAACACCCTGACCGGTAAGCTTCCGGTACAAGGTATGGGCGGTAACAATGGTAGTTGTGCCGGTCAGATCCAGTCCATGCTGGACATTGCCGATACCCACAGTCCAGTTGATCATTACCGGAGTTTTGCCGCTGAACAATGCGGCGAGATAAAGTATGCTGGCGCTGACCGAGGCGGGCAGCATGATGCCGACATATTCGCCCGGCACTTTTTCTAAAATCGGCTTCAAAATGAATATTGCCGTCAGGATGTCGCGGTAGGTTTTTTCTCCGGCCAGCCGGTCAGCCATAATAATCCTGCCCGGATGGCGTTTTGCCTGGTCTAAAAAAAGATCGGTAATGGTTTCGTGATGCCCCATAGTCAGACGATCCTCCGAGCCTTGAAACCACTTTTCCGGCACGGGCTTTTGCGGCGCCTTACTGGTTTGGATAATCTGTCCTGATGCGGCGAGGATACTGTCTTTCACGGTCACCAGCACCGACAGATCATCGACGGGCGTACCGAATTCATTTTCCATCCAGACCGCGAACTCCATCATGGTCAGACTGTCTATTCCCAGATCATTGGCCAGCCGGTCTTCATCTTTCACCGGTTTTCCGGCCAGTTCGGTCAGCTTATTTCTGACCAGCTTTTTTGTTGCCTCAGGAACACTTGATATGTCACCGGCAGCTATCTTCATTTCGGGTTCCGGCAGGACTTGCGGTTTATTGCCCTGCCACCAGTAGTAAGGGATGAAGGTGTTTACGGGAATTTGGACATTGTAAAAGCTTTCCAGAGCGCTGTTGATTTGCTGGCGTTCTTTTATTTTGGGAAAAACCGTATCTTCAGTAAATTCGATTGTTACACGGCGACGAGGTCCGAAGAAGAAGGCATTGGCCAAAAAGAAACGTATATACCGGCTGAGATTTTTGAAAAGAGACGGCTCCGAACCTTGAGCCCAACTGAAGCTGCTTCCCCACAGGCCGGTTGTTCGCACAAGCACAGTTCTGATATTGGGAACATTTTTCAGAAGATATTCCACACCGGAATTGCCAGCCAGATCTTCCCGTGCGCTGCGGCTCAAATGGCCTGAAGGATAAAGCAGGACATTTTCGCCCGCCTGCAGGGCATCGGCAACCTCCCGCAGAGCTTCCTGTACCCTGTTTTTTTGATCACGTCCGTTCTTGATCAAGTCAGGAAGAGTGATGGGGTGAACAAACTTCACAATCCAGCGGCTGGCAGTGGCATTGACCTGATCCGCATCGGCCAGTGGCCGGGGCTGAAAATCCATGTAGAGAACGGACTCCATGATTACCGGATCGATAAGAGCGGGATGATTCGGCAGAAATAAAATACCGGCTCCCCTTGTTTTTTTTATTGAAGAAAGTCCCTTAACTTCGATTCGGTAACGTAGACCCAGAAGAAAACGGACGATGTGCACCAGCAATCCGGGAATCGGGTTAAATTGCGGATCTTTGACCTTATAAATGAACAAGGCGGCCAGTAATGCAAAAAATCCTAAGCAAATCATACTATTGGCCGGGGTGAAAATTGCGTTAAGTCCGGTAAAAACACTGCCGGCCAGCATTATGCAGATAAAGCCGCTGAAATTTACGGTGGCCAAAACCTTGCCTTTGTCGGTGCTTGCCGGCCGTGCCTGCAAAAAACTTGCTACCGGTATTAAAAAAAGACCACCGAAAATTCCTGTACCAGTCAGGGCGGCGGTAATCCATATAAGCCTGATAGAAGCGGGAATAAGCACGGTCACACCAGCCAGAAGCAATCCGGCGGCCATTCCCAGGGCGGAATGAACAAGTAATCTTGACCAGCGTTCCATGGGAACCAGTTTGGCGGCCAGAAACGCACCGGCGCATACTCCGATCATAAGCGCAACGGATAGAAGACTTGTGATGGTGTTCGAAAAGCCGAGCTGCTGAATACTGATGGTATTAATGGTCAACACGACGATTGTCGCCAGGAAATAAAAGAAGTTATCGGCGAAGAAGGCAATCAACATCTGCCGGTCAGAGCAAATCGAAATCATGTCTTTCAATGAACTAATGGGGCCGAACCATGGAAACGCCTTATCCCTTGCCGCTGCCGGCCTTTTATGAATGCCGAAGCTGGCGACGAGGCCGAAAACCGCGACCATGATGACAACTACAGCCGCAAGGAGCGTTCCCGGATTGAAGTCTCCGAATCTAAGCGGGCTCTTGTCCAGGGAAACTCCGGCCGTTGCTATTCCCAGTAAGATGAAGAGTGTGGTGACAAGTTTCAGAATCGCATTGGCCTTTGGGATATACTCCGTCGGATAGAGTTCCGGAATTGAACCATTTAAAGCAGGACTGAAGAATGTGGCCTGCAATCCCATGATGAAAATCATGGCCAAAATACAGAACCAGTTGGCAGTGATTAACCCTATGGCGCCTGTTACTGAGGCGGCAAGTTCCAGTGTCTTAGCCCCTATCACGACTTTCTTTTTGGGAAAACGATCCGCCATCCATCCGGCGGCGGAAGAAAAGATAATGAAAGGCAAAGCAAAAAGGACTGTGGCCGTGCCCTGAAGCTGGTTAAGGCCGGCCGTTACGGCCATCAGTAAAGCCACCTGCTTAAAATAGTTGTCATTAAAAACACCCATGCAGTAGCTTATGGCCATGGCAATAAATTTAGCCCGTGCCGATTCGATTTCTGTTTTCCCGACTGCCATAATTAGTTAACCTCCTGAAAATAAGATGAATTGATGAGGACGCGCTCTTAAATCGGCATCTTTTAATGCACAGGATATGCCAAGCAAAAAATTAATAGTCAATGTTATTTATCCAATATGGTTCATTATGAGAAGGAATTTAATCGTAATGGATCCGTCATATATTAAAAAAATATTGACAACAGAAAAAATTAACATGATTCTGTCGCAAAAAAACAGGGAGAATACTATTATGAGTTTCCGTAAATGCTGGTTGATTATTTGTTTATCGTTGTTGCCGTCTTTAGTGTTTGCTTCGGACTATAGCAGCGGAGTGCAGGCAAAGGTTATTCTTCAAACAAGTACAACCGGAAATGGCGCACCAATTGCTTATTTAAAGACCGGCCAGCCGGAAATAACGGCAATGACGGTGGATATTTTACCCGGCGCGGAAACGGGCTGGCATAGTCATCCCATTCCCGTTTATGCTTATGTTATGTCCGGTTGCCTGACAGTTAAAATTGAAGGCAATATATCACGTACATTTAATGCCGGTGATGTTATAATTGAAGTCGTCAATGCCCGGCATAACGGCATCAATGAAGGCAAAGATCCGGTTAAGTTGATCGTTTTTTATACAGGAGTAAAGAATCTTCCCAATGTAGTTAAAACAGCGGCACCATAAGCATTATTACATTCGCCGAGATTTGCCTGCGGCGTTCTTTTATTTAAATTTGCTGCGTGCTGCAATATCATGATTATTTTGGAGGGATATTATGACCGATCTGAAACGAAATAATCTGGATAAATCGCTGTCACCTTATCTTTTGCAGCACGCATCTAATCCGGTTTGGTGGCAGGAGTGGAGCCCGGATGTAATTCAAAGAGCTGTTGATGAAAAGATGCCGATCTTTGTTTCCTCAGGTTATGCAACCTGCCATTGGTGCCATGTTATGGCTGCCGAAGCTTTTTCAGACAAGGATACGGCCGAATTTTTAAACAATCACTATATCTGCATCAAAGTAGACCGGGAACAAAGGCCGGATATAGATCAGTTTCTAATGCATTTTCTCGTGGCGCAAAGCGGAAACGGCGGATGGCCGCTCAATGTCTTTTTAACTCCTGATCTTCGCCCGATTTATGCGCTTACTTATGCTCCTTTGCATACGAACGGCATGCAACATTCATTTCTGAACATTGCAAAAAAGGTTCTCAAATATTATGAGAATAATGATATCCAGATTGCTCCATTTTTTGCGGTGGAAGAGCAACCGCCGATAGCCCGTGAAGAATTTTTGGTCAAAAATCTTCTATCCTACCATGATCCCGCTTACGGCGGCTTTGGCCAGAGTCAGAAATTTCCTCCTCATTCAACTTTGTTATTTATTTTGTTTTTCCTCTGCGTGGAAGACAATTCGGCTGTGCGGGAAGTCTGCCGTAAAACTCTCGACGCAATGCGCTTGCGCGGGCTCAATGATCATCTGCAGGGAGGAATTTTCCGCTATTGCGTGGATCGCCAGTGGACAATTCCTCATTTTGAAAAAATGCTTTACGATCAGGCCATGGCGCTTTGGACATATGCTTTAGCTTATAAAGTCCTTAAAAAAGAAGAATACAAAAAAATTGCCGACGGGATTGTCCGCTGTCTTGACGAGTCTTTTGCCGAGGATGGATTATTCATCTCTGCTCATGATGCAGATACCGAACATAAGGAAGGAGCAACTTATGTCTGGAGCTATGCTGAACTTAAAGATATCCTGACACCGGACGAATTTAGAAGACTTTGTGAAGTGTACTATATCGATCCACACGGCAATTTTGAAGGCCGCATCCATCTGATTAGAAAAAATGATATTGCACTTGCCGATGTTGAAGAAAAGCTTTTATCCCTGCGTAAAAAAAGGGCGCAACCGGCGCGCGACAATAAAATTCTTTGCGGTATAAATGCCCTGGTCATTATTTCTTTTATTCAAGCCGGACACTGTCTGGAAAAACCCGAACTTGAAGAAAAGGCCGTCCGGACAACCCGGCGGCTGGTTGATCTTTTTTGGGACGGCAATAACCTTGGACATTCCTATTATTCGGGAACCGTACAAACTCAAAGTTTTTTATTTGATGCGGCAGCGCTGCTTGTCGCCGTAAGCATGCTTTATGAAAGCGACCCGGCATGGAAACCTTTAATGGATAAAATGGCCGTTTATGTTGAATCGTTCCGCGAAGGTGAAAAATGGGTTGAGTCGCGCGCCGCTGATTTTCAGCCGGTTTTTGCATCCTGGTTTGATCAACCTGTTCCCTCCAGCGTCAGCCTCGCAGAAATGGGCATGACGCGCATCGCCTTGCTTTCTTTCCAGGAAACACCGTTAAAATCATATCTAGCACCTCATCGGGCAGACTTCTTTAATATCTCGGTAATGATGAATAATGGGCTTTTCCATCTTATCACATCGAAAGATGCCGTTCCCTGGTCCGAATTGCCGGCAAATTCGATGCAAATACGGGGAAATGCCGAATCTGATTGCTACCGGGGAGTTTGTAAAATGCGGGAAGGATAAAATTTTTTTAAATCTTGACATATTTAATAAAAGTAATACAAAAGAAAACGATGTATAAATAAGTGATTTTTTTTCATTTTCAATCAATAATTTCAATTTGTGGAGAGGAAAGATTCCGCACACACGATCGTTAATGATCGGCAAAGAAAATCCATTGCCAATTCAGCCTTAAATAATTGAGCCTGCCTGAAGGTGCGGTCCTGATTTGGAGTTTGAATTAGTAAATTATGGAAAAACCTCTTCGATTTCTGATGTTGGAAGATAATAGCGACGACGCCGAACTCCTGGAATTTGAATTGCAGGAAGCCGGATTTGACTATGTTTCGCGAAGGGTGATGACCGAAGAAGATTTTCTCTGTGAACTTCGGGAATTTTTACCCGATATAATCCTCTCCGACTACGACCTTCCTGCATATAGCGGAGCAAAAGCACTGGCTGCAGCAAGAATCTTTTGCCCTGATGTTCCCTTTATCCTGGTAACCGGGGCCATCAGTGAAGACCGCGCAATAGATACTCTTACATCCGGAGCCAAAGACTATGTTATGAAAACCCGCCTGCACAGGCTTGCCCCGGCAATCAAAAGAGCTCTGGCAGAAGCGGAAGAACATAAAGCGCGCAGGAGGGCGGAAGAAGATCTCCGGATTGCTCACAGAGAACTTGAGAAACAGGTCGCGGAAAGGACCTCTGAATTACAGGAAAGCAGGGAACGTCTCAGCCTTGCGCTGGCCTCGTCTAAAATGGGCATATTTGAATGGGACATCATCAAAAGTAAACGTTACTGGGATAGTAATATGCATGCCATCCTGGGAACCAGTCCGGAACATTTTACCGGAACGGCTGCGGATTTTTTCGAAGTCATACATCCTGAAGACAGGGTGGCCGCTCAGGAAAATTTCAAAAAAGCCATTAATCATGATGATGATTACGATACGGACTATCGGGTCGTCTGGCCGGATGGCAGTGTTCATTTTATAGCTACCAGAGGAAAGGTCTATCATGATCATTCCGGCCGTCCTGTAAAAATAATCGGTGTCAGCTGGGATATCACGGAGTGTAAAAGGGCCGAAGAAGCATTGCGCGAAAGCGAACGCCGCGAACGGGAGCGGGCAATGGAGCTTGCGGCGCTCCTGGATGCCGTTCCGATGCCTGTTTTTATTGCTCATGATCCCGACTGCCTTGATCTTACGGGCAACCGCGCAGCAAATGATTTTATAAAGATTTCCAAAGATGAGGATACCTCGCCTGCCGCATCAGCCAAAATTCCACCTGGCCATTTCAAGGCATTTAAGGATGGGCGGAAATTAGACATTGAAGAGCTGCCCATCCAAAGAGCTGCCCGTGGTGTCAAGGTGCAGGATTTCGAATACAGTCTTGTAATGGAAGACGGTACAACCCGGCATGTATTGGGTTACGGTACTCCACTGCTGGATGCCCAGGGAAGTCCGCGCGGTGCCGTGCAAGCCCTGGTTGATATTACAGACCGTAAGCAGTTTGAAGAGAAGTTAAGGGAAGCAAATGCCAGAACCGCTGCCATTTTGACCGGTATTGCCGATGTCTTCTACTCACTTGATGATAAATGGCGCTTTACCGTTGTTAATCCGGTGGCGGAACGAGAGCTTTTTGGACAGCCTGCAGATAAACTGAAAAACAAGGTCATTTGGGACGTTTTTCCTTCCCTGGTCGGAACGAGAATGCAACAGCATTACCTCGATGCGGTTGAAAAAAATGAAATGGGGCATTTCGAAACACAGTCGCTCCTTAATGGGAGATGGTATGAAGCATTCATGTGGCCGCAACAGGGCGGACTGGATGTTTATTTGCGAAATATTGACAAACGCAAGCAGGCCGAAAAAAAAATGATGGAAGCGCTTCAAGATGCGGAAAGCTGCCGGTCACAACTGGAAGCGGTTTTTGCGGCCCAAAACGATGCTGTACTTATCTACGACACGGCAACGATCGTGCAAAAGGCAAACAAAGCTTTTATTGATATATATGGATTTGATCCTACCGGCCTGAATCTCCGGAATATAATCGATCAAGTTTCCGCCCGCCGACTTTCCGGAGAACCTTTATTTCCGGAAGATCGACTTCCCACTTTGCATGCTTTAAAAGGAGAGGGTGTAACCGGCTTTCGTTTTCTTGTGAAGAATGCAGCTGGTACTGATCTGGCCATCGAAATCTCCTCCGGCCCGATTAAGAAAGGAGATCAGATAACGGGAGCGGTTGCTGTTTGGCGCGATATAACTGAGCAAGTAAAGTCCGAAACGGCGCTGAAAAAGAGTGAGACTTCATCTATACGTGAAAACAGGCAACTCTACGAAACCGGGGATAGGTATGAAGCAAAAATGATAGGCAAAGACAAGTCGTCACTGGTGAACACTTCCCCTGTGCTTGACGAAAGCAGCAGGTTTGCAGGTACTCCGGGAAAGATTACGTATATAACCAAACATAAACAGGCTGAGGATGTTATAAGCGAACTGACTCAAAGAATGAATTATCATGTACATAATTCTCCACTCGCAATAATTGAATGGGGGCCTGACTTGCGGATCATCCGCTGGTCCGGAGAAGCCGAACTTATTTTCGGCTGGCGTGCCGACGAAGTTTTGGGCAAGCGTATGGAAGATTTCCGATGGATTTATAAAGACAATGCCGCGGCATTTTCAAAAGAATTGCAGGAAAGGACTGATTCGCGAAGATTTTTCGTCAACCGCAATTACCGCAAGGATGGATCAATTATCTGCTGCGAATGGTATAATTCCTCTATGCTGGATAATACGGGAAACCTGACATCCATTTTATCGCTCGTACGGGACGTGACCAGGCGCAGAGAGGCGGAAATGGCTTTGGCTGATCAGGCTCTTAAACTTCAGGAACGTACCGCACAGTTGGAGGAAATAAACAAGGAACTGGAAAATTTTGGTTATTCCGTGTCCCACGATTTGCGGGCGCCGTTGCGTGCAATCGAAGGTTACGCAAGAATGATTATTAAAAGACATGGTGATAAATTTGATAATGACACTCTTGTAAAATTCAATGTTATAAAATCATCGGCCGCAACAATGGAACAGATAATTGACGCCCTTCTGGAATTCTCCCGTTTAGGCAGACAGGCCTTGAATGTGACCGAAGTTGATATGGCCGGTTTGGTCATGAATGTATGGCAGGATCTTCAGGGCAGCAATCCGGATAGAAATATGACCTTGAAATTAGGCACGCTGTTTTCCTGCCGGGGAGACAAAAATCTTTTGCGGCAGGTTTATGCCAACCTTCTTGCCAATGCCGTTAAATTCACAAGGGACAGAGAGAAGACGCAGATTGAGGCGGCAAGCTATATAGAAGAGGATGAGCATATATATTATGTGCGGGATAACGGTGCCGGATTTGACATGGAATACCGCGACAAACTTTTCAGTATGTTCCGGCGACTGCACAGAGCCGATGAATTCGAGGGTACAGGCATTGGTTTAGCCACTGTTGCGCGAATAATTCATAAGCATGGCGGCCGTGTCTGGGCGGAAGGAAAGGTCAACGAAGGTGCGACCTTTTATTTTATGCTGCCTTGATCACCGGAATAGATGAAAAAAAGGGTTCGAAAATCGAAAGCCGAACCGGAAAGATAATAAAAAAAGCTATGCCTGATTCAGGAATAGCTTTTAAATTGGAGCTGAAACAATAGACAAGATAATCTTACTTCAATAATGCTTCATAAATATCGGGACATCAGGTATTTATTTCGTTGCAACGGCTGCTTTCAGCGCTTTTCCGGCCGTAAATTTGGGAACTTTTTTGGCGGCAATCTTGATCGTTGCTCCGGTCTGGGGATTTCTTCCTTTTCTGGCGGCCCTCTTAGTTACTGAAAAAGTTCCGAAGCCGATGATTGTTACTTTATTACCTTTCTTCAGGTCTTTTTTAACCGCATCAATAAAGGCATCTAATGCTTTTGCCGCTTCCGCTTTGGTGCATGTGGTCTTCGCGATTTCATTTATAATGTCCGCTTTGTTCATCTTTTTCTCCTTTTTTAAGATTGATTATCTTTAAACAGCATTAAAATTAACTTTTTACGAGTCTTAATTAACACATATGAAATTTTTCTTCTACTGAAAAGACCGATTTAATAGCTCTTTTTAATAATAAAGAAAAAGAGCTTTAATCCCTGCCGAACCTTTTATTTTTCTTTTCATCGTACATTTGTTTGTCGGCGCGGGACATGAGTTCATCCAGCGAGTCATGACGGTTGGGATCGAATTCCGCACAACCAATGCTTATGGAAATTTCAAACCTTCGTCCCTTGTGTGAATTATAATTATTAATCAGTTTATGAAGCCTCTCCAACAAATTTTTCGTTGTTTGATCATGAGCATTGATTGCCAATATGGCAAATTCATCACCTCCAATTCGGGAAATAATGTCGGTTTCACGAAAAGTTCTGATCAGGATTTTTGCCGTGTCGATTAATGCTTTGTCACCGTCTTCATGACCGAGGTTGTCATTGATCCATTTCATTTTGTCGATGTCAGCAAAGAAAAGCAGTATTTTTTGTTTTGAACGTTTGGAGATTTTGAGTTGATTCGAAGCGAGATTAATAAACCCTCTCCTGTTATAAAGGCCGGTAAGCTGATCGGTAAAAGCCATTGTCTCCAGATCCTGCTCCATTTTCCGCCGTTCGGTAATATCCATGCCGAAAACAGCAATACGTACAACCCGGCCGTCACTGTCGAAAACAGGGTAAAATGTCTGATCAATATTCCGGTTGAAACGGATATCTTCAAAGCGAACCGGCTTGCCGGTAGAGATGACAAGATCGGCCTGATATCTTCGCAGCTTGGCTATATCCGGCTCAAGTAAATCATAAAGGCGGCTTCCTACCAACTCATCTTCATAAAGGCCGTATCTTTTGGCCATGGTTTCATTTGCAGCGAGGATGATGCCGTTTTTGTTCATAAGGAAGAAAGTTTCCGTAACCGCGTTGAGAAGAGCACGCAAGTTGTTTTCGCTTTCCTGCAATAGTTGTTCAGCTATCAATCGTTTGGAAATATCGCGGATGATACTGAAAACGATGGTTTCATTGCCAATAACGGAACCTTGAGCATTAACTTCAACCGGAAATTTTTCGCCGTTCTTCTTAACATGAATCGTTTCCATTAGAAGTCCGGAACCGGCGGCGCTATCCAATTGCCGTGAAATTTGATCCTGTGTTTCCGGCGCTCGCAAATCAAAAATTGTTTTCGTTAATAATTCGTCATGAGAATATTCATAAGTCTTAACCGCGGCATTATTTGCTTCCACTATTTTTCCATCACTGAGGCGAATGAAGAGAATAACATCACCACAATTACTGGCGAAAGATTCATACATCCTGATGAGTTCATCAATATTATAATGCTGGAGACTTTCCTTTTTCGGCTTTGTTGACATTTTTAATTCCGTTTGGCCGTCCGGAGAATTAAATGTATATGATGGTAAGATCTTTTAACATTTGCACATTTACATTTTATAAATATCTTTTTCCATAAAAAAGTTTAAATTTACCGGAATAATATAGTTGATTGGCAATTTTTATTGACTTTTTAACAATTCTTAATGGCAAGGTTTCCCGGAGTTTGGAAATTGTCTTTCTCAATCTATGAACCAAGAGAAATAACTTACCATTTGCGGCTTATTTGATATAATGCCGTCAATAACTGCATAGATAAAGCCGCAAGAGAAAAATTATCTGTTTTTCCGGAATAAAAAAATTTTGCTCTTTGCTGAATCTGCTATTTTAGTAACATCCAGGAATTAAAAACTGAGGTTTTAGCAATGATGAAATCATTCTGGCTTTGTTTTGTTCCCCTTTTTGTCGCCGTAGATGCCATCGGCGTATTGCCATTATTTCTCAGCCTCACCGAAGATATCGAGCCGCAAAAGATCAGGCGTATTATTTTGCAATCAATGATTACCGCTTTAATCGTTGCACTGGCATTTATTGTTGTCGGCACAGCAATTCTCCGGTTACTCGGAGTTTCCGTTGCCGATTTTATGGTTGCCGGCGGGACTCTTCTTTTTTTGATTTCTATTAGAGATATCCTTTCCACTGAAAAACGTTCATCGGCAGTTGATGCGGATAGTTTAGGCGCCGTACCGATAGGAGTTCCACTGATTTCCGGTCCGGCTGTATTGACTACGTCTTTGCTTTTAATTAATGAACACAGCATGTTTATCACTTCTGCGGCAATCACCGTTAATATACTGATCGTCGGCGGAGTTTTTTATTTTTCGCCGATAATTAACAGGATATTAGGAAAAACAGGTTCCAAAACCATTTCTAAAATCACCAGCCTGCTTTTGGCGGCAATTGGTATTATGAT